>JBMOIC010000114.1:0-1509 GCA_049317525.1 Bacteroidota bacterium | reverse complement strand
AATTGGCGAATGTAAAACTAACTCTCATTTGAAGTCGATATAAATATAAGATAAAGTAATAATGTAACCACTGAACCACCACTTTCTTTTAGGTGCTGTTAACTTGCTGGCATTTTTCTTTTATCTATGTATTGTGTTGAATGATCTTCTACGAAATACATATTTAATTCTCCCTTATTTTTTACATCTATCTTCCCTCTGAATGTAAAATTGAAATTATTTTTCACTAATTCATAAGTGGTTTCTGAAATATTTATTCTCCCATTCTGACTATTCTGTTCCATACGAGCAGCAATATTTACACAATCACCCCATATATCATATGAGTACTTTTTTACTCCTACTATACCTGCAACTACCGAACCTGAATTGATACCAATACGTACTTTGAAGTGCCCGCCTTCAGCTTCACGTTTATTAATAAACTCAATAATTTCAATTGCTGCCAACACAGTTTTATTTGCATGGTCTTTATCTTCTATTGGCAATCCACATACTGCAAGGTAAGCATCCCCAATAGTTTTTATCTTTTCCAATCCGTTACGCCCTATTATTTTATCAAACTCTGTAAAGCAAAGATTGATTTCTTCTACTAATTCTGTTGGAGAAAGGTTTTCACTTATTGATGTGAAACCAACAAAATCTGTGAACAGTACAGAAACATTATCAAAATGTTTTGGTATAGCATATCCTTTCTGTTTCAGTTCCTTTGCAACCTCTATAGGAAGAATATTTAGCAGTAAATCGTCTGAATTTTTTTTTCAACTTGTATTTTATTTACAAACCAAACCGACGTAGCGAACACTGCAGATGATGCCATACAAATATTCATAATATAAAATAGTGTTCTTACTGAAGAAGGTACAGTTATTTTATAACCCAAAAAAGCAGGTTCATAAACAGCGGATATAGCAATAATAGAAAGGAACATCAACATAAATAATAAAGCTTGTTTTCTTGAGAGAAAGATTACTGCGCCTATTGGTCCTATGAAACTCCATAAGGCTACAAAGCCGCTTTGATCTAAACTCCCGATACTCCATTGAATAATGGCAGTAATCCAGGTAATGCTGATTAAAAATGCATAAAGAAGTATTTTATGATTACTTAAGAAATGTGAAACAGGAATTGCAATACCAACTATTATTAAAAATAAAAACGGTAGAAAAGCAATTTGTCCCCATCCGAAAATATAGTAATACATAACTGTCCAAACTATTGCACAAAGGCAATGGGTTAAAGCTATGATTAGAATCAAATATTTTCTAAAAGATGTTTCATCAGAATCACCTTCTTCTTTAGCAAATGTTTTTAGTTTAAGCATTATTTTGATACATCATTTTTTGCAAAAATAGGAATTAATAATTGTTGCCTTTACACTTGCTTAGAATGTTTTGCAGCTACAAGAAGTTGGCGATTTTGAAGCACAAAGCTTCATGTAACCACTGAACCCGCCACTATTTTGAAGTTGCTGTTAGCTTTTCGTTGATTTTTTTCACCGGTCTTATT
>JBMOIC010000113.1:0-1536 GCA_049317525.1 Bacteroidota bacterium | reverse complement strand
GATGATTTAGAATTTGCTACTGTTGTGAACGGAAAGTTTTCTTGGCAAAAAGTTAATGTCCGATTTGGTGCTTCACCAGGATATAAATTCTCTATTCCTATTAGAGGCAAAACCTATTCTATGAAACGTCTCCAATTAAATGGAGATGGTGTGTATAGTATCAGAGCAAATTCTCCTTTTGCAGGTTATGCATATGGTTTTTCTAATTATGATTCCTATGGCTACCCAACAAGCTTTGCTTTACGTGATTTAGAGAAAATAGATACTGTGAAGCCAGATCCAAAATGGAAAGTATTATGCGATGGATCTGTAGTTGGTGCCGATGGTTCTGGCTCTGCAATAGTGACAGATAAACTAGATAATCCTAATAGAGGCTCAAGTCTTGACTTGATTTATATGGATTTAGATTCTAGTTATAATTATGATTTTAAATATGAAAGAATCGGAACAATGATCGACGGATCTCATGACTCAGTTAAATGGAGCTTAAATGTTGTAAATCCTAAATTAGAAGCGAAAGCTAAGATTATATTTGTTGACCGTGCTGGAAATGATACTACAATTCAAGTGAGTTATTATCCATTTGATGTAGCTATTACAGGTTTAAACAGTACCATTCAAAAAGTAAATATAGGAAAGGAATATATTGATGAAATATATTTGGTGAACAAGAGAAATACACCTGCTGTTGTTAACAACATAGCATTTACAAAGGTAGGTAGTGGTTTTTCAATAGACAATACTCAGTTTCCATTAAATATTGCTGCAAGTGACAGTGTTAAATTGACAATTAAGTTCAAAAGTTTGAAACAGGGAAGATTTATTGACACATTGGTTGTAGATAATGGATGCCTTCCAATTCCAATTGTTAAAGGTATTGTAGTAGCTGATGTGGTACTTACCAATATATCAACCAATGATATTGATTTTGGAGAAATAGAAATAGGAAAAAAGATAAATCTACCTTTTTTAGTACAAAATAGAGGTGAATCAATTTTGACTATTACTGGATATTCTTTACCTAAAGATTCAACTATTTTTAAAACTATTAACTTTCCTGAAATATCTTCACAAAATCCGCTTGTGCTTACTCCTGGTGAGATAAAGTTGTTTAATGTTGAATTTTCACCGCTTGATATGATTACGTATAGTGATTCAATTAACTTCACAAGTGATGCAAATAATGTTGACTCAATAGTTAAATTAACGGGAAAAGGGAAGATTGTCTCTTCAACAAATGAAACTGACATAATCGGGGAAAATGATATTACAATAGTTGAAGAAGGGCGAGTTTTACAATTTATAGTTAACAATTTTAATGATGAGTCTTTTACAATATCATTGTTTGACTTACTTGGTAATTTAATTACCTCTCAATATATACCAAACCCATTCTTTGGATTTACATATTCAATCAATGGAAATGGGCTTGCAAATGGCGTGTATATGGCTTTAGTAAAACAGGGGGCTAGAAATTATGTTAAGAGATTAATTATTAAGTAATATGGTTATCTGTTTATAGTTGGTGAAAAGTAA
>JBMOIC010000112.1:0-1538 GCA_049317525.1 Bacteroidota bacterium | reverse complement strand
ACAATGTATTATCTTTACCTGTTCTTATACTTTGATATCTACCACCACCAATTGCTGAAAATTGAGCAATTGAAGAAGCACCAATAATTGCATTATCATAACCACCACTTATAACCGAATGATCGGAAGTGATGGAATCTAATTCTCCTGCTCCAGAACTCATACGTCCAGAAATAAAATTATTCAAGCCGCCTGTAATGCCACTGTATTGGCCATTAACAATATTTCCTTGTCCTCCAGCAATCAGAGAATAAGAATTACTAATCGTATTTCTCATACCACCTTGAATGCTAGAATAGTCTGAATTAGTACCAACGGTGTTTTCTCTACCACCACCAACAGAGGCATAAGCAGATTTAATTAATTGTGTAAATCCACCACCGATATTAGAAGAGTTCCCATCAATCGAGTGATTGTCACCAGAAGTAATAGATGAACTTGAACCAGTTACTTTATTATTTTTTCCACCTAAAATCATTGCATAATTGCCAAGTGCTTGATTGCTTTCACCACTAAGAATAATGCCATGAACATTTGTAGCCTTATTCAAATTACCAGCGGCTACCATAGAATATTGACCAGAATTACTATTATTCTGGCCACCTAAAATAATACCATATTGACCAGAGTTAACATTGTTAATTCCACCTAAAACTGATGAATATCCACCACTTGCAGTATTTGTTGAGCCGCCACCTACAAATGCATAAGACATTGAAGCACGGTTATTTTCTCCGCCTACTATTGCAGTTGATATTCCACTTGCATTGTTCCATCGGCCACCTAAAATAGCAGCATTCATTGCTGAAACTGTATTTAAACTACCACCACTTACTATACCATTTGATCCAGATGATTGCACTTGATTTTGTAGACCACCAACAATTGCTGAATAATCGCCATTGGCCTTATTTTCTTTTCCGCCGCCTACGAATGTATATTGTCCAACAGCTACATTAGATTCACCACCAACAATTGTTCCGTATACACCAGTTACTCGATTAGTAAAACCACCTAAAATGGAATTATAATTAGTAAGCGTGCTATTATTATCACCACCAGCAATAACAGATTTATACCCTAGAACTGTATTTGCAAGGGTTTTATCTCCCTTTTTACGCTCTGTTGGGAATAATTTTTCACGAAGATCAGGAGTAAAATTTGATTCACTAACTATATCTGGCGCAATATTGGCAGCCATCAATGAATAAGGAGCTGATTGCATCGGAATTCTCATTGCTTGAGGAATACCATCTACTGCAATATCTACAAAATATTGTCTGTCAAATGTTAATTGGGCAGGTAAACCAGCGCCGCGGCCTAAAGTAATATTATATAAACCACCAGTAGCCAAAGTAATGGTATCTCTTTGTTCAAATAAAGGAAAACCACCCAAGGCAGATTGATAAATACCAACTTTAATGATATGAGACCCTTCCATGAATTTAGAATCAAATGAATTCGTAAGAGCTCCTTGTAAACTAAGTGTTCGTGGAACTTGAACCTGAGAGATAGCTTTTTGGCTAAATGCCAAAAAA
>JBMOIC010000111.1:0-1540 GCA_049317525.1 Bacteroidota bacterium | reverse complement strand
GGCAACGTCAACACTGTGCTGGTTAGTGCTACAGGCAATGTTGTGTCAGGCAATGTCAACACAGGTAATGTCAGTGCTAGTGGCAATATTGTAGCAGGCAATATTTCTACTTCGGGCGCCAGTGGCAATATCACAGGCGCTAATGTTATTTCAGCAACCACACTGAGTGCATCAAGCAATGTAGTAGCAGGTAATTTGAATGCTGCTGGATTGAGTCTAAGTGGCAACGTGGTCAGCCCATTGAATGTCACAGGTAATGCCACAGCAGGCAACATCATATCTGTTGCTGCTATTTCAGGTGTCAGTGTCAGTGCAAGTGGCAACGTCACTGGTGGCAATTTAAATGCTGCCGGACTGAGTCTAAGTGGCAATGTACTAAGCAACATCAATAGTACGTCAAACATCACCACCACAGCCAATATCGCTGCCAACTATTTCATTGGCAATGGATCACAGCTGACTGGTATTGATGCTACCAGTATTCAAAATGGCAACAGCAATGTGCAAGTCTATGCCAATGGTAATGTGTCAACCTCAGTCAGCGGCACAGCAAACGTATTGGTGGTAACAGCCACAGGCCTGAATATTACTGGTACAGTAAGTGCCAACGGCAACATCACCGGTGGCAACCTGATCACTTCAGCCGCAGTAAGTGCTGGTTCAGTATCTGCAAGTGGCAATGTGACCAGTGGCAATGTCAACACAGGTATTGTGAGTGCTACAGGCAATGTTCAATCTGGCAATGTTAACACAGGCAATATAAGCCTCTCTGGCAACATCATCAGTGCATTGAATGTGACTGGCAATGCCACCGCAGGCAACGTCATATCCGTTGGTGCAATTTCAGGTGCATCAGTATCCTCAAGTGGCAACGTAACTGGTGGAAACTTGATCACCACGGCTGCGGTAAGTGCTGGTTCAGTATCCTCAAGTGGCAATGTCACTGGTGGCAACATCATAACCACAGCCGCAGTAAGTGCTGGATC
This sequence comes from Bacteroidota bacterium, assembly GCA_049317525.1. Lineage (GTDB taxonomy): Bacteria > Bacteroidota > Ignavibacteria > Kapaibacteriales > UBA961 > UBA961. The sequence continues at coordinate 554 of JBMOIC010000111.1, read as the reverse complement.
AGTATCCGCAAGTGGCAATGTCACTGGTGGCAATGTCAACACTGCTAACCTGAGTCTAAGTGGAAATGTTATCAGTGACTTGAATGTCACAGGCAATGCCACAGCAGGCAACATAATATCCGTAGCAGCCATAAATGGTGCAAGTGTCAGTGCAAGTGGCAACATTACTGGTGCCAATGTCAACGCAACAACCCTAAGTGCCACAGGCAATGTGATTGGTGCCAATGTCAATGCCACAACACTAAGTGCCACAGGCAATGTTGTAGCAGGCAACCTGAATGCAGCTGGCCTGAGTTTGAGCTCAAATGTTGTCAGCAACTTGAATGTAACAGGAGAAATTGCTGGTTCAAACATCACAACACCTGGCTTGATTTCAGCCACAGGCAATGTCAACAGTGGCAATGTAAACACAGGTAATATAAGCCTAAGTGGCAACATCATCAGTGCATTGAATGTCACTGGCAATGCCACAGCAGGCAATGTCATATCAGTTGGTGCTATTTCAGGTGCATCAGTATCAGCCAGTGGCAACGTCACAGGCGGTAATTTGATCA
>JBMOIC010000110.1:0-1551 GCA_049317525.1 Bacteroidota bacterium | reverse complement strand
AGGTATCAAACTCAACACCAACGGATGGGGTTAATGTTTGATAACCAACACCACCACCAGTAAGACCAACACCATTGGGGGTGGTATAAAATACGGCAGTAATACCATCAGCGCCGGGTGAATCACCTGCCCCAAAAAATAGTCTTACGGTATCATCAAAAACCTGAGCTAGGTTTACAGGTGTGGTAAACCAAACTGCTCCTCCTTGACCAGCGGTAGCTGTGGTCAATTGATAACAATTTGGAGCCTGAAAAATAGCAGTACCACTTAAGTTTACCTGTCCAAATACCAGGTTTACACTAAAGGAAAATAACGCAATAAGAAGTACTCTTGAAAGTGTATATGGTTGATCCATGCAATAGTGTTTTGTCCAAATATACACATTTCACTATAAATGACCGTTTAGGTAATTGCAATTTCGTCTCCAATCAACATTTATCTTGCGACAAACTGGGCAAAATCTGTTAAATTCAAAGTATTCAAACAGTCTTTTGGCGTTAATCCACCCTTTCTCGCAGTTTGTACCCCAAACCGGACATCATGGATCCCTTCCTTACTATGTGCATCCGGGTTGATGGCTATTTTCACACCTTTCGACAAGGCATATTGAATCCAGGTCCAATCAAGATCCAGTCGCCATGGATTTGCATTTAGTTCAATGATAACACCATTTTTGGCACAAGCATCAATGATGGCTTTATGGTCCAAAGGATATCCCTCCCTTGATAACAATAATCGCCCGGTAGGATGACCAAGGATGGCGGTAAATGGATTTTGGACTGCCTTTAATACTCTTTCTGTAGCTTTTTCCGCAGTCATCTTGAGCTGTGAATGAACAGATGCAATGATGCAATCAAATTTTTCTAAAATTTTCTCCTCATAATCAAGATTGCCATCATACAAAATATCCGATTCGATGCTTTTGAAAATCCTGAAAGGTGCCAATGCTTCATTTAACCGATCAATTTCCTCCCATTGTTGTTGTAATCTATTGACTTGCAAACCATTGGCATAAAAGGCAGATTTTGAATGGTCAGAAATTACCAAATATTCATAGCCCTGTGATTTGACATACCTAGACATTTCTTCTAGACTATGCAGCCCATCACTATAGGTTGAATGGCAGTGAATAATGCCTTTAATGTCACGCTCTTCAATAAGATTGGTTATAAGTGATTTTTGGAAAATGTCCAATACATCGGGTTGATCCCTGAGTTCGGGTACAATAAATGGAATATGAAGGGTCTCAAAAATAGATTGCTCTTCTGGTATTTCCTGAAAAGACTGTCCAGGTGCCTTTTTTACCACCTCTTTCAAAAAAATCTCTGGACCGGTATATCGAAATAATTTTGATCCCTTTTCTTTTGAGGAACAATGATAAATATTGATTTTGAACTCCCCCGCCCAATTGATTTTGGCTACATTTCCCTGTTTTTCCACAAGCAATAATTTCCCTTCATCAAATAATGAATCAATAGCGGAATCTGAAACAATTAGCAAATCTAGCGATTGGATAACGGGCATTTTTCGTCTAAATTCACCTACAGGGAT
>JBMOIC010000109.1:0-1560 GCA_049317525.1 Bacteroidota bacterium | reverse complement strand
TATCTACTGAAAGGTGGTAAACTTGGAAGAAGAATGGGTTCCAATGAGAATGAGACATCATTCATGAATAAACCGAAGTCACAAGAGATTGTATCATTATTGAGAAGAGGAAAGTCTACAAGAGACATTGTGGGTAGACTTGGTGTATCACCAAACCTTGTGACTAAAGTGAGAAGGATACTGAGAGAATGGAATAATGGTGATGTGAAGATGGTGGGATGATATGATAGACACACTTGAAATTGAATATGGATGTGATTGGAATGGTAAATATGGCGATTTTCTTTGTATTCCGCCATCTCCACAACCTTCTGGTTGTTAGGATACATTAACCGATAATTACATCATGTAGTTATCGGTTTTTTTGTGGGTGTACTTTAAGTATAGCTTTAAACTAAATTAATCCTGCATATTTCTTATGTTCACATCTTTAAGCCTTCATACATACGAATAAATTACGGATAAAAACGTATATTAGCGTATATTAACAGATATATACGGATATATTATTATGAGTGTATTGATTCATACCTTACATCTTGATTTAGACATGAAACTGTTGACTTCACTAAGTAAGATTGACAGATTTGATGCTGGATGGGCCTCCTTAGAAAAGCGTGAATCTTTTTCTTTGCTTCAGCTTAAGGATATTGCTACTATTCAAAGTATTGGTGCATCTACTCGAATAGAAGGATCTCTTATTACAGATGACGAAGTAGCATTATTGATAGAACAGTTTTCTTCTGCATCTTTAGATAAAAGAGATGAGCAAGAAGTAATCGGATATTTTGAAGCTATGGACTTGATTACTGAAAACTATAAAGAGATTGATATATCAGAAAATCAAATCAAATTTATTCATCATGTATTATTGAAATATGTTGAAAAAGACCAATGGCATAGAGGTAGCTATAAACAAGTAAGCAATGTTGTTGCTGCTGATTTGTTTGATGGCACAAAGCATATTTTACATCATACAACAGAACCTGGCTTGGCTACTGAAGATGCAATGATGAGCTTAATTGCTTGGTATCATACTGATAATGAAACATTACCATTGATCAAGATTGCGGTATTTGTATATGAGTTCTTAAGTATTCACCCTTTTCAAGATGGAAATGGAAGGCTAAGTAGATTGTTGAGTAGTTTATTACTGCTTAAACAAGGATATTCTTGGATTCATTATATGAGTTTTGAACATGAAATTGAACAAAGAAAAAACGAATATTATTCAGTTCTCATGAAAACTCAAAGAAATAGGCCGAGCGAAAATATCACCGAATGGCTGATGTATTTTATTAGTTGCTTGCTAAATATGCAAGTAAAATTAATGAAATCACTAGAAGCAAGTAATGTGGCAATTTCTTTGTCACAAAGAGAACATCAAATGGTTACTTTTATTCAATATCATGCTGGTTGTAGCTCTTCTTCTATTTCCTTAAAGCTACAGATTCCCCTACCTACAATAAAAAAATCACTCAATACTTTAATCAATAAAAATATCATAATGAAATCTGGAATTGGTAAATCTACTGGGTATTTTGTTAAGTGAATCTAATC
>JBMOIC010000108.1:0-1566 GCA_049317525.1 Bacteroidota bacterium | reverse complement strand
GCCAACGCACGAACCCCCGGGCGATCAAGCGTTCCGGACACAACAGCTATCCGGTCAAGAAGCCCCGACACATCCCCCGGAAGCACGCAGCCCCGCCCACGCTGGCCATCCTCGCCACAGAACCTTAAGTTAGTGACATTGACCCACGGGTATGTCAAAAGAGCCTGTAACCTTGAATTTTGCCAAATCGCCGTGCACTGGAGGGAACTGATCGCATGTCGCGACGAAATCTTGAGACCGAGGTCGTCCCCGTCCATAGCGCTTCGTTGTGGCTAGTCGCAACCGGTTTCCTTGCCTTAGGAATTGGGGCGATCGGGATCGGTTGGTTCCCCACATATGACCGACTCAACTTTGCTCTACAGGCTCTAGGCCCCGCGCTCATCGCCGTTGCGCTACTGATCGAGTGGCGCACGAATGTGGAGCGCCGCGGGTGGGCATCCTTTATTCTGTTCTTGATTGCCATCCTGACCTTCGGCGCCCTATGGATTCCCTACGTGGTTGACCCAGCCAGACTAGGCACCGAGTCTGCGACCCAACTGGGTTTTCTTATGAGCGGCATCGCTGCCATCAGTGCCTCTTTGGGGACCTTCGCGGTGATGGCCCGCAAGGAATCGCAACTTATTCAACCCATCAATTCGGGTGAGCCTTTGATCAAGGCCACCTTTATTCAGCTATTGCTTTTTGGTGTCGGAATGCTCATCTACGGCGTGGATCTCATCTGGGTCGGCGAAGAGGATGCGAATTACGCGCAATTCTCCCTGCTTGCATTAGCCCTTCTCATTGTGATGTTTGCCGTCTTCTCATTCAGGGCATACCTCTCCGTGCAGATTGGAACGCCCGCGGTAGTAGTCACTATCCTGGCAATTGCCTCGTACATCTCGGGTTTTGTTCTCCATTCGTTCCCCTCATTCATGAACGAGGAATGGCGACTACTCACGGGCTTGCAGGGCATCGCCTACGTACTAGGAGCAGTGGCATGTGCTCTAGCCGCGATACACAAGGCGCATGCGTCCAGGGCATAGTTTCACTTGGCGCGTTAAAGCCCGTAGCGCACAACTCTCGGTGAGGGCGGGCGGCGAACGCTGCTATCGGGGGTATCGCAAGCCTAAAAGTGAACTCCATGTTCAAATGCGCCCGACTGACCCCGCTGCCCTGCGAGGGACGGTCTCGCGAACTGGGCTGCCGCAGCGCCGCCAGGTCATGCGATTACCGGCGCCTCCAGACCTCCATGGATCCGGAGGTCGAGTGGCTGCCTGCCAGGCGCATCAGCACGCTCGTACGCCAGGCAGGCAGGCAGGCATCAGCCAAGACCAGCGTCACGCCCGAGTTCGACAGTTGATAGGTCAGTGAATCGCTGATAGTCGTTGCGGGGCAACGAGTATCAGCGTATTGGCGGGTTTGGGATGCGTATCTATGCCTTCTTGCGGGCGCGGCTGCGGGGCGGGTTGGCTGGCGCGGTGGCGAGGATGAGCGGCGAGGTGGGGACGGTGCAGGCGTCGAGGATGGCCTGTGCGTCGGGGGTGATCTCGGTTCGCTGGCGGACGGTGCCGGCGGTGCCGGCGAGGT
>JBMOIC010000107.1:0-1597 GCA_049317525.1 Bacteroidota bacterium | reverse complement strand
GTATCACCAACTATGATTGTACCCGCTTGAATAGTTAATACAGCTGGAGACACAACATGTACATAGCCTCTTAAACCATATATTTTAGTATTTGACAAATAAACATTCTTTGTAAGTGTTCCACTTAGTACAGAATCTACATTTGTTGGTGATGGTCTATCTATTGTTATAGGATTAGCTGATACAGTGAATAAAGCACTATCTTTTAAACTAGTCATTTTTATATAGCCAGTTTTAGTTTCAATACTTGGTGCACGGAAACCTCCAACAAATATGCCTCTCTTAATTGAACTGCTAACATTACTATCTTTTACAGATGTAGCACCTACTAAATCTATCCAAGGACCAGTTTTAGAAGTACCAAATTGGAATTTATAGGATTGTCCTAATACAGTAGTTGTTGTATCATATTTTAGATCATAACTTATACCTGCTCTATATACTTCATTGATAATTCCACCAGGTGAAGTAATTTTAGGAGCAATAGCTGATTGAGCTGTATATACTGCATTGATAGGGTCATAATTTGCCCAAGGTAAATCCCATCTATTTGCATCCATTGCACCACGAAAAGCTACTTTATCAAAAAATGCATCATCGATTGCAACAACTGATGTTTTTGTAAATGAAGCACCGGAAATCAATGGAGAATTAGCAGCAATTGATGGATTAAATGTTGCGTCATAAGTAAATGGATTTTGTATTCCTGAGGCAATAATTTTAGCTCTTTCTAAGAAATTATTTGATCCTGCTTTAGCTAACCAATTAGCATCCATTCCTGCTGGTGGAGTACCACTTGCAAGATTTAACCATGTGGACTTTACGCCAAACCATGAAGAGTTTTTAACTTGTAGAGAATCTACATTTGCGGCAGCCATTGTATTAGCTTGTGCAATTTCCATTCCTCTTGGCCAGCCAATAAATGCTGAATTAAAAATAGACAAACGAGAATTTCTACGAATTTGTGCAGCTGCACCAAAACGTGCATTTGGTGTTTGGGAGGTATCTGATAATGGCCCAATTGCTGTTACATTAGAAAATATTGCAGTGGTTAAAGGCTGATTAAATGTAGCAGTTGCATCATTATCTGATTCAAATGCTTGTGATGTAGATTGATCTGCTTTTGTGCTAAATCTTTGGCTAATTGCATATTGAATACGGCCACTAAAGCCATTATCAGTATCAAAATCATCATCTAAAGAACCAGTTACGATTAAATGCTTTGCATCTACACTACCACCAAACCATTCAATTCCATCATCATTTGCATAGCTTGATTGTACATAGTCAATAGTTGTTCCGCGGCCAACACCACCTAAAGTGATTCCATTAAGTTCTTGATTTGGTTGTAAAGCAATTCCACCAAATTCAACGCGTACATATTTTAGAATACCACTATTATCATTAAAATCAGTTCCACCATAATACCATTTTGTTTTATCATTAATATTAGCAACTCCACCTTCTTGGGCAGCTTCGCCACCAGGATTATTAATTGGAGCTTTACCATAGATAAGTAAACCACCCCAATCACCAGCACGACGTTGTCCTGGAGGTGCTGAAGATGTCATAATAATTGGCAAAGAAGCAGTACCAT
>JBMOIC010000106.1:0-1677 GCA_049317525.1 Bacteroidota bacterium | reverse complement strand
TCATTTTTTCTTTTAGGTAGTCCCATTTTTTAATTTATTATAAATAATCTCACTTATTTCATTAGGGTCAGTGTAGTTAGATTTTTTTAACGTATCTGTAATCATTATTACCATAGTTTCATAATGACTTATTGGTGTATTTTCATATACCTTACTTATAGCGTTAAAATTTATTTTTATTTTATCACTAAATTTATTTTTTATTTCTCTTAATTTCCTAAAAGCGAAATCATCAGCAATAGTCTCAACATACTTCATAAATTCAGCACCTTCTCTAACTGATATTGTTCCAGTATACATTTCATACATCTTTTCAATTCCATATTTTTTATATTGATATTGATGTGATAATTCATGAAAAATGACATATAAAAAAAATGTTAAACCTTTATTTAACGACATATTAGAAATAATAACTCTATCTTCTAACGAAAGACCATAACCTTTAGAAAAATCACTAAATTTAATTAGTTTACATCCTGATTTTTTTAAAAATTCAGTTATCATTGGTATAATAGGTTTTGTTTCAGGATAATTACTTATTATTGTATCGATAAATTCATCAGTACCAATTTGCTCTACCAATAATTTAAGTTGTTCTTCTTTTATTATTATTTTCATATTCCTCTAAATTCAAATTCTTGAGCAGGAACACAAAGAATTGTTCTATAGTATGGTTTAAAACCAAACATATTATGTTTATTATCTGATGTTACTTTACCGTCATTTGAAACAGTATAATATCTAATGTTTTCTTCAGATTCTGGATAACCAATAAAATCACCGTATTTTATATCAATTTTCAATTCTTCCAAATGTGAAATATAAACAGAAAGAATCATATTACCAGGTTCTAAATACCTATAAATTCCTGATTTGTATGTACTATTTTTAGGCTCATCAATTTTAACTAATGCGTTAAATTCAACAGGGTTTAAAAATTGTATTTGGTCTTTACCAACTTCACCATATACATTATCAATATCCGTTTTTTGTCTGTCAACTCTAAATAAAACCAATTTCATGTTAATATCTCCATGAAGATACTCTTGACCCAACTGTTGATTTAATTTAAAATCATCTTCAGAAAAAAATTTGTTAATTCTTGTTATAGGTATTTTATTTTTCATATTTATAAATACTTTGAAGATTAAATCTTTTTTTGTACATTTGTGTAATATGGAAAAAAACATACCAGAAATAGAGGCTAGAAATATTCTTTTAATATATGAAGGGTTTAATAACCAGATTTTAGATTGGAAGTTTAAACTTCTTAATCAAAAGAAATATACTATTAGTAGAAGTCAATCAGAATACATTTTAAAATATCATAACATCGTACCTAAGATTGCAAAAAAATATATAACAATAACTAAAAATTTTGGAGAAAAATTGATGGAAGAAAAAATTCACCCATCAGTAATCGAAAAAATTTGGTGTGAAAAATTATTGTGTGAAAGTGAAAAAGCTTACCATATTTGGGGTAGGATATTAGAAACGGAAAACATATCCGCCTTTTGGTTACCTAAATTTTGTGTGATACAAGAAGAAAGAAAATTAAATAGAGAGATTGACTATTCCCCTTATTCTCATAGGGAACCAATGAAACATCAAAAAGAGGCTATTGAAAAATTATTAACAAATAATAAATTTATTCTTGCTGACGATATGGGGTTG
>JBMOIC010000105.1:0-1703 GCA_049317525.1 Bacteroidota bacterium | reverse complement strand
CGCGTCCAACGTCGCTTCCTTCTACCCGAACCCGAACACCGTCCCGACCGCTATCAAGTCCAGCCAGGTCGGTGCCGTCGTCCTTGGCCCGAACTGGTGGGGCAGCGAGAATGGGCCGGGTGCCTCGGGGGCTAGCCTCAATGCGGCAGGTGCTTCTGCGACCGTCGCTCCGTGGACCGTTTCCTACAGTGACGGCTCCGCCGATGCCGGTTTCGACGGGAGCCTCGGTTTCTGGCCTTCGTCAGTCGTGTCCTCTTCGGCACCATCAAACAGTGCTGTGCCTTCCCTGAGGGGAACTGTTGCTCTCGGTCAGACACTCACCACCACGGATGGCACTTGGTCCGGCTCGCCCACTCCGACCTTCTCCTACAAGTGGCAGCGGGCCGACACGGCATCTGGCACTTACTCTGACATCAGCGGCGCGACCTCGTCCACGTACACGGTGACTGCTTCTGACGCAGGCAAGTACCTCCGTTCGGTCGCGACCGCGACCAACTCGGCTGGCACCTCGTCGAAGGAGTCCGCGGCCACCATTCAGGTGCCGCTGCCAAGTTCCGTCTACGTATCGCCTAGCGGTAACGACACGACGGGTCAGGCGACGAGCGACTCACCCGTCGCAACCATCCAGCGCGCTCTCAACATCGTTGCTGCAGGCGGTACCGTAAACGTCAAGTCCGGTACTTACACCGCTGATCTAACCGTCAGCAGAGGCGTGACGCTCAAGGGCTCAGGCACAGGCACGAAGACGATCGCCGGCACAAGCGGAGGCTCTGCTGCCATCACTGTCAGTGACGGCGCTTCCGGCTCATCTATTCAGGACCTGACTATCACCGCTGCCTCAGGTAAGAAGGGCGTTTCGGTCACCACGACCGACGTGACCCTGACTGGTCTCAGTGTTGGTGGGTCGGGTACGGTCGGCATCGAATACTCAGGTGCAGATCTCGGTACTGCAACTACAGGTTCGTCCGTTAGTGACGTTGCCGTCTCGGCCGGGTTCTCAACCGCGGGGATTCAGGTTGGCGCTGGCGCCAGCGGCATCCTGAAGGTCACATTCAGCTCGCTTCCGGCCAGCGGAGTTGGTGTATCACGCGTTTCCGGTGCGGTTGACGCACGCGACAACTGGTGGAACAACGGCGGCATCCAAGCTTCCGACTCGCAGGTGTCCGGCACTGTTGACAGATCGCGCTGGATCAAGTCCTACACGCCTGACGCAACCAAGAGCGGCGACGCCGGCTTCTGGCCGACTGCCGTTGTCTCGCAGTCGCCGCCTCCGGCCGAGGTCCTCGCCGCGGACCCGACCGAGACCCGTCCCGTCGTCGACACGCATGTCGAGGTCGCGACGACCGGCGCGGCAACCGCGACGACCGTCACCGAGACGGAGTTGCAGTCGCCGCTCGTCGTCCAGCCGCCATTCGATCCCACGGCTCCTGCAAACATCGCCGCAGGAGTCACAGCTGAGGACCCGATCAAGCTCGTTGTCGAGCCGAACGTCAACCCGAGCGGTGCGAGCGCCTCTTCGTTCTCGTCGTCGGGCAGCGTTCCGACCGGTTCGAAGTTCGTCGACATCGAGTTCCGCGACATCGCAACCGATCAGCAAGTCAATCTCGCTGGTCCGTTCACTGTCTGCCTCGTGCCGACCTCGTCGAACCAGCGCCTCTGGCATTACGAGGACAGCACATGGGTTGACATCACCAACCGTCAGC
>JBMOIC010000104.1:0-1713 GCA_049317525.1 Bacteroidota bacterium | reverse complement strand
TGGAGGCGCCAAAACCATGCACCAGCAGCACGGCGGGACCTTCGGGCCGCTCGGGTGCCGCCCGCAGGGCGTGGACGGCATGGCCGTCGTAGGTCCAAGGCTCGATCACGCTGCTGCCGGCGACCACTGGCAAGGCGGCCACTGCATCAGATGCAGCCAATTCCAGCTCGGACGGTGGGGCCGGCACAGTTGAATCTGACTGGGCTGCCAGCATGAAGCCACCGGTAAAGAAGTTTGATGCTAGGGAATCAATCCTGCCACCGCCGACCATCCCGGCTGGGTCTGGATGCCGCCAAAGCGATGCGGGGATACCTGGCTCAGAGGCGCTCAACGACTGGAGCTTGATGCAGCTGAACATCGCCTCAGGTACCCAGCCGGAACGAACCAGGAGCCCGGAGAAAGCAAGACCGATCCAATCACATCAATGCAATCAAAAACCAAGCGGGTTTGACCAGCCATAGCCAACCAAGGCCACCACCAGCACTGGATTGAGCCACAGACAAAAGGCGCCAGGCAGCGTCAAACCAGCAAAGATCCAGACCTTGAAATTAAAAACCAAACCAATGATGACCGATCTCAGCGCGAGGCGAGGCCTCGCAAACGGCCGCGAAAAACCACGACTCCGACTAACAGAAAGGTAAACATCGAGACACGATTGCCGATTGAATCATATTTCAAGGGCTCAAGACGAATTTCAACAACACGATTGCCAGGCTCTAGACCGATTGCAATAAGGCCAGAAGACGATGTCTTGACAGGGATCGCTGAACTCTGTACAAGCCCGAAGGCTGTCCAGCCAGGATAGTTAAATTGCTTGACTTCCAACTCAACAGGCGTTGATGCCGTCACCCGAAACTTCAAGGCCCTCGGTTTCCAGCTTAACACCGATACTGCGCCGCTTCCCCGAGTGACCCTCACTCTTGGGTGCTTCTTGCTGAACGCAACCATTTCAGGTGATTGAAACATCATCTCCGGCACCCCATTGGGGAGATGCTCCGGTCTGCCTACAGCTTGCTGGGCGGTGGCCCCTAGGTAAACAATATTGCCACGCAGTGCCATAATCCGATAATAGGACTGATGAATCACCATCAGAGCGGTGGTCGAGATAAGAGCAAGTAACAATATATTTGAGCCAAAAGATTCTTTCACCTGCCAAGCGAAAAAGCCCGAAAAAACAAGAATACCGACCAATCCCAACACACGCGCAATTCTCAAATAGAACGGACATTCAGCCACTCCAGTCGTACAAAAAGCCTGAAGTATAACAACCAAAAGGATCGATAATATAATCGAAGTTAGTGCGAACCAAGTCGAGCGAAGGAGCGAATCTTTTCCGCTGGCAGACGGGATGGCTACATGGAATGCGAAGCCAATCAATGCAGCCGAAGCAAAGACAACTATGAAATTATATCGCCAAGGAAACTGAAGCCTCTGCAAAACCGGTAGCCAATTCCAAATCGTTTTACTGACGGGAAATGTCATCATCAATGCCACCGTCAATGCAATCAACATCGACCGATACTCTTTGCTTAACCAGAAACGAGCTTCCCGTCCTGCATCCAGGGACAACCTTGCACGCCAATGAAAATTTAGGCTGGCAACAAAAGAAGCCAAGGCCATGACCAGAGTTGCGCTTTCTATCTGGCGCCAATACTGGATAAATACGTCACGTTCCACCAATGGGCCTTCAAACAGAAAGTTGTTTCCATACTC
>JBMOIC010000103.1:0-1716 GCA_049317525.1 Bacteroidota bacterium | reverse complement strand
ACAGCTATGCAATTAGGTGGATATATTCAGGATGAAATAACAGTTAGCGAAGGTTTAAAAGTAAATGTTGGTGTACGTGTTGATGTACCGGTTTTCCCAGATGCGCCTTCATATAATATTAATGCAGATACATCTTTCACAAGAACTGCTACTGTAAGTTCTACTGGTGCTGTAACTTATGCAGCAACAACAAATCGTTTAGGCTTAAAAACAAATGAAATGCCAGGATCTGCATTATTATTTTCCCCAAGAATTGGATTTAATTGGGATGTGAATAATGATCAATCACTCATCCTTCGTGGTGGTGCAGGTATATTTACAGGCCGTGTTCCTTTTGTGTGGATTTCCAATCATTATGGAAATACTGGTGTTGAAATAGCTCGTTTGTCTTTAACAGCAAGGGATTCTGTTAAATTTAATCCTACAATTGCCGATAGTCTCTCTTCAAATTTAAAAGATCCAACGAAAGCTTCTGCAGTAACAGAATTGAATTTAACTGGCAATGAATTTAAAATGCCTCAAACTTTCAGAGCTAATCTAGGTATTGATTATAAATTACCAGGTGATATTAGTTTGACATTGGATGGTATGTATTCAATGAATCTAAATGAAATAGCTTATACAGATTTAAATCTTGGTGAAAGAAGAGACACAACACAATTAGGTTCTAGATTACCTGGTGGCAGAGGTGTATATGGTGGATTCTCAGGAAGAAACACAAATCCACGATTCTTAGATGGTAGATCTAAGTTTACTAATATTATTTTATTGAGTAATACAGATATGGGATATTCCTATAATGTGTCAGCTCAACTGCAAAAGTCTTGGTCTTTTGGCTTAGATGCTATGATTGCCTATACAAACTCAGCATCTTATGATATTAACTCCGGTTTATCTTCACAAGCAGTTTCACAATGGCGTTTTAATTATGTTCAGGATAATCCAAATACTCCTACATTGTCACGCTCTTATTTTGATATTCCACATCGTATGATTGGATCTTTAGCATATAAAATCGAAGTAATGCCAGAACTAACATTTAAGGCCTCTGTATTCTATGAAGGACGCTCTGGTCAGCCATTTTCATATGTATATGATGGCGACTTAAATGCAGATGGGCAGACATCTAATGATTTGATTTATGTTCCTAAAGATGTCAATGATATCAATCTTGTATCTGTTTCTGGTTCTGGAGCAAATACTAAGATCGTTCGTTCAGAAGCAGCTTATACAGCTTTAGATCGTTATATTTCTGCTGATGAAGCTTTAAATGCTGCTCGTGGTACAATTATGGAACGTAATGCTGCTCGCGAGCCTTGGAATAACCGTATAGATTTCCGTTTGGCAGCAGATATTCGCAATCCATTTGCAGATGGACATAATCTAGAAGTAACACTAGATATTATCAATTTAGGCTCAAGTCCATTTAAAATTGTACCAAATCAAAGCGATGCACTTGTTCGTTTTGAAGGTTTAGCAGCTGCTGGAAATACTGCTGGGCTTAATGGTACTGCTTTACCAGTTGGTGCCCCAATGTTTAGCTTCAGAGATAAAGAAAATCCATATCAATACAGTGATTTATTATCTCGTATGCAAATGCAATTTGGTGTTCGCTATTCTTTCTAAGAAATGGCATAGTGTTATTACCGCGAAGCGGTCGTTTTTTTTGATAAAAGCGATATGACAATTGCAGAAAAAGTAAGCCATAGTGCAAAC
>JBMOIC010000102.1:0-1783 GCA_049317525.1 Bacteroidota bacterium | reverse complement strand
GAAATGTCGTATGTATCAGCCAATGACTGATTATTGGGGACCAATTCCTTATTCTAGTGTTGGTAACGGATTAAAGTCAGTTGATTATGATGCACAAGATGTTATTTACAAAGATTTCTTTACAACCCTTGCTAAAGCAACTGCTGATTTGCAAGCCTATAAAGGAAAAAATGTTCTTGGTAGCAATGACCTTATTTATGCCGGTGATGTAGATCAGTGGATCAGATTTGCCAATACCTTACGTCTTCGTATGGCTATCCGGGTTTCTATTGTAGACCCTGCATTGGCAAAAACTAATGCTGAAGCTGCTGTAGCAGGAGGAGTTATGGAAACCAATGCTCATGATGCTTATATCAAAACTACTGCGAATAACATCAATAGCATGAATCAGGCTACTGCCTGGAATGAGTTCCGTATGAGTGCTGCAATGGAGTCTGTATTAACTGGTTATGCGGATCCTCGTATTACTAAATACTTTGCTCCAATTGAAGGTACAACTTCAACTTACAAAGGAATACGTAATGGATTTACTCAGGTTGAATTAGGATTGCCTGCAAATCAGAATACAAAATTGTCAAATGTAAATGACAGATTTTTACCTGCTAATCAGAATACTAATCCATTTGAAGTGATTATGTCTGCAGAAGCTTGGTTCTTAAGAGCAGAAGGTGTATTAAGAGGATGGAATATGGGTGCTGGAACTGCGAAATCTTTCTATGAGAAAGGTATCGAAACTTCTATGAAGCAATGGGGTATCGCAGATGCTGGAGCAATAGCTGCTTACAGTGCAAGCTTAAATACTCCAGTTGCTGTTACAGGAGCTGTAGTTTCACCTGCATTAACTGATATTCCGGTTCTATGGTCAGCAAATCCTGCGAAACAAATGGAGCAAGTTATCACACAAAAGTGGATAGCATTGTGGCCAAATGGAGCAGAAGCATGGGCTGAATATCGTCGTACAGGTTTCCCTAAACTATATCCAAGAATGAATTCAGAGAGTTTATTCGTATCAAAGGATCAGGTTGTTCGTCGTGTACCATATGTAATTGGTGAAACTCAGGTAAATGCTACTGGTCTTGCAACAGGTGTTACAAAACTAGGCGGTGCTGATACTGAAGCTACCCGTGTATGGTGGAATAAATAATCAGATTTAATGATCTTTAAGAGGCCGCCCCGGAGTAAATCCGAGGCGGCCTCTTTGTTTTATGACCTTTCGTACATAACTCAAGTCTATTTGCATATATGATAATTATAAAAAATATCATTCTGAAACAACCAAAGCATTAGTTATATCGTATTTATTTAAAATCTAAAATTAATAATTATGAAAAAATTTAGAACTTACATTATTGCTACGAGCTTAGTTTTGGTTACAGCTATTGGTATTTCTTCTTGTACCGACAAGTTTGAGGAATACAATACAGATACAAGTAGATTAACTGAGCTTGATGCATCGGCTGTTGGTAATGCATTTGCTGCATCCCAGCACAGAGGTACCATGTTTTCATGGCAGCTTTTTAACAGTTTGTTCGGTGATTTACAGGCACAGTATTTCGGTAATATTGCTCAGAACTTCCCATCAGATCGTAACGTGATGGTTGGTAACTGGTTAAATGGTGCTTGGAATGGTTTTTATAACCAGGTTCCAGCATTATTGGGTGTATTAGAAAATACTGCACCTGGTGGTAAAGCTGCTAATCCGGCTATTTTTGCTATAGCAAACATTTGGAAATGTCGTATGTATCAGCCAATGACTGATTATTGGGGACCAATTCCTTATTCT
>JBMOIC010000101.1:0-1790 GCA_049317525.1 Bacteroidota bacterium | reverse complement strand
TCCGATGCAACTATTACTGACCCTTTCAATAAATCATTATCTTGGAAAAAGGGCACTATTGATGGATTTAGCAATCTTACTTCCGTCGCATATTTTTCAAATCAAGGTATTATTATATCTAATGATGAAGGAATGCTTTTTCGCAGTACGAATCATGGTATAGAATGGAATACTATCGAATTGGAAAAAGATGTACCCATCTCTTGTATACGCCATATTCAAGATTCTATCCTATTGACATCCACTTCAAATGGATCAATTTTTAGAAGCTCTGATTCGGGCTTGAGTTGGGCACTTGTTAAAAAAGTTGAATTTGGCTTAAATGATTTGTCATTTGGTAAAAATGGATATGTATTGGCCATAGGGCAAAAGGGACTTATTCTTGAGAGTAAGGACTTGGGTAAAACTTGGAAAAAAACAGTCGAACAAGCTCCCGACTCCGTCAATCTCATAAGTGTATCTTATGTATTCGATTCTACTTGGGTGATTGCCGGAGATACATCTTATGTTGCAAGAACAACAAATAATGGAAATAGCTGGGAATATATCATAACTGATACTTCGAAAAAAAATCGAAAGTTCAATGTTAGCTTTACTTCATTTACAGATAGTGGAATTGGGGTTATTATTGATTATAATATGTTTGTTCCGGAAGCTAAAATATTTTTCACATGGGATGGAGGTAAAACCTGGAAACCCGGTTGGAATATATACTTTGATGGTATTCCAGACATACTTCAAATTACAGATATTCAGTTTTTTCCAGGCACTTTATCTGGAATTGCTTCGGGTTCCAATGACAGAGTATCATCAATTCGAATTATCAAAGATTCACTGCCCTACTCATATGAAAGAATGCCTATGGTTACGCAGCTTGGGAATAGTTATAGTCCAAGTAATTTCTATGTCAGCGCAGGGAATGTAACATACTTTAGGACAGTTAATACATTGGCAAAACAATTTCTTAAAGAACATGATTTGTCGGGAAAAGTTATAAAAGAATGGAGATTTGCCGATAGTTCAGGCAGATACAAATATGTTACTGCTCAGCGATTGAATGATAATCATGTCATTATTTATGTAGATTCAACTAAATTATTTTCGACCACTTGGTTAATGACATTGTTGATTATGACAAAGGACGGAGGAAATACATGGGATACAATCAGACCATTTCCATATAGTCCTGGGAGTCTGAATAAATTTGATAGGGGATATTGGAGGGATTCATTCAATGGGTTGATAAATACAAACCCTTCAGGGAAAGCAACTGTAATAACTAGTGATGGCGGGATGACTTGGAAGTCTATTGAGCATCCGATCGATTATGCCAAGGTTGTCATTGAATCATTTAGTTTAGATAGCACTTCCTATATTGGCATTGCAACAAAATCAAACGATAAAAGCATGGATCTTGTATCACTCAATGACAAACATGAATGGAAAGTCTTATTGTCCAATATTCCCCAAGGTAGATTGATTATCAAGGATGCACAGAATCTCTTTATTCACGATGGTAATAATATCACATTACTTTCAATTTCAAGCAATGGCAACTTTGCATCTCAAAGAATCATTGGCCCTTCAAATATACAGTGGATGACTACCAGAGGTAAATCACTATGGATTGGAAATGTATTATTACATGCCGAAAAAACATTTGACATACGATATTCTCTTGATAGTGGAATGACCTTTATCCCAATTAAAGATGAGATACTCAATAAATTAAGGTCACGCTTCGAACAAGGTAATTCTTTCTTACCGAAATCATTCATTTCAATTGGTAA
>JBMOIC010000100.1:0-1796 GCA_049317525.1 Bacteroidota bacterium | reverse complement strand
ATTTTATTATTGCTTGCACTCCATGCACCAACGGGGTCTGCACCAACTGTAAGTGTGGTAAGCATCATTTTCGTATTAGCATCAATTAATGTAACTGTTCCATCCATTGTATTACAAGCAAAAGCCATAGCACCATCGTTAGAAAAGGTAACTTCTGATAGTCCTTTGCCAACATTAATGGTGTTTTTTAATGTCCAGTCGGAAGTATTATACACTAAAACCTGACTTTGAATAGTATCCATTTGACCAATCCAAAGTTCTGTTCCTATAGTATTGAAAATTGCATTATGAGGCATTTTTGATAAAGCAATTTCCTTATCAATCATTCCGGTAACAGCATCTATAATCTGAACTTTCAAACCGGCCTTTGCTTCAGCATGTCCGGCGTGACCACCACTTAGGTCAGTTGCAGTTATGGCAATAGCTAACTTGGTTTTTGCTGGGTTGATATAAATATGGTGGGGAAATGTTGCACCATTTAAGGCGATGGTTTCAGAAACGGTATTATCAGAAAGTTTTATTACCGACACATTGTTTGAGCCTCCATTTACCACATACGCTGCGGGGTAGTTGATGTTAAGCAAAGTGTGCCCATCGTGTCCTATATTGTGCTCATCGTGTTTTGTGCAAGAAGAAATCGTAAAAGAAAAAATGCTTGCTACAATTATTGCTATTGTTGATACTGATTTACTCATTGTACTACGAATGATTGATGTGAAACTTGATTGACATTACCCATTATTAGTTTGTTTGTCGTGAATATTGTTTAGTGTCTTTATGTTATTGCTTGCTTTGTGTTACTTGCTACAGATCCTTAACCGTTTGCAGTTATAAGAAGGTTTCGATTTTCACCACAAATGTTGATGCGGAGAACTGAACCGCCATTTTCTTGTAGGTGCTATTAGCAGTAGCAATTTTATTTCTTAATTAGTTTTAGTGCGTCAAAGATAGCGTAAGTAATGTCAATTCTTGCTTGTGCAAATTCCGAATGATCAAAGTTAGTAGTTTGAATGCAACTCGAGAAGTAATAAATATTATCTCCTTTTTCAATATAACCCACATACCAACCAATCATTCTTTTATCTTCATCAGCCCATCCTGACTTTGCTCTTATTACATAGTTTAATGTGTCCTGTGTAATCATTACATTTTTAACAATGTCAATAGTTCGTTTAGAAAAGGGGAGTTCATTATTATGAAGGCGTTTTAAAAAGTCAATTTGTTGTTTGGGAGAAATACGTAGTCCTCCGGTAAGCCAAAATTTATCTATACCACCATTAGTATCAGAATTTCCATAATTTGCTTTGTCAAGCCAGTATTTCATTTTTCCCCCGCCAACACGTCTTGAAAGTTCTTGATAATACCAAACTGTTGAGTTTTTAAAAGCTGTTTTTAGGTTGTGGTCGCAATTCCATTTGGGATAAAATCTTGTTACACTATCCCAAGGTATAACAAAATTTTCGTCTGTAATTACTCCAGTTTCAAGTCCGATAAGTGAATTACATATCTTAAAAGTTGATGCAGGGGAAAAGCTCTGTTTAAATTGTTCTTTATTAAAAAAAGTATATTTGTCCTGCTTTTGGTCATAAAGCACAAAAGAACCGTCAACATTAAATTGATCGAAAAAAATTTTAAAGTCTTCACGGATTTCTGTCGTCGGTTTCTGTTTACAAGCTGCCAGTCCGAAAACTGCTAAAGTCAAAAGGATTATTGTCTGTTTCGTAGTCATCATTTTGTTACCGATAACGTTTTGCAGCTACCCGAAGGGCGGGACTTTTACCACAAAACTTGATTTG
>JBMOIC010000099.1:0-1871 GCA_049317525.1 Bacteroidota bacterium | reverse complement strand
AATATTACTGCTGAATCAGATCTTAGTTTTCTGAATCAATATCAGCATGAGGAAAAATATTATCGTCGCTGAACATCGGATTCAAGTGTAAGGTTTTCGTTTACAACACATAAAATTGAGAGAAGACGACTATAGAGCAAAGAAGGAAATACTGTATACTGCATTAGGGATAATGATCATTAAAAGCATAGTAGTATATCAATATGTTGTTTTAAATAGTGGGATAGGTAAAGGTATAGTATCCTTTGTATTAAGGATGTGTTATCAAGTTGTATGTTTACAGAGTAAAAGCATCACTTTTCATAGTTATTCAGCTTAGGCTACTTGGGAACATTGCAGTCAATTTTAATTTATTTTAGGAGCTAATTATGTCACAGACAGGAAAGACTTTACTAGAAACAATTGATATCATTAAAGAAAAAAGATATGGTTTAAATTTTTTAACTGATATACCCGAATCTTTTCAAGACAATATCGAAATAATAAAAGCAATCATTGAGAATGGGAGTCTTGATTATGAATCACTACCTGAATCTGCTAAAGAAAATAGGGAAATATTAAAACTAGTTATCGAAGACAATGGTTATTACTTTAAGATATTTCCTGAATGGGCTTTGGATGATGAAGAAATAGTACTTATAGCAGTTTCAAATCATTCCAATACTTTTGAACATGTTTCAGAACGGTTGAGAAAGAACCGTGATATTGTTTTAACAGCAATTACAAAACAACCTACATTTGATACTATAAAATATGTGGCTGATCAAGAATTACAGAATGACTTAGATATTTTGAAATTAGCTGTTAAAGGTCATAGTCAAGCATTTGAATATATACCCGATCAATGGAAATCTAATCCGGAATTGATAGATATAATCTTAAACCTAAAGATATCTTCATCTTCATTTAAGCATCTACCAGTGGAGTTTAGAGATAATAAGGATATTGCCTTTAAAGCTATAAACGATGATGGAGGTTGTTTTGAATATCTAACCGATAGATTGAGAGATGATGAAGAATTAGCCTTAATGGCTATCAAGGAAAGAGGCATGTACTTGAAATATGCTGCAGATAGAATTAAGTCTGATAAAAATATAGTTACAATAGCAATTGAAAAAGGGGGTGATATTTATAGTGTTATTGAAACAATACCGGAAGAATTAAAGAATGATATTGAACTAGCTGTAATTATTGCAAGTGTTGATTCTAGGTATATTCAATATCTATCAGAGGAGGTTCGGAATAATCAGCAGGTTATTGAGGCTTGCATGAAAGAAAGAAAATATTTTAGTGGCGAGTGTTATCAATACTTCGATTCAGTATATAAAAATCAACGCGATATAACTGTAAGAATGAGTAAGGGGTCCAACTTTCCGCTTGATGCAGCACCGGATGAGTTTAGAAATGACAAAGAAATTGTATTAAATGCAATTATAAATAACGCTAGTAATTTTGATTCGATTGGCTCAATATTGCTTAGTGATTTGGATTTTCTGAAAGAAATGTACAATCATAATGAAGGGATTTTGAGTTATATGGATGAAGCAACCAAAGATATTCTATTTACAACAACTGTTCAATCAGATAGCCATAATGGTATTATTGTTACATATAATGTAGTACTTGATAATGGTAGTGTTCAGAATCAACAAAGAACTGTACAAAAGGGTTTGGTAAGTAAAAACGGAGAAACCATTTTAACAATGGACACATTTCCGGTTATCGTTTATGAAGAGGATGGTCCGGTAGGTTCTTATCTTAGAGAGAGATACGTTAATAATATAGTTGCATTAGGAGACTTTTTATTCTTTGTAAAAATAAATTCAGGAAGAGAGACATTTACAAAAAATATGCGTGGAAATACCGGTTGG
>JBMOIC010000098.1:0-1887 GCA_049317525.1 Bacteroidota bacterium | reverse complement strand
GATGTAGAATTTACTGCATTAGACAAGATCCAGTATACCGATCAGATAGTATTTTCTAGTGATGCAAGTAGTAGAGACAGCATAGGAGAATTACGTGGTCGTGGTGTAGAAGGCGGATTAATTGCCCGTGGTTATGATTGGCAACGTCGCAGAACAAATGCAGGTCCATATGTATCAGATAGCGGTATCTATTTAAAGAATATCGGTAATGCCAATGTTACGATTCGTCAGGCAACAGCATTAAACCCAGCTGCAGCATATTCATATGACAATAATTTTGCAAATCAGTTAACCTTAAAGCCAGACGAAGAAGGCTGGTATCCAGCGGCATTTTCACCAGCAATACCAGGTGGCGATACATTAACTATTAATTTCGAGACAATTGATGGCACAATAACACCGACAGAACCACCATTACGTGGTGCAGGTATAGTTGGTCATTTAGCAACACAGAATTATGATTTTGATACAACATTTGTACAAGGCATTGTAAAACCAATAAATAAGAAGACAGTTATTATCGAGAATGTAGGTACTAAAGTAAATGGTGCAGATTTCTCTGATAATGTTCTTATTGATAGTATTATCATAACAAATGCTGGTACAATAGCAGATAAGATAACAGGTAATGTGTATGGCACAAGTGGTTTCCGCTTTGACTATTCGGCAATGAAATTACCAGTAACATTAAAGCCAGGCGATAAATTATCTATCCCAGCAGAATTCCAGGCTCAGAAGCCAGGTATTGTACTGGAATCAATCAGCACACAAAGTGATGCAGATAATGTAGTACAGAGTGATTGGACAGGCTTTGGCGTAGATCCATTTAAACCAGATCCACGTATAGTATTAGTTGGCGGCAAGGTAGATAATATTTGTATAGGAAGTCAAGGTACAATCTTGGCATCAGTCCAGAATACAGGAAATGTTAAGTTTCCGATATTGAATGCATTTATAGAGCCAGCTAGCCAAGAATTCGTATTAGACCCGAATTCATTAACAGCATTAAAAGCAACATCATTAGATTTAGCAGAAACCCGTCCAATATCGATATTGTTTAGTCCATTAGCACCAGTAGGTGTAAAGACAGCAACATTGGCATTGATTGGCCCAACAGATCAGGATACAACACGTGTTATCGTAACAGGTACAGCAGTAGATTATTCTTATACAGTAGCAACCAAAGGCGCAACGGGCGTAAAGATTGGAACTAGTACAGATATTGTATTATCCTTCCAAACCGCCCCTGATGCGAATGCAAATTTACAATCAATGCGTTTTGTAGTAGATTTTGATAGCAAGGTATTCTCACCAGTGGTTAACAATATCAAGACAGCTGGAACATATGCAGGTGCAGGTTATAGTATAGGAAATGCATCGATAGTATCTCCAGGCAAGCTTCAATTTGATGTGATAGCATTAAATACAAAGATTGATAAGAGTGGCGATATTGTAACGATACCAATGAATGTGTATTTACCGGTAGATGGAAAGAAAGAATTTGATGTTATTTCAACAATAACAACATCAAATCCATGTGTGAATATTAAGCCAATACCAGGAAAGATCGAAATTGATCCAACCTGTGCTTATTCATTACGTGGCGTAGATAGTAAAGGTCAAGCATTTTCATTGCAAAGTGTAAGTCCAAATCCGATAGTAAATGGCATGGGCGAGCTTGTGTTTTCGGTAGGATTTAAGGTACAGACAGAGATTTCCTTGTATACAATGACAGGCGAGCGAGTAGCGATCATTAATGATGGCGTCTTAGAAGCTGGCGTGTATACTGCACAAGTACCATTTGCGAATATCCCATCCGGTAGTTATGTGGTTAAAATGGTAGCGGGACCATATATCGATCAGCAACAGATATCAGTTACTAAATAA
>JBMOIC010000097.1:0-1987 GCA_049317525.1 Bacteroidota bacterium | reverse complement strand
GAGCTGCGGACTTTTAATCCGTAGGTTCGGGGTTCGAGCCCCCGGCGACCCACTCACGAAAGGTGTTGCAGCGCAACGAATTTCGGCAACAGAGTAGTCGCTTTGGGTCGGTGGGCGAGGTCAGTTTCGCACCCTTTTCGCACCCTTTCCCCTTCAGCGGGTTTCCCGCAGATGGTGCCGTGAGCCGTCCTCGCACGCTTTCGATGGTCATACCGACGGGGCTACCCGCGGACATTCCGAATGAAAGGACTCGACATGGCGAATGATGGCGGCAAGGAGAGACGCTCGCGGGGCGAAGGTCATGTCCGCAAGTACGGCAAGTACTGGCGGGGGCACGTCAGTGCAGACGGCAAGCGCAAGTACTTCTCCGGCCCCACGAAGCAGGCTGTCATCGACAAGATCCGGGTCCACAGCGCGGAGGCGCTATCGGGAGTGCAATTGGCTCCCGGTTCCCGGACCATCAGACGCACCGCTCCCACGGTTGGCGGTATCACGGTGGAGGCATTCTTGGATCGGTGGATGTCAGTACACCGGACACGTATCCGGACTTCGACTGCGACAAGGTACGACGGTCTTGTCCGAAATCACCTTGCACCGGGGATAGGGCACATACCCATCAGGAGTTTGCGTCACTCGGACGTGGAAACGCTCTTCAGCGTGATGATCACGAAAGGCTTGAATAGGCGGAGTGTGGCGCAGGCGAAATGCCTGTTGAGCATGGCATTAGACGCAGCCATTTGCGAGGAATTGATCTCATCAAACGTAGCAGCGCGCATCAGGCTCCCAAGAGCCTCAGCGACCGAGCAGAAGGTCATTTCGCGACATGATGCGGCCGCTATTCTCATCGCTGCACGGCAGATTTCGGAATCGGAATACGCGAGACGCTACATAGCCCTTCACCTCGGTCTTCGGCAGACAGAGACTCTTGGACTGGCGTGGAAGGACATCGACATCCCGGGCATGCGGATCCATATCGTCGCCTCACTCGGAACCAGCCGGGGTGGCCCCGTGCGGGATGCACTCAAGACGGACAACGGCCGTCGTACGCTCGTTCTGAGTGACGAACTCATCAAGATTCTTGAGGGCGTCCTTCGTGAACAGAATGAGTTGAAGAATCAGCATCGGCGTGAGTCAACCCGGCCCTTCAATCCGGACGGGTTGATCTTCGTCACCCGCACTGGACGCCCAGTCCATCCGCGGCAGGACTCCTACTCATGGCACCGGACACTGAAGCGCGCTGGTGTGCCGCCGACTCGACTGCATGACTGCCGCCACACGGTAGGCACGATGCTCGCGGCATCGGGCCTTGACATCGCGGCTGTCAGCAAGTTCATGGGTCACGCAACGGCCTCCTTCACACTCAACACCTACGTCCATCGCAGCGCCGAAGATGCGGGTGATGTTGGCGCACGTATGCACGACCTCTACGAGACTGAGCCATTGGGTCCCGACGAAGATTAACGCTTCGCGATAGCAGCGATGAGATCGCCCATATCGTCGAGCAGTGCGGCCACATCGTCCATTGCCTGTTGAGGGCTGTCCCCTTCCCGTTCATCAATGGACGCAATTCCCTGAGCAATCTGGATGGCCTTCCGAGCCGCCCGCAACGCGGTTCGGGCGAGTTCCGCTCGCCCTAGGGAAGAATCGAAGGTGGCGGCGTCGGGGTCGGGCCAGCCGCTCACGATCGCGGCCCTGTCGTCGACTGATGCCTTCTCCGGACCTGCTGTGGGATCAAACTCTTGGCTCTCACGGCCACGGCGAACCCGGCCCGTGCGAAGGTCGCCCTTCGTTCCATGGTCGTGTGGCTCGCTGGTGAGCCGATTGAACATAGACGGATTCTGCTCTGGCAGAGCCTGAAGTGAGAGCAACCAGAGGCCGTAATCCTCGGCCGCGACTTGAATGGCTCCCCCGTCTGCGCCAGGCAAGGCCGGAATTCTGATGATTGCCCCCGACTGAAGGAGTGTCCGACTGGGCTGCAGCAAGGTCG
>JBMOIC010000096.1:0-1995 GCA_049317525.1 Bacteroidota bacterium | reverse complement strand
AAGGGGCTCGGCGGCATGCCCAAGAAGGGCCAGCATTCAATCGGAACCGGCGGCGACCAGGCACCTGCGGTGGCCCGAGCCCGAATGCCCCGCGACACCCTCAGCCGGTCAGTGATCATCGATGCGGCCATCGTCATTGCCGAGCGAGATGGCCTCGACGGACTCACCTTTCAATCGCTCGGCAATGAGCTCGGGGCCCATGCGACTTCGGTGTACCGGCATTTTCGCGACAAGGACGAGTTCCTCCTCGAGGTCATCGACACGCTGCGCGAGCGGTCATACGGCAGTGCTCTGGTCTCGACTGGAAATTGGCGCGAGGACCTGTGCGCGATCGCCGCTCACATACGGGAGCACTACCGGCGTTGCGCCCCATTCGCGCATCAGATGTCGGTGCGTGCCACCCATCGCAAGGCTGAGTTCATCAATGTCGAGTTCGCACTCGATGCACTCAACCGGGCGGGCCTGACGCCGGAGGACGCCGTGGTCTACGTCCGGCTCTTCGGCAACTACGTTCGGGCCATGTCGAGCTTCGAGGCCGCCGTCTCCTGCCTCGACCCGGAGTTGAAGGCCAAGGATCACCTGCAGATGCGGGCAGGATCACTGATCCTTGAGCCTGATCAGTTCCCACACCTTGTTTCTGCGGCGGCTTCCCTGCTGTCGTTCGATGATCCGCGCGTCTTCGACGTCGGCCTCAACGCAATCCTGGACGCCATCGAGTCGCGCGGCAAGGAGAATCCGACCTAGTTCTCGTGGGGAACGACTCCTCGATCCCCCGCGACGACACGCTCCGCGATCATCGCCAGCCACGCTGCCCTGACCGTCAGGCTTGCAACGTCAACCCATTCATCCCTCGCATGAGCGCCCCCTCCTGCTGCGCCGACCCCGTCCAGGGTCGGAATACCGAGGGCAGCGCTGAAGTTTCCGTCCGAAGCCCCACCGACCCCCACCGCGCCGATGTCGCCCAAGCCCAGGTCAATCGCGGCCCCCCTGGCAAGAGCGACGAGGCCGGCCGACACGCCCGCCTCGAGCGGCAGTCGGTTGATGCCTCCGGCAATGGTGACCTCAACTCCCGCAACATGGGGTTGTCTCGCGCGCACTGCATTGTCGACGCGCTGAAGTTCCTCCGCAGTCCAGGCGCGCGCATCCGCACTCAACGTGGCATCGGCCGGCACCGTGTTGATCGTCACGCCCGACCTCGCCTTCGTCGGTGTCACGGTCGTTCCGTTTCCGAGGTCTTGCAATTCGACGAGATCCGAGATGAGTGCGCCCATCTCGATCGTTGTATTGAGGCCTCGCTCCGGTTCGAGTCCCGAGTGAGCACCACGACCTCGAATGGTGAACTCGTATATCCCGACACCCTTGCGGGCTCTTTTGATCCTGCCGCCGGGCGCGGCTGGTTCCGGAACGAAAACGGCTGCGGCGCGCGGTGAATACTGCTCAACGAGAGCACGGCCCGTAGGCGATCCAACTTCCTCGTCGCCTGTGACGAGGATCCCGATGTGATCGGCGACGGAGGAGCCTGCGATTGCTCCCAGTGCGATCACGAGCCCGGCCTTCATATCGAATACACCGGGCCCCCGAGCCTGGTCGCCTTCGACACTGAATGGGATCTCGGCCAATGTGCCAACGGGCCAAACCGTGTCAAGGTGGCCGAGGATGAGCACTGAGGGTTCCTCGGTCGCCGGGAGGTAGAGATACGGGACGCCACCGGCGAACATGATGTCTGCCCGGCGCCCCGTGAATTCAAAGGTGAGTGATGCGAGGGCTGAAAAGCCCTCCGCCAGTCCCTCAGCGTGACCGGTCGGCGTCTCCAACTCGACAAGCGTGCGAAGCGCCCTCAGCAACGTCTCTCGGGATGGAATCACGCGCGATCGCCGGAGAGGAAGAACGCTCGCAGGCCGCTAGCCGCGAAGCCCGGTGACTCCTCGGGGATGTAGTGATCCGAGGGCGCAGCGCTGCCGATCACCGAGTCTGCGTACTCCTGCCACACACGAA
>JBMOIC010000095.1:0-2074 GCA_049317525.1 Bacteroidota bacterium | reverse complement strand
GGATATGAATCAATTGAAGTTGATATCCCGGCTATAGAACCTGTAACATTTCCATTACAATCACGAATAGGAATACTTGCACTCGTTGAAGTTGTAGTAACTTTTCTTATGATATTTCCAGAAATTGTAGCATCTCCGGCAAATATATTTTCACAAATCAATAATGCAAGAACGATGCATAGTAAAAGAAAAATATTTGTTTTCATATTATATTATGTATAATGTTCAATAATAGTGTATTATAATGATTAGTCATTGCTTGTCTTGATTATAGCATCTACTGCATTTTTATTAATCATTCTATTAATATTTGTAAGCATAAGTTCCTTATACAAAGGATCCCTGTCCAGTCTTGAATAAAAAGGATCAGCTTCTGGATTACCACCTGCTTCAATTAATTTTGCTCTTGCAACTTGATATCCTCTTTCCATTTCTTCCATTGGTACAAATGCTCCAGCATTAGGGGCGTCTTTTACTTGTTCAGCTAATACGCCTTCAAATGGGATATTTTGTTTTAATTGTCTAGCATTAACAACTTTAGGTTGATCATAATCTAAACCTTTAAAAAGATCTTTTAACACACCATTATTTTGTATCTGCATAACATTTTTATAAGCAGGTACAAGGGTAACTAAAGCGGAATTTATCTTATCAATATCTTCCTTTGTTGCATCTAATTCTTTTTCAATTAAAGATATTTTTGTGTTTTGAGCTTCAATAACACCAGCAGTGGCATTATGATTTAAGCCTACAGCAACATTGACAATATTTACACCAACATCTGATTTTGCTTCTGTCCAAGCTACACCAACAATTTTACGATATTCCATAGGTGACATATCTTTTGGATTTTTAGCAATACCTAATCCATTATTTCCACCACTAGGAAGAATAAAGTCACCAAGATGTACTTTGCCCATTACACGCACAGGAACCTGCCCCATAAAAGCAACTTTTTCGAATTCTTTTTCTCTGCCTTGATCTGGAGTATTACCTAAAACAATTGGTTTCATAGAAATAACCATTACTTGATCGATATCATTTGTATTTTTAGTTATTCTTCCATTTTTAACACCAACTATATCAGAGGCAGTAAATTTTTCTTTCATATCAGATTTAGGTAACCATTCTGCATAATCACCAGCACCAGATTCATAGGTTATACCTATATTTTGATTACGATTACATGTCCAGTTTTGTTTCAATTCGGTTGCATCCTGAACACCTCCTTGCGCATCGGTATAACTTAGAGTATAAGAAGCAACATCTAAAGCAAACTTTGCAACAGCAGCAACTTTTTGAATGGCATAAGCGACACCTGCACCAGACAATCCTACACAATTTAAAGTAAATGGAGATGATCCACATGCAGCTCTTGCACCAACATCAGCCCATGCTAAACCAACTTCAACTGCTTCTAATACAGAACCTGCAATTCCAATTCCAAGATCTCTATCTGCTGCATTCTTTTCATCTGTCGCAGATGCTAGGAGATAGTCATATACTGCTAGTTCACGATTGTATTGATCACTATTTGTAAACTCAGAACTAGATGCTTGACCTTCAATTCTACCAACAGTAACATCACTTGAATTTGTAAATGTTACAAAATTATTTGCATTGACAGGACTTGTTGCATTAATGCGAATCTTTACACCATTTCCTGAAGAAGATGGATTGTAAAATGTTGCAGTATGTGCACCTTCTGCAGTACCTTCGCCGCGGAATTTAAAACCAGCTGAAAAATATGCATCCATTTGATTTGCAACTGCATTTGCAGATGTACCTAATGCTAAAGCACTAGCTGCAGCTGAACTGCTTACACCAATTGCAACGCCACTACTTCCAGTAACAGTATTATCATTACCTATTGCAACGCCATAATCTGCATTTATAAAATTGCTATATCCTGCTGCAAATGCATAATTAGACTGTATTGCATTATCTTTTCCACCAGCAATTGAAGAATAATTTTTGGATGTAGAAATTGCATTTGCTTGACCACCCGAAACTGTATTGTAGTCTCCAGTTATTGAGTTTTGATAACCTCCGCCAACAAATGACCAATCACCAT
>JBMOIC010000094.1:0-2079 GCA_049317525.1 Bacteroidota bacterium | reverse complement strand
TAACTTTTTGCCAAGAAAACTTTCCGTTCACAACAGTAGCAAATTCTAAATCATCTGGAACAGATCCATCAGGTGCATTTTCATATACTAAGTTTACATATTGCCTTAAGAATGGAAGTGTTTCACCTTTTTTGGCCCCTGGTGTACAAAACACAATTTCCTTTTGATATTGCTCTAATGGAGTTATTACCATTGAGAATGGATCACTTGTTACATTATCATCAGATTGCCCAGTATTATATAACATGATATAAATTGGTTTATCTGCAGAAATGACTTTACATGGGGTACCACCTGCATTCACAACATCAGCCAATAATCCATCAAATGCTCGGCGTTCAATAAAGGCATCACCCTCGCTTCTGGACTCTAATGATAGGTCAAACCAAAATTTACCATCAAGGAAAACTTTGGTATTTGGTTCTTTAGCAAAAACACGAATTACAGGAGCTTTTAATCGGCCAACAATTGGAGTAACATGATATTCCTTACCCCATGTAAATGTTGGTAATTCCATTTCGCTTATATAATCACAAGCATATACACCCGAGGGAACATTAGCACATTGATTTCCTGAGACAACACCAATTGGTTTGGTAGCTTTAACTAATGAACCAGCAATATCTTGAGCATCTGCATCGTTTGCAAAGCAAAGAACATCACCTTTCATCATATTAAAAGTAGCTTTTTGTCCTTTTTTAAGACCGCCAGTAGTCATAGAGCCTGCTGTTCCACCCATTGTAAATGTTACTTCCGTCCAATCATAAGCTGCTACAATATTGGATTCTGCAGGAAGAAAATAACCAAAACCAGCTGCTGTATACTGAGGGTATGAAGCTACAACATATTCATTACCAAAAGCTGAGACTGGAATTGCTAAAAATCCATCACTTGTATATAAAAAACGGGTAACTCCATAACAAATAATTGGAGCACGGGCTTTAATATGAACAGCTGCTTTTGGATACACTTGCTCTCGAGGTGCTTTATCTCGTCCCCTTTTAATAAAAGGTTGTCCAACAGTGGTTGGAATTTTAAATTCTACAACATCATTTGCTACTCCAATTTTTGATTCTCTCCACCCTTGAGATTCTACTTCTAAAGTAATTTCTTGACGAATACCAGAAACAACAAATACTCTTAAATAATTATCAGATCCAGGTGACTCTTCATCATAACAAGCAGGAAATGAAAAATAAAATTCAGTTCCAGCATTAGATCCAGCTAAATAACTAGATAATGTATTAATATCTTTTATTCTGGAAAGTGAACTATCACTGAGCGTGAAGAAAACAATGAAGTAAAGAATAAGTTTCATAATAATTTCCAATATTACAATGTGATGATTAATATTAACAATCAAGATTTTGCTGTAATTGTAATAGCGCAATAATTAAGTTCCACCTTGCAGAATTCTGGTTAATAATATCATGCATACATTTAAATGAGGTTTGCATTTATATAGGTATTATTAACTTAATGCACTCTATTATTTTATTCCATCCAAGAATTATTTTTATTACTTGAATAATGAATACAATATGTCAATTGGGCAAAAATCAATGAAATTTTGAATCTTAATGAAATGCTTAAATATCAAAGTAAACTTATTGCAAGATTCTCAAAACTCTTTCTTCATTGAATGAACAGATAAATATTCCAGTTGCACACAAGCCAAATCAATCTTTATTAATCATAAAAAACAAAATGAAGCGGATATAAAACTACTTTTTGGTATTCTGTCCTTTGAGATTTAGCATTTATTTCAAGAATTCTATTTCTAAACAAGATAATATTTCTTACTCTAAAGCCGTGTTGGAAACGTCTAAACAGATTTGTCATAACTCGAAAATATGGGCTAGAATACTGTTTATAAATGCAACCACCCAAACATAACTTATTGTGCCTTGGTAGTGGTTACACTAAATATACTTGTTAAGCACACATTTAACACACTATTGTGCTTTAGTTGTAATCATCTCAAGTAACGTTAACAATAGTATTTCCATCCCCCTCCATTTTACATTTTAGAGTATACTTTTTTGAGTAGCGTTCCACTTTAGAGCAATAAACGATAGA
>JBMOIC010000093.1:0-2083 GCA_049317525.1 Bacteroidota bacterium | reverse complement strand
CCAAAAGGGAAAAAGAAGCTAATTCCCCTCTATAGAGGGGTGGCACATTCTGTGTGTCGGGGTTAGTACTATATATGTAAGTAATTATATATCATTCGCTTAGGGCGTTTGTAAAATTCATGGATACAATTTTGATACAATAAATATAGGCTTTAGAAATTAATTCTATAGCCTATACTTCATCCTATGTGATTAAATCACTTTGTACTTTTTACAAAATCAGCATCTACAACAATTTTTCTAGAATTAGCTAATCCCTGTGTAAATAAATTGATAAAAAAATTATCTACTCAAAACAGGGTTGTAAGGTAGGTCACAGTTAGAATATTCGAATAATTATTTTTTTTTCTAATAATAATTTATTTGAAGATACATATAAAATACCCCCAATAGTTTTTACTGGATTGGGGGTATCTTTTTCTACTACAATTTGTGCCTTCAAGTTTTGATTACTTGATGATGGCAAATTGCTTCACCAAGGTTTGCTGATTATTAGAAAGTATCAATGAATACATACCTTGTGAGTAATTATCCAATGATTTATTATATGTATAAGAACCTTCGTGAAGAATTCCTAAATCTATAGTTTCAATAACTCTTCCAGTAATGTCAGTAATAAGTATGTTTGCATTGGATATCATTGGAAGAGAATATGTTATGATGAGTTGATCGCTCAAAGGATTGGGGTGGATCTCAAGAGAAAATATGCTCATATTCACTTCGGTAGATGAAGGTCCTTCAACCGTGACATTTGTTAAGGCCGAAGTATCTTCATTGCAGGTTCCATTTACAATACAGAAATACTGCCCATTATCAGTATTCTTTGCATTTGGTATAACCAAATTCGGATTCATAGCGCCGGAAATCATCTTAAGATTTTTATACCATTGATATGTCAGTTCATTTCCCATTGCTTTCACCATTAAGGTCAATGAATCTCCCGATGATACATTAGTCTTAGGATTCAGATCTTGATAGATTGAATCAGAAGCATACAACCTAACCTTGATGATATTCGATGAATCAGAGCCACAACTCGATTTAACCACTAACTTATACTCAAGATCATGAAAGTCTTTTGTCCTCTTCTCAGGTTGTGCACAAGTTATAGAATATGAGATATTCGTGGAATCACCAAGATTATCAGCATTACTTGAACTATCGATGATTGACAACTCGGATACACCATTAGCAGAAATCAATTCATATGTATAGTCTTTTCCATAGACGCTTGTTGTAAATTCAATTGAGTTTCCATGGCAAGTCACCAATTGTTCTTTAGGTGAATAAGTAATCTTTGGTGATACATTTAAATCTAGTCGACTTCCCTCAGAGATAGATTTTGTTTTACCGACTCCGGCCCAATTTGTGCTAACTTCTACACTATAGACACCTTTTGATGATTCATTTACTTTCTGAATGATTAGTGAAGGGGAATCAACACCTCGATACAAAATACCATCTTCAATTGGTTGACCATCCTTGAACCATTGATACTCCAAAGTTAGATTATCGGGGACAGACTTAGCACTTACTGTAAACTCTGCATTAGAGCCAATGCATACAGTAGTATCGCGTGGGCTACTCAATATGTTCACAGCCAATAAGTCGATATTGCAATCTGTGTTTTGAGGTGGAAGTAGTTTTGTTATGCCACAACCTTGAAATGTAAAATTACGACCCAATTGTGAAACATAAGTTCCGGCTCTTTGTTCACTATCAGTAATTGAATCTCGTTCCAACCAATTCTCAGCAGGAAGAGCTTGTACAACGGGATGCATGGATTCACCATCTTCATTGACATGACCCAATTGCATGGCATGACCTATCTCATGGAATAATACATATCGCAATTTGGCCATACCAAACTTGGGATTCTTTCCTTTCCCATAAAACCATTCGAAATCAGTCGATAGCCTACAGTCAAAATCAGGAACATAATAGAAAGTTTCATTACCTAATACACAAGAAAACCAAACCCAATCACAGTAGGCAACTGTTCCTGCAGGTAATTCATATCCGGGTGCATCAAATACAATGGAATTAACACAAGAACAAATCACATTAATTAATAGTAAATGTC
>JBMOIC010000092.1:0-2111 GCA_049317525.1 Bacteroidota bacterium | reverse complement strand
CATCTCTGTGCTTTGGGTCATTATCCATTAAGACATCCATATTGTACCTCCTTCGATCATTGATAAGAAAATTCATATCGATATAGAAGTCCCAGGCTTTTTTATCCTCCAAATACACAGTATCGAGTTGTGCATTGAATGATTGAGCATTAGAACATGAAGTAATAAGTATGGCGAGTATGATTGCAAATGTTTTCATTGTGAGATTCCTGTAATAGTATTTTGCTCATTATTTATCTGAATGCAGAAGAACCTTTTTCTTTGCGTATACGGAAATAGAAACATAACGTCGTAATTTCTGGTCATAGGAGCTAAAGTATGCTACATGAGTTTTTTCAGGATTAACCATCTGTTGATAGTGAGAAGATGACGATTTCCAGCCTGTAAATGAGCGTTCAACCAAATCATTTACTGGTTTAGTATCCATATTGAAATGTAAATTTTCACCAATAGACAATATGTATTTATTTTTTAGAACTATATCGAATCGCTCATTTGCCTTTATATGGAAATAGTTCCTATCAACTTTTGCAATCGCCAGTATGGATGAGTCGGAATATGCCTTTAATTCTTTGAGTATGAAGTTACCCCATTTTTTTCCTAAAGCATAGAGTTCTTCATCATATATCAAAGGTTCTATTTCTTTTTGTGTGCGAAGAGAATTGATTCTTTTTAAGAATTCCTGATTGCAAGAATCCTGACCAAACATCTGCATAGATATAAAGAAGAAGATTGCTATTTTGAAGATATTCATATGAGTGTCCTTATATGTGTATATACCCAATATTATTTTATATTATCGTTGATTTCCTATTTCTGACTAACCTTTAATGCGTTTTTCTCCTCTCCGCCAATCCATATACCGTGTAAATATTCTCTGCCATTGTGTAATACAAAACAATATGTAAATACAAAGTGTGTAATTCTCTTTGACCTAAGATTCATGTCATGTCCTGCACTATTCTTCCAACCATCTAACATTTCTTAAGCAATGGAATTGGTATCTAATCTCTTATTCACCAAAAACTTATATTCATATTCATCTGCTTGTTTACCTTCATAAATCACCTGCGCAACTACAATATCTTTAGGAGTGAACAAAGAAGTAAAAAATGAAAGCATCTTGGCAAATACCCCTTTCTTTCTGTTTTGATGAGTGTTTTTACAAATTGCATCTTCAATGAATTGTGAATAAGCACTCATGTTCTCTGATACAATTGCAATCCTTTTCGAAGTATCTGTATTACTCTTCTGAGCCATAAGTAAACTTAAAGTGCAAATCAATTGTAGGACATTTTTGTTTCCAGTTTCTTATTGGAAAACAGTGGTCTGTTTCTTTTGTTACTACTTGCAACCTTTCATGGGCAAACTCTTCAAGCTCGAGACAATATGCAAGCTCATGTAAGCCCAAGCTCTTTCTATATGCATTAAACATATGAGTGAATTCCATGGAAACAGAGTCCTGAGCCGTCGCTGGAAAGCTAAGAAGTAATAAAGTTATACATAGATGGATTTTCATATCAAAAGCCTCCTTAAAACTATACAATCAAACCCTCTTACGCTTACTTTAGAACGAGCATCTTTCAGTATGCTTACGTAAAGAATCATATGGTAAATTTTTAATACTATCGGGTAATTCTTTATAGAAGTTTTCTATAATCTGTTGTTTGGCTAATTCCTTTTCTTCAGCAGTAAGTTTATATGCCTGCCCTAGAGCGAAAAGCTGTGGAATGAATAATCCACAGAAAATGATATCATATAGTGTTCTCATTGGTATTCTCCTCCTGATAATGAATCCTTAACTAGATCGAATCAACTTATATGCAGTGACTTGTGATATGTGGTCAGAATTCAGTCAATGAATATTTCAGCCCTTGTTTTTCTAATTCTTGTCTTGTAATGATAGTCGACAATAAATGTTTATTATCTACTCGTACCTTATTTTTTTTATCAATAATTATCATACATTCTGTTAATACATCATATGCATCAAACTCAAGAGATGAGGTTATCTACTGGTATAGAAAGCCACTTGGTTCTAAGTAGAATCCGAAGAAATAATGCTTGATATTGTTCCAAATACATCTCAGAACCTACTTTCTTTACTTTTT
>JBMOIC010000091.1:0-2113 GCA_049317525.1 Bacteroidota bacterium | reverse complement strand
AGCCAGATGCCTTTAAATCCACAACAAGAAAACGATGAAGACTGAGACATTTGAAGAGGCTGAATCATTAATTCTTTTGCATTGGTCTAATTTTCTCAAATGGAATGCACAATGTTGTACATCATATGACTTAATCTTTGCGCATCTTGATAAGATCGGCGAGGATTTATTGCAGAGAGAGCATTGCTATATCGATTCTATTTACTATCAGGTTAGTAGGTTTGCAGAAGATGATGAATCTGCTCGAATTTACAGGCATCTTAGAGACTTTGGCAGTTTAACTCACTTTAATTCTAAAAAAGATGTATACCTAACTGGTTTTTTTAGATCTTTAATAAAGCAGTTAAAAGAAATGGATGAGAATCAGCTTAGTTTATTGGCTTCAAGCCAGAATAATCTGCTTGAAGTATTTTTAGAAGGTAAAGATACTTTCAAGGCTGACCCATATAGAAACGTACTTGACTTCGCGTTTAATGATGAGACCTTACTAACTCAGCCAGATTATACAGAGGCAGTACTTTTTTTAAGATCAAATCTAAAATCTACTCTTTCAGCAATACCTTGGGATTCAATAGTGTCCAACGGTTTCTCAAAAATGATTCGTACCATGATTGGTATAATCATGTACGCTTATTATGCTTTGCCAGATACTCTTAGTAAGCGAGAAAAAAGCAGAGAACTTCTACAAGCATTAAAGATAGGTTATTTCTTTGGAGTCAGTTATCCACTTATAGATAATATCTTTGATTCAAGAAACATATTATCGAGTAGCCAGAAACAAAATTTTGCCAATACTTTAGTGGACGCTCTTTCTGGTTTAGATGTTTCACATAAAATTCCTAATATTTTATTCATTAAAGAACTTTATAGATGTTGCTAACACTTGAAGATGTTAATTCGTCCAAAAGAAAACGAGTTTATCTTTAAATATATTAAAATAGCTCATTTGGCTCAGGTCACGCATAGTAAAGTAGATTTTAACTCATATTGTATAACAGATCATATTTATACAAAAAGCGCACTCAAAGCCTCATTTATTAGAATAGCTGCTGCTTCATTAGCCGGATATAACATTGACGCAAAATATATTCATGACAGTGTTGTCATGGGACTTAACAACCAACTGTCTGATGATTTTGAAGATTTTACTGAAGATTATTTCGGCGAAGTTGCAACGCCATATACGTTATTCTTGAAAGGAAATTTGATTATTAATCCACTTATTACCACTTTCAATTACTACTTCTTTTCTGCCACTTTTCAATCGGACTACGAGCTTTATATTCAGACTTGCGCATTAAGATTTGTAGAAACGATTCGAGAGTTCGTAAAAAGGAATGGAATTCCTAAGTATAGAGATTTTATTGACAGGCTAACTAGTAACAATGCTTTGACTACTAAGAGAAATATATTATATAAACTAGGAGAAACTAGCAGATCTAGCATACATCTTCATCAGGAAACGTGGCTTCTGGAGTATCTTGATGGCATTGCAAAAGAATATTTGTTTGAGCATTCAGCAAAAGAAGATGGTTTTAATTTGCTCAAATTTAAGTCAGAAGCTTTGTCTTGGATTGAGAGTAAAATACTCGTTGATGAACTTAATGAGCCAGAAAGGTATGCCCTTAGCGGTACTTGTCAAAGAAGTCGCCCTTTTTTATGTCTTCTAATGGCAAAAGTATATGAATTAGAACCTGAACATCTGACAGGCTTGATACGCGCGGTCGAATATTTTCATACAGCTTCGCTTGTTTTAGATGATCTACCTTCTCAAGACAATGCCTCTTTTAGAAGAGGCAAGCCGACTTTGCACACGAAGTATGGTGAGTCTATCGCGCAGATAACTGCTATTTCATTAATTGCTAAAGGATATTTTGAGCTAGGCAACATTAAGGCTGGAGATACTATAAAACTTAAAGTTATTCAGTATGCATCACAAATCTGTTGCGGTGACGGGTTGTGTTTAGGGCAAATAAAAGATTTGGAACAGAGAAACAGTAGTACAGCCAGCCTTGACAAGTTGTTAGAAGTAGCTTCATTGAAAACAGGGCTGGCAATAGAGTTTTGTTTACTTGCAGTATCAATTTTGGCAGATGATTCTTCAAGCAATCGT
>JBMOIC010000090.1:0-2181 GCA_049317525.1 Bacteroidota bacterium | reverse complement strand
AACAGGTTCCACAGGCATAGTAGGCAATACAACGATTACTGGTAATGAAACAGTATCAGGAACATTAAGTGTAGGTGGCAATCAAACTACAAGTGGAAATTTAAGTGTAACAGGTAGCGAAACAATAGGTACTAACCTAAATGTAACAGGTACAACTACATTAACAGGTGCCGCAACATTTAATGGTGGAATCACCTCAATTGGTGGAGCATCAATCAATGTAGCATCAAATAGTGGTAATACAAACATTGGTAATTTGAATAATGCCGTGAATGTTAATTCAACAACATTTGATGTAAATGGCGCAACAACAATAAATACAACAGCCCTTGATGGTGCAACAAGCATAGGAAATGCATCTAATGCATTAACATTTACAGGCAATAATATTGGTGTAAATGGCGTAACAACAGTTACTGGAAATACTTCAATAAATACTGCTGGTGCTGGAAATACATCAATTGGTAATACTGGCAATGTAACAGTTGCAGGTACAAATGTTAGTGTATCTGGCGCAACAAATGTATTGGGCGCAACAACAATTAATACTTCTGGTGCAGCTGCTACACAAATTGGTAATAGCTTATCAACAGTAACATTGAATGGTGGAACTAATACATTAAGCGGTACATCAAATGTACTTACAGGCACAACCAATACGATTACAGGCACAACGAATGTTAATACAACTGGTACAAATAGTACATCAATTGGTAATGTAACAGGCGGTGTAACTGTCACAGGTGCAACTGTAGGTGTTACTGGTGCAACATCAATCAATACAACAGGCAATGCAAATACCTCAATAGGTAATACAGGTAATGTTACAATTACTGGTACAACCAATACAGTTAATGGCGCAACCAATATTAATGGTATAACAACAATTAATGATGGTGCTGCAGAAGGTAATACTACAATAGGTAATACTGGCAATACATTAACCATGATAGGTGGTACAGTAGATGTTAGTGGTACAACAAATATCAATACAACAGGTGCTTCAAATACAACTATTGGAAATACTGGCAATGTTACAATTAATGGTACAACAAATACAATTAATGGTACCAATGCTATTAATGGTACAACTACTGCAACAACAAGTGCTTTAAATACAAATACCTTGATTGTAAATAATAATGACAATACAGGTTCAGGCGAAGCAATTAAAGCAACCGCAATCACAGGTTCTGCAATTGAAGGCGATAATAATAGCCCAACTGCAGCAACATTAGATTTACACAATATTCATGTTTCAGGAATAGCTTTAAAAGCAATTGGTGATGTGAATATCAGTGGTGCTACTAGTGATTTAACAGTAGGTGGTAATACTACATTAACAGGTACATTAGTAAATACAGGTGCAACTACCTTAAATACAAGTTTAGCAGTAAATGGCCCAACAACTTTAACAGGTATTACAACCGTTACTGGAAATACTTCTATTAATGCAACAGGTGCAGGTAATACCTCTATAGGTAATACAGGTAATGTTTCCATAAATGCTACAAATACAACAATTACATCATCAGGTGTAACCACAGTAGCTGGTAATCAAACAGTAACTGGAAATCTAAGTGTTGGTGGTACATTACAAGCGCTTCAAACAGTATTTACAAGTAATACAGCAGGTAATACATTAACAGCAGAAAACACAGGAGCTGGTACTGGATTCAGAGCAATTGCAGCTACAGGAACAGCAATTAATGCTTCAAATAATAGTGCAATCAGCCCAACAGTTACCATAGCAAATACCAATACCACACAAGATGCATTAAGTGTAACAAGTGGTAATGTAACATTAAGCGGTGGCAGTGATTTAACACTTGGTGCTGGAAGTGATTTAGTTGTCGGCGGAAATGCAACAGTATCAGGAAGTGAAACAGTTTCTACAAACTTAAGTGTAGGCGGCAATGCAACAGTAACAGGCAGTGCTAATATTAATGGTGGTGCAACAGTAGTTGGTGCAACAAATATCAATGCAACAGGTGCAGCCAATACGATAATTGGCAATACTGGTAATGTAACAATTACAGGAACAACCAATACAGTTACAGGAACAACCAATAATGTAAATGGCGCAACAAATATTAATGGTGTAACAACTATTAATGATGGTGCTTCAGAAGGAAATACAACGATTGGTAATGCATCTAATTCAATTACAATGGTTGGTAA
>JBMOIC010000089.1:0-2209 GCA_049317525.1 Bacteroidota bacterium | reverse complement strand
AGATATAAAGAAAAGTATGATGAAGCATAAAGAAAAACGACCGCATAACACGGGTTTGGCAAAAAAGCTGGTACAGTGTTTAATCAAACATTCTAAGTCGCATCAAACTTTTGTGGTGATAATCACCAACTTCTTGTAGCTGCAAAACGTTAGGTGCAAGCGTAGCGGACGACCGACAACCATTAAACTGACAGAATATTATGAAACTACAGAACAACATATAAACTTAACAGCGGACTTTTTTCCGACACGACAGCCCAACGCTTCGTGTTTTATTTTTTTGCCGACGCGCATTTTTCAAAACAATTTTAGCCAAAGCACAAAGACATCCAATAAGAATAAATAAATTAACCGTATGATATTAGACAACGAAAATGAAAATCTGAAAGTCCACGAATGGATTACAAAATATACGCAGACTGGTAAACTTTCTATTGTGACAGGCTATTTCACAGTCGGGGCTTTGGCTTATTTATCAAAGGCCACTAAAGACAAAATTGATGAGTATAAATTCATCCTTGGTGACATTGTAAACTTTGACTTTGATAAGGATAGAACCCTCGACCTTTTAAATGAAGATATAAATATTGATGCCTCTTTAAAATTGAGCAAAGTAGCACAAGAGGCTGTTGCTTTTTTAGAACTTGAAAAAGTAAAAGCTAAAACTTTAGAGCCAAACTTTTGCCACGCCAAAGCATATTTATATAAACACAACGACAAAGACCCACAAAAGGACTATTATATATCGGGGAGTTCTAATTTGACAGAAGCTGGTATTGGTTTAAAGACAACCAACAATGTTGAATTAAATATTGGCAGTTTCGGTTCTGACCCTCAATACAACGAATTAATAAAATGGTTTGAAAGCCTTTGGGCAAGACCACAAGCAAACGATTACAAAACCGTAATTGACGGCAATGGCGGAATAAATAAAATTCCGTTCAAGCAATATTTAATTGACGAAATCAAAAAGATTTTTATCGAGTACACTCCGAAGGAACTTTATTACAAGGTTCTTTTTGAATTATTTGGTGATGAATTATTGCTTGAAAAAGACAATCCTGAATTTAACAGACAAATCGGAAGGCTTGAAAACACAGCCGTTTATAATGCTTTATATGAATTTCAACAAAAAGGAGTTTTAAGTTTAATTAAAATGCTCCAAAAACATAATGGAGCAATTCTAGCAGACGCTGTTGGTTTGGGAAAAACTTGGACTGCATTAGCGGTAATGAAATTTTATCAATTGCAAGGGCGTGAAGTGATTTTAATATGCCCAAAGAAACTGCAATACAACTGGAGAATTTACCAGAAACATCAAAACTCGAAATTTGAAAAGGACCAGTTTGAATATTTCCTACGATTTCATACTGACTTGACAGATGACTTGATGGAGAAATACCACGACAGGGCGGACAAAATGTTTTTGAATGAAAAGCCTAAACTTTTTGTAATTGATGAAAGCCACAACCTTAGAAATGACAAATCGAAACGCTATAAGTTTTTAGTTGAACAGATACTTTCACAAAACGAAGATGTAAAAGTGCTTATGCTATCAGCAACACCAATTAACAATTCTTTGATGGATATTCGGAATCAATTCAAATTGATTGTTGGCGGAAATGCAAAAGGCTTTGAAGAATCATTGGACATCAAAAACATTGATTACACTTTCAGAGCAGCACAAAAAGCGTTCAACGAATGGACACAAGAACCAGAACCAAAAATTGGTGAATTCATTAAAAAATTACCTCCAAACTTTTTTAAACTTACAGATTCATTAACCGTTGCCCGAACGAGAAAAATGATAGAAGGGCAGCAAGATGGTTTAACATTTCCGCAGAAAACAAAACCTGAAAATATTTTTGTTACGCCAAAGCAAATTGGAAACTTCGAGAGTTTTGAAGAACTATTCGACCACTTTCCCCCAATGCTTTCAGGGTATCAGCCATCGTTCTACATAGATGAATTTGAGGATGCAGATATATTACACGATGAAAAGCAACGTGACCATTTCTTGGTAAAAATGATGTATATCTTACTTGTTAAAAGACTTGAATCATCTTGGTTTTCTTTTCAATCAACCACTGAGAAAATATTAGCACATCATCAAAATGCATTGGATAGAATAAAACAATATCAGGAAACGAAAAAAGAAACTGGATGGAGAGAAGACCAGTTAATAATTTTTGAAGACGATGATATCACA
>JBMOIC010000088.1:0-2216 GCA_049317525.1 Bacteroidota bacterium | reverse complement strand
CAAATAAACTCTCAAAAAATTGATTCTTTAGTGGCTGATGCCTTGGTAAAATTTAATGTTGCAGGTGTGGCTGTTGCTATTGTGAAAGATGGAAAAGTAATTCACTCGAAAGGCTATGGCCTAGCAGATATTAATACAAAAAACACTGTAAATGAGAATACTAATTTTCAGATAGCATCCAATACCAAAGCATTTACAGCAACAGCTCTTGCTATCTTGGAAGATGAAGGGAAAATACAATGGACAGACAAAGTGATAGACCATATCCCTGAATTTAAAATGTATGATGATTATGTTACTCAGCATTTTATTATCCTAGATTTATTAACGCATCGTAGCGGACTTGGTTTGGGTGTGGGTGATTTAATGTTTTTTCCAGATGGGACAGATTTTACGATTAAAGATGTAGTGTCCTGCTTTCAATATTTTAAACCTGTTTCAGCTTTTCGGACACAGTTTGATTATGATAATTTATTATACATGGTGGCTGGTGAGGTTATAGCAAGAGCCAGCGGTATGAGTTATGAATTGTTTGTGCAAAAACGAATAATTGAACCTTTACAAATGAACAATTCATTTGTTGGTTATTTACAAAAAAATAAAAGCAATATGGCTACACCACATTCATCTGAATTTGGGACAATAAAAATAATAGATAATTATGATATAGGAATAGCAGATGCAGCAGGCGGAATATTCTCTAATGTGTCAGATATGTCCAAATGGATGATGGTTCAACTTAATAAAGGAAAGTATGGGCCTGATTTGAAAACTCCTTTATTTTCATTAAAAAATCACCAAGAAATGTGGCGTATTCATACTGTATTAGAAACAAACCAAAATCCTAGATACCAGTCTCATTTTAACGGTTATGGATTGGGTTGGTTCTTATCAGATGCAAAAGGAAAATTTAAAGTCTCTCATACCGGCGAATTGCCTGGAATGCAGTCTAAAGTAACTATGTATCCCGATTTACATTTAGGTATTGTTATTTTAACTAATACTGGAAATGGCGGAGAAAGACTTTTTTCGTCTATTACAAATATTATTGCAGACAGTTATTTAGGTTTAGTAGATTATGCCTGGATAGATACAATGGTAGCATGGAGGAATGATGGTAAAAATGAAGAGGATAGTGTAACAAATAAAACGTGGGAACAAGTTGAATTAGCAAAAAAAATGAAGGTGAAAAATGAAAACTTTATAGGAATATATGCGGACAAATGGTTTGGGAAAGTGGAAGTGTTTGAAAAAAACAAGCAATTATGGATTAAAAGTTATCGTTCTCCAAAGTTACATGGGCCAATGGCTTTTTATAATAAAAATACCTTTGCCATAAAATGGGAATACCAAGCAATGAATTGTGATGCCTTTGCTAAGTTTTCTTTTGATAAGAAAGGTAAAGCACAATCTATTAAAATGAAAGGTATTTCACCAAATATTGACTTCAGCTTTGATTTTCAAGATTTACATTTGATAAGAATTAACAAATAAGGCAAGCTGAATACATGTACTTATTAGAAACACAAAATAAGATGTAATATATATATGAAATATAATGAGTTATATATTTTAATTACACTAACTTGCTAATACATCTTATTGAATCTACTTAATAATAATTGACACGTTTGTGGAATTTCGATTAATTAATCATAAAACACAAAGACTCTCAGCCAAATACTTGACTGATATTTATGATTTATCCAATGAACACAGTGAATATATTTATTGCTGTGTTCCCAATGGAGAATTAGGAATTACGGTTATTTTAGAAGGTGAATGCCAAATAAAAACAGACGATGGATGGCAGAAACAGGCGAATGCTCATCTTTACGGGTTAATTAATAAAGTTCAATTACTTAAAATGAGCCCCAATTACCGTGAAATTTCATTTGGTTTCTATCCACATTTTCTTCAATTATTTTTAAAAGACGCGCTTCTTTCGACTAATAAAACTAATGGAACAGATTTGTTTGATTTGTTCAGAAAAGATGAGGTCAATAAACTGTATGAGAATTTAAGCCAATGCAAAAATGATAGAGCAATACAAGATAATATCGAATTATTTTTGAAAGACAATCTGCTTAATGAAGCATTGGATAAAAGGGTTTCAGCAGCACACCATTTAATCACAAATGAACATATGTATAAGGTTGAAGAGATAAGTTCAATCTTAAATGTTACACCCACCACTTTACGAAATCTTTTTAATA
>JBMOIC010000087.1:0-2260 GCA_049317525.1 Bacteroidota bacterium | reverse complement strand
ATTGCTTTCAGTTGAAATCACTTTCTTGTGATAGATTTGTGAAAAAGATAGGTTCACTAGATACCATTCATCAACCTTATATTCAGTTAAAGATGATGTTGGTATTGGGATTAAAAGTATAAAATGGAAATAAACACGATCTGTTTTTTTAAATACTCAAGAATAATATTTACCACCATGGCAGCATTTTTTACTAGTTATTTGAATAGGTAACTTTTTATTTGATTGGTTCTTTTGCCTTTACTTAATACAGTTTGGAGTAGTGCAGTTAGCAGCACATCTGCTCGCTACCCCAACTTCACTAGCAGCAATGCAAGCATGGTCGTCTCCAGTCGCGCGTACAGATTCTCTGTGCATTGCCTTAAGAATTGAATGTGTTTAGGTTACAGCCATTTTTTAACAATTACATTATGATTAAAAGAATTCAAAATACGTTATTAATCTGCTTTGTTTTACTAACTAATAGTTCATTCAGTCAATCTATTTCGGGCAATCTAAAACTTCTAAACAATCAAGAAATAAAACTCGAAGGTTTTATTGGCATAAAAAACTATCCCATTTCATCCTCCAAAATTGATGAAAACGGCAACTTTAAACTTAGCTATTCCAAAGCAGATTACGGAGTAGGTTATTTAATGGTGGGAGATGAAAAACCGCTGTTTGTGATACTGAGTGGAGAAGATATTGAAATAGTTGGTGAAGCCTTGAGCTATATAGAAACCATCAAAATCATTAATGGAAAAGAAAATCAATGGTTTGAAAAGTATGCCAAAGAACATCCAAGAAGAGAACAGGCATTAAGTGCTTGGATATATCTGG
This sequence comes from Bacteroidota bacterium, assembly GCA_049317525.1. Taxonomy (GTDB): domain Bacteria; phylum Bacteroidota; class Ignavibacteria; order Kapaibacteriales; family UBA961; genus UBA961. The sequence continues at coordinate 1,441 of JBMOIC010000087.1, read as the reverse complement.
AAAAGTTTTACACTTTAGACCCATTATTTGCCATTCAATCCACTCCCTCTAATGCTATTCAACAAGAGAAAAAAAGAATAAAAGTAGAAGACTCCGTATTTCTGGCTAGTTTGCCTAAAGACAGTTACATTAGTTGGTTCCTTCCTATGCGGAAATTGGTAAGCTCGGTTTCTGTAGTTGCGCAATACCGTCCAGAGGAAATCCCTGCAACGATTGCCGCTTTTCGTAAAATGGATTACACCGATCAAAGGCTTTATAAAAGTGGTTTATTCAAAGATGCCATTGAAAGTCATTTTTGGTTATTAGAAAATAGCGGACGTTCTTTGGATTCTGTGTTTATTGAAATGAAACATTCTATTGATACAATGTTTGAGAAATTGGTGTTAGATGAAGCCAAACTCAACGAAGTAACCAACCATCTTTTTGATTTATTAGAAAAGCATAGCCTGTTTCAAGCTTCTGAGCACCTGGCTCTTAAAGTACTCAATGAAGTGTCCTGCACAATTGATAGCGATTTGGCCAAACAACTTGAAAGTTACCGCGCCATGAAGAAGGGAACTATTGCTCCAGATATTTCTTTTGGCAAGTTCTCCTATCTAAATGGAGTAAAACAAAACATATTTGGCAGTTTAACCAATTTAATTACTCCATACACTTTGGTTGTTTTTGGTGCCAGTTGGTGCCCTAAATGCATGGAGGAACTCCCTAAACTTATTCAAAACTATGTGAAATGGCGCAATTTAGGCGTAGAGGTGGTGTATGTATCTTTGGACACCGAACCTGCTTCTTTTGAAAAAGCTGTAAAAACATATCCCTTTTTCGCCTACTGTGATTATGAACAATGGAAAAGTACAGTAGTTAAGGATTATTATGTGTTTGGTACACCTACTTTTTATCTGTTGAACAATAAGAGAAAAATAATCCTTAGACCAAATTCAATAGCACAGGTAGATGCCTGGGTGGATTGGTTTTTGGTGCAGGGAAATAAATAACTGAAAAGCCCCCTCATGTATGGGGCTTTTTGTTTTTTACACATGGCTAAACAAATACGCATAAAAAAGGGTGATGCGCTGTTTGGTAAACGTAGAGCCTACTTAAAGACAGTAACAGTTGGGTAACACAGTACATAAACTCAAACAACAAAGAACACCTTTGAAAAATTTGAAGTAGAAATTGCTTAATGAGATATTAGGGTAAAAGATGCACGATAAGCCAATATACAATCCGCAAATTCATCACAGGCGGGATTATATTTCATCACCATTTGTTGCGAGGATAGAGAGTATAGGTTTGGAAAAATTGAAAATGATGAAATGACTTTAAATGAATATGGAACGATAGCATACAATGAATGGATAAAACTAACAGAACGGTTTTCATATCTTGAATTAGATGTTTTTCAGATAATGCCCAATCATATGCGCTCGATAATCGCATTGAA
>JBMOIC010000086.1:0-2294 GCA_049317525.1 Bacteroidota bacterium | reverse complement strand
AGTAAGGATGGGATAGCATCAGTAGTTGTACAAGGGGGCATCTCACCGTATTCATATACTTGGAATACTTTGCCAGCACAAACTACTCAAACAGCTTATGCTCTTCCCCCAGGTACTTATACAGTAATAGTTACTGATTCGAAATGTCAATCTGCTTCAGCATCGGTAGTTATTACTGAACCAAATACTATTTCAGCATCGATCCATGTTGATAATAATGTGAGTTGCAAGGGGGGGGCTGATGGAAAAGCAACTATATCAATACCTATTGGAGGAAGTCCTCCATTTTCATATGAATGGAATACAGATCCAATTCAGAAAACTCAATCTGCTTTAAGCTTACCCGCTGGAAAATATACCGCAACCATAACAGATTCTAAAGGTTGCTCTACAATGCTAACTGCGAACATCTCTGAACCTAATGCTCCATTATCAAATGTTGAAGCTGTTGCAGTGCAACATATTGCATGTTATGGAGATAGTACAGGCATTGTTACAGTAAATAGTCCAAATGGTGGGACACCGCCTTATGTATTTAACTGGTATACATCCCCAATAAAAACAACTCAAACAATATCAAACCTTCCTGCTGGGAAGTATAAGGTTATAGTTGCTGACTCAAAAGGTTGTTTCGTAACATCCACAGTTGAACTTAAACAACCAGAAAAAGAATTGTCTGATATTGAATTTGAAATTATTAAAGAGATCAATTGTAATGGTAATAAGACTGGTTCAATTGGAATAAAAGATCCTCAAGGTGGAACTCCCCCCTATACATTTACATGGAATACTGACTCAGTTCAGAATACACAGGTTGTCAAAAATTTAGGTTCGGGTAAATATTCAGCAACTGTAAGAGATAAGAATAATTGTACGAGATCTAGGACAATTGAATTGAAGGAACCTACTCAAGTTAATGTTGATGTCAAAGTAATAAATCATGCATCTTGCTATGGTAAGAAAGACGGTATAATTTATGCAAATGCATTTGGTGGTACCTCACCATATAAGTATCTATGGTCAACAATCCCTACTCAAATCAGTGATACTATTAGATTTATTGGCGCAGGAGAGTACTTTGTTTCAGTTGTAGATTCTAAAGGGTGCATGGTAGTGAAGAGTATTGTTTTAAATCAACCAGATTCTGTAGAATTACCACAAATATCAACTATACTTAACAAGACTTACATTTGCAAAGGTGATAGCAGAGGGATATTTGTTTCATCTAGAACAAAGTATCAATCCTATGATTGGATTTTTAATGGAGATGAAATACCTGGGTTCAAAAACAAAGACTCAATATACGCTTTTCTGCCAGGAGAGTATAAGCTTAAATCTACTAAAAATGCTTGTTCCTATGAATCAAATTTAATCATCATTGAAGAAAGAGATTTACCAAAACCAATTATAAGGGGAAAAATGATTGTTGAAAGTGGGGAGGAAAATGTTGAATATCAAACTAGTTACACAAGAGGTAGCACTTACAAATGGTTTATAGACGGTAAAGCTAAAATCGTTACTAGAGATGATAGTAACAAAATCAAAATAAATTATCAGTCAATAGAACTTGACTCTATAATTATTAGGGTTCTAGAAACAGATTCTAATGAATGCGTTAAAGATACTTCATTCATGGTCAAGATAAATAAAGCTACAGATATTAATGTGACTCATAATTATGCAATAAATTATTATGTTAATAGATTAAATGTAAGTACTTATGAATATAAATTTGCCAATATAAATCCATTATTAATTACTAGTGTTGAATTGTATGATATAATGGGGAGAAGATTATCGCAAATACAAAACTATCTAACTAATGACACTGTAGGAATTTTAACTGAAGGAATTGAATCTGGTATATATTTATTGGTTTTAAGAACTAATTCTATGGTGTACAATTGCTCACTAATTGTAGATTGATTTTTATTATAAAAAATCACAAATAAATGAATGCAACAAATACTTTAATATAAAATTAGAGTTTTTAAAAGCTATTTGTCTATTGTTAAAAAAGAAACCTGGAGGTGTAATTTAGATAATATTTCAAAAAAACTGCTTTTTGAGTAGATAACGAGTAATATTATTCTTGGATAAAACAGATAATTTGCGTCATTATCTAATGATTTTTTCTGTATTTATTGTCACATTTGGGTACTACAATGAGAGTTTATTATTTATACGCATTAATTGTTTTTCTACTTATTGGATGCAGCAACACCACTGATGTTACGAAAGAGCCAGATTTAATTGATTATAGAAATAAAAAGTCCTACAGAACAGTAAAGATA
>JBMOIC010000085.1:0-2308 GCA_049317525.1 Bacteroidota bacterium | reverse complement strand
CGCTTATAGTCCTTTGGATTTGTGTGTTCCTTAACAACTAGTGCAAGTCCACGCTCTGCATTATAGTTTGCAGAATCTTCGTCCAACTCTTCAATGAATCGGATCTTTACTGATTGTCCATCGGCAAGTTTTAGCCACTTAACCTTTGGTGCATTTTCATCATACTTTGGCTTTTCGAGTAGGGTTTCGATGTTCTTTAATCCCTTTACAATACTCATATTTTTCTCCTTCGTGTTGTTATATTAGTTTAGCATAGCAGATATAGATTTGTCAAACTGGAACTCTAAGTTCTTAATTTCTTCATCTTCCATATCACCTATGTCTTTATATTTTTTATCAAGTCTGATAGTAGTAACCAAAGATCCAAGTTTTTCAACTAACTTATCTTTCATTATATTACCAGCCTCATCGTTATCTGCAATTAGTACAACGTTTGTGAAGTACTTTTCTAACAATCTAATTTGAGAATTAGATACATTAGCACCCAGAGTAGCAACTGCTGGGAAACCTACTTGGTCTAGTCGGATAGCATCAAAAGATGATTCAACTACATATACTGTACCAGATGATTTAATTCTGTGCAGGTTAAATAATATCTTACCCTTTGGTAATCCTGGTGTATTTTTAAAATCTTTACCTTCAATTGTTCTTGCAACAAAACCAAGACACATCCCATCTGGTGAGTGCATGGGGATAGTTATTGAGTCTTGCTTTTCTGAATAGCCAAGTGAAAACTTTGTAAATGAAGAACTATTAATCTTTCTATACTTAAGATAATTCTTAGGTTTTTCATCTGCAAGCAATTGGTTATGCAAACGCTTTAAGATTAATTCATCATATGGAGTAAACTCTGGTGGTGCAACTAATGTTTTGTTAACTAACCTTTCAATATCGTGCTCTGTCTCTTTACTTTTAATATAACGAACTGCTTCAAAGTATGTTCGTCCAGACATATGCATTATTAATTCTTCTAGGTTCTTTGTTGTTTGGCAACCAAAACAAAAGAACAGTCCACTATCTTTTGCAACTTCACCAGCAGGTGTTCTATTATTGTTGTGGTATGGACAAAAGATTATAAAGTCGTTGCCAAACTCTGCCTCAATGTCAACTCCAGAACCAACAAGAACACGCTTGATCTGTTCTTGTGTATATATGTTACTTGTCTTCATAGTCTTTATACCTGTAGTATCCCTTGTCAAAATCTACCTGAACTAAAAAGTCACCCATAAACCCATTACGATTCTTGCGGAATACACATTCAATAATATCACTATTAGTTGCACGACCAAGTGCCATAACCCAGTCAGCATCATAAGCAATCTGTCTAGACCAAGCAGTTTGTCCAAGCGTTGGAGGGCTTGATAGATCCTTTACATCATCTGGTGTAGCAGATGAAATAGCAATAATAGGTACTTCTTCACCAATAGACATTAGTTTAAGTTCTCTTGAAAGGTTCTTCATTCGTACCGTTTCAGAATCAGCCTTTTGGTTTGGAGACATAAGTTGTAGGTAATCAACAACAACAAAGTCTGGACGGTACTGATCAATCTTTCCACGAATAACAGAAGGAGTTACTTCTCCACCACTATCATTTGAGATGATGTGAAACTCTGGGCGACCTTCAACTTTGTTGTGGTGCCATTTTTTTAGCATATCAATTTCTACTTCGCCATTAGATAACTTTCGGTGTGACCAAAGACCTTCACCCATAATTGCAAAAATACGATTACGAACCTCTGTCTCAGACATTTCAAGAGAAATAATAAGTGGTGATTTGCCTTGCTTCCATGCTTGAACTGCAAAGTATAAAGCCATCCAAGACTTACCAATTCCTGGATAGGCAAGGAACACTCCTAGTTGTCCTGGCATAATTCCAGATGGAAGATAGTTGTCAAATCCTGGAAGGTTTGTTTTAATTCCTATCTGACCAGTTTCTTTTTGTTTCTGAACCATTTCGTAGTACGCAACTGCTGAGTCAAGATCTGTTGCATCAATATCACGAATTGCAGAAGTATTCTTTTTTAATTCTGATGTTTTTGTAATTAGGTGTTCAAGGGCTTCTCCACCGTTACCGCTTTGTACTTCTCCTGCAGCATTGCGTAAAATATCTTTTAGACTATCGTTAAGATATTCAGTTTGTAGTTCTGCTAGGTGATGCTTTGTTGCTCCAATGCCTGGTACTGGCTCAAAGTCTCTAAACTTTTCTGTAACTAAATCTGCTGGAGGAAGACATTGATTGTTCTCAGAATATAAACGAATAAAGTTCCATACATCATTATGTGTTCTTAGTAGTGTTTCAACATTTGCT
>JBMOIC010000084.1:0-2408 GCA_049317525.1 Bacteroidota bacterium | reverse complement strand
AAAACACTCATTAAACTCTGAAGCGAAGCGAAAGAGTTTAATAAGTCTTAAGAAGATCTTACGCTAAATCTTAAATAATATCTTAATTAAAAAATAAGGTTAACCTTAACAAATCGTTAAGGTAATCCTAAAGAACGAAACCTAAAGAGCGAAACCTAAGAGAAATGAACAAAACGCATAAATTTATAATACGAAGAAGAAAAAAAATGATTTCAAAAGAACTACCTTTAATATTCGGTATTGCTGGCGTAGCAAGATGCGGTAAAGACACGCTTGGAAAACATCTTATAAGTAAACTTAATAAATCTGGATTCCCAGCGATGAACATATCTTTCGCTATGGAATTAAAAAGAGACTTAGAACCTTTCTTAAAAGAAAAACTCAATATTTCAGCTTTTACAGAAATCAATTCTGAAAAAGATCTTATTCGACCAATTCTTGTTTGCTGGGGAACTGACGTTTGTAGAAAAATTGATCCTGATTATTGGATAAAGAAAGTTGAAAAGCAGATAAAATCTTCTATAAACAATAAAATCATAGTCGTTATTACAGACGTTCGTTATGAAAACGAGTCTAAATGGATAAAAGACAATGGCGGATTTATGATTCATCTTAGTAGAATGGGTCAAAAACCTTCTAATTTTCAAGAAAGATTAAATGATCCAATCGTGAAACGAAACTCAGATTATACAATCAAATGGAAAACGTTCACAAGTGAAAAAGAAACTTGCAATTATCATCTAAGTAAACTATTCTATGAGAAAGGATGGTCAACATATGGAGACTTTAAGTGATTTAGATTTAATCAACAGCATTAAAAACAAGAATAAAGTAAATGAATGTCTACAAGAACTTATAAACAGACATTCGGGAATATACTTGGACATAGTAAATTCTTTTCTCAAGAATTGCAACAACGATTCGTTGAGGCATGAGATAATAAACGACAAAGAATATGCGATTTATAATTCCGTTCTCAAGTACGACGAGAATCGCGGCACTAAGTTTTCCACATTTCTCGGCAATGAAGCTAAATGGATATGTCTAAACGCTTCTAATAAAAATAAAAAATATGTAGAATTAAATGATAATACTTATGATTTTGAATGCATAAAAGATGAGTACGAACAAACTTCCATAAATCTTCAAGACCAAATATTGAAAGATTTTAATGAACATATATCTAAACATCCAGATAAGCGAATACAAAAAATCTTTTCAATGCGTTATTCTGGCAACAAAAAACTTGTTCCTTGGAGAAAAATAAGTAAAACAATGAATTTAAGTATTCAAGGATGCATAAATATACATAACGCGGCTTTAAATTCTATCTCTAAAAACATAAGATCCAAATATGAAATTATTAGTCAACGCTCCAATTAATGCATTATCTTTCGGTAATGTATCTGTAAATATTCTTCGCGAATTGTATAAGAAGAATATAGATTTGGTTTTTTTCCCTATTGGAGACAAAGCTGAACTAGAAGCTTATGATAAGATTGATCCTGAATTCATTAAGTATCTGCAATCAGCCACCAATAGTAGACATGAAAAAATCGACAGAAACACGCCTTCTTTAAAGTTATGGCATATTTTTGGAAGCGAGACTAGATACGCAAAAGATCAATCTTTATTTACTTTTCATGAAGTTTCCGAAGTGACGACAATTGAAAAGAACCTTTTAAGTTTGCAAGATAGAATATTTGTAAGTTCAAATTATACTAAAAAGATTTTTGAATTAAATGGTATTCAAAACATAACTTATGTGCCATTGGGTTTTGATAATGATTTTCATATCACCAATAGAACTTATCTTCAAGATAAAATCCATTTTGGAATTCTTGGTAAGTTTGAAAGCAGAAAAAACACCGCTCGTATAATTAAAACATGGCTAAAACTTTTTGGCAACAATTCTAAATACCAATTAAGCTGCGCTATCACCAATCCGTTTTTAGATAAAGCTAAGTTTCAAAATGAAATGTTGAAATTGTTAGAAGGAAAACATTACAACAATTTAAACTTCGTTCCATACATGCAAACAAACAGTGAAGTCAATGACTATCTAAACAGTATAGATATCGATCTTGGCGGATTGAGTGGAGCGGAAGGATGGAATCTTCCATCATTCAATGCCACTGCGCTTGGCAAATGGAGTGTCGTTATTAACGCAACAGCGCACAAGGATTGGGCAACCAGCAGTAACAGCATACTGACAGAACCTTCTAGTCTTAAGGAATGCTATGATGGAGTATTTTTTAATAAAGGACAGGCTTTTAATCAAGGCCAGTTCTTTGATATTACTGATCAAGAAATGGAAAACGCTATTCTGAAGTCCGTTTCTTATGCTAAGAAACCAAATCCAGAAGGATTAAAACTTCAAAAACAATTTACTTACGAAAAAACAGTTG
>JBMOIC010000083.1:0-2419 GCA_049317525.1 Bacteroidota bacterium | reverse complement strand
GACATAACTGCACTCTTACCCCACCATAGAATCAAATGATCGGTTAAGACATCAAAGGGTAGAAGTTCGATATCATCGCACATAAATGTTGAGGGTAATTTCTTTCTATGTTTTTCTACTTTCTTTCGAAGAACCATACCATCTGCATAGAGATTCTTCGAGATGATCTGCACTATTTCTGCGAATGCAAATACGCGTTTTTGATCTTTGGGGACATGCTTTTTGATATAACGAATGTTCCTGTCTATGGTATGATGGAAGTCTTTTCTATTGGACAATGGATTATCTACACTTCCTTGATTTGCAATGATCTCTTCCCGAGCTGTGAGAATCATCATAATAGATTCCAACATTCTTAATAATGATAATCCCCCACTTTGATCATGCTCATATTCCGGAATATCATTTCGAATTGTGGATATATTGGGTCTTTTGGAAATGAATACTTGCACATCCTTTCTTTCAATACCTGATAGATATTTAGAATCCTGAGCAAGACCAAGAAAATAGGAAAGCCATAAATATGCTTTAATAAAAATGAAGTGAGCTCGATTGGGACTAGACATCAATTGAACATTATTTCTTTTAGAAAGAAAAGAGAATAGTTCAAATGCATATTCTGTGTCCAAGGCATATACAGCATGCTGAAAACCTTGAATTCTACTATTGACATTCAACTTGACTCTAGATGATGGCAGTTTGCTCAGCGCAGCTTCAAATACTTCTTTTGATTGTTCATATTCCTCAAGACGGAAATGTCCTATCTGCCTATACATTGCCAAATACATCTGTCTATTCGGACTATCAAAGTGTGATTTTCTTTGAAGATAGTCTCCATACTCTTGACAATGAGCCAATAAAGAACGATAATCATTTATAGGTAAACAAGTAGAAATTAATACAGCAAAACGTGCAACTACACCCGAATTGATCTCATGCATCTTAAGTATTTTCTCGAGTTCATTAATACAAACCAAATACTCATTCAAAAGCTGTTTATCAGATGCAAATCGATGTCTGGACAACTTTACAAAATCATGTTTTATCTTTAGTATATGCACATAGAGCTGTAGTTTTTCATGAGCTAATGATATTGCTGCATAATCCTTATTCTGTGTCCTTACTGTTGAATATTTCCTTGATTGATACCATCGTTCTTCAAGAAGTCGAAGTTCAATATAAAACAACTCATATTTTCGAGCTATAGAAATCGCTTTATCATACAACTCTTTAGCAATATGACTACCTGCTAGTGCGCATGTGATATAAGAAGTATATAAATAGTACAAAGCTTCCCCTTCAGCCGCATCCGTATTTGAAACTTCATCCGCATCTATGGATATCAGCATCAATGAATTCACAAGTCTCTTTTTCAAACGAGATTTGAATGAACGATAATTTGCATCGCTTGTTCCATTTGGGAAAATAAGCGTTCGCAATTCCTCTTCTGTTTGCACTTCACCATTCTTCAAAGCATGAAATGCACGATAATAGGCAGCATCTTTACTCGGCATAGTACCGTCAGAACTTGAGTAATTGAACCTTCCTTTTGATTGAATAATAATTTCAGGGGTCGCAGGCATTTTCTCTGCAATTATTCCGCTTATTTTTTGCAATAATTTCATTGTACTATCAACATTGAGTTTGAATTAAATATTACTCGATACTGAGTATCTACCATATTTTACTTGAAGTTACATAATTTATCAGTTTTTATAGTGTATAATTAACACAAATCAGTAATGAATAATAAGCAAGATTTTCAATGCAACAATTTGAAGTCAAGTGAATATACACACTATCATTATACATCTTATATTTGTTACAGATATTTTAACTATCTAATTACACAAAACGGAATCCTTCAGCGCTGAAGTAACCGAATATAATTCCAAAGAGAGTTAGCAAATACTATTTGACTCTCATCCATGCTGATGCATCAACTTCACTTGATACAGTAAGCACTTTGGAGTATTTATTCATTACATCACAAAGGAAGGATCATGTCATTAATCATCAATATCCTTATTTGGTTAGGGATTATTCAAAGCGGAAGCTATTATACACAAGAAGAGATTTCTACATTACTCGAAAGTAATGCCGGTACAATTCAACAGTTTCAAAATGATCCGGTTTTGCAACATGATTTTGAACAGTGGCAAAACAATCAATCGCTGCAAATCTATAATGTGGCTGAAGATGAAGAAATTGGGAATCGATAATTATTTTTTACAATCAGATTAAGGATACTTATGTTCAAGACTATTAAAAACCAAATATCTGGAATGATAATGTTTTGCACTTTTTCAATTTGTATTAGTGCAAATACAATTAATACTTCAGTCATTATTAGTGACGAACCTTCCCCTCAAGGTGTTGAAACTGCTTGTATTCCTGACTGCCCTGAAACCCCTTTCCC
>JBMOIC010000082.1:0-2455 GCA_049317525.1 Bacteroidota bacterium | reverse complement strand
CCGAGAGAGGGAAAAGCTCCCGCAGCAGATCTCACACGTTCAGGCCAAGGGCCATGCGAATACGGCTGTCTGCATCTTTCCAACGCTGCCCCTGAGTGGCAGGCAGCGAGCTATTGCAATCCCAAGAGACTTTCCGGCGGCCTGTCCACTCAAGGGGCTTGTTGGGCGGCACCACCTTGTCACAGGCATAGCCCGACTGGGGCGGTATTACTCGGAGGAACTGCTGGCCGCTTTAGCGGAGGATCTAGGCGTAGCTTGTATGTTCGAGATTTCGCGCGGTGTTCCGACAAGTGACCAGCTAGTTTCTACATTTCCAGTGATCGGATCGGTCGTGATTACCTCCGCAAGAATGAACTCATACCGCCGCCCTATCACTGTTCCGTCCAAGCTGTCGTGATCGGCAACACGTCCGCTCATCGTGCCCTCATCTCCAAGATCTATCTCGAAGGACCCAGTTCGGCGATGGGCTGCATTGAGGAGACCAACTACTGCCAGTCTGCTGGCTTCCTCCGGCGATCCGACTTGGCGCAGAATCGGCAAAACACTGCGGGCGTACTCGGGGGTGATGGCCGCTCGACGAATATCGACCGAATTCGGATCGGCCATACTGATCGTGAGAGTGGAATCCCAGCCATCGATCAGTTGAAGAAGACGTGCATATGAAGAAAGCACGCGCCCCTTCATTCGATGTAATTCTACCGATACTTCATGGTGATTAGCGCCAGCGGCATGTAATCGCGCAAAGTCGTCGAACGCGCGAATAGAAAGCAACGGCCCAGTTGCGAACTCAAGTTGCTCAGTGGGGCCTGCCAGCAGACGAGTAACGAACGAACCCTGTGCAAATGCCGTAACCATGAGCGCAGTTTGGTCGAGAACCTCGGCCGGAATTAGACCGCGACTAGTGGGCTTACCGGTCGCAGCTTGTGCAACTGCGGAGAAGAAAGCTTGCCAGCACTGAAGCAGATCGCCGAGAAACTGTGCATGAATAGTTCCGCATGCGGTTCGGCCGCCGTTGACCCGCAGATCAATGGCAGGACAGCGGGCATCTGCAGCAAGCCGAGCCAACTCCGCTTGGGCGAGCTCGTCGGTCAGGGCAGTCAGGCGCTGTTGGTAAACTTGACCGTAGGGACTATCCCGCAGCGATAGGGGGAGGTTGAGCAAATAAGCTGAAAGATCGCCAATCTCCTCGCGAATTAAGTCAACGGGTTGAAGAGTCATCGAAATCCCCCCACATTGGCCCAAACGCGTCCTTTACCGTTACCGAGGCGATCTGTTCCAAACCACTTGGTCCAATACGCGCGTGCGTCTTCAGTTACAGTCTTATAGTCCGGGTGACTATCCTCATACACAATAAGAGGATAAGCATCACATGAGAACTCGGGTTTAGCGTTTGGTCCGCTTAGGAGTTGCTGGAGCCTTTGTGACACCAGCCACGTTGTCTGATCTACCTCAACAACTAAGTCGATGTCCTCTGGATCACACTTAGTGGTAGTGAAGCTGCCATCAAGTAAACAGGGTGCCTCATTGGCAACCCCATGCGCAAGCAACTCAGTCCTATGTCGGTTGAATCCCTGATAAATGGGTGGGCGTGACACTGAGCATGGGACCGAGACAAACCGTGCCTCGAACTCGGCCGTCGATGGCCAATAATCACCAGGCGGTAGGTTGCCGTCGCCGTTGAAAGAGGGCAAAGGAGTCGGACCTGGGGTGCTCATGGCCACAATCTAGTCAAAAACGTATGCAAGTGCCGAAGCAATGGTAAGTCGCTGAACCGCTTAATTGATCGTGTCCTTACGAGATCTCACGAAAACCACAAGGTCGCACAAGCCGTCAGCCTCCCTGCCGCAGTGCAAGTGGGGTTTGGCCCTGCCCAAGCCGATCAGCCAGCCCAACGCGATATGGGTGGTTTCCGAGAACTACGCAACAGCTCTTGCTGCTTTCCGTAAACCACTTCCATAATGTCAAGCCAACCCTACCTGTAGCAGGTCTTTTTGCGGACATGTGTCCATTGCGAACAGTGGTTGTCGGACCCGATAGCCACTTGTAGCAGCCGCTACAAGTGGTTGGCTGGGCTGATCACGCCCATCGGGCCTCGCTTGAGAACGTGGGTATAGATCATTGTGGTGTTCTGATCCAAATGTCCCATTCATTCCTGAATCGTTCGGATATCTTGCCCACGCTCTAGCGGATGGGTCGCAAACGAATGGAAGCGGATCGAAGTGACGACGGCCCTCCTTTGCCATGGCTGCGTTCTTCCAGCAGTTTCGCTGGGGAAACACCCATTGCCAGCCCCATTGCCGCTCGCCACCGCGGTTTTTCCTTGCCAAGGCATTCGCCAGCATCACCGCACCCCTACCCGCCGCCATTCACCTCCGCGCTGCCCATCTGGCGCGGATGGCGTGAAGCGAATGCCGCAGCCCGGCATGGCCTCGGGCCGGCCCTGGCAAAGCAAGCA
>JBMOIC010000081.1:0-2506 GCA_049317525.1 Bacteroidota bacterium | reverse complement strand
TTTTTTTAGCGCATATGGGCAGAAAGTAATTAAGTAAAATGTATTGCAAGTGTTGCTAAATGTAATTTTCAGGAGACGTTATGAGAAGGATATTTTACTCTAGGTGGGTATCAATTTTGTTTTTCGCTTTTGGACTCTTATGGTCTGATAATAGTAAATTATTTGCCCAAGGTGAGGTTAAGAAAGAAGAAAAGAAAGAAATGGTAAGTGGTAAATTTGAGAGAAAGAGTTTATCTATTATTCCTGTTACAGCAATGGAAGTAAGCAGATATTCAGATAATTTATTTAGTGGTGTTTCAAACATGCCCTTATCAGCTAGATTTGATTATAATACTTTAAAATCAAGTGACATCAAAAAATTTGAATCTGCATTTAGGGTTTCAGGTTTTGATAATAAAGACCCATTGGGGAAAAAGTCAACAGATGCTATTGCGAACTCTCTATCCAGTTCAGTTCTAGAGCCAGCTGTTACAATGGTTTGTAGTCAGGATTCTATTGAAGCAAGATTCAAAAGACAACAAAAAAGGGTTGTTGCATCAGCAGCTGCTTCGGAGAAAATTATAGCTCCGACTGCCGATGAGTCATTAGTACTTGTAAATGGAGGTTTTTTACCTGTCCTTTTATTAACTTCTGTCGAATCTAAGGAAGGTTCCGCTAGTTCTAAAGGAATTGTTTATTGGTATCGGATTGATGCTAGTAAAGTTGACTGGGTTGAAAAAGGAAGGGATTGGCTTCCAAAAGATTTTAAAGATGTCAAACTAACCTTTATTAGTGCTAAAGAAATAAGTGGCTTTGGTGCTGTAGCAAAAACAGATGATAATAAAGATAAAACAGTAATGGGCTCATTGTCAAAGGAAGCATCAAAAGCTACAAATGAGTCACCAGAGGATGCTAAACTATCTGCTGATGCTAAATCTGTTAAAGCACTTGCAAAATCAATTATCAAAGTTGCTTACACAATGGATGAATTTAAAATTCGTGGAGTAGTTCAGCAAGTTGACCCCAAATTTACTTTAGATGTTGGTAAAAGAGAAGATGCATATTTAGATCAAGGATATAAAATATACGAAACTAGGATTGGTGCTGATAAGCAACCATATTCTGTTTATACAGGCTTTATTAGAATTGATAATTTAGCAGATAATAATGATAAATATGAAGACAGTCGTGCATTTAGTATCATTTCAAGTGGAATAGAACAAGGAAATATTGCAGTATCACACGATCAGGGACTGGATGCATATTTAAGACCCTCTTTTCGAACACTTAATATTCCAAAAGCTATTGGAAATATTATATCCGGCGCTGGTAACATGTACACCGATGATGTCACATCTTCCATCAACATAGATGCAGGATTTTATTATAATATTGCAAAGCTTACAAATATTAATCAACTATTCATTGGTCTAAATGCGAGTTTTGGAATTCCGAATGCTACTGCAACATCAACTTTTGACGGAACTTCTCAGTCTACATTTCAGGCAGATTTAAGTATCTTAAAAAAATTGTGGCTTTCTAGATTTAATGTGTATGCAGAAGTATTGTTTGGCGTGAACTCTTTTAACCTTAACGGAACATTTACTAATTCTGACACTTGGAAAATATCTTCAGGATTAGCATATGGAGCAGGAGTTAATGCAGGTCTTGAGTATGCAGTTAATCCTGACTTAAATATTGGTTTTCAAGCTGGTTACAAATATGTTTTACCTGCAACAACAGTCACATATCAAAGAAATGACGGCGAACCAACAGAATATTTAAAAGAAAACAACGCTAGCCTTTGGAGTAGATCTGACTTAGACAACCTTAATCTAGGTGGAATTAATTTAGGTCTTAAAGTTTCATACAGTTTACCACCACTATTTTAAAATAATTAAAGGATGAAATTATGAAATTGATTTATAGACATTGTCTTTATCTAGTTTTGGTGATTATCTTAGCATCTTGTGCATCAGCACCTAAAGATCCTATGCCAACATCATATGAAGTTGAATGTATTGAAGGTATTTCTGGAAATAGCTATAAGTATCTTGCTTGGGGCATAGGTAATGATAATCAAGAAGCAGAAGAAGATGCAATAAAAGCTGCTGTCTATGCTGCACTTGTTAGTAGAGGTACAGGGAGTTGTGCTCCATTAATGAATACCTCAGAGGCTGAAAAAAACACTGATTTTATAAAGTCTTTTTATGTAGAAAGAAAATGGCAGCAATACGCTTCAAGTTCCAATAGAGGAAGGATTGATCCAAACAAACGATTAAAAATGGAAGATGGAAGAATAAAAATGGGAATTGAGGTTGTTGTAAATACAGGACAACTAAGAAATTATTTAAATGAAAAAGGTAAAGTTAAATCAATGAGAATTGGTGGTTAATATTAAAGGAATAATAATGAAATATATATTTTTATCTACAATTGTTTTCTTGTCTTCTCTCTTTATGTCGATTGCACAAGAACCAATGTTATCGCAACCAAAAATAGTAGTACTACCTAAAAGTTTAGGAGG
>JBMOIC010000080.1:0-2549 GCA_049317525.1 Bacteroidota bacterium | reverse complement strand
ACAATAAAAAACCGATAATTAATTAATATAATTATCGGTTTTTTTAAATAGAAGACTTAGTACATATCGAATCTTGAACTTTTACATATTCATATCTTGAATGATAGGAATAATAAGAATTGATTTTTTTAATTCATAAAATGGAAGTTCTCTAACCATTTTGTTTGCTGTTTCTTCATCAAGATTTTTAAGAATCAAAACTGCTCCATCTTTTGTTGGCCTTAAAAAAAGTTGATCAAGAAAACCATCTTTTTTCCATTGTGATACCATTGCTCGTTCTTCTTGTAAAATCTGTGGAAAATTAGCTGGAAGATTGTCTGTATCAATAGTAAGTACTACAAGTATTTTGTTCATGATTTTGAATCCAATAAAGTAGATCTTAGCTCAGGAAATCGATAAAAAGCTATTAAAAATAATATCAATTGAACTATGCATGGTGCCAAAATTGACTCGCCATGTTCTACATGTGTTGCTATGGCCCCACCCATATAAGCAGCTAATAACATAGTTCCTAAAATTCCTGTTCTGGGAATAATAAATAGCATGACACATGCTAATTCTAGTATGCCTAGAATTGTGAATGTAGCTGAATCAAGCCCAAAATTGCTGGCCATTTTAAGGCTTTCTTGATTTGCAGTTAATTTTCCTAATGCGCTGCCTATAAAAACCAAAGATATTAAGCCTGTTAATACCCAATAGATGACTTTGTTCGATTTCATATCATATTGATTTAGTTGTGTAAAAATGGATAATCAATATATCCTTTGTCTTGTCCTGAATACATTGTTGTTTTGTCTACTTCATTTAAATCAGCATTTAATTCAAATCTCTTTGGAAGGTCTGGATTTGCAATAAATAATGTCCCATAAGAAATCATTTCAGCATGTCCTTTTACTAATTCCTCTTCTCCAGTTTCTTGGTTATAACCACAATTTGCCATTATTGGATGCTCTGATATAGTGTCAATAAACTCTATAATGTTTTGAGGATATTGTGGGAATTGATCAATATCAAATGGGACTTTCATTATGTGTAGATATGATAATGATAATGCATTTAAAGAGCTTATCAAAGCAGTAAACTGTTCAATTGGCTGATGATGAATAATATTATTATATGTACTTGTTGGGGAGAGCCGAATAGCTACTTTCCCTTCTCCAATTGCAGACACCATTTCTTCCATTACTTCTACTACAAAGCGATTTCTATTTTCAATACTTCCTCCATATTCATCAGTTCTTTGATTAGAACTTTCTGCTAAAAATTGATTTGGTAAATAACCAAATGCAGCATGAAGTTCTATACCGTCAAAACCAGCTTCAATAGCATGTATTGACGCATGCTTATAATCTTGAATGATGTCCTTAATCTGTTGAACTGTTAATTCTATCGGAGTTTCATAGTCTTTTGGGCCATCAAATGTAAAGTGCTTTTGTCCTTGAATGCCAATTGCTGAAGGAGCAACTGGTATATCTCCATTTTTTACTAATGAATGCCCTACACGGCCAGTATGCCAAAGTTGTGCATATATTTTGCCGCCATTATCATGAACTGATTGAGTTACCTTTTTCCAAGCTTGAATCTGAGGCTGAGTATAAATCCCTGGTGTTAATGGACTTCCAATCGCTTGCTTGCTAATATTTATTGCCTCTGAGATAATTAATCCAGCGCTAGCCCTTTGTGTATAATATAATACTGTAGAAGCTCCTACTTCACCATCAATATTTGCTCGAGAACGTGTCATTGGTGCCATAATAATACGATTCTTAAGCATATAGTTACCAAGGTGAAATGGTGATAATAATTTCATATACATAACCTGAATTATAAAAAATATTTGTAAAAATATGAATTATACTTTACTTTAGAAAGTAGTTACACTAATGTATAGTAGTAACCAAAAGTATAGTATTGAGTATTACAAGGTATTTATGAGTAATAAAAAAATATTAGTAGATACTAAAGTTTGTTCTTTGAAGGATGTTTTAGATGTTATTGGTGGAAAATGGGCAATGCCGATAATTTATACTTTATCGAAAGGAACATTAAGATTTAAGGAGATTGAAAGGAAAATCGAAGGGATAAATACTCGAATGTTAGTAAAAGAATTAAAAAATCTGGAAGCTAATGGCATCATCACTCGAAAAGTATTTGCAACTGTTCCCCCAACTGTTGAATATACTTTAACCTTAAAAGGAGAAAATTTATTACCAAGTATTCGATCTCTTCATCAATGGGGTCAAGAATATGCAGTAGACCCTAATAAAGATGAGTAAAACATATAATATCCTGAATTAATAATGATAGGCAAGTTTATAAACTAAGTGATGAACAATACTTGATTTGTAAAATGTGTAAAGGAAAAAGCCTAAGCAAGAATACTTATTTTGATCTGTCAAATGGTCTTGATTTCTTAAGAATAGACAATAGGGCAATAATATTGTGTATAAAAATGAAGGTTCGAAAAATATTATATGTGGAGATATTCTGAAATGTAAAGTCATTAATTTTACAATATAATGAACAAAACAATAATTCATATATCCAAA
>JBMOIC010000079.1:0-2567 GCA_049317525.1 Bacteroidota bacterium | reverse complement strand
TTTTTATTTAAAACGAATAAACATGTATGTTTGTACAGCAATTATAGATTGCACCATATTCATTTAGAGAATCTGAGGGACGGGCCCTATGAAGATTCACCAACCGATTTAATTCGGTGGTAATGCCCGATCAATGAGGTTTGCCATGTATATACATTCGTATATTTCACTTTGCCTTAAACAACATAATCTCCGACGCGGAGATATTCCTTCCCTACTTGGTTCTAAAAATCCTAATAAGTTCTTACGAAGATTTGATGCATTCTTATCTGGAAATCTAAGCGATAAGGATATTATTGCACGGTGTAGATCATGTTCAATCTTTGCAGGAAAAGAATTTGAACAATCATTAGAATATTCAAAACAAGAATATATCAAATTATGTCAAAAGACATTATTTGATGCAGAGTTGAAAGCCAAGATGGAATTTACACCTCATATTTGGACAGTTCACAAGAATTCAATACCAAGTCCAATATTCCCTGTTGCACTTTTTGGCATCAATATTTTTAAAGTTATTGATGTCCCCAAAGACTTAATAAAACCCTTACATCCAGAAATAATCAATAATATATCTATCTATTTGAATGAATATATAGAACATCCTCCTGAAAGAAATGTTCTTCATACACCATTTGGAGAAGCAATTCAATTCTTGTATAGATATTCATTTGATTCATGCCTAGTTTTTGATATTCAAAAAAGAACATTTATTCATTCTCAATATTTCAATTGGAAGAATACATCTCAAGCATATATAACAATTAAAAATAAACCTATAACATTATTATAAAGGAAAGTAATATGTCACGTTCTTATGTATGGACAAGTGAATATGTATCACCAGGACATCCTGATAAAGTAGCTGATCAAATTTCAGATAGTATCTTAGATCTCTATCTACAGCATGACCCTGATGCAAGGGTAGCATGTGAAACAATGGTAAAGGGTAATTCGGTATATATAGCTGGTGAAATCACTTCTAAGGCTGATTTTCTGGCTGAATCTGATTTTGAGACAATAAAAAAAACAATTAGAAATACGATTTCATCGATAGGATATGTACATCCTGAATTTGGATTTCATTCGGAATCATGTTCAATTCATATGAATATCTCTGCTCAATCTCCTGAAATCAATAGGAATGTAGATAAAAACAATTCATTAGGTGCCGGAGATCAAGGAATAATGTTTGGATTTGCAACAAATGACACACCTACAAAAATGCCATTAGCAATTTATTTAGCAAAGGAAATTGTTCAATATGCATATGGCTTAATCTTTACAGAATTTGCCAACAAAGACATCTTAAGACCAGATATGAAGAGTCAAATATCTTTACAATACAAAAATGGAAATGCAGCATATATTGACTCAGTTGTACTTTCATGCTGTCATAGCCAATCGCTATCTTTAAAACAATTACAAGAACTTTTTCATGATAAAATACTTTATGATATAAAATCAATCATTCCCGAACATATTCACTCTTTATTTACAAAAGAAACAAAGTACTATATCAACCCAGCAGGCGAATGGAATATTGGGGGGCCGGTTTCAGATTGTGGCTTGACTGGAAGAAAGATTGTAGTAGATCAATATGGTGCAGACTGCGAAATAGGTGGAGGAGCTTTTTCTGGAAAAGATCCATCAAAAGTTGATAAAAGCGCAGCTTATATGGCTAGGCATATAGCTTTAAAGACATTGGCTGCACATGAACATGCTAACAATATTAAAGTTCAACTTGCTTATGCAATTGGACAAGAATTCCCTGTCTCTTATCGCGTTTATGATTCTACAGGAAAAGAATACTCTTTGGGATCATTTTCACTAAATGATTTAACTCCTTCTGCTATCATTGAAAGATTTCAATTGCAAAACCCTATGTATTATCTCACTTCTCACAATGGGCATTTTGGAAATAGATCATTTATGAAAAATGGAATAAAATACTATGCATGGGAAGATATCACTGAATAAATTCAATTATGCCTTATAAAAAGCTTCTAGATTTAACTGATTAGGAAGTGAATCTAAAAACATTGTAAATGTATGTTGTTTTGGTAATTGTAATTTTTTTCTTATTCTAAGGCGATGATTCTCTACATTTTTTAACGATGTAGAACATAATTCTGATATCAATTGAGATGTTAAATCGAGCCTAATTAATTGTAATATCTTTATTTCTGTTTTTGTCAAATTGGGATATAATCTTTGCAGATTTTTGATTATTCCAGGATATTTTTGTTCACAAAGATGTAAATATCCTTGTATATCTAATTGTTGCTTTACTATTGATTGGATTTTATCTAAAAGATGATGAGCAAAAGCTGATTTTAATAGTCCACGATTTGATGCTATTGCTATATCTTCTTTAATCGTATAAATAATTTTTTCATAATCAGACAGCTGATTTAAAAGCTTAGTATTTTCACTCTTAGCGTTAGATAATTCTTCTAATATTTTTTTATCAATTGTCTGTTTACCATCTATATACAGTTGATGTGATTCTTTTCCAAAACGCAATTCACCAGCTATAAATGGCTGTTGCTGTTGTTCATTATGCA
>JBMOIC010000078.1:0-2612 GCA_049317525.1 Bacteroidota bacterium | reverse complement strand
GCAAATTGCTTCAAACATTTTAACAACCAAAACATAAAACCTCCTAAAACCTTTTATTGAACATCATGTAATAACTGAATTCCCTGCATCAAAATATATTTATCTCAATCCTTGACATCTTCAGCGAAATTATAAAAACAATTGTTTTATTATCAATTAAGAATATTTCACAACTGAATTGCAGATATGCTAAAAATCAACCTTAATGTTAATTTTGCTTTTTTGGGGGACTTCGCACCAAACCCCAAAGGGTCAACAAGGCTAATCCTTCAGGCAACGAACCGATAAGCCCTTATTCTTGGAAGTATAATACTTGAGTACTTTCTTTTCAAAATAAGACAGATATAGATTTAAAGGTATACCTGAAAAATCTATTGAGGAGCCCCACCAAAAACCGTAGTCTGTAATATTAAAGAAGTAACCATCCGCATCGCAATAACCGCCAGGAAGTCCATTAAAGCCACTACTATCATTTCCATTACCATTATTAGTCCATCCTGTTGTACCCTTCATTTTAAATCCAGCAATTTGATCTCCACCCAAATACGTAGTTAATACAGTCCATTCTTCATCGCTTGGTATGTGAAATCCTTCTGGGGCTAGACCTCTTGGGTCTTTAATAGCATACCAACTATAAAGTTTACCATAGGTATCTCCATTCTTTGGATCATGATTATAGTAGCACCAAGCTCCTTCTTTCTTGTTTGTAGCATCCTTCCATTCTTCAGAAGTAAGAGTTTGACGTATGGGGTCACCATTACGATACGTACTCACATCTAAATTTCTTGAAGTCCATTTTTGATTTCCAATTATAACTGTTTCTGGTAATGTATCAAGTTTATTCAATGTAGCACATTCAATTTGATTACTATAGGATATACCAGCTTCATTATAGGCAAATGCCCTTACATAGTATTTCGTATTTTTTTCAAGACCAAATATTTCAGATGAAAAAGTGTTTTCGTTAACTATTGTGCTGTTTTTGTTTTGCGATGCAATGGTTGGATTCTGAGTATAATTCCAACAAAAACCTACTTGAGAAGTTGTTCCTTTGCCTGTAGATACTATGCTTGCATCTGCTTTGATTCTATAATTATTAATTGCTTGTACATTGATAGTTTTTAAAGATGCAGGCTCTATTGAAAAATGAATGATACTGTCAATTTCCGTTAATGGAAGTGTGATTATTGTTCTGTCTTTTTTATGAATATATAATGAATTTATAGGCTTAGTTGACATTGGGAAAAGACTATCTATTTCCTTTAAAGGTATTGTAGTGATAATCCTATTACCTTTATATATCTGTAATACTGGTAATGATTGGTTCTGACTAAAAACAGTAAAACAATTCACTGAAAGTATTATGAAACATAGATATTTCATCTTTTGTACCAATAATGATATTAAAGGGATTTTTTATAATTAAAACTAGATGCTATTTTCACAAAGTAAACTATCCTCAAGGTTAGACTAGAAATATGACTATGTCAATATTACTTTAATATCATATATCACAATGACAAATAGGGGTATTTTTCGGCTAATCCCTCAGGCAACGAACAGACAAGCCATCATTCTTGCTACTACTATTCCTGTAAACTTTTTTATTGTTATAGTATAGATTTCGATTCCAGGCATAGCTCAGATAATCCTCTGAAGAACTCCAAAAATAACAGCCTTCTGCAACAAGGCCGAAACTACCATTATAAAAACAGTAACCACCTGGAAAACTATTGAATCCACTACTATTATCACCATTACTATCTTTAGACCACCCGCTTGTGCTCTTCATCTTAAAACCTGCGATTAAATTTCCTCCTAAATACTCCGTAAGTAAAGACCACTCAAGATCACTTGGGATATGATAACCAGCAGGGGCTAAACCTCTGGAATCCCTAATACTATGCCAATTATATAGCTTCCCATATATTTCACCATTCTTAGGGTCGTGATTATAATAACACCAAGCTCCCTCTCCTTTATTTGCAGCGTCCCGCCATTCCTCTGGAGTGCGTGCATGACGTATGGGGTCTCCATTACGGTACTTGCTCACATCCAAATTCTTAGATGTCCATATTTGTGAACCTATCTTGACGCTTTCTAAAAGTGAATCTTTATTTAGAGTACTGAATTCAATTTGATTGCTATAAGATACACCCAGTTCATTATAAGCAAATGCTCTTGCATAATATTTGGTGTTCCTAGAAAGGCTAAGTATAGCACTCGAAAAGTTAAGACTATCTTTCCAAGTACTATAAATACTAGTTTCTTTTATCGTTGGATTTTGAAGCGTATCCCAACAAAATCCAAATGCACCTAGTGTGCCTTCTCCTTTTGATAGAACTTTTGCTTCAAAACGGGCAGAGGTATTTGTTATGTTCTTAATATCTAAAAAATTTAGGTTTACTGGAACTATAGAACCATGAACAAGGCTATCTATTTCTTTTAATTGAATTGTAATTATACTCTTATTGCTTTTATATATACGTAAGAATGGCAATGATTCGATCTGGCTATATACGTTAAACGTGCTTATTATAAATAATATTATCAATACATATTTCATTGTTATTGTCCTGCTATATGAATGAGGGGAATATTATAAGAAAATG
>JBMOIC010000077.1:0-2638 GCA_049317525.1 Bacteroidota bacterium | reverse complement strand
CTGCCAGCCCGGTCGAGACGAATCGGGCGGTGCCATCGGGGTGCTTGCAGCCGCCCCGATTCACGACCAATGACAGCCGTTCGCCGATGCGGGCGAGGTCATCACTCGTGCAGGCCCCGCCGGCAAGATCCTCGAGGTCGTCGGCGAGCGATGGCAGGCCGAACCGGCACGGGCCGCACTGACCGGCGCTCTCGCCAGCCATGTAGGCGGCGACCCGTGCGATCTCGTGAAGCGGGCACATCTGCGCGTCGAGAGCCCAGAGGATCCCCGCGCCGATCACCCCGCCGGCGTCTCGAACCTGCGCTGGCGCCCAGGCAGCCGACGAGAGGGCCTCGCTCGTGACCCACGCGCCGCCGTATCCACCGGTGAGGAAGCCCTCGACCGGGCCATCGGTGTCGCCGCAGCGGGCGAGGAGATCGGCCACCGGGGTGCCGGTCGGAACCTCGATCACGCCGGGCTGGCGCACGCGGCCGCCCACGCTGACGAGGGTCGTGCCGGGCGCCTCGGGATCGCCGACCTCGGCGAACCAGGCCCCGCCGTGCCTGGCGATGAGGCCGAGGTGGGCAAGGGTCTCGGCGTTCTGCACGAGCGTGGGCCGTCCGTTCATGCCGCGCTCAAAGGGCCGGTCGCCGAAGACCGGTGTCGCAACCCCATCGCCAGCCCAGTGGGCAAGTGCGCTTTCCTCACTCGCGACGTATCGGGCAGGCGGCGTGATGAGTTCGACGCGCACCGCATCAGAGCGGCGCTCGCCGATCGCGTGCTCGAGCATCTTGACCGACGGCGTTCCGCGGTGGACCGCGAGATAGGCGTCAGTGGCACCGACGGTCGCCGCGGCCGCCTGGATGCCGTCGAGGATGAGGTGCGGCACATGGGCGAGCAGCACTGCGTCCTTGCCGCTCGCGGGCTCGCCTTCCATTGCGTTCGCGATGACGACGGGCCGGCTGCCCGGGGATCGGGTGCGTCGATCGGCTGCGCTCGCGACGACCGCCTCCATCTTTCGGGCCGTCGGGAACCAGCCTCCGCCTCGTCCTCGCAGTCCTGACGCGGCAATCTCCTCGATGAGGGGGCCCGGCTTGCCGTGGGCTGCCGAACGAACGGTGCCGAGCGGGCCGAATGCGCCAATGTGGGCGGTTTGGGTTCGCAGATCGCGCACGCGCCCGGTCTGCGGATCGATTGGGAGCAGGCGATGGGTCGACATGGATCAATGGTGCCGTGTTCTGGGTGCGTGCTCGATGCGGCCCCGGCCAATTCCCGGTAAGAACCTCGTGGCCTCAGGTGCGCTTCACGTTCCCTCGCATGAAACCACTCCTCGAAGGGTTCCATAGTATGGTTTATCAATCAATCCATTCGATGCATTCTCGGGAGTAGGGGATATGCGCGGAACTCTGGTGCGCCGGACGTGGGAGTACGACACCGCCCGGTACGCTCCGCCACGGTTTCGGCGTGCCTGCCAATATGAGTCGTTCATCCCAGACGAACTGTCCGCTTTCGACGCGCCATTCTCAGCAGACCTCACAGGGGTGGTGTCCGATGCCGAGACGGGAGTCCACCGACTGAATGCGCATGCTCTGCCCGCGCTGGCGCCGCTGGCACGGCTGCTGCTCCGCACCGAGTCGATCGCGTCCTCAAAGGTCGAGGGCATGCAGGTCAACGCTCGCGACCTAGCGCGAGCCGAGGCGCGGCTCGAGACCGGCGGCACGGCTGGCTCAACGGCCGCCGAGATTCTGGCGAACATCGACGCGATGGAACTCGCCATCCACCGGGCCGCCGGCTCCAGCGCCGTGACGGTGCCTGACCTGGTGAACATCCACGCCGCACTCATGGCATCCGCACCAAACCAGCACGTTTCTGGCCTCGTACGCACCGAGCAGAACTGGATCGGCGGCAACAACTACAACCCCTGCGGCGCTAGCTTCGTGGGACCGCCACCGCAGGAGGTCACGCGGCTGCTCGATGACCTATGCCATGCAATCAACGACGACGCGCTGCCACCGGTGATTCAGGCCGGTCTCGTGCATGCGCAGTTCGAGGCGATCCACCCGTTCCTTGACGGCAATGGGCGCACCGGCCGGGCCCTGATCCACGTCGTCCTGCGCCGCCGCGGGCTGACCCAGCTGTACGTGCCCCCGATCAGCGTCGTGCTCGCCAGCGACAAGGGCAGCTACATCGCTGGTCTGAACGACTACGCAAAAGGGGACGTCGAGGCCTGGCTGACGGTGTTCGCCGCAGCGACCGCGCAGTCCGCCAGTCTGGCCAGCCGCTACCTCGTACAGGTGCAGGCCCTCCAGGACCATTGGCGGGCAATGCTGCGCACGGCCGCGAATCCTCGCGCCGACTCCGTAGCCTGGGCAATCATCGACGTCATGCCCGCGCACCCGATGATCTCCGTCCCCGTCGCGGTGGCCGCCACCGGGCGAACAAAGGCAGTCGTCAACGACGCTCTCGTCCAACTTGAGGCCGCTGGCGTGGCAACCCGGGCCTCGCAAGGCAATCGCAATCGCATCTGGGAGGCGGCCGGCCTGCTTGACCTCCTTGCCGACCTTGAAGCCGGCGTCACGCCGCCGTCACCCCCATAAACCCTGCGAACGGTTCCCTTCAGCGGAACCGGGATCCGCGCCAACGCGGCAATGTCAGCATT
>JBMOIC010000076.1:0-2642 GCA_049317525.1 Bacteroidota bacterium | reverse complement strand
TAAAACAGTTTGATAAAGGCCTAATACAACTTCATTATAAAGCTGCACAAAAATAGCAGCAAACTGCTTTTGACAAACCGCAAAAACAATACAAACAACAAGAATTTGTATTATCTTTTATCTGATATTTATTAGGAATTTTGCATGATGTAGAATTTATCCATAAATACATTCAAAAAAAATGAATAAGACAATTTTAATTACAGGTGCAAGTAGCGGTATAGGAAAAGAAACTGCAAAGTTATTTCAATCAAAAGGTTGGAATGTATTGCTACAATGAGAAAACCAGAAAACGAAACAGAGTTGAAACAATTAGAAAATGTTTTGGTTGCTAAACTTGATGTTTTAGAATTAGATTCTATTAAAAAGGCGTTTGAAGATGGTGTTCAAAAATTTGGAAGTATTGATGTGTTAGTCAACAATGCCGGATACGGTGCTTATGGCCCATTAGAATCTTTTCCCAGAGAAAACATTCTGCGTCAATTTAACACTAATGTTATTGGACTTTTAGATGTAACTAAAACACTTCTTCCCCATTTTAGAAAAAATAAGAAGGGTATCATTATTAATATATCCTCAATTGGCGGTAAAATGACTTTTCCATTAGGTTCATTATATCATGGGACAAAATTTGCAGTTGAAGGTATTTCTGAATCTCTTAATTATGAAGTAGAGCAATTTGGTGGACAAGTAAAAATAATTGAACCTGGTATGATTGCAACTGATTTTGCAGGTAGGTCTTTTGATTTTAGTAATGACAGTAGTTTGACTGAATATCAAAATATTGTAGGAGCATTAATGACTGCTTTACCAGTTATGGTTCAAAATGCATCACAAGCAACCATAGTGGCAGAAGTAATTTATGAGGCGGCAACAGACGGTAAAAATCAATTACGATATACAGCAGGTGAAGATGCAAAAATACTAATTGCAAACCGACAACAATTTGATGATGCTTCATTTATAGGTGGTATTAAATCTCAATTTGGACTTTAAAGTAATTGAAATATGAATCCAATAGTACATTATTTTAATGGCGAAAAAGCCGAAAGTTATATATTTATTTTAATAGGAGTCATCGCTTTGGCAATGGCTCTCTATTTCATTTTTGGTCTCAAAACATCATTTTGGAAAGGTATTGCTCTTCCATTTATTCTAGTTGCTTGTCTAGAATGTATTGTAGGTTACACCATTGTACTAAGAAGCCCTAAGGACATTGAAAGAGTTGAAAACTATGCGAATTCTGAACCTCTACTTATTAAATCCCTCGAAATTCCAAGAATGGAAAGAGTTATGAGCAATTTTGTGATGTATAGATATGCAGAAATTGCATTAATGATATTAGGTGTTTTTTTGATGTATAGCACAATGAACGATACTTTTTGGAGAGGATTAGGTTTAGGATTGTTTATCCAAGCAAGTATAGTTTTAACTTTGGATTTTTTTGCTGAAAGGCGTGGACATATGTATCTGGAGTACATAAAAGAATTCGCTGAAAAGTTATGAAAGATCTTATTCGTCTTCACAATATCACCGATCTGCATAAGCTGTTTAATATAGGTAATAGTTATCATCCTTTGATTACTGTTTTAGATTTTAGCAATGTAGAAGAACAAGTGCAGCAAAACACAAAAATCACTACCGATTTCTATTCCATAATGTTTAAAAACTATTGTAAAAACAATATCAAATACGGAAGAAAGGCTATTGATTTTCAAGACGGTAATGTAATGTGTATGGCACCCAATCAAATCATAGAAATAGATAATGAAGTGGAAGAAAGACCGGATAAAATGGGATGGGGTTTATTTTTTCACCCTGACTTAATTCGCTCTACTTCACTAAATGAAAAAATAAAGGATTATGATTTTTTCCATTATGAAGTATCTGAGGCACTTCATCTTTCCGAAAAAGAAAAGAGTGTACTGTTTGAATGTATTCAAAAAATCCAAACAGAATTACTAGAGAATATTGATGTACATAGCCAGTTTATTATCGTTTCTACAATCGAACTCTTGCTTAATTATTGTTCAAGATTTTATGGCAGACAAATGATCACCAGAAGCCAAGCCAATAAATCTACTATTTCACAGATTGAAATCATACTGAGAGATTATTTTGCGAAAACAAAAGTACATGAGCAAGGATTGCCAACTGTTAAGTATTTAGCCGACAAAGTTCATTTTTCTCCAAGTTATTTAAGTGACCTTTTAAAAAAAGAAACTGGAAAGAATACTCAGGAACACATACATCATTACCTAATTGAAGAAGCAAAATGCTTGCTTTTGCATTCTAACAAAAATGTAAGCGAAATTGCCTTTGATTTAGGCTTTGAATACCCACAGTATTTTAATAAATTATTCAAACAAAAAACAGGAAAAACCCCTATTGAATATAGAAATCTAAACTGATCTATAGCTTCCTACTAAAACGATTCTAGCCTCATTATTTATTATACGTTACAATAGCTTGATTGCTAACACAAGTTAATCAGAAGGTACATCTTTGTAGGTCAAAATCACTAATAATAGTTCTGATATCTCAACTCAAAAAGACAAATTACACATATCCACTTAGTGGAAAAATGTAGGGCGAATACAATTCTAAAGAGCACAAGCACTATTTTTATGAATAGTAGCAAT
>JBMOIC010000075.1:0-2672 GCA_049317525.1 Bacteroidota bacterium | reverse complement strand
CACAAGCACGCCAAAGTTCGTGCCTGGCTGGCCCAACGGCCCCGCTTCCACGTCCACTACACACCCACCTACGCCTCCTGGCTCAACCAGGTGGAGCGATGGTTCGGGATCATCACCCAGCGTGCGATCCGACGGGGCAGCTTCTCCAGCGTCAAGGAGCTGATCGCCAAGATCGAGCAGTTCGTGGCGGCCCATAACACGACCAAGGCGCCGTTCAAATGGACCGCCACGGCGGATTCAATCCTCGAGAAGCTCCAGCGACTTTGCTCGCAAATCTCCTGGACAGGACACTAGGCAGGCTGACCACAAGTCAATCCTTGGGGCCGCTGCAGCGTGGACTCTTGCTTGCGTGACTCTCCAAGCCGGCTCAGCAAAAGCCCTCGTGGCATCCATCGTTGCTGACAACGATTGGGCCCTTTTTTCTGGAACCAAAACAACAATTCAAACTCTTCTTTACCAGTCAACTGGCGATCTTGTTGGTGGCATTCCTGGATATACCGTTTATCCAGCAGGCAATTCCAACCTTTACCGGAACGATCCTTCAGGCCCGTTAATATTCAATCCTCCCGCCTCAGAGACCTATTTGTGGCTGATGGTCTCGGGCGACTGGGCTACCAATACAATTTCGGGCATCGTTGACGGCCGTTCAATCCCTACGTGGCCGGGCTTAGAAATTAGCTCAAATGTGAATACTTACTTTGGCAACTGTAGTGGCATCTGCACGGCTACTCTGTTACAAGCCCAAACGGCCTTGAGCAGTAATCCAGGATTCCAGTCCCCCACCGGGTCCTTAACGCCGTTTAGCTGCGATATCAGCAGAGGTTGGGCTTGGGCTTCCCCCGCATGCATCGACTTTGGCAACAATGAGACCCGTCTCTTGCGGTTCTCACGGCATGATTCTAATGAGGTTCCTGGACCCCTCCCCATCCTCGGAGCCCTTGCCGCCTTCGGCACCAGCCGCAGGCTGAGGCAGCGCATCAATCTCTGCAAATCAGTTGGTGCTACTACTGACGCTTGAGGGCAGATGCAGCGGCAATTCCTGAATTGCAATCGCTGGCTACTCTCTGTCTGGTTCCAATATCTGGCACCATGGCCCCCACCATGCTTGCCAATAAATCCTTCTTCCCCTGATCCGGGGAGAGATTTGTTGGTTCCCTCATCAGTCCCTTGGAAACTAGGTCCTTTGAGGCCTTGCACCGTAATGCGGCAAGGCATGTCTGGGCAGGTAGGGTTTGTTATAAATTTTGTCGCCTTTCTCCGCACCGAGTTGGTGTGGCGGGCGCCCGTGTCACCTCCGGTGGGAGTCATGTAGATCAGGGAACCGTCAGCGGCTAGCTCCGTCACGGCGTCGGGAATGGCCCCACACAGCACGGCAAACTGCTCGGGGTGAGGCGCAGACCAGCGCGGATGGAGGCCGGCAGGTTGAGCGAACCCAGCTGTCCGGCGTCCCATTCCAGGCCGGACAGGCTCTCCAAGAGGCGGGAGCGGGTGCGATAGAACGGGTTGTCAAGGCTCGGCCCCTAGTCTATGCAAAAGCGTAAGTCTCATACCCAAAGCAATCTGCATCACCAAGGCAATATCAATCTCAGGATCTGGCCCATTGGGATCGGGATTGCGCAGATCAACGGCTGACAGGGAAGACAGATGCTGCGCTGTTTGCCACCGCATCTGGTCAGGATCTGGGCATCGTCCCAATCCTCTGCTGCGAAGCGAATCCATGCAGTGATCAGCGGTGTGAGTTCAGCCATGCAGCACCTCACCTTGATCAAACGCTTCACGAATAAAGGGAACACCCCAGCTATACCTCTGCTGTGTGGCTTCCGGCAGGAATAGCAACAGATCCACCGGCAAGGATGGGTTGCCTGCTTCGAGCATCTCAAGCCGTCGTTTAAACGAGCTGCCCCTCTAATGGCATTATCACGAGGATGTCGGCATCGGAATCCCAGCGGGCCTCACCGCGGGCAAGGGAGCCGTAGCCGAAGGCTTCTCCGTAGGAGTACAAGATCACCTTCTCCGGGGCGAACTGCTCCACCACCCGCTGAGTAAACGCCTTCAGTGCCTGATCATGGCGTCGTGATGGACAAGGCCATGGAAGCAAGCCCCGAGGCCAAGCCGGAACAAGGTGGCCGCAGCCAGGTTCCAAGCCCAGGTTGCCCAGTGCTCGGGGAAAACTGCACAACCCGATGGTCAGCGCCACGGCTTACGCGCCTTGGGCGGGGTCGCGGCGCGAGGCCTTGCGCTTGCGTCCGTCATGCTTGATCTCTTCAGGCTTCCAGGGGGTCGGCTCCCCACTGCTCAGACCCTCCTGGATGTCGGAGCGCAACTGCTGCAGCTGCAGCGAGCGCAGTCGATCCTGTTGCTCCATCAGGCGCAGGGCTTCGCGGACGACTTCACTGGCGGAGGTGTAGAGCCCCGAGGCGACCTTGGCTTTGACCATCGCTTCAAGCTGGGGGGAGAGGTTGACATTCATTGTCATGTTTACAAGCCCACGCCTTTATTGCCTGCCCATGGTTTTGTCGAGAGTTGAGTAAGGGGCCGCTCTCAAAGCCGTTCAGCGAAACTCGGCATCTCACCACGCCTCACGCCTGCCCCAGCGAGCAACCCGCCATCACCACAGGCTGCGCACGGGTCCATAGGAGCGGATTTTGTTGTCAGCGCTAAGCAGGGGAATC
>JBMOIC010000074.1:0-2694 GCA_049317525.1 Bacteroidota bacterium | reverse complement strand
AAGCTGGGTAGAATAATCATTTAAAATCGTAGCGAAAGGACGAGAAATATCAAAATAAGACCCTCTGGTTGAGTCTGCAAGAACATGAAATCCCTTCAACGATGGAGGAATAATACTGAAAAGTCTAATCTCATTCTTTTTTAGCAAAGAGCCCATACTTTGAGTTGAAAAAGATGTTCTACCTTGACCTCTTTCACCAGCCTGATGATATGGTGCATCAGTTATCATAATGGCTATTTTATTAGCCGTTGGACGAAATTTAAATTTTGTTGCTTCGGACAATGCTTCTAGAGCATTCTCTTTATCATCACCACCACCAGAAGCATAAATTGAACTCAACCATTTATTAAAATCTATAACATTTGCAGTTGGTGGATAAATTTTTTCGATAGCATCTGAGAATAAGATGAGTCCAAGTCTATAATCGATTCCTTTTTCACTTAGTTTTTTTGTGAATGTTTCGATATTATTTTTGATAGCAGATACATACTGTCCCATCGTTGCCGTTACATCTAGAACAAATACAAAATCAATTGGTATCTTTTCTTTAACAGTAATCTTTTCTATTGAAATAACTCTCTTTACGACACCATTTTCTACAACATTGAAATCAGAAGCTTGAATAGTATCTATTGCTGTACCATCTGCATGTACAGCTTCAACAGTAAGAGTAACTGTAGGAAAATGAGCAATATCAACATGTTGAATACTCATTTTTATCTTATTTTCTTTTGATTTTAATTTTGCTTCTTCTGCATCTAACTTAGCTTTAACAGTATCAATTTGGGCGATACTTTCATTGTATTGCATTAAACTTAGAATAATGACAATAACCGATATATATTTTTGTACTGTATACATATATTTTAGTATCTATATAAAAAGAAATCCCCTGTTAGAAATTGATATCGCAACAGGGGGAAATTCATGTGTATGATATCACTTTTATATATTTAAGCGTAATACTGGAGATATCATAAAAATTGATTTATCAAATACTCTGTTTTCACTTCTTAAAGGTATAGAATATCGTGCATCCAAATAGAGCCAAGAACCTATAAGTGGTAAATATACTCTACTTAAAAATATTTGATTAGAGAATTGAGCACTTAGACCAAATGGAAATGTAGATTGATTTCGAAATTCTACCTTTGCATAAATCCAATCCATGAACTCTGTAGGATGGAATAGATTTGTACCTTTTACTCTATCATTTAGAAAATATCCATTCTCATTTTTAACAACTGATGCCTCTTTTACTTCGGTATAATTAATACCTAAATCAAATCGAACATAGTGTTCAAATTTTCCTGGCTCCAACCACCAATTATAAAAAACACCAGCATTACCAGTAATTCTTAATAAAGGCGCAATCGTTAATCTATCACGAGGACTTACTGGATTGTCTTTAAAGTATGTTGCATATGTAGCAGCTTCAATAGATTTAGAAGTATCAATGCCTTGCATTGGAACTTCAGCATGAAAAGATATACCAAAGTTTGGTTCAAATGGAGCATGGAAATCAAAACCAAAAACACCTTTTCCGCCATAGGCGGCATTCATTGTTCTGGTAGGTATAAAAGAAGCTATACCATTAGAAGTATCTTTAAATCTATAGCCCATTCCAACATGAAAGTTCAACAAATTGGGTATATAATTTTTAGTTGCTTCATCTTCATTAACATATAATGGATGTTGAATTACCACTTTAGCTTCACCAGAAGACACAAAAGGATAGCCTGCACCCTCAGTTCCAATAATAGAACGAACCCAATAACCATCTTCCTTACCAAATTTTAATGTTTGCTCGAATGCAGATAGCGAAAATGAATGAGTAGTATTAGTAGGCATTTCAAGATAATTGGTAATCGCTTCTATTTGAGCTTGAGATGGTGGTGAAGCAATTGGAATATCTTTATAACAATAATTTCTCTGTAATACACTTAATTTATCATTAAGTGACTTCATTTTAGATTCTATAATATCAGCAGTCATTTTCTCAGAACCGCATTCAATTAATAAAATATTATAGGTATTTTCTTCTGGATTAATTGGAGAAGCTGTAATTCTAATATTAGCCTTATCTAAATTTTTAGGATTACTTCCATTCAAATTAAATACTTGCCACACTTGTAATTGTAAGTTAGGTTCACATAAACTCCATCTAGGAAAATATGGAAGCAAACCAGGATCAATTGTTTTTAGACATACTAAAGAAGTAGAATCTATTTCATCTGATTTAGAGATAACTGTAGAGGCTAAAAGTACAATTAATGTAATTAGTAATTTATATTTTGATATATAACTGGCCATTTAATTCACCAATAATGGAAATAATCAATGATATTTACAAATAGAAATCTTAAAGAATAAATCTAATTATATACTAAAAATTCATAAGTATTTGTAAGGAAGGGATAACTACTGTCTGTAATTCCCATGGTCTTGGATCTCTAAATATTGTCTGATAAAACTGTGCTTGAGCACGTAAAGACAATGCAAATGAATTTGCTGAAGCATCACTTGTTGATGCAGAAGCATCAGCTGATTCTGTAGAATCTGTACCTGCTTGTACAATTTTTGTAGTTCTGGAAAAACCATATACAGGAACTTGTATCCACATATCACCAGATAGAGAACCATCAAAATATTGAAGTGCTCCACCCCAAGGTACTGTCTGTTCTTCTGTATTTG
>JBMOIC010000073.1:0-2711 GCA_049317525.1 Bacteroidota bacterium | reverse complement strand
CAAAAGAATTAAAAAATCCAATTCAATTAAGCTCCGAGCAAAAAGTTGAATTAATGTCATTTTTATTTACATTAAATGATTCATCTTTTGTATTTAATAAACAATATACCTATTTAAAATAAATTCATAAAGTATTCATATGAATAGACTTATTTACTTTTTTATTTTACTGTTTCTAACAATTGATGTATCTGCTCAAACAAATCCAATTATTTTATATTGGCTGCAGAATACCACAACT
Source organism: Bacteroidota bacterium (assembly GCA_049317525.1). Classification (GTDB taxonomy): domain Bacteria; phylum Bacteroidota; class Ignavibacteria; order Kapaibacteriales; family UBA961; genus UBA961. Next base: position 2,470 of record JBMOIC010000073.1, on the reverse strand, counting down.
TTGGGATCATATTATATGAATGGAAATTCTACTGCAATTTCCAATAATATTACTGCCAATGTGCAAGTAGTTCAATATTCTGCTAATTCAGTATATATTTCAACAAAAGGAATACCAAGCTATCCAACAGGACCCTTTTTAGATGGAAATCCATCAGTAGCACAAAGCCAAAATGCAATTTTTAAATTTCCCTTAAATCCTCAACAAAATTTGGGTACTCCTACAGCAACAAATGGAGGGAATATTGGAATATTTATTAATGGAGTTGCTCTTTTTGATTATCGAGATGGAGTTTCATGGAAATTCTCTATGAATAAATTACAAGGAGGGCCACTTGGTGGTATGGGAGATAATGTATGGAATAGAGATGCAGTAGTTGCTGAACGACTTGGTTTTGATTGTGCAAAAGGACATCCTGCAATGGGGAATTATCATCATCATCAAAATCCATCAGCATTTAAATTAGATAAGAAAGTTATTTCTTCAGTATGTTCTTTATACGATGCAGACGGTTTATATTCAATTAATCCAGCCATTCACTCTCCTTTAATTGGGTATGCTTATGATGGTTTTCCTATTTATGGAGCATATGGTTATAAAAATACCAATGGAACGGGCGGAATAGTTAGAATAAAATCAAGTTATCAATTAAGATCAATTACCGAAAGAACACATTATGCAGACGGTACAAATGTGATAGATGGTCCACCAGTATCAACCACTTATCCACTTGGATATTTTAGAGAAGATTATGAATATATATCGCATACAGAATCTGATTTTTTAGATAGCCATAATGGAAGATTTTGTATTACACCAGAATATCCAAATGGTATATATGCATATTTCGGTACCGTTGATGACAATTGGAATTCAGCCTATCCATATGTTGTAGGACCAACCTTTTATGGTATAAAATCAGCTGCTAAAGTTGTTTCTGTAGCAGAACCTACAACAGTGTATACTCCCTCGGCAAATACATTAAGTGTAAACCCAAATACTCTATCATTACCATCTGCAGCATCTAATTATATATCGTTTTCTATTAGTTCTAATGTCAATTGGACAGTTTCTAGCAATCAAACTTGGTTAAGCCTTAACAAAACAAGCGGTAATGGAAATGCAACTATAACAGTGATTGCTTCAGAAAACATGTCTAAAACCCCAAGAAATGCTTCTGTAAAAGTTAGTTCCCCTGGTTTAGCCGATCAACTTATTACTGTTACCCAAAAAGATACTACTGTACTATTAAATGTATCTCTCTCTTTGATTTCTTTACCTGCTGCTTTTAATGATTATGTGTCTTTTAATGTTCAAAGTGATGCTCAGTGGACAGCTTCTAGCGATCAACCTTGGCTTATTGTAAATCCTGTACAAGGGATAGGCAATGGAACTATACTATTGATAGCAGAAGAAAATAAAGGAAATGCTCCTAGAACTGCTAAAATTACTGTTGAATGTGGACTATTAGCCCAAAAAGTAGTGACTATAAATCAATCTGATACAGTTATCATCAAACCAAGCATAAAGGCTTCTCCAGATACTGTGTACTTATTTGCTTCAAATAACAGTACTGGTAAAATTTCTATTACTTCTAATGTTGATTGGGATGCAAAAGTAGACCAATCTTGGTTAAGTATTAATAGTAATAAAGGCTCAAATAATGGTGAGATCATCGTTCAAGCTTCAGTAAATAACAGTAAAAAAGTGCGTTCTGGAAAAGTAATAATATCATCGGAAGGTTTGCCAGATTATCCCATTACAATCATTCAAAAGGATACTGTACTTTCAACATTAACTGTCTCTGCTGATACAATTTATTTACCAGCTGCGGCATCTAATTCTAAAGGATTTGGAATATCTGCAAATACTACTTGGACTGTGCAAAGTAGTGATTCATGGTTAACAGTAAACAAGAATACTGGTAATGGAAATGATATCATCATTTTGAATGCAGAAATGAATAAAGAAAGTAAAAGAAGAAATGCATATGTAACTGTTTCTGGTAAAGGTGTTAATGATACTAAAGTATTTGTTATACAAGCAGATACCATGATTATTTCTTCTATTGAAGAAGAACCAAGTGACGAAATATTTGCAACCGTTTTTCCAAATCCTGCTAATGAACTTTTGATAATTCAAGCAATTGGATTAGTAAAAAAAGACATACAAGTAGAACTTTATGATATTAAAGGAAAAATTGTTTCCAAAACAAAAGTATTACAAGGCAGCACAATCGCTTTTATAGATGTTCAAACATTATATTCAGGAACATATTTTATAAAACTGAATAGTGAAAATAGTATTCAAACAAAAAAAATAATTATTCAAAAAGACATGGAATAGATTGAAAATGAAATATATCATTATGTTCAGTATGGTGCTAATGAGTTCTATTACAATTCAGGCACAAATCAATCCAATAATTCGAAATTGGTTGCAAAATACTACTCAGGTGGGTATGTATTAT
>JBMOIC010000072.1:0-2953 GCA_049317525.1 Bacteroidota bacterium | reverse complement strand
TTTCATTTCAGATTTTTATTGTGTATTGTATGTTCAATTCGGAATTGGAAATATAGCATTTATCTATATTATGGGCAAAGATAATTTAGCGACCACGTACAATATAGTATACAGCAATGTTTTCTGGACGTGTTTCATTACCACCAGAATTTGTATAAGATCCTGAAACTGTATGCGAGTGGTCTCCCGCATTATTTATAGTAAGGGTATGGGTATGATCTCCAGTATTATCAGCTGCATGCCTAGAACTTCCGTCAACACCTGTTCGGCCTGTTCCATGTCCGCCTGGAGCTGTACTGCCTGTATGTGTATGATCTCCAGTTGTATTTGTTGTACCTGAAATCGAATGATCTTGTATTTTACAACTTTGATAACTTCCTACACCGGTTGTACCTTCGCCACCGGTTCTGGTAAGTCTATCATCATCATATCCTCTAGCTTCATCTAATCCTCTTAAAAATACACCACGTAAATCTGGAAGATAACTTCCTACTGTGTTTTGGAATGCACTTATCTCATCTGCTGATAGACTTGCTGTCAATGAACTTATAAGCCTACCATCACATTTATACCAGCCACTTGTTTCTAAATCTGCAACTGTTGAAGCATATCCCGTATATGCAATTACAGATCCCACTGGAAATATTGCACCACCAGTACTAATAGTAAATTCTCTTACATATGCTGAACTTACATCTGCATCAAGGCATACTTTAGCTAGATAACTATATCTGCTAGCAGCAATACCGGTAACAGGATAAGAAAATGCGCCTGTGGATGTGTTAAATCCAATAGCAGTTTTGCTTAATGATGATATTGTGCTTATTGGCGAACCAGCAGTATCTTTAGCATAAATTTTTATAGTAACTGTTGTAAATGCTGTATAAGCTGGATATGTATCTAATGTGGTTGATGTGCCAGGAATAGTACCTGTAACAACACCATTACAATCTTTAATAGGTACACCAGGGCTTATTGTAGTTGAGGAAACTTTTCTAACTATATTACCGCCTATCGTAGCATCACCTGCTAAAAGATTATTAGAAATCATTAAAAAAAAGATGATGCAGAGTAAAAAGAAATTAATTGTTTTCATATTATTATATATCAAGTTCATTAAAAGTATATTATGATGATTATTCATTACTTTGTTTAATAAGTGCATCAACAGTATTTTTATTAAGCATACGATTAATATTTTTAAACATTAATTCTTTGTATACTGGGTCACGCTCCATTCTTGAATAGAAAGGATCTGTTTCAGGATTTCCACCAGCTTCAATTAATTTTTCTTTTGCTAATTTATACCCCTTCTCCATTTCATCAAGTGGAATGAATGCTCCAACATTTGGAGCATCTTTTACTTGTTCTGCTAATACACCTTCAAAAGGAGTATTCTGTTTAATTTCTCTTGCTGAAACAACTTTAGGCTTATCAAAATCTAAACCTTTAAAGATTTCTTGAATACCTTTATTGTTTTGAAGTTTCATAATATTCTGATAAGAAGGAACTAATGTAACCAATGCGGTATTTATCTGCTCAAATTTTGCTTTAGTTTCATTTTCTAAAATAGTTAGCCTTGTATTTTGTGCTTCTATCACACCAGCTGTAGCATTATGATTTAAGCCTACAGCAACATTTACGATATTAATGCCTAAATCAGATGTAGCTCCGGTCCATGCTACTCCAACAATTTTTCTATATTCCATTGGTGACATATCTTTTGGATTTTTAGCAATTCCTAATCCATTATTTCCACCACTTGGAAGAATAAAGTCTCCAAGATTAACTTTACCCATTACTCTTACAGGTACTTGGCCCATAAAAGCAACTTTTTCGAATTCTTTTTCTCTACCTAAATCAGGAGTATTACCTAAAACAATAGGCTTCATGGAAATAACCATTACTTGATCAATATCATTTGTGCTTTTAGTAATTTTGCCATTTTTTATTCCAACAATATCAGATGCAATAAATTTATCTTTCATATCAGATTTTGGAAGCCATTCAGCATAATCACCTGCGCCAGATTCATAGGTTACACCTGTATTTTGATTTCTATTACAAAGCCAATTCTGTTTTAATTCTTTTGCACCTTGAAGACCTGATACAGCATCGGTATAATCCAAGGTATAAGCAGCAATATCCATAGCATATTGAGCAAGGCCAGCTATAGTTGAAATTGCATCTGCAACAAAGGCTCCTCCTAATCCCAAACAATTAAGAGTAAATGGAGAACCACCACAAGCAAATCCAGCACCTACTTCAGCCCACGCTATACCAACATCCACTGCTTGCAATACAGAACCTGCAATTCCCATTGCTAGTCCTCTAGTCGCCGCATCCTTGTCACCTTCTGCACCATCAATGATATAGTCATAAAGAGCCAGTTCGCGATTATATTGATCACTATTTGTAAACTCAGTACTAGATGCTTGACCTTCAATTCTACCAACAGCTTGATCACTTAAATTTGTAAATGTAACAAAATTGTTTGCATTAACCGGATTAGTTGCATTAATGCGAATTTTTACACCATTACCAGCTGAGGAAGGATTATAGAATGTAGCAATATGGCCACCTTCAGCTGTTCCTTCGCCTCTAAATTTAAAACCAGCTGAAAAATAAGCATCCATTTGATTTGCAACTGCAGTAGCTGAAGTGCCTAGTGCTAAAGCATTTGTTCCAGCTGAATTGCTTGCCCCAATTGCTACTCCACTACTTCCAGTAACAGTATTATCATTTCCTATTGCAGTGCCATAATCTGCATTAATAAAATTGCTAAATCCTGCTGCAAATGCATAATTAGACTGCACTGCATTATCTTTTCCACCAGCAATGGTAGAATAACTTGTAGACGAAGAAATTGCATTTGATCGACCACCTGAAACTGTGCCATAGTCTCCAGTTATTGAGTTTTGATAACCTCCGCCAACAAATGACCAATCACCAT
>JBMOIC010000071.1:0-3089 GCA_049317525.1 Bacteroidota bacterium | reverse complement strand
AAAAAGTAAAGAAAGTAGGTTCTGAGATGTATTTGGAACAATATCAAGCATTATTCATGAGAATACTATTGACAACTAAAGTGGTCGAGTTAAATTCAGATACTTTATGGCTTTACTTTAATGAAGAAGATATTTTGACTGATTTTTCAATTTCACTTTATCGAAAATCAAAAATCAATGTTAAGCATTCTCATATTATGCCAACAGAAATTCACAGACAAGATTTTGAACAACAAGGGTTGCTATTAACAATTACTGAAAAATAAGCATAAACGGGTCAAGAGATTATTCTATCAAGTAATGCACTTGATAATTCAATCACATGTTTATCAGAGGAGAAAGACTATGAAAACCAACCGTATATTCCATTATGGATATTGTCTTTTACTTTCGATGTATCCACTCAATTCACAAGAGGTTGATTTTACAATTGAAGAGAAAGCACATGCTAAAAAAAGTATTCTTGAATCATTTTACAAAGTATTGCCAGAAAATGTGAAAATACTACCTTATGATTCACTTATTAAGTATGTAGATAAGTACACATACCTCATAAATACAGATGAAAGAAATAGATGGCTTAACCCGCAAAAGACTGATCGTGCAAGGATTGGATACTATAACAATATACTTGACAAACAAAGAATAACTCAGGTTCAATTTGAAGGCGATGCTTATAGTGCTGGTTTAATGAAGGGTGATTGCATCGAACAAATTAACAAAAGAATACCAAGTGATAAAAACGAATGGGATAGGATAATTGAAGGTGATTCTGGTACAGCGATACAGTTTACTGTAACTGATGAAGCCAATAGAGAAAGTACTCTACCCTTGCAGAAGAACTATATTGATGAAAATGAGATAATCGCATTTAAGCTCGGACGAACAGCAATTTTAAGGTTTGAGGATTTTCATCAGAATATCCATACAAAGTTTATACAAGCAAGTATGCTATTAGTGCCCGAAACAATTGATACACTCATATTAGACATGAGAGATAATAATGGAGGTCTTGTACGTGAATCAGATCACATTGCAAGCGAATTCATGAATAAAAAAGTACCATTATGCACATTTAAATATCGTGATTCAACTTCAACAACCTACAGTACATTTGAACGGCATGGAATGTGGGCTCATTTAGACAAGTTGTATGTTTTAATAAATGAAGAGACTGCTTCAGCTGGAGAAATGCTCTCTGGAACACTTTCAACAATGAAAAAAACAGAGGTTGTAGGTACAACCACTTATGGAAAAGGTGTTATGCAAACCCATTTTCCAATTACAAAGAATACATATCTGTGTTTAACTGTTGCCGAATATTTCCCAGGTGGAGTTTTAAAAATTGATGGCATAGGAGTGATCCCCAAGCGTCCATTAAGGTCATTGGAACCAAGTCAATTACTTAGCAGAAGAGAAATCATACATCTCAGACAAGAATATACTGTACCCTCTGAAGTAGCTCTTCAAGATCCGAGGATTGCAGGTAAAGAATACTTAGCGCAATATATCTGGGATATTCGTGGCGATCTTTTTTCAATTCTATACAAAGAATTGTATAAACAGTGAAAGTTACATCATAAGTGTATCAATGATTTTTAAAGGGTGAATACTATGAAGAATATCAAGTATTATAACACAGTAATGGTTCTATTAGCATTATTGGTAATGCGATATGCAGCGATGGGTCAAGCACCTAAAAGTGCCGAGTTATTATCAAAACGCTATACTATATATCATGCTATGTTTAAAGGGAATATAGATCTGTATAGGGCTACATTTTCTGATATCAAAATAAATCTCAATGAGAATTCGCCAGAAATCTATGATTCTATTGCATTACTATACGCACTGAATAGTTCACCAAATAAAGCATTCTGTCCAGCAACTGGATTCACTATTGAACAAGTTGGAACATCGATCAAAGTTTGTGAAGTGCAAGAACAATCACATGCATTCAGTGCTGGCATAAGAAATGGTCAATCTATTCAGAGTATTCATGGAATTGCGCCAATGGATATAAAGCATGCTTGGGAATTACTGAATAGTAAGAAAATCATCAACCTAATAACACGCATAGATAAAGCGAAAAAGACAAGTACATTTCAGAGAGATGATATTACTATGAAACCATTAAGGCTTGCTCTAGTCAATCGAATCGCAACTCTACAGTTTCGTTCTCTTGATAAACATATGCTTACTGAATATCTTGATAGTCGCTCTTCATTGAGAGCAGATAATATAGACACTATTGTCATTGATCTCCGTAATATTCTTGGACTTGGCAACTTAAAAACAGTGCTAAGCATAGCTGATGAATACATACCCGAGAATGTAGATATTATGGTAATTCATTCAGCAACAGGATCATATACATATACTTCAAGTGGCAATGCAAAGTTTGGAGAAATACCTCTGAAAGTTCTGATAGATAGCTCAACAAGTGGATATGGAGTACTGTTAGCTGGCTTATTAACAATCTATGAAAATGCCGAACTGATTGGTAGTCCTACTTCTAAAGATGGAAGATTGCACACTATATACAAAGTGCATGATAATCCATCATATTATGTACGAATTCCTATTCATGATTACTTCATTGCTGATGACATTGTTCTAAATGGAGTGGGGCTTATACCAAAGAAAAGTACACCTGAGAAACAAGAATTAACTGTTAATAATTAATGCTGATGATGTCAACATATTGTTTTATTCATTTTAACTAATGGGGCTTGATATGAAAAAGTTTTTTGTTGTAATAAGTGTACTGATCGGTTTTTTGTTTTATACACCCAGTACAGCTATCGCTACTGTAGCTGATATTAGACCAGGAGAAACAAAAGTTAACTCCAAAAACCTTAATGAATCAATCTTGGTCTATTCCGCAGTTACTCATTTGTTGACACTTGAATATGTTAGAATTGAAGATAACCTTGCAAGATCAGACCGTAATTATACAACTATCCGTAACTATATCTCCGCTTTAATTGAAGAAAGCTCAAAAAATATGGATCCACAATTAATTGAATTGAAAGTTTTGTACTCTGGTTCTGAAAAATACCTTAATGAATACAAAGGTTTATTTATGT
>JBMOIC010000070.1:0-3107 GCA_049317525.1 Bacteroidota bacterium | reverse complement strand
AACTTCAATCAGGAGCTGGCACGGAGGGTATTAACACCAGGCCGCAAGATGCTATTGTACTTTCTGAAAAGTTTCCAGCTGAGCAACAGAAATATTTTAAGAAGTTTAGAACTTATTACATAGAAGTTGGTGTAACTGATGTATCATCTGCATTGAATATGGATGGTATGGAAGAACCCGAAAAGAAAGAACGTGTTGAAACATTGAAAAAATTAGCTAATGTTCAAGAATTGCAATATGAAGTATATTATCATCCTTCTACTGAAGTAGATGTACCACCTTCTCCCCCGCAATCAGAATTTAAGAAAGTTGAGTTAAATCCTGTTGCAGGAACAAAATTGGCAAATGATGCAAATGCAATTAGTTCAGAAACATGGGAAATGCAGGCTTCCAGAAGACTTGACCTAAATGCCTCTGCTATGAAAGATTATGCCATGCCAGTATACACGGAATCTCAAATTAAAACTGGTGATATTAATACTTTCGCTCCTGCAGATTCTGTTAGAACAAATAGAGTTTTTAGCTATTCAGAAGATAAAACCGAGCGATTAAAAATTGCTAATGGAAGTAAAACTACAAAGCGAGCTTTTGTTGTTAATTTCCAACCTCCATCTAAGCCAGGCTGGTACAAATTACGTTTTAGTTCTAGAACTAATAGAATTATGGGTATTTCTGCAGAGCAAAATATTGCTACACTGAAAGATGATGCAAAAGTTAATATTGGTACAGTGCAATTGAAGGTTAAAGACTTACGTAGTGTTCAAAGACAGCTTGCAGAGCAATTATCAGGCACAGGAGTTCCATCAGCAGAAAGATTTGCTGCTGGTGATATTACAGTTGAAAATTTTGATAAAGATTTGAATACTGCTAAAGAAACAATACTTCAAAGTAAAGATGAAAATAAATCTGAAAAAGCTAGTAGAGTAGACTTATATAGATATATAGCGAAATTATTGTCTCCAGGAAAATACACTTCATTTGATCAAAATAGAGGTAGTATAGAGATCGATATTTCTGTACAACAACCAACTATAGAGCAAGAAGCACCAATTGTTACATGGGACGACAATGGTGAGCTATTTACATTTGATAAAGCAAGTAAAGTTGTAGCTACTTTTAATTCTAATTTGTTTGATAAAGCAACACCAACTGTATTTTTTAATGGTAAAAATTACACGCCTACCAAGTTAGATGTAGGTGCTGTTGGTAAATCAGGAAAATGGAAAATAGAATTACCTGGTAATTTATCTCCTAAAATCTATGATGTTATTGCTTCGCTGAATTCATCTGGCGGAACAGACTTTGATACTTTGAAATTACAAGTGTTTCCAGCTGGATTAGCAGTGCTATCCAGTGATAATAAGTCTGGGGAAGCTGATGCAGAAGTAGAAGTAAATGATCTTAATGCTACTTTAGAAGAAGATATCAAAGGATTTGGAAAAGGTGAAAAACTTGACTTTACAGCAACACCTTCTTCAAAAAACATTATACCTGGATCACAGTTTAGAACAAAGATCATTGGTACAACAGTTACAAGTAATGATCCTAAAGTTGGTTTTTCTGTAAGAAGTGCGGATGGATATGAAATTCCATTTGAAAGTGATAAAATAGCTGTCCAAGTATATTGGCAGGATCCTAAAGATCAGGGTAATAAAGTTCAAATATTCCCATTAGATAAAGAATATTTTGATTTTACTCCAGAGTTACCTAGACCTATTATTAAAATCAAACCAATTGGCCCTATAGCCGATAGAAAAAATCCAATTATAACTCTTGTTGCTGATATTATTGCTGTTCCTAAAACACGTGTTTCTGATGAGACATTTTCAATTATTGATTTCAAAATGCAAGGTTATAAAGCAGTTTTAACTGGAACATTTAAACAATCTGGCAATACATATTCTCAAGATGTGAAAATTATTGGAAAATTACCTCTTAAGCCTTCAGTAACCGGTGTTATTACATTTGATGTTAAAGCTAAAACTCTAAGTCCAAATGGTGATAGGTCTAAAGATAGAATTAAGAAACAAACATTTCAAGTTACCAATTAATATATCCGTAAGTATATTATAATTAAGGACTTAAGTCACAATGAAGTATAAAATAATATTATCGCTAGTTTCTGTTTTAACTTTTGCTTTTGGATATTGTAATGTTCAATTACAATCTCAAGAGTCAGAAAGGATATATAATATTTTACAAGACTTAAAAAATTTCAGATATTCAAACGTTTTTTTCTTCGAAGTAAATGATGCTACTATTCGAGATTTAAATCTGTTTCCACTTTTCAATGTTAAAGAACCAAAAAAGGATCCAGCAGTTGAAAAATTCATGAACAAAGTTGATAATTTTGAACTCATGGAAGAGATTAAATCTGAGGTAGAGCAGGAAGTTAATGGTACAGATGATAATGAAGATGCAGATGCCAGTGGAGATAAAAAGAAAAAAAAGGGCTCTAAAATTGGTGCTTCTGAATTTAAAAAGTATTACACTAACTTTTTGATTTATAGTCAGAAAAAGATAGCTAAAGCTTATATCATTACAAATAGGTTTTTTGATAAAGAGCCTGCCACAATTATAGCGATGGTAGCTGTTCCAAATAAGGGTAATAAAACTAGTGTTGATAAAAATTTAAGTGTTGACAATTCTCAAAAGCAGATCTATTTATCTAATAAATTGTTGAGCGCTCCAAAGCCAGATACATTGCAAGGTTCATATGCTAATTTATATGAATATTTGCAAAGGACTATCAACCAAAATGGAGCTTCAAATATTACAGCCGCAGTTCAAGGATTAGATGGTGATAGTAAATTATTAGAAAAAAAATATGGTGTTACTCTACCAGTAAAAGAAGATGATATACAACAATATCTTCGTATTACAGATGGACAACCACTTGATTATCAAAATGAGCATGAACTAACAATTGGTTTATTCGATCTAATTCGGTACCGCCATTATGGCAAATTAGAAGTTGCCAGTAATACAGAAGAAGAACAATTAGATGCTGATGGAGAAGTAAAGAAAGTAATTTACAATCAATTTCTTCCTTTATTCGGTGCTGAAATTAGATATGGTTTACCAGAAATAAATTATCCTTCTTTGTG
>JBMOIC010000069.1:0-3325 GCA_049317525.1 Bacteroidota bacterium | reverse complement strand
TAAACCCTTATCTATCAACGACTTATAAAGATTTCTAAAAACAGTTTCAGGTTATACAAGCTAACTGAAATTACCTGAAATTGTTAATAATAAAATAAATTAGGGTTTAATTTCACATTTTCATATATTTGTACAATCTATTCACAATTCATTAACTAATAGGATTTCCTATGAAAACGAACACGGATGTATTTGACATCCAATCTCAAGTCATAGGCGTGTATAATAACGCCTACGACAATCAATCTCTCGCAGTAATTAGCATACAAGAATTACTGCAAGAGATTATGACAGGAGGTGATAGTGAAGATACTATCTACACTATCAGGCAGTTGTATAAGAAGTATAAACTTCATAACTCTGCTCAAGCAAAGTCAGAAGCCGACAATCTAAAAACAGGATTGAGGGCATATTCAATAGCAGGTAGCTTCAAGACTATTGAATATGTGGATAGGAGAACAGGTCAAAAGAAACAATCAAGTAGAAGAACTGAAGGCTTTTCTAGAGGTTCAGGTATTGTAGTGATTGATTTTGATGATGTTAGTAATTCACTTCAGTTTAGAACTGAGATAAGCGAAGATCAATATGTATGTACTGCTTTCATTTCCCCATCAGGAACTGGAGTGAAGATATTTGTTAAAGTTCCAATAACTAACGATGCCAAAGAACTGCGTTTGCGTATCTTGTCTTTGCAAGATTATTATAAGCAAAGATACGAAAATCTTGACATATCTGGCAAAGATATAACAAGATTATGTTTTACTTCCCATGATCCTCATGTATACATCAACAATGAATCAGTTGTATATGAAGGTATCAAAGAGATGGCTGAGAGAGCAAAGATTGATGTAATTCAATTTCCAAAGATGAATGAAGATGAAGTATATGCTGAAATTATTACACAGCTTAAAAATAAGTTTGAAGACGCAAAAGGTCTAGTTGGTCAACGACATGCCACCATGATATCACAAGCAGGACAAATGTGGAGATACATTCTTGGATGTAATCTTGACCCAGTAGAAGCCATTGATGTATTTTCACAATTATATTCTAATATATTTCATGATTCAGAAAAAAGAAAAAGATATGAAGACGCACAAAACGCAATGTATTGGGCTGAGGATAAAGATTATGCATTAGAATCACAACATCCCCTACAACTCAAACCATTAAAGCGAAATACATTCGAAGATCAATTTGATTGGTTTAATCCTGAAAAAGAATACAGAGTTGAATACGACAAAAATTATGATGACATTCAAGAGTTATTTAGAGCCGAAGATACAGTATTTAATGAAAGCGAAATTGACAAAATCACAATTATCCTACGATTGATTACTAGAAGAGAATCTATTACAAAAAAACAATTAGCTATTTATATTAAAGATATAAGAGACCTTTGTACTCAATTTTCAAATAAGGATGATGCAAAGTTTCAAAAAATGATAAACATGGTCTATTATATTATCGAAGCTGATTTAGGTGATAAGGAACGAAGTCGTATCAGTAAAAAGATATTGAGTGCAATGGTAGATAAAGAAAAAATGGATCTTGAGATGTCTATTAATGATTTAATTAATGAACATAAAGTAGACTTTGACTTTTTTGACCCACCAACAGACAATGACGACAATTACACAATGTATGCTCAAATAAAATCACATGATGGTAATAATGATTTTGAATTACCTCTTACAATGCGTTCAGGTGGAATCTTTGGTATCATTGCACCACCTGCAACAGGTAAGACAAATATCGTTCTTAACATCGCTACATCGTTTGCATCAGGCAATCCTGAATATAGTGGCATCAGGTTTAGTGAATTATCAATGTCAAGAAAGATGCTTGTGGCAGACTTTGAGAATGATAAGGAATTTTCTCTTCGTAAATACACTCATACTATTGAAAATTATCTGATGGCAACAGCAGGAAATACTGATTGTATTAAACGTCTTAATTTTATTTCACTAGGTTCATCAGAAAATAAGAGAGAAGATTTCTTTAAAATAATTCGTTCAGGTATGTATTCCATTGCTATTATTGATTCGCTCACAATGCTTGTAAATTCAGTCAATGATGAGCAAGAGAACAGGCAGTTTATGGCTGAACTAAAAAGGATATGTATTGCCAACGATATGTCAGTAATAATAACATCACATACAAACAAATCAAACACAACATCAGGTGCAGGTTGGTCAGCACAAGTGCTCGATCAAAGTTGCGACACACTTGGTATATTAACAACAATAAAAAATGATCAAGACAGAAGTATCGTACAATTAGATATGGACGATAAAGTAATAGCAAGCGACAAGAAGTCTAATGAGAAGAAAATGTCAAAAGCTAGACATCGTGGAGCAGGTCATTATAATCTAATAATGCAGTGGGCATGGAAAAAAATCGGGATCCTAGAAAGATACATTGAATCTACAGATATAACAGAAGCTGATGTTCCAGATGAAGTTCAAAGAGTATTGAGTGAGTTATTTAAGACGCAAAATATTGATAGAAAACAATCATTTAACGCTATTTATAAATGGCTTAAAGATAAATGTAAGTCAACATATATTGGCAACCCCAAAGCAAAAGAGTTTATTAAGTTGTTTGATGATATTGGTGAATTATCACAGTACTCTATTATAAAGGAAAAAAAAGGTAATATGCATTTTACATCTTTACAATACAATGGAGACAAAATTGGCGTTAGGGAGACAAAAGTGGTTGAAGCACTAGTGACTATTCCGAGTGAGCCAATAATTAGGGTTGAACCTATTAAGCAAATCTTACCTTTACCAGAGCCAGATGAATTCGAAAAAGAGCTTTATAAAAGTATAGATGATATAGATGATATAGATTTTGATAAAATGTTTGACGAATAAAACAAAAGCCCGATGAAATTAATCATCGGGCTTTTTTATTAGATTGCAGCCTAATTTTAATTTTTTAATGTACTATAAATATCAGATTCAATATCAAATGGATCATCACTCATATTTGTAATAATTGGACTAGAAGATTTTCCTAATTTAGGAAGTAATTCTTTTTCAATTAATGCTTCAAAAAAGGACATTTGCTCATCGTAAACATAAGACATAACCTTTTTAATCATTAGTTCAGCTGGTTTAGGTAATTGATCGTAAGTAAACCTTGGATCAATTTTCTTTCCTTTCTGAATAATATTACAGCCAGACATTTTCTTTTCATCATCTGTAATAAATGCATACGGCTTGATTGTAATTGGCTCATTAAAATCAAGTGTTTCATTTAATAAGCGGTTTAGAAGTGTTCTAGAGTATCTGTTATCAAAGCCAGATGTAATTAGAAC
>JBMOIC010000068.1:0-3426 GCA_049317525.1 Bacteroidota bacterium | reverse complement strand
CGCACACTTCCAGATGACCTTTCCGTTTGCCGGATTATAACTGGTAACCCCTCCTGCTCCGCCGATCACCAATTGTGGCCGTTCGGAAATCGTGGCGACGATCGGCGTGCCAAAGCTTGTCCCGCTCGGCCGTTTGATTCGCCAAATGATCTCACCCGTCTGGCGATGCACCGCGGCCACGAAACTGCCGTGGGGTTGATCCGCACTGACGATCACGAGCGACTTAAAAAGTACTGGCGAAGACTGACAGGGTTCACCGGATTGATACGGTCCGACTTCTCGTTGCCATGCAACTCGGCCATTCATCTCCACAGCGGTGATCCAAAGCTTTCCCTGGTCACTGGAAACCGTAAAAACATTCTGTCCGTCGCAGGCAGGGGATGACAAGGCGGGTGAGACTTTATCGATTGATTTCGAAGAACGCCCTTGATGTAACACCGTTCGCCATGCGATTCTGCCCGAATCTCGTTGTAAACAGAGTAACGCCAATCGCTGACATTCTGTATCGAGCACGGGCAAAAACAGCTGATTGCCCCAAAGAGAAGGAGAAGCATTCCCGTAACCCGGAATGGGAACCTGCCATCCCTCATGGTCACTCGACGACCACTGAGTCGGGAAAGTTTTGTAGTTGGCAACATTCCGATGATCGATCCCCTGCCACCAGGGCCAGTCATCCACGGAGGGTCTTGGATCGACCAAGACGAAGTTGAATGGTGCATCGGCGTTATGAACTTCGGGCGTACCGAAGCCGGGGATCTGCGTCATCGCCCAAATTGCGATTACGCCGATCACAAGACCTGTTCGCCAGTTCACCCATTTCGCCAACACAATCAGTTCCAATGAATCTCGTCAAATAATTTCAGCAGAAGGAAGTTTGTCACTGGTCGGTTTCAGCACGATCCGCTGTCGCGGATGAGTATTTCGATTACAGACTCTATAATCCGTCGCGAGCTGGAGTGAATCATGTTTTGATCAAGCGGCTGCTCGTTGGGTTTGAGCCTCCCATAGCCGCTGGTAGACCGGACACGTTGCCAGTAATTCTGGATGACAACCCGTTGCGACGACTCGACCTCGATCAACGACAACAATACGATTCAGGAATTCGAGCAGTGTTGGTGTCAAACAGTGAGTAATCAGAATCGTCGTTCGGCCTTTCGCATAGTCTCGCAACGAGGCATGAATTAATTGCTCGCTCTGAGCATCGACGGCGGATGTTGGTTCATCAAGGATCAAAAGGCGCGGGTTTCGCAAGATGGCACGGGCGAGTGCAATACGCTGTCGTTGTCCACCTGACAATTGTTTGCCGTGCTCGCCCACGGGTGTCAGTAATCCCAACGGCATGGAGTCGGAAAACGCGAGCACGTGTGCCCTTTTCGCGGCGTCATGAACGTCTTCGTCGGAAGCACCGGGGCGACCGTACCGAATATTTTCGATAATTGTGTCATCGAAAAGAAGGGTTTCTTGAGGGACAAGTGCGATTTGCTCGCGAATATCGCGCAAGGTCGCGTCTTTCAGATTAATGCCGTCGAAAAAGACGTCTCCACAATCGGGGTCGTAGAATCGTGGCAACAAATTGACCAATGTCGATTTGCCCGAACCATTCGGTCCAACTACGGCAACGGCTTCACCCGCATTGATCGTCAGATCAAGTCCATTCAATACGAATGCTCGTTCCGTGACGTCGCTGGTCTGCTTCGCATATTGAAACGTGACATCGCGAAATTCGATTGACTGACTCAGGGCGGGCATAAACTGCGACGCAGTCGGTGGAGTGATCAGCGAGACGGTATCCATTCGTGCAAACAATCTTTCGGCAATCGCCGTGGACTGTCGAATCGTGTTATAGAATTTCGAGAATTTTCGAACGGGTTCAAGCACACCAGCCAGCAGAACATAGAAGAGAGCCAGATCGGGAAACGTTGGTGGCGAAGGGGCGAGTGGAATGCCCCAAATCGTGGTTTGACTACGTAGGACCAGGAACGCGGCAGGCAAGAGGACGGCACTCGCGGCGAACATCCCCAGCAATTCTGCCGTCGGTCCGCTCATGGCATCGATCTGTACCAGCTTCATTGCTTGCAGATAAAAGTTTTTGTTTTCTCGATGAAACTCTCGTCGATGTCGGCCTGCACGATCAAAGGCAATCACCGCTTTGACATTATGAAAGGTTTCTTCCAGCCTTTTATAGATGCGACTCATGCTGTCCACCGTTCGATTGGCCGCTCGCTTCAGCCGCAGTCCCAACCAATGAAACAGTCCGCCGAGCACCGGCATGAATAGCAGAAACACAAGCGTCAGTTTCCAATTGAAGTAGAGCAAAGCAGCAAGACACGCGACCGCTTTTAATGGTTCGCGCACGACGCGACCACCGAGTTCTGTCATCGCGTTCGCCAGGTTTTGCAGTGAGTACGTGAAATCGGTTAACCAGACCGAAGTTCCTTCAAGCGATAACGTTTGCGGATCAAGGCGCAACGCGCTGCGGAACAGGCGTTGCCGAAGGTCGATGACGACCGATTCAGCGACACTTCCTGCCAACACATCCTGGCAGTAGCCGGACAGTCCTTTGGCGAATGTCACCAACAAAATAAATGCGAACAACAGTGCAAACATCTGAAACTGGTCAGTCGGTAGATTTCGAATGATCTTGGATTCAACCCAGCTCAACATCCACAGTTTTGAGGTATACACATCGACTTCCATCCGAAGTCGCTGTTGATCTTCAATGACCTCAACCCGCTCAGACGCTCGACGACGCTCGCCATTTTCTGGAATCAGGCGAAGTTGTTCATTTAACTGAGCGAGTCTGGCGTTTCGAGTATCAATTGCTTCGGTGGCTTTGATAATTTCATGACGGGAATAGTCTGCGAGCGTGTGATGTTCTCCGAACATGATGGTGATCGGGAACGTCAACAGTAATTCAAAGCTCCAGAGAAAAGCGGCGATCACGCCGAAAGAGGCTGAAAGAATCAGCTTTCGCCGGTATGGCCAAACAAGTAATCCCAGTCGACTCCATGTCTTCACGGATTCCGCATCCCTGCCAATAACAATGCAAAAATTGTGTGAGCAACACTTCAGAACGGATTCCGGGTATTACAGAACAAAGCGCGTTATCCGTCCAGACTGGAATTGAAACGATTTCAGAAAGTTGGCCCGCATGTGATTGCGGCGATCCGAATCACGGGCAAAAAATTATCCCCGAGGCAGTTGCGGAAGATCGGAGATGCCGGGAGAATCATAAAGTGCTATTCAGGAGCGAGTTGTGAACGGCGGCTCATATCGATTGACGATGTTTCGACAGATCGCGGTGGCAGCGATCGTCATCGGCTTTCCCGCCTCTGTTTGTGCTGATCCTCCGCAGAAGGCAGTCGGCAACCCGAATCGACCTGCTTCGATTGACCCCATGGCCCGAGCAGAAAAGCCTGGGCGGAT
>JBMOIC010000067.1:0-3746 GCA_049317525.1 Bacteroidota bacterium | reverse complement strand
AGATACTTGTCGCTTAATACTCAATCCAAAAGATAGACAGAATATTTTTAATGTATCTATTAGATAAATAGAACATCATTAAACCCTTATCCATCATAAGAGTCTCAAAAGCATAAATTTGATACTCATTTATGTATGGACTTAATTATGAGACTATTCTCAATTATTCTTTCAGTATTATGTATTTCATCACATTCATTGTTTGCTCCTTCTCTTTTTTCTCAAGAACCTAATATTGTATTGGGAAGGCCCACAGATACTTCCATTACCTTCAGCATCTTGAATGAAAAAAATATTGAGTATTTTATAGAATATGGAATATCATCAGGTACGTATAATAATACTTCTAAAAATTATATATCCTCATCAGGGGTTCCTGATGAGTTTGATATCATTAATTTACTTCCCAATCAACGATATTTTTATAGACTTCAATACCGTCAAATTGGAAGTCCTACTTATATAAATACACCAGAGTATTCATTTCACACGCAAAGATCACCAGGAAGCACATTTACATTTACAATTGAAGCGGATGAACATCTTTATGACAAGAAAGGTATTCGTTCTATGTATGAAGTATGTTTAGGTAATCAAGCAGCTGATAAGCCAGATTTCATGTTGTCTTTAGGTGATACATTTGGTGATGATCATGATCCATATGGAATAACTTCCCCAGAATTAGATAAATTACACAAAGATTATAGACCTTATTTAGGAAAGATTACTCATTCAATTCCATTCTATTTTTGTTTGGGAAATCATGAAGGTGAAACTGATTACTATATGCTCAAAAATCCAGGAAAGAACTTAACTGTATGGGGTACATTATGGAGAAAATTCTATTTCCCAAATCCATATCCAAATAGTTTTTATACTGGAAATACTGATATTGAACCATATGGTGTAGGTAATCCAGAGAATTATTATGCATGGACATGGGGCGATGCATTATTTGTAGTTTTAGATGTGTACAGAGATCAATGTGATTCATCTGATAAGCCTAAAAATTGGGACTGGTCTCTAGGAAAACCTCAATATGATTGGCTTAGAAAAACATTAGAAAATAGCACCTCAAAATATAAGTTTGTTTTTGCACATCATATCAGAGGACAAGGAAGAGGTGGCATAACTAATGCCCCTTTATTTGAATGGGGTGGCTCTGAGCAAAAAGGTGGATATACATTTGATAAAAATAGACCTGGTTGGGGTAAACCTATTCACAAATTATTTGTAGATAATAAGGTAAATATCTTTTTTCAAGGACATGATCATGTATTCGCTCATGAACAATTAGATGGGATCACATATCAAGCATGTCCTATGGCTGCTGATTCTACCTATGAAATCGGAAAACTTGCTAATGCAGATGCATATGTATCTGATACTCTTGCAGGAACTGGACATTTAAGAGTAAAAGTAAGTCCTGAAGGTGTAAAAGTTGATTATGTCTTAGCCTATTTACCTGCTGATACCTTAGGGCAAAATAAGAATCGATCAATTGGCTTCAGCTATAATGTTGGTGGGACAACAAATGTAAAAAACGATGATTTTTCATATAATACCGTTCCAGTTTATCCTAATCCAGCTGACAAATTTATCACCATCGACATTCCTAAATCCATACAACATCAATGTACTGTTGTATTAACTAATACACTTGGGCAAGTGGTTTATAAGGGAAATGAAATGATAGTAAATGTTGAACTATTACCACAAGGTACATATATGCTTCAATATTTTGTCGATAATCAACAATATGTCCAACAAGTAATTATTCATCATTAATATTTAAAATCATGAAATTCATAGTAATCAGCATTTTAACTTTCATCATATCACATACAATTCTATCTGCCCAAACAATGTTAAGAACTGAGTTATTGGGTCGTCCGACTGATCATAGTATAACCGTCAATATCATGTTTGATAGCACAACAGAAGTGCGAGCAAATTGGTATTCAGGACAAGATAAACCAATTTCTACACAATGGATTATTGCTTTAGGAAATCAACCAACTGATGTCTTGATTGATGGCTTATCTTCAAATAAAGAGTATAAGTATTTTCTCCAGTATAGAAATCCTAAAGATACAAATGCAATAAAAACGAGACCAGAATACACATTTAAAACTCAAAAACCAGCAGGTACTTCATTTACATTTGTAGTGCAGGCAGACCCTCATTTAGATGTGCAAAGTGATACTAATATTTATACTTTATGCCTTCAAAATCAGCTTTTGGATAAGCCTGACTTTATGATTGATCTTGGGGACATCTTAATGACTGATAAATTAACAAATACAGCTAAACAGGTACCTTTTGATACAATTCCATTTCGTTGCAATCTTCTTAGAAAATACTATGAAATGAATTGTCATTCTGTACCTTTATTCATAGCATTAGGAAATCATGAAGGCGAAGCTCTATGGAATATTAAAAATAATAATCTTAATTCATTTCCGATTTGGGCTACAAATGAACGTAAGAAATATTTCTTAAATCCTGCCCCAGATGATTTCTATTCTGGAGACACAACAAATCATCCTAATATAGGATTAAGAGAAAATTATTATGCATTTTCATGGGGTGATGCAAAATTTATTGTCCTAGATCCTTATTGGTATACTACAATAAAACCTGATTCCCTGAATGGCTGGAGATGGACTTTAGGAAAAGATCAATATGAGTGGCTAAAGAAAACCTTAGAGCAAAATACTTCTACATATACCTTTGTTTTTGCTCATCAATTAGTTGGAGGAAGTCCTGAGGGAAGAGGTGGCATAGAATATGCAAATTTATATGAATGGGGTGGAAATAATTTAGATGGTACCAGAGGATTCGAAAAAAATCGTCCAGGCTGGTATAAACCAATAAAAGATTTGTTTAAAGAACATAAAGTTCATGTATTTTTTCATGGGCATGATCATTTCTTTTGTAAACAGGAAAAAGATTGCTTAGTCTATCAAGAAACGCCTCAACCTAGCCATCCAAATTTTTCAAGTGTTAATTATGCAGATGACTATGGATATTTCGCTGGAGAGATTTTGCCAAATTCTGGTCATTTACGAATACATGTGTCACCAGAAAGAGTGCAAGTTGAATATGTTAGGACATATCTTCCAAAAAATGAAAATTCCACTCGTAAAAACCGAGATGTATCATCTACATATACCATAGCAATGAAAAATTGTTATGATACACTTACTACATCAGTTCCAATGATTTATAACACAGCATATGCTGATGAAAAGGTTTTTCCAAATCCTTTTTCAGAACAATCCACGATTCAATTTAATCTAGAAAAAACTGATATTCTTACTATTTCTATTATTGATGAAAAAGGTATTATTATTCGAGAACTTGCTCATGATGCTATCATACAATCTGGATCTTTTGCAGTTCAATGGGATGGTAAAGATACAATTGGTAATAAACTTCCAAGTGGATCATATTCCTATATTATAAAGAGCAAATATGGTCCAACTATGTCTGGAAGAATAGTTTTGGTTAATTAGTACTTTAAAGATTTGCCAAGAACCTGTTATTATAATAAGTGAATTGGTCTAATTATTGATTTATTAATGAAAGCTAAAAATGTTAGTTTGTGGAGATATTTCTGATAATTTTCTCAGAAAAGGGTACATTTTTCACGGCTTAGCATGTTTTTTAGAATAATTATGAATCATTTATGGGTTAATAACATGACAATTCGTCTTCTACTTTTACTATGTATTTCTTTTTCT
>JBMOIC010000066.1:0-3751 GCA_049317525.1 Bacteroidota bacterium | reverse complement strand
ATTATTAATGAATTGAATGCAGATTCAATATTAGTGAATTGGAATCAAGCTGGAATAGATACATTAAAGCTTAAACAGACAAATAATGTAACATCATGTGTTAAGGATACAATCTTCATTGTTACAATTAATGAAAAACCCAATCCGTATATTCAGGGTAAAAAGAATACTTGTATTAATGAATCAAATGTAGAATATAGTATTACATTAATTCCTGGACATATCTATCAATGGGAAAATCCAATAAAAGGAAAAATTGACGGAAGCGCTTATTCAAATCTTATAAAAGTCACATGGAATAATTCGGGTACTGAAACCATTAGGGTAAGAGAAACAGATCCAATAACAGGATGCTATAAAGATACGATTCTTACTGTGATGATAAACCCATTACCAATCCCAAGCATTACAGGAAGCACATCTGTATGTGCTAATCAAAAATCCGTAGTATATTCAACAACATTTGCAAGTGGATCGATATATTCATGGAAAGTTATAAGCGGTAATGCAATCATTATATCTGAGAATAGCAATGAAGCATTATTAAATTTTAGTGGTGTGGGTTTAGTGTCATTAAAAGTGACAGAGACCAATGTGAATGGATGTTCTAAAGACACAATAAAGCTTATTGAAATTGGCAATGCATTAAAACCTGCTATCATTTCTAAATCTGGTTCCTATTCCATTTGCAATGGGAATGATATTATATTAGATGCTGGTTTACCAAATTGTATATATCAATGGAAAAGAAATGGACAAGACATACAAGGTGCAAATCAGCAATCGTATTCTACCAATATACCTGGCAAATATTCAGTTTTTGTAAAATCTGGTGATTGCATTGGTTTATCTCCCGAAACTGCCGTAAAAAATGTCACTTTACCTGCTCCAATCATAAGTGGAATATCATCAGTAAAGCCAAATGAAAATGCAATTCCTTATCAAGTTGCTAATCATATTGGGTCAACATATATATGGGAAATTTCTGGAAATGGCACAATTACAACATCT
The DNA here is from genome assembly GCA_049317525.1 of Bacteroidota bacterium. Lineage (GTDB taxonomy): Bacteria > Bacteroidota > Ignavibacteria > Kapaibacteriales > UBA961 > UBA961. Next base: position 2,740 of record JBMOIC010000066.1, on the reverse strand, counting down.
GTAAACGGTTCAGTAATATTGGTAAACTTTTCTGAAATTGGTTCTGCTTTGCTTAAAGTAACTGAAACTGATAGCAATGGTTGCAAAATAGACACATCATTTTTGGTAATTATTGAAATTCCATCAAGTATCCAGTCTGATAATCAAGAATATGCTGTGCTATTATATCCAAATCCAGTAAATGCACCAGAAAATATTCATATATCTTTACCACAATATTTGAATGATCCATCTTTATTACAGATTACTGATATGATGGGAAGAATTAGATGGTCAATACAAGACTTTATTCCTTCATATCCTCAAAACACAGAGTATTCTATTTCTACTCAGGGCTTAGAATCTGGTTTATACCAATTAAGAGTACAACAAAAAAATATATATGTACAACAAAATTTTATTATTTATTAAATAATTATTGGGAGCATTCGAGAGTATGTTTAATGAGTTACTTGTAAAAATTCGCAATCATGAAAATAATTGGTTTGACAATTTCATTATTGGTGTCATTATATTTTCTGCAATACTTGTAGGGATAGAAACAAATCATGATTTCTTTATTGCTTATCATTATCCATTGCATCTTGCTAATGAGATTATCCATTTTATCTTCGTTTTTGAAATACTGGTTAAATTTTATGCATACAGAGATAATATTATAAAGTTTTTTACAGATGGTTGGAATTTGTTTGACTTGTTTATTGTGCTTATAGGATTCCTTCCATTATTGATAACTCAAGATGAAGCTACATATGAGGCTGTATTGGCAGCTAGAACGCTAAGAATCTTCAGATCTTTAAGAACACTAAGAGTATTACGTTTAATTGAAAAATTCAGACAATTAAGAACAATCGTTGAAACATTATTGCACAGCTTACCTACATTATGGATGGTATTTTTATTGATGGCAATATTATACTATACTTATGGAGTGATTGGATATTTTCTATTTGGAGAGAATGATCCTCAACATTTCGGAAGTTTGCCAAGTACTTTTTTGACTTTATTCCAGATGATGACAGGTGATGGTTGGTCTGATTTAATGAAAGCAAATATGTTCAATTGTCCACATCCTCATACATTACTTGCTCCATTATATTTCTGTAGTTTTGTTCTAATTGGCGCTTTGATCATTCTGAATTTATTTGTTGGTGTTATTATTTCAGAAATGGATGATACCAGAAAAAGGCATGATCAAGAAGCAAATGAAGATAAAATGAAAAAAGAATCTGATTATATTTTATTATTAAAATTAGAACATCATAGATTAGAATTAGAAAAAAATATGAATGCTATCATGGAAGAATTAAAGCGTAGACATCTTACTAAGTCGTGAAAAATAGAGTAGTAATTCATTGATATATATTTAAATATTGAAATGTTAATAACATATAGGGTATGCTTTTACAATGAATAATCAAAAGCTTCTTTTTCTGATTGTACTTATAACTTCTTTGCATTGTAGTCCACAGTCAAATACAAAAGGTGAATCTACACCTAAAAAGAAAGCGTCAATTGTTTCTGAATTTAAAGCAGACAGTATAAATATCGTAGCAGTTGGTGATATTATGATGGGAACAAATTATCCAGATAATAGTACTTTGCCACCTAAGGATGCATTCTTATTACAGCCAGTTCAGCAATTTTTACAAGCTGGCGATATAGTTTTTGGAAATTTAGAGGGTCCTGTATTAGATAGTGGAGGTTCGCCCAAGGCTTGTGGAGATCCAACTTCTTGTTATGTATTTAGACAACCCTCATACTTTGTAAAAGAGTTAAAAGATGCTGGTTTTTCTATGTTTTCAATTGCAAATAATCATGTTGGCGACCTTGGCGAACAAGGAAGAGTTCATACAGCTGCTATATTAAAACAATATAATATTAGATATGCAGGCCAAACGAATTGTCCATGGGATACCCTTAAAATCAAAGGAATTCTTGTAGGTCTTACTGCATTTGCTCCAAATAAAGGCTGTTTAAATATCAATGATTATAAAGAGTTAGAACAAGTAGTTAAAAAACTGAATACATTTTGCGATATAGTTATTGTTTCGTTTCATGGTGGGGCAGAAGGCCAAAGCCATACACATATTACACGAACTCATGAGCAATTTTTAGGACAAGACAGAGGCGATGTTTATGAGTTTGCACATAAGGCCATAGATGCTGGCGCTGATATAGTTCTTGGGCATGGCCCGCATATTACCAGAGCTGTCGATTATTATAAAGGAAGATTTATCGCTTATTCAATGGGTAATTTTTGTACTTATGATAAGTTCAATATCAATGGAATTTCTGGAATGGCTCCAATATTTTCACTAAATATTTCTAAAAAAGGCGAGTTCTTAAGTGGGAAAGTAATTCCTACAAGACAATTTGGCAGGGGAGGCCCAGTGTATGATTCTTCCGGTTCCGTAATAAAAGAACTACAAAGACTAACAAAAGAAGACATACCAGAAGTACAGTTGAAATTAGACGATAGTGGAGATTTTTCTTTTCATCATCCTAAATGAAAATATATCTCTCTGCAATGGTAATTATTCTCTTATTCCCCTCGCGTGATGGGAGCCTCTGGGCGGGGTGAGAAAAAAACACACCCCATCTACATGAGAGAGGGAAATCCAACTCTTATTCCCCTCGTGCGAGGGGTGCCCATAGGGCGGGGTGAGGAAAGAACACCCCCCAAACATGAAACAGAGTGTTAACACTCTTTATGCTATTAGCATGTTTATCGAGTAAT
>JBMOIC010000065.1:0-3775 GCA_049317525.1 Bacteroidota bacterium | reverse complement strand
TAATGCAATGGTGGAATGATTTATCTAACTATGGATAATGAATGGAGTTACTTGGAGAGTCTATTTTTCAGCGATTAAAAAGATTGAAAAAATTCAACCGATAATTACACAATGTAGTTATCGGTTTTTGTTATATTTAGACTTCATAAGCCCAATTTTTTATTGTATACAAATGTGCTTGAAGTACAAGATGTCCTATGATTCAATTAAGATTACAACAAATAAGCGATGCACAACGATTTTATGAGATTCTAAATAATCCCAATTTCTTGTATTTTGGTTCTCAACCGCAATCAGTAGGAGCAGAAATCGCCTGGCTGGAAGGTAATGCAAAACGTATAAATGATAATACAGAATGGAATTATACCATCATCAATGGTGATATCGTGATTGGTGGTATCGGAGTGAAAATTAATGCTCATAGATCCTATATCGGAGAAATTGGATACTTTATTGATGAAGCATATTGGGGACTGGGAATAGCCACAGAAGCAGTTCGATTATTGGAACAATTCTGTTTTCAAGAACTTGGCATAACAAGAATTGAATTGCTTATGCTTCCAGAGAATATAGGTAGTGAAAAAGTTGCAGAAAAAAATGGGTATCACAAAGAGGGTATACTGCACAAAGCATTAACACATAAAGATGGATCGAAAAGAGATTGTTATCTGTATGCCAAAACATTGTAAAGATTACTTGTATAATTTATCTAAGTTATGTCCACTTGTTCGCATGAAAAAGTGTCTTATTACTTTTCATAACGAATGAACAATGATTTCATGTATTCACAGCACAATTGTTTTATAGCCATAAATTAGGGGGATTTAAGTATAAATCCAATTACTGTATTTCTGGTTGGGGAAAACTATACATGCTAAAAAATTACCGTATTCATCATTTTGTATCATTATTGGATGAGATATTATTGATTTTTTACTTCTATAAAAACAAGGTAATTTAACTGAAAATTACTTGTTTATTTCTACCATGTTTCTGTACATTCTGCTCTTCAACTGCATGCCTGAAACTTGGTGACAAGATTGTGAAAGTTATAGTTCAATGTAGACACAAAACGTTCGTATTACAATGAATCACTCATCTGGTACAAATTTAGAATATGGCCTTACACATTCGCAAAAAGTCGATTGGATGATCTATATAGCATCACAAGAAGAAGATTTTCCTGAACTTATTAATTTATCCATTTCTGACAAACATCCTTATTCGTGGCGAGCCACTTGTTTATTATCAAGTTGTATAGTCATAAATGACAAAAGAGTAAGGAAACATATAAAAAAGCTTATAACAAATGACTAAACAAAACCCGGTTTATAACAGTAAATATCTTTTATTACCATATCTATTGTTGTCCATATTTTGTACAACTTGTAATGGGCAGATTTCTCCAAAAGAAAAGATAAATAAGTCAGATCTATCCTATACATATGAACAAAATCCAAGAATTATTAGGACTCAGGGAACGCAAAATATGAATGTAAGTTGTCAGCTACTTGACAAGGATGGGAATATTTGGTTCAGTATACACGGAGAAGGAGCTTATCGCTATGATGGAAAAAGATTTACCAATTTCACAATCAAAGACGGTTTGTGTAGCAATAATGTAGGCCCTATTATTCAAGACAGACAAGGAAATTTATTGTTTGGTACTAGCAATGGAATTTGCAAGTATGATGGAAATACATTTATACTTATACCTAGTACTGATACACTGAGCATTACAAGTCTTTTAGAAGACAAAGATGGACAAATCTGGTTTGGTGCAAAGAATAAAGGTATTTATAAGTATGATGGAATACATCTTTCCAATCCTTTATGTAGATATGAGCATCCATTTTATGGTAGCAAAACTGAAAAATACATCAGTGATATTATTCAAGATATACATGGAAATATCTGGTTTAGTTCATGGAATGGTGCCGGAATATGGCATTATGATGGGAATGCTTTCACTAATTTCTTGCCCCCAAAAAATTATTATATCACGAACGAAGATGGCAGATCCATTTCTAATCCTATTCAAGGAAAATCTGGAGAATATCTAACATTTAATGCATTCCAAAAATCAACAGGTAGTATTACCGATGATATGATATTTTCTATCTCGGAAGATAAGTCCGGAATCATTTGGTTGGCCACAAGAAGACATGGAGTATGCCTATATGACGGAAAATCATTTACTAGTTTTAAAGAGAATGAAAATTTTGTCAGCTATGGTGTACATGCAATTATGGAAGATCATAATGGAAATATGTGGTTCACAACCGAGAAAAATGGAGTGTACTGTTATGATGGAAAAACTATGAAAAATTATACAAACAAAGATGGACTTGTCAATAATTCTGTTATGAGCATATTGGAAGATAAACAAGGAAATCTATGGTTTGGCACAAAATGGTGTGGTTTGAGCAGATTCGATGGAAAAACTTTTGTTACTTTTTCGAATTATGAGAATTAAATTCTAAGAACCTTGAAAATAGTTAGCAATTAATCTACCAGAAAAATAGGCTTTAAAGTATGATTCACAACTTAATAGATTGCTGCTCAAAATTTATTCAACTAACTGAGTTGGAAAAAGAAGCTATTGAACAAAACTTTAAACCTGTTAAGATCAAAAGAAAAGACTTCCTTCTTAAAGAAGAAATGGTTTGTGATTTCGTAGCATTTTTACACTTAGGTATTATTAGGCATTATCACATAAAAGATGGCAATGAAATTACTTGTGATATTACCTTACATAATAATTTTATCACTGATTTTAAAAGTCTCACTCAAAACTCACCTTCAACATATTATTTTCAAATTCTTAAAGACGCTGAACTATATTTGATTAAAAAAAATGACTTATTTAGGATTTATGCCGAACATAGGAATATAGAATCTCTTGGGCGAATAATGGCGGAGCAGATTGCAATGCGGACTATAGACATAGCAATGTCATTGTCATGTGAAAAGCCCGAAGAAAGAGTTCATAAATTAATTAAACAAAGACCTGAATTATTTCAAGAAGTACCACAGAAATACTTGGCTAATCTTTTAGGTATAAGTCCAGAAAGTTTGAGCAGAATTAGAGCAAGGCGAAAATCTTAGCAAAAGTCAACAAAAAGTAGTCTCCACTTCCTATAAATTTGTGCTATTATTAATAAAATAAAAAGAGCACAATGAAAAAATCCATCTTAATCTTAGCTTTTGTATTTATCACAACAAATGTTTTTGCACAAGACAAAATCAATTTCTTTCAAAGCCTTATTTTAGGTAAGGACAAAGATCCAACTCCACTTCAATTAAGTGTTGATGCGTATCCATTTTTATTTCTTGCTAGTGGTGGTGGGGGAAGCTTAGGGCTGGAATTTGATAATTGGCAAATAGGAACAATTGGATTTAGTGTAGTTCCTCCTGATTTTATAAAAAATACATTCTTTGAGAATTCCGATAATATCAATCTTAGGCGAAACTATGCATTGGAAATCTTTGCTAATTACTATGTGCGTAAAGATAGAAAAGGAATATATGCAGGTATATTAGGAGGCCCAGAATGGTTTATGTTGGAGGATAAATTAACGGGCTCTAATCATACTATTTTAAAAAGTTATATTGTTCCTAGACTCGGTTTGAGAGTATTTCCATTCCAAAATATAGGGTATGTAGATGCCAGTTTTGGATGGAGCTTTAACTTGAGCGGCACAGAATCAAAAACATTAGGTCAAACTACATATAATGCTTCTGCGGGTGGATTTATCTATTTTCTTCAAGTAGG
>JBMOIC010000064.1:0-3796 GCA_049317525.1 Bacteroidota bacterium | reverse complement strand
ATCTTATGAAGCCGCCTTGGCAAGTCAAAACTGGGACAATGTTGAACCTCTCGTCCATGCCAAAGCATGTGTTACATTTTCAAATGGCACTGTACATAAAGGACTTCAAGCCATAAAAGTTGCTTTTACGAAAAACTTTTCGCTCATAAAGGATGAGAAGTATTCTATAACAGACGTTCATTGGGTTGTTAAGGACAAAGAGTTTGCTGTTTATCTTTTCAACTTTAATTGGTCTGGTTTAATTGACGGTCAACAAGCAAGCGGTTCTGGAAGAGGATCCACAACGTTGATTTTTGAGAAAGGTAAATGGTTGTTGGTGTCCGAACACCTTGGTTCGGCAAAGTAAAAAGTGAAACTCTGATTCTTTCACAACAACTCCAACCACGGATAGTTAGACGCAAGATAAGAGCGGCAGCTGCCAACATGGCATTGCTGCAATGCGGGGCGAAGTCCTTAGTGTAAGTTTCGTCTTTCTTTTTACTTTTAGTTTTAGGTGGTCAGTTAGCGCATACTAAACCCAATCTAACAGCAATCCCTTAAACATTAGTGGCAAGCATAAAAAACAATAAGCCGACAAAGAATAAAATGGAATTTAATTTTGACAATAAATATGTACTAGAAGACAATCGAGTAATTTTAAAACCATTAGAACTATCCGACTTTGAGAACTTAATTTGTTTTGCTATGAATGAACCTGAAATATGGAAATATTCATTAGTACAAGCAATTGGCGAAAATGGATTAAAAAATTATGTAAATCTAGCAATTCAAGCAAGAAATGAAAGAAAGGAATATCCGTTTATTGTGTTCGACAAGCTGACAAATTCATTTGCTGGAAGCACTCGATTTTATGATATTCAAATAGCGAATAAATGTTTACAATTAGGTTTTACTTGGTACGGAAAACAATATCAAGGAGCTGGACTTAATAAACATTGTAAAAAATTATTGTTAGAATTTGCTTTTGAAAGAATGGAGATAGAACGTGTAGAGTTTCGAGCAGATATTGATAATAAGAGAAGTATTTTTGCTATGAAAAGCATTGGATGTGTTGAAGAAGGCGTTTTAAGAAGTAATGGAATGAGAAGTGATGGAACACGTCGAGACAGTATTATTTTAAGTATATTAAAATCAGAATGGGAAACCAAAACAAAAAAAGACCTTGAAAGCAAAATTGAAAAAATGCCAGCCACTAATATCGGTTTGGCAATATGGCGGGTATAGTGCTTCGTATGACAGTTTTGTGGTAGGTTCAAGTGAGGCTCTTCGATTGAACTTTTGTGCAAAAGATCTTTCGTAGGACGTCCGAAAATATTATCATCAATACATAGAGAATAATCTCTTTCTTTCAAAAAAAACGGTATAAATAAAGTCAAGATTTTCTAGATAACACATAATCACGATTCTACAATCACTTTAATCATGTAGTACTATAGATCAATATTTTATGGAAAACTCCAATATGCTAAACCCCAATTTACAAGCTACACTCTTTACAACGACAAAACAAGAAGCCCTCAGATTAGCAAATACTTCAGAAGCAATTGCTTCTCTGTGGTTTCAACAGCACTATGTGAGTTTTGATTTCTCTAAAGTAAGTGAACTTCAGCATTATGAAGTCTTGGAATTGACATTTGTATCGAAATTGTTTCAAAGTAAGTTGGGCATAGAAGTGATCAATCAATTATTGGAAACACTTCCGAAGCCATATGCTTATCATTATGAAACCGTATACTATAATGTCTTCTCCGGTGAATGGGAATCATTACCCGTAGAAATTGATGAAGATGAAGTTATTGAAAACTATTTCGAAGATTTAGATCCTGAAGATGACCGCGAAACAATTGAGGGCATTATTACAAAGCTTCAGGCATTATTGGAAGAAGGAGAATAGAGCTATATTGACATAGTGTATATTGTCTTTATCTACTCTTCAAGTATTTGTGGTTAGTATAAGTCATTTCAACTAGCTACCATCCCACATCCACTCACAAAATCCCACATGCATACAACAGTACAATTGACTTCCCTCATACTCTTAGTGTTTTTGCACTTTTCCTGCATTGATAAGAACACAACGGTAGGTCAAACTCATAAGATTGCAGTACATGCGACTGGTCAAACAGATACCTTGAAATTTACTTCTGGAATTCGTGCTATCTATCAAGATAGTAAAGGCAATTTTTGGTTTGGTAGTCTTCAAGAAGGAGTAGCAGTCTACAATGGTACATCATTCTTGTACTTTACTAGTGATGATGGATTGTCGGACAATCAAATTCACAATATCCAGGAAGACAAAAAAGGTATTATATGGTTTAATACCCAAAGCGGTATAAGTAGTTATGATGGAAAAAAATTCGTAGATCACACCAAAGTTGACATAGAAAAACCATTAACTACTATACCAAATCTTAACACAGAGCCATTACAAGGTCAATGGATGAAATCAGATAATGATATGTGGTTTGAAGCTGGAAACAAAGATGGGGTTTACAGATATGATGGACAACAATTGCATTATATAGCATTTCCTCCTCATAAAGTGCTTAATCATAATGATAATGTATTTGCTGTAACCGATATTTCAAAAGGCAAAAATAATATGATGTGGTTTGCTACTTATGCAGGTGTTTTTGGCTATAATGGAAAAGCATTTACAATTATCAATGATGAAACATTAGGCTTTGATAGAAAGATTGCCCCACTTCATATTAGAAGTATTTTTGAAGACTCAAAAGGCAGACTTTGGATAGGAAATAATGGAATAGGAGTATTACTAAAAGAAGGTGATTCGATAATTAATTTTTCAAATAAAAATAATTTGATTCATCATAATAGTAAACGAAATGGAGATAGATCTCCTCAAGGAACATTGGAACACGTTTTTACAATCGCTGAAGATAACAAAGGTAATATGTGGTTTGGAGACCGAGATGCTGGAATATGGAAATATGATGGAAAAGCTATGAAAAATTTTTCCAAAATAGATGGAATGACGAATGATTTTGCCCTCTCTATATTCGAAGATAAAAATGGTGAATTGTGGTTTGGAATGGCAGATGGAAGCATATATACATTAAACGGACAGACTTTCGAAAAGCAATTTTAAGAAATATGAACGGCACTATGCTGCAGTTTGACTCCTTGGTGTTTGCAATGCTCAGTATGACAATATTATTTTTTTCAGCCTCTTCTTCGAGCATATATCTATTAGCTGTCAGGCTTACACATTAATCAAGTAGAGATAATACAGTATTATGGAAACAAGCAGAAAAGTAGTGTTATATATAGCCATAAGTTTAGATGGATATATTGCCACTAAAAACAACTCAATAGAATTTTTATCGATTGTTGAACAAGAAGGCGAAGACTATGGATATAATGACTTTATTTCATCTGTTGACGCAATTATTATTGGTAGAAAAACGTATGATTCAGTAATTGCCATGGGATATGAGTATCCTCACACAGACAAAGATGTGTACATAATTACAAGAACAGAAAGACCTCCAATTGGAAATTTTACATTTTATACAGGGGATGTAACTGAACTAGCGTATAGCTTAAAAAATCAATCAGGAAAGAATATTTATTGTGATGGAGGGGCAGAAATAGCTCATGAACTTATAAAACATAATTCTATCGATGAATATATAATTTCAGTGATTCCTATTCTACTTGGTGATGGCATTAAGCTGTTCAAAGATGGTCGGCCAGAACAACAATTAAAACTTGTTTCTGTAAAACAGTTTGATAAAGGCCTAATACAACTTCATTATAAAGCTGCACAAAAATA
>JBMOIC010000063.1:0-3831 GCA_049317525.1 Bacteroidota bacterium | reverse complement strand
ATCTGGGTTCCGTTTCACACAAAGAAATAAAATGGGCTTGCTTCCAGCAGAAGAAGCCAACTTGCTTCTTACATTAGATAATTTTAGATTACCTAGTGATGAAGAAAAGGAAATGTACTATACTAATCAGGAGGATTAATAATGGCAGGCAATCTTACAAACTATCTTGAAAATAAGTTGATTGACCACTTTCTTGGTACAACCACTTATACAAAGCCAGCGGCTGTTTATGTAGGATTGTTTACCGTTACACCTGGTGAAGCTGGTGGTGGAACAGAAGTTACTGGTGGTTCATACGCTCGTCAAGTAGCGACATTTACTGGTGCCGCAAGCGGCGCAACATCAAACAATACCAATATTGATTTTACAGGAATGCCAGCTGCTACCACTGTAGCAATTGGTATTTTTGATGCTTCAACTAGCGGCAACATGTTGCTGTACGGTTCACTCACAACAAATAAAACAACAGATGCTGGGGATACTCTAAGAATCGCAACAGGCGATCTTGATATCAGCATTGACTAGGAGATTAGTATGCTGAGAAGAGAATTTAGCGGTGCGGTACTGAAAACATCTCTTTCCGCCAACATTTCAAACTCTGCATCTTCAATCACTGTTGTTGACGGATCAACTTACCCGAGTGGAAATAACCCTTTTGTTATCGTTATTGATCGTGGTAATTCATCCGAAGAAAAAGTTTTAATTTCTTCAAGAGCAAGCAATACGCTAACGGTGGAAGAGCGGGGTTATGATGGAACAACCGCTAATGCTCATACTTCTGGTTCATTTGTGGATCATGTCCTTGATGCGGCTGTTATTCAAGATATGAATACAACAACATATGACAATGAAGTATTAATGTGGATGGGGGTATAATATGGCTAATTTAACGCCAAAAAGTTTTTACATCGGCAGTGGTTCTACTACTAATGCCTATACAACAGCTAATGTTGTTGGTAATTATTCAATTATCAAAAACATCAATCTTTGCAATGCAACTGCATCTAATGCTGTATGCAGCATTCATATTCTTGTTGGAGCAGCAACGGCGGCGGCGAATAATAAAATTATAAGTAATGTGAATGTTTTGGCAAACAATGTTGTGTACTACAATACATCCATAGTCGTACCTGCTAATAGTAAAATCTATGTTGATCAAGTAACAGCTAACGCTGTGACATTTACAATTAGCGGTGTGGAATATGCCTAATCTTAATAAAGATTTAATTAACGATGCACTCTCTGTTGATTTAGACAGCACACAGACGCTTTCTAATAAAACACTTACGACCCCGATTATTAATGGACCAACCATTACTGCAACTGGTCAAACTCCAGTTATTCATGGCATCTATCTTCCAGAACCCCATGTAATTTATTTTGAAGGTAGCACAGCTGATGATTTTGAAACAATTTTAACAGTTGTAAACCCAACAGCGGACAGGACTGTTAGCCTCCCAGATGCGAGCGGTACACTCACCTTGGCAAACTCGGATGTGACATTTGCCAATCTAACAGTGTCTGGTGATTTAACTGTTAGTGGAAATACAACTACTATTAACACCGCCAATCTTAATGTTGAAGATAGCTTTATCCTCCTTAACTCTGGAGAAACCAGCACCCCTACGCTGAACTCTGGTATTGAAATTGAACGAGGAACTTCTACAAATGTTTTTATTCGCTGGAATGAATCCTCAGATAAATGGCAGTTCACAAATGATGGAACCAACTATACCGACTTCGGTGCAGGCGGTGCAACGATTTCAGAAACAGCCCCTACTTCCCCAACCGCTGGTCAAGTCTGGTTTGAATCAGATACAGGTCAAACATTTGTTTATTATGATTCTCATTGGATTGAAATTGGCGCTAGCGGTACTGCTGCATATGTAGCAGATAGCGCCCCAAGTAATCCAATCACTGGTCAACTTTGGTATAACTCTTCTGATGGCGGCACCTATGTTTATTATAATTCAATCTGGGTGGAAATAGGTGCAGCACCTTTTAATACTCTCCTGAGCTCTATAAACGCAAAGGGCGACCTTTTGGTTGGTACTGCCAATGACACTGTTGCTGGATTAACCGCAGGTTCAAACGGTACTTTCTTAAAAGCTAATTCTGCTACGGCAACAGGTCTTGAATGGGCTTCAATCCCAGCCATCAATACACTTGATGATGTTGGCGATGTAACAATCACTAGCGCAAGTTCGGGTCAAGTGCTACAATGGAATGGTAGCGCATGGATTAACGCAACAGTCAGTTCAGATGTTATGACAGACGCAAAAAATGCGGCTTTGATTATTATGGATATCGGGAGTTAATATGGCATCAGGAGATAGAGTTGAATCTAGGTTAGGTGGTCCAGTTCAATTGGGGACTACAACAACCACAATTTGCACCAGCGGTGCTGGTATCACTGAGGTGCTTAAGCAAATTATTATTACAAACACTGATACTGTTGATCGTACCGTCACTTTGGCTATCGGCAATGCTGCTGTAGCTGCTAATAGAATTTTGTCGGCTTTACCAATTGGTGCGAATGATGTAATTGTCCTTGATACGGCTCTGGTCTTATTGACTACAGAAACCCTGCAAGGTTTATCGGATACTGCCGCCAAGGTGAATGTCACGGTGGTTGGCTGGGAAAAGACTAACTAATCATGGGCATTGCCTCTGCTTATGGTTATTCTAATCTTGGCAAGATTGGCTACGGTGTTGCTACGGGCGGTACAAGCTCCAGCATTACGGTTAGCGGCGTGAACTATACACTTCTTGCTTTCACTGCTGATGGCACTCTAACTGTTACTAACGCAGGGCTATTTGATTTTCTTCTCGTTGCGGGCGGTGGTGGTGGTGGAATGGGAATGGCTTACGGTTACGGCGGTCTAACTTATTATGGTGATGGCGGTGGTGGCGGAGCAGGAGGCGTTATGGTAATTGAGGGTGTGTACTTTGATGCTAACCAGACAGTCACTATTGGTGCTGGTGGTGGAAATGGTAGAACAGGTTTTGCAACAGTTATTGGTTCAAAACTCACTGCTGTTGGTGGAGGTTGGGGTGGAGGTTATCCATATGGTGAATACCAAAACATGCTTAGAGGACAAGGCGGCTCTGGTGGTTCTGCTGGTGGAAACCAACCATACGCTGAAATGGAAGGTTATGTTTCTCGTGCAGTGACCAACCAGGGAAATATTGGTGCAAGCGGTGTTTCTAGTGGAACTACTGGTTCTTACGGTGGTGGCGGTGGCGGAGCAGGCGCAGCAGCATCTGCAAGCACTGGCGGTGCTGGAACTTCACTCAGCACTTTTACTGGTGGAACAGTCACTAGTTCTGTTGGCGGTGGGGGCGGCGGTGGTCGTTACGCTGGTGGAGCAGGCGCAGGTGGAGCAGGCGGTGGTGGTGCTGGTGGTTCTTCTGGCGCTGGTGGTAACGCAACAGCCAACACAGGTGGTGGTGGTGGTGGTGGTTGGTCTTCTGGTGGCAATGGTGGCAGTGGTATCGCCTATGTGAGGTTCAAGGTCTAATGGCTATTTCAGGCGCACGACAGAAACGACTTGCAACCCAATATGGAATCGGGTCGGGTGGTACAACAACAGATATAACCGTTTCAGGTGTTTCATATAAGTTACATACCTTTACTTCCGATGGAAACTTTGTTGTTTCTACAGGCGGCTGGTTTGATGTCCTTCTTGTCGGCGGCGGCGGTGCTTCGGGCTTTGCTGTGCAGACCTATACAGGTGGCGGTGGTGCTGGTGGTGTAGTCCAACAAACTGTTTACCTTTCCCCTGCCACATACCCTGTTGATGTCGGTGCAGGTGGAGCCATTGGTGCTAA
>JBMOIC010000062.1:0-3898 GCA_049317525.1 Bacteroidota bacterium | reverse complement strand
GAGATAAGTTCAATCTTAAATGTTACACCCACCACTTTACGAAATCTTTTTAATAAAAATGTTGGAATTTCACCCAAAGACTTGATCAAGATTCATCGAATAAAAAAGGCATTGGGCTATCAGTTGCCTAATGAAGAATCACTCACTCAAGTTGCCTATCATTTAAATTATTTCGACCAAGCTCATTTCTGCAAGGACTTTAAAGATTCAATTGGAATCTCTCCCAAACTATATTTTTTAGATAGTAAACTCAGTTCTGATTTTTCCGATTTTCAACATTGGCGTTATGATAACTTTAAAGATATAATCTAATAAGGGATTAAACTCTTTACATTATCATAATGATTCATTAAGACTCTCCCCTCCATTCAGTAAAATTTAACTCACTTTCGAATTTTACAATTTTTTATTCATCTGCCTTAATATTTTTACCGTTTAGTCATAACTAATATGACAAGTATGGCTTATTTATCTAAAAATATTAAATCATGAAAAAAAATTTACTAGTGACCATTGCTTTTTTGTTTTCTTTTTCTTTTGTTTCAGCTCAACAAAAAGAGTGTGGAACTATGGAATATCTAGAATATTTAAAATCTCAAGATCCACAACTTGAAAATAAAATGTTGCAAAATGAGCAAGCATTACAAAATTGGATTAAAACTTATGCTGCTTCTATATCTGGGAAGAATTCAATAAATAAGAAGAGCACAATCATAACTATTCCAGTTGTTGTTCATGTAGTTTATAAAAATCCAACAGAGAATATAAGTACTGCACAGGTTTTATCACAAATAGCTGTGTTAAATAAGGACTTTAGAAGATTAAATGAGGATGCTTCTGCTACTCCTTCCGTTTTTGCAGCAGTAGCAGCAGATTGTGAAATCGAGTTTTGTCTTGCCTCAACAGATCCAAATGGAAATGCCACATCTGGTATTACTAGAACAATTACTAGACAAGCCAGCTTTTTTGCAGGTTATAATGGGGTAATTTATTCAGATGATGGAGTTAAATATTCATCATCTGGGGGAATTGATGCCTGGAATACTTCAAAGTATTTAAATATTTGGGTTTGTGATTTGAACTCTCTTAATGGCTATTCTACATTTCCTGGAGCCCCAGCTAGTTCTGATGGTATTGTTGTTGATTTTACAAAGTTTGGCGATATCGGCACAACAGCTGACAGCTCTTTTGTAAAAAGAACTACAACACATGAAATAGGACATTGGTTAAGCTTAAACCATATTTGGGGCGATAACTATAATCAAACTTCAAATTGCGCTGATGATTATTGTGCTGATACGCCAGCAGAGTCTGAAGCAACTTATGGATGTCCTACATTTCCTTATAATGTAAATAGTGTATGTAAGCCAGGGGCTAATGGTGAAATGTTTATGAATTATATGGATTATACCGATTGCAGGAATTTATTTACGCAAGATCAAAAGACTCGGATGTTAGCTACTATAAATTTATATAGGCCTAAATTGCTTAACTATGTATGTAAGCAGGGAGTTGTATATGGTTGTATGGATCCTTTAGCGTGTAATTATTCTTCACAAGCTAATGTTAATGTTGATTGTAATTATACTACCTGTGCCGGTTGTATGGACCCAGCTGCATATTCTTACGATTCTTTAGCTACTATAAGTGATTCTGCCTCATGTTCATACTGTAATGTTTCAGCTACAGCAGTAGTTGTTAATGCAAGTAGTAAAAGTGCATCAGATGGTTCTGTTGATTTATCTGTGACAGGTTGGAATTGTATGACACCTACTATTTTATCTTCAAACTTTGGAACAGCTTCTGGCTCAAGTGGAATCATGTTTAACATGATTAATACTAGTTCAAAACCATTAACAATTACAGGATTTTCTCAAGGTAGTTATGGTTCCTTCTTTGGTTCTGCTTCCAGTTATAGTATTTATTATTATCCTGGTTCATATGTTCCTCACATGACCGATCAAAAAGGTTGGATCGCTGTTGCTACTAATGCAAGTGGTACCGTTCCATCTGGAGGAACTCCCACGGTTCCTGTATATAGTGGGCCAATTCCAATGACAGCAGTAACTATACCAGCTGGTGCTATATACGGTTTTTATTTAGGTCTTAATGGTGTATTAACCTATACAATTGCTACTGGAGTAGCTGGCTTAACTCCTTGGGGAAGTAATGGGGAACTTACCATTACGCTTGGACGTGGTGGTAATTTTCCAAATCCACCAAATCTTCCAAGGGCTCCTCTTATTAAAGTTCATTATGGAACCAATACTTCCACACTTAGTTATCAATGGTCTAATGGTGCAATAACCCAAGACCTTACTGGAATTGCTGAAGGAACTTATACTGTAACTGCCACTGATTGTAATGGTTGTAAAGCTTCTAAAACAGTTAATGTAGGTGCAGTTTTAGGTGTAAGTGAAGAGAATTCAAACATTATTTCTATACATCCAAATCCAGCAAAAAGCCAAATCACTGTAAAAGCAGCTGCTTTATTAGTTGGCTCGGATTATATCATTCATGACTTATTAGGCAAAATAGTACTTAAGGGCAAAATACATTCAGAAAACACAATGATTGAATTAGGGGATTTATCGGGTGGCGTTTATTCACTCACTATTGCTGATAATAATTTAAAGCAAACATTTAAAGTGATAAAAGAATAAAAAACATAAAATCCTTTCAAAAAAAGCATAAAAAATAAATTCAATCATTAAAATTTCTAAAAATAAATACCATGAAAACCATAAAATTACAATTAGCAGCAATCACACTCTTTTTATTATTCTCGTTCTCGCAAAGGGTTAATGCACAAACGGGTTATTATTCTCCTTCACTTGTCAACTTCGATGTTGCCATGAATAATCTTTTAAAAAATTATGATATACCCGGAGGACAATTAGCCATTACGTATAAAGGACGTTTAGTTTATAGCCGAGGGTTTGGACTTGCTGATAAGTCGACTAATGAAGCTGTGTGTCCTGATAATATTTTTAGAATAGCAAGTTTATCTAAGCAGATTACTTCTATTACTATCATGCATCTTTATGAGCAAGGTAGAATAGGTTTAGATGATATCGTTTTTGGTGCAAATGGAATATTAAGTGATTCAATGTATTTGGTTCCTGTATTGGACTCTAGGATTTATGACATTACAGTGAATGATTTACTTTCTCATCAGAGTGGATTTCCTAGATCAAGTTTTAATACAGGGAGTGAAATGCTTGATTTTACTCCGGGAACAAATGGTTCATTTTCTAATATAGGCTATATCTTTCTTGGAAGAGTAATTGAAAAAATAACCAAGCAGGACTATGAGACTTATGTTCGAGATACCATATTAGCTCCTATAGGTATTACGGATATGCGCATTGGAAAAACTCTTTTAATTAATAAGCTTCCTAATGAGGTTCATTATTACGATTATCCGGGTGCGCCCCTTGTTCCTTCAATTTTTGATTCTACTGTATTAGTGCCAAGACAATACGGTGGTGATTTTAGTATAGTATATAGCAAAGCATGCGGTGGATGGGTTGCTTCGGCTCAAGATTTATGTAAATTGATGTGTGCTGTAGATAAATTTAGCACAAGACCAGATATTCTATCAACAGCAACCATAAATACCATGGTACAACCTGTTCATTCGTATTTGGGTGCTCCTTATGCTCTTGGATGGTTTATTAATACCACTTCTAACAATTGGTATCATGATGGCGGACTAATTGGTACAATGGCCTATCAAGCCAGACGTAATACTGAAATAAACTATGCTCTTGTAGTAAATTCCAATTATAGTAGTGGTCAATATACTGCTCTCAGCAGTTTAGTTGGTTCTATTATACCACTTATAACAAGTTGGCCTGCAATTGATATATTTGATTCAACATACATTTGCTCCCCA
>JBMOIC010000061.1:0-4015 GCA_049317525.1 Bacteroidota bacterium | reverse complement strand
TTGTCAAACATAGCACTTGTCAGGTCTGCTTGTGAAAAGTCTGTTTCTTGTAATTGTGAATTTTTGAAAACGGTCTTTTTAATTTTTGTCTTGAAAAACGAAGAAAGATTTAGCTGGCAACCGTCAAACGAAAAAGAAAGTCCAAACTCATTACAGGTATCAAACCGAAGTCCCAACATTTTGCAGTCTTTGAATTTTACGTCCCGAAACACTGTCTTATTGAGTTTTGCTAAACTTAGATTGCAACTGTTAAATATGCAGTCCGTGAAATTAAACTCAGAAAGGTCGCTGTCGGCAAAGTTGCAACTCCTGAAAATGCAATTTTCGTATTCGCCTTTTGTCAAAGTTTCATTACGTTCAAAGGTTTTGTCTATGATATAAATTTCCTTCATTTTTCTGTTTTTTCGTTTGGAATGGTGTCTTGTTTTACTTGCCACGAACATTTTGCAGTTTGGCGAAGTGGCGGGATTTTACCAATGCACTTGATACGAAGCAATACAGTTCAAATATAGCAAAAAGCGTCAAAGGAAGAACTGAAACCGGTCTTAGGCAAAACACTTGCTAGTGGCTGGTATTATTTTTCATTAGTTGTAATATTTCTTTCGCTTGTTCAAAATGTCTTTGTTCGTGTGAAACAATAATATCAAATGCTGTTTCTAATTTGTAGACAATGTTCTTGTTTGCTGGTGATGAAATAACTACTCCTTTCTCAACAAGTTCTTTTGCAGCTTCTATTTTTTGTACAAGTTCATTTTGATGATTTTGAAATCTGCTCAGAATATCATCTATTACATTGCTTGTATTTGGTTCCCATATTGGAAATGTCTTCATTCTTTTCTTTCTATCTGGCTGAACTGCATTTAATACAATCTTACCTAGAAATGAAACCATAAAACTAATTTTTGCAATGAAAGGTGTTTTATGAGTCCCCGCTTTTAGGGATGCTAAAACAGGATAGTAAGTTTCATTGACAATAACCAAATGGTCTAAATTTTGAGCAATACTCCAAGTGTTTGAATTTGGTTTCCAATTCAACTGTTTACTTGTCAATGATCCAAATTCAGTTAAGGTCTGCCTTGTAATGTCGTCTAATGTTGATGTCCAATTTTTCATTTTATCTCATTACTTTTTTTTGATACACTTACTGCTTTGCGAATTTAGGGATTTCGGAGAGATAAACTGGCAATAACCACTGAGCTTGAAAAGAGGCACAAATGTTCATTTAATTACCGAACTACCAATTTCTTGTAGGTGCTGTTAGTGGCTGGTGTTTATTGTTTTATTATTTTTTTGATATCTATTGTGTTTCCTTGTCTATCAATGAGGTAAACAAAGTAAATTCCGTTTCCATACCAGTCATTTAAGTCAACATAAGAAGTCTTTTGGTTTATGGCAGTTGTAAATACAGTAGTACCAAGTGTGTTTGTAACTTTTAAGGTGTAGCCACTCATATTTGCATAGCCGCCAAAGTCAATTGTAATATGGTTGTTTGTAGGGTTTGGATAAACCAATATTTTAGATTCACCTACCTGCACAAGCTTTTCAATATCAGTAACAGCGTCATACCATACCCTGCTGCTACTGTTTGGAAAATTAAATGCAGTAAGTTCCGACATTATAAAAGTAGAAATCTGTGAAAACCTATCAAGTATCCGTTGGTCTATCTGTGCATGAGAGTTAAATGGTTTAATAGGGGCCTTTTTATGTTGTGCTGCGTAAACAACCATAGCTGCTAAGAAATAGGAACTTGGCTTGCCATGTGGCCCAAGATCTTCAAAAATAGATGTTACTGGAATATCTGATAATATACCTCCCGTCTGCCACAATTTTGCACAAATCATGGATGAGGGAATTAATTTCGTATGTAGAATTCCTGCCTTGTTAATTAAGCTTTCCTGAAGATCTTTCCAAAATATGTTGGAATTGCCTAATGCATAAGCAAGATACTTAGCCCATTGAGCGGCATTGGGAGGTTTGCCTGAAGTGCGGGTCCAATCTTGGCCATCCATAATATATCTCAATTCTATTTTAGGCCAGCATTCGTACAGATATAAATTTCTTCCTGGGTCGTTGGTATTCATCCATTTAAAAATTCGGGCAATGCTATCAGTAGCTTTAGGATTCGTAGCTGGAATTCTGCTGCCAATATTTACACCATAATCGTAAATTATTTCCCAATTCATATAGGTTAGCACCACATTGTCATGTGCATTTGTTTTATAAGCATCGTTGGGTTTCATTGCAGATCCATGATTTTCATTGGCATAATAAAAAGACCAGGTCTGCGTTGGAGGTAATGCAGCATCACCCATTTGACCGGGAGCAAATTTCCCACTTGTAAGACATATATCACCTGCAGCTTTTTCCATTTCTGCTAGCCAATACGGAATATTAGCCTGATTGCTGTTAGTCTTTTGATGCCAAATTAAACTGTGCGCAAAATAGTAGGTACTTGTTGTTGTTTGTCCTAATAAAAGATTGTACGTTAAAAGAATTAATACTAAAAGTAGAATTGGTCTTTTCATAATATATTTTATTAAAATTTTCTACTTGTTTGGCTCAGTAGTTTCGCCCTGTTTTTAAAATGGTCACAAGTCTCCACTATACTTTATTTTCAGCCAACCAATCTAAGGGTTTTCACTGTTTTCATAACGCTTTGCCTTTTTTTTGCCTTAATCATAATGGTATGGGCTTGAAGAAGTTAGCTATTTTCACCACAAATGTTGATGCATAGAACCAAACTTTGATTAAACACAAATCTGTCTGCGGAGCACTGAACCCGCCATTTTGCCAAACTATGTACTGGCTTTGTTTTCTGTCCGAAGAATTGGCTTTTTAAGTATGCTATTCTGAATAATTGGTAAATTTTGTTCCATCAAATTTATATACACCATTTTTGTCTGTCCCAACCCAAAGATCGCCATTGTTATCTTTGTAAATACTGAATAAAGTAATGTCTTTTGAGTCTGCTTGAACGGGATAATGTGTAATTTTTGTTCCATCATATTTCCAAACACCACTACGATAAGTTACAAACCACAAATTATTCTCTTTGTCTTTTACTGTTGAAAGATATTCATTTAAACCACTTGTATTTTTTCCATCTAAACTGCCTATGCTTTCGTGTCTTGTATAGAATTTATGGCTTTTTAGTGTGGAGCTGTCATAAACACTATAACGATATTCGGTATTGAACCAAAAGTCACCATTTTTGTCTTCTGTAATTGAACGCACTCCGTTTGCACCTTCATTGCGAAATTCTGTCACATCTTCTTCTGTTATCCAATCAAACGATTTTCCATCATATCGGCAAACTCCAACTGGGTTTGTGCCAAACCAAATATTTCCTTTTCTGTCTTTATAAATGCTATAGATATCAAATGGATTATTCAATTGAGGTGGCTTTGGAAGAGTCAATTCATGTAGGGTATTTCCATTCAAACGATAAACATTGTGTTTGGCTTGATAAGGATTTAGGAGCCACAAATCATCGACTTCTAGTTTCCAGTTATTACTTGGGATAGCTATCATCTTTGTAAATGATTTTCCGTCAAACTTTGTGATTGTAGCATTAGCGTTCATGCCAGAGAAATAGATATTGCCCCATTTATCTTCTTTGATATCATCAACCCGATTACTATACAATCCGTGTGCTGTTGTGTAATTGATCAATGTTTTACCGTCATATCGATACACTCCTGTTTGCCAACTACCAAACCAATAAGTACTTTTCTTGTCTTGGTAAATCACCATAATATTGCCACCAAGTTCTTTAACGGTGTCGCCTTGTGCAAATAGGTCAGAGTTTGTTTTCTTATTCGAAGTCTGACCATTGCAAGAAGTCAGTATGGTCAGAATATAAAAAAATACAATTGTTTTAATTTTCACTGAATGTATGTTTGTTCTGTGATACAATAGCCGATAACGTTTTCTAGCTTGGCGAAGTGGCGGACTTTGAATCACTTCACTGTCAACCAAGCACGAACTTTGATAGAAGCACAAAGCTTGATGTAAC
>JBMOIC010000060.1:0-4048 GCA_049317525.1 Bacteroidota bacterium | reverse complement strand
AATTTGAAGTGTGGTCTCCGCATCAACATTTGTGGTGAAATCGCCACCTTTGCCACGCTGCAAAACCTTTATCGGTAAGTTTGCGATTAATTAATAAATTAACATTATAGAAGAAATGAAAAAAATAATTGCCCTAATTATATTTGGCTTTTCAATAACATCGATACAAGCACAACAAACAACCGCTTCAGCAGGTGGTGATGCTTCAGGAATCGGCGGGACATTTTCATATAGCATAGGACAAGTTGTTTATACCTATAATTATGGTACAGATCTAATAGTGGCACAAGGTGTTCAACAACCTTTCGAAATCTCAACATTAGGTTTGGATAACTATCAAATAAATCTTGTTATGCAAACATATCCCAATCCAACGAAAGATTATTTGGTGCTAAATGTACATACTATTGATTTGTCTAATATAATATTTCAACTCTATGATGTAAATGGAACACTAATTGAAACTAGAACTATTTTTAACCCAATAGAAACAATCTGTATGGTGAATTTACCAAGTTCTGTTTATTTCTTAAAAGTAACACATAACAGTAAAGAAGTAAAGTCATTTAAAATCATAAAAAACTAAAAAACATGAAATTCAAGATTCACATTAACCAAACGAAAAAGATGAAAATTATGAGTAAAAATATGTTTTTGATAATAGTAGGGATTTTATTAACAGCAAGCGTATTTGCCCAAGCGCCACAAAAAATGAGTTATCAGGCAATTGTGCGTAACAGTAGCAATGCACTAATAGTATCAACTCCGATAGGAATAAAAATAAGTGTAATTCAAGGTAGTGTAAATGGTACAGTAACTTATAGCGAAACTCAATTACAAAACACTAATATGAACGGTTTAGTAAGTTTAGAAATTGGGACGGGAACTCCAGTGTTAGGCACATTTTCGAATATTAATTGGGCAAATGGACCCTATTTTATAAAATCAGAAATTGATCCAAACGGAAGCACAAATTATTCCGTACAAGGTATAACAGAGCTAATTAGTGTTCCCTATGCATTGTATAGCGGAAACACACAAGTTAGTGGCTTTAGTCACTACATTGGAGAAGCATTTAATGGGGGAATAATTTATTATTTATACAAAGGAAGTGATGGATTAGAACATGGTTTAATAGTTTCAACTACAGAAACCTTAGCTCAATGGCAAAGCACCTCAAGTTTAGTTAATGCAAACAGAAGCTGGGATGGTGCTTATAACACTTCTTTAATGACATTAAGCCCTGCTGCAAATTATATTGCAAACCTAGGTCCAAATTGGTATTTGCCTAGTCTAGATGAATTAATATTATTGCATCATAGTCGCTTCCAAGTAAACAAAGCACTGTTTACTAATAGCCAAACTTTATTATCATTGTCGCTCTATTACTATAGTAGCACCGAGTACTCCAATACTGAAGCTTTGGGATTCGATTTTATGACTGGTTACTCAACTAATATTCCGAAGTCTTCTCAAAGCTATGGTGTTCGTGGTGTTAAATCATTTTAGTGTATCGGCAGTAAGCTAACATAAGTAACAATACATATAAGATGTTCCTACAATACCGAATCACTAAAACGGGTTTGGCAATTGGCTGGTTCAATACTCTGTATGACAGTTTTGTAGTTAATCAAACATGAGTTTTACAAATTCAATTTATTGACAAAAGCCATTCGAGTTGTTGCAAAACGTTATGGGCAAGCCGAGCCCAGATAAAAGCAAAAAAAGGGCGTCTGATATAAAGCTTTAATGCACCCTGCTGAAAGAAGAGCAGGCAAGAATTCAACATAATACCCGATAAATGTTGCATTTTTGTGGCAAATGCAAATATTAATAAGAAGTTCAAAATTATGTACGATGTAATTATTATTGGCGGCGGATTGAGTGGTCTTACTACAGCCTATCAATTACAAAAACATGATATTACTGTAAAAGTACTAGAAGCTCAAAGCCGTTTGGGAGGCCGAATTGAAACCATTTTTGGCCAAAATCAAACGCCTATGGAAATGGGTGCAACTTGGTTTGGCAAAGAACATCGCAACCTATATGGATTATTATCAGAGCTTTCCATTCCGTTTTTTGAACAGCACACCGAAGGCATCGCCTTGTTTGAAACCCTATCTTTTGAGCCTCCTCAACAGTATTTTGTACCTTCCAATACGCATTCGGCCTTCCGTGTGCAAGGTGGGACAGCACAAATCATTACCGCCTTACAGCATAAAATTGGCTTAGAAAACATCGTTTTAAACTGCAAAATCACCCAAATTGAAGAACAAATCGATAGTCTGAAAATTAGTGATAGTGCATTACATACCTATATCTCTAAAAAAATCATCTTGGCTTTGCCTCCTAAATTGGCCGAGAATACCATTGTATTTTCTCCCAAACTGCCAAACGCACTATCAGAAATTATGCAGCATACCCAAACCTGGATGAGCGGATCGGTAAAATTCTCGGTAGAATATAAAACGGCTTTTTGGTTAGACAACAATTTTTCAGGTAATGTATTTAGTCAGACGGGCCTAGCAAGCGAAATTTATGATCATAGCCATTGTGAGCTTGGGAAATTTGCATTGAAAGGGTTTTTAAATGGATCTGCATTGCATTATTCAAAAGCCGAAAGGCAAGCCAAAGTGATTGCTCAATTGACTCATTATTTTGGCAATGCTGCCCAAGAATATCTTTCTTATAATGACAAAATTTGGAATGATGCCTACATTGATGTAGATGGTCCTTTTTTGCCAGCCCACCACAACAATGGCTGCCCAGAGTATGCCAAAAGTTATTTTAACGACAAACTATTTTTTGCAGGTACCGAAACCAGCCAAGTTTTTGGTGGCTATATGGACGGGGCAATTATAGCCGCAAATGCCGCTGCAAAACGCGTTTTGGCATCTATCAAAAAATAATTTTAGAATGTATTTGCGCTTGTAAAATAAGAGCAGTAGATATTACCAGTTTGGCAAAAGTGGTGGTTCGTAATGACAGTTATTTCGTAAATTTAAAGTGTGTCTTTTGTATCTACATTTGTGGTGATAATCGCCACCAATGCAAAGCCCGAAATCGTTGTAAACAATCACAAAAGAACAATATTGTAATACTATACAGTCAACTCTGAACTATCATCCTAAAATCACCTTTACATATCAATAATAAAACATTCAATAAACAGTTAAATCAAAGGTAATTTGAAAAAATTAATGTTCTTCTCACTCGCTTTGATGTTCGTAATAACGATTTCCAAAGCACAAACTCCTATGCAGTTTAGTGGTGTTGATTGTAACGGTGCATCTGTAGACATGTTTGCGGACTTAGATGCTGGCAAAGCGGTAATCTTGTTTTTCTATATGCCAAATTGCGGAAGTTGTCCACCACCTGCCAAAAAAATTCAGGCAATGACAAACAATATCAACGCATTGCACCCAGGTATGGTGAAAGGTTATGCCTTTCCATTTCAAAATTCAACCACTTGTACCTATGCAGCAGGTTGGGTTTCTTCAAATAACTTAGGATCGCTTTATCAACCAATGGATAGTGGTGCCGTACATGTGGAAAACTATGGTGGTTTTGGTATGCCAACAGTTGTTTTATTGGGTGGTTCAGGTGCAAATAAACGAGTAATGTTTTCAACGTTAAGTTTCAGCACAAGCGATACAACAGCGATAAGAGACAGCATACTTACCTTACTTAGTAGTACAGGCATTGCAGATGTACCAAGTGCAGTAAATGCATTTTCTATATACCCAAATCCTGCAAGTGATATTGTTTTTATCAATGTAGATTTGAAAGAAGCTTCAAACTTGATTATTGATGTTACAGACATCACAGGAAAACAGATTGCAATTATTTCTACTGAAAAGCAAAGTGGAATTGTTACCAAACAATTCAGTACAGCCGAATTGCCAAGCGGTAATCATTTTGTTCGCTTGCAAGTAAATGGAAAAACCGTAACACAAAAACTTACTGTAAAGCACTAAACAGGACAACTCTTAACATCATTTCTTCCTTTCCTCATCTTTGGAAAGGGTTTGAGGGCAAGGCTTTTATA
>JBMOIC010000059.1:0-4785 GCA_049317525.1 Bacteroidota bacterium | reverse complement strand
AGATTAAAACCAAAAAAACAGAAGCTCGAAAATTGCTCAACTTAGAGCAGAAAGTGAAGGAACAAAGGATTATAAAAGACTTGGAAAAAAAATTGGCAGAGAAGCGATACAACCAATATCAGAACGAAGATGATATTGAAAACAGAAAGGATAAATTGTTGGATGAAGTAGAACAACGATTAAAACAACAAACAACAGAATTAGATTTATTCACCATAAGATTTAAGGTAATTTAACTATGGAAAACGAAGAATTAATTTTATTGGTTGACGAGTTAAGGGCTTTACCTAAAGAGAATGAATGGGTTGAGTTTAAATCCGGCAATGTTACTACAAATGAAAAATTTGGGCAATACATCTCTGCCATTTCTAATGCCGCATGTATCAATAATCAGTCCTATGGTTATTTAGTTTTTGGCATTAACGATACTACTCATCAAATTGAAGGAACTAGTTTCAAGTTTAAAAATAAAAAAGAAGGCAATCAGGAATTAGAACTATGGGTAAGGCACTTGCTGCATCCTTCTGTTAAGTTTCAGTTTTTTGAATGTCAATACGAAAAATACTATCTCGAAGTATTTAAAATACCTGCTGCGGTTAGTGAACCAACACATTTCAAAAAGATATCTTATATCCGCTTTGATAGCAGTGTTACTGATCTGCGTTATTTTCCACATCACATTAAGGCTATCTACAATTCAAGCGAAGATTGGTCAGCAGGTATTGTAGAAAAGGCTACCATAGATAATTTAGATGAAAATGCCATAAACGAAGCCCGATTAAAGTTTAAGGAAAAAATGGCAGGCAAAGCTATTTACAACGAAATTGATAAGTGGAACAATGAAACTTTTTTAGATAAGGCCAAAATTACCATTGAAGGCAAAATAACGAATACAGCTATTTTATTGCTTGGCAAGCAGGAAGCTGCACATTACATTTCTCCATCAGTAGGGCAAATTACCTGGAAATTAGATACCGAAGAAAAAGCCTATGAGCATTTTGAAATTCCACTTTTTACTTCAGTTAACTATGTTTTAAACAGAATTAGGAACGTGAAATATAAGTTCTTTCCCAACAATCAATTGATTGCTACAGAGGTTTTGAAATACGACCCGGAAGTTATTTTAGAAGCCCTTAACAATTGTATAGCCCATCAAGATTATGCTGCTCATTCTCGAATTGTACTAACTGAACAAACCGGTAAATTAATTTTTACCAATGCAGGTAATTTCTTTGAAGGAAATGCTGATGATTATAGTCTTGGAAATAAAACACCCAAGAAATACCGCAATAAATGGCTAGCAGATGCTATGGTAAATCTCAATATGATTGATAGCCTAGGTTTTGGTATTCATAAAATGTACAAGAGCCAAAGGCAACGATTTTTTCCACTGCCTGATTATGCTATGTCCACTCGTAATGAAGTAATATTAGAAATATATGGACACAGCATAGATGAAAACTATTCTAAACTACTCATTGAACGCAAAGACGATTTAACCATGACAGAAGTAGTACTTTTAGATAAAGTGCAAAAACAAAAAGAAATTTCAAAGGAAGGTTCCATTCTGCTTAAAAAGAAAAAGCTGGTAGAAGGAAGGTTTCCAAATTTATATATTTCAGCCTCCATTGCAGCAATAACAGGTGAAAAAGCTGACTATATGAAACAAAAAGGTATAGATGATGCCTATTGCCAAAAAATTATTTTAGATTATCTCAAGCAATTTGGCAAAGCCAAACGAACCGAATTGGAGGCCATACTTTTAGATAAACTTCCTGATGTTTTAGACATTAAGCAGAAGAGAGATAAGGTGAAAAACAATTTGCAAACACTTAAAAAACAAGGAATTATAGCACCTGATGGCAAAACATGGAAAATGTCTAAACCTGAAAATAACCCAAAGTGATTAGACATTTTTTAGACAAACCTTAGACATTTATCATGGCAATCCTTTAATCCTAAAAATCATAGTTCAGACAATATTTACCAATGGCAAAGCAACTACAAAAATTAGAACTCACATGGATAGGCAAGGGCAACGAACCCAAGCTGGAACCACGTATATTGATAGAAGACCCCAATAAAAGTTTTGGTGACCCCAAGAGTGAAAACATGCTGATACATGGCGATAACCTTCTAGCATTAAAAGCACTGGAACAAGACTATGCTGCAAAAATTAAGTGTATTTATATTGACCCGCCATTTAATACAGGTGCCGCTTTCGAACATTATGACGATGGTGTTGAACATTCTCTTTGGCTTGATTTAATGTCACGTAGATTTAATATTCTTCATAAATTGTTAAGAAATGATGGTGTTATTTTTGTGCACTTAGATGATAATGAGGCTGCATATTGCAAGATATTATTGGATGATATTTTTGGCCGTTCAAATTATATAAACCATATAATCAATGCCACAAATAAACCTTTTGGTTTTAAGAGTACTTCTTCTGGATTATTTAAACAGGCAAATCATATCTTCTTTTACGCAAAAAATAAAAGTGATTTCGAAATCAACGGGACAAAATTATTCATCGAAAAAGGATACGACCCCCAATATAAATATATTTTTCTTAATCCAGATATGCCTAGAGATGAATGGCAATGGGATACTATTCAAAATGTTCTTTCTAAAGAATTAGGTTATAAAACTTCATTGGAAGCAAAAAAGAATGAAAGTGATTTTGAAAATCAAATAGCAATGTTTGCAATTGAGAATGCAAATTATGTATTTAGGACTGCATCCGTTTCGGGTGGAGCTTATTTGAAGAGGAAAGAGACAATAATAAAATCTAAAGGCATCAAAAATAAGATAATCACACACCCTAATGATGATATGGATTACCTTTTTATTGGTGGGGAGAGGGTTTTGTTTTACAAGGAGCGCTTAAAAACGATTGAAGGTAATTTATTGCCAGGTGATTTAATTACTGATATCTGGTCTGATATTTCTATAGAAGGTTTAGCAAATGAAGGAGGCGTAGATTTTCCAAAGGGTAAGAAACCTGAAAAATTGATTGAAAGATGTATCGAAATGTCCACGAAAAAGGGTGATATTATATTGGATAGCTTTCTGGGTAGCGGAACAACAGCAGCAGTTGCACATAAATTAAAAAGGAAATGGATAGGCGTTGAACTAGGTGACCAAGTAAATACCCATTGTCTACCTAGGCTTAAGAATGTCGTTAATGGTGAGCAAAGTGGTATTAGTAAATCTGTTAATTGGAAAGGCGGTGGCGGTTTTAAATTCTACACTCTTGCTCCATCATTGGTTCAAAAAGACATATACGGTACTGAAATTATCAACCCACAATACAATGCCAATATGTTAGCAGCAGCTATGGCAAAACAAGAGGGCTTCCGTTACCAACCCGATGAAAACAATTATTGGAAACAAGGCATGAGCAGTGAAAAAGATTTCATATTCACAACTACTCAATTTGTTACCGTTGCCATGCTGGATAAGTTAACTGAAGAACTAAAACCAGGTGAAAGTTTATTAGTATGCTGCAAAAGCTTTGCAAAAGGTTGTGCTAATCGCCACACCAATATCACCATCAAAAAAATTCCACAAATGCTTTTAGGTCGCTGTGAATTTGGCAAAGACGATTACAGTTTCAATATTGTAAACTTACCCCACAATGATGATACAGATATTGAAATAGAGGATAGTGAGGAAAGTGAAGCACCCAAAACAGAAAAGAAAAACAAAGCCAAAAAAGAGAAAGATGATGATAGCCAATCTTTACTTTTTTAATCCAGTAAGCAGCAAATAATATGAACCAAATAGCAGAAAATATAAAGCAACGTTTATCTCTTCGTAAACCCTTACAAGAGGCTTTAGATATACTCACTCAGCTTGCAGCAGAGTTGGAATTATCCAAAGAAGTTGACCTTAAAACAGAACTGGAAAAAGTGCAAGCACTTTACCCAACTTGCAGCGATTTTGAAAGAGAGTTTCCTTCCATTTGTTTCAGCATTGCCACAGGTGTAGGTAAAACCCGTTTAATGGGTGCTTGTATTGCTTACTTGTATTTAGAAAAAGGCATCAAGAACTTTTTTGTCTTAGCTCCCAACCTTACCATTTACAACAAACTTATTGAAGATTTTGGCAATAGTAGCAATCCCAAATATGTATTCAATGGCATTGCCGATTTTGTACACAATAAGCCTGTAATCATCACAGGTGACAATTACAATCAGGTTAGTTCATTATTCAGCGAAACGGAAATTAGGATCAACATTTTCAATGTTTCCAAATTTGCAAGAGAAACCAAACCAGTTATAGAAGGAGGGCGAAATATGGCACCTCGTATTAAACGGTTGTCAGAATATTTAGGGCAAAGCTATTGGGAATATTTAAGTGGCTTAAATGACTTGGTAATATTAATGGATGAAGCCCACCGCTACCATGCAGATAAAAGCAAAGTTGCCATCAATGAATTGCAACCCATTTTAGGCATTGAATTAACAGCTACTCCCATTGATGAAAAAAGCAATCAGTTCAGAAATGTGGTGTATGAATATAGTTTGGCTCAGGCACTCACAGATGGTTTGTATGTAAAGAACCCAACCATTGCCAAGCGTAGAGATTTTAGTCCAAATGGTAGAAGCATTGAAGAAATAGAAAAGATAAAATTAGAAGATGCAGTAAGTATTCATGAAGATACCAAACAGGAACTGAAACTCTATGCACTCAACACAGGCAAAAGATTAGTAAAGCCTTTTATATTGGTTGTTTGCCGTGATACCACACATGCTAAATCAGTATATGACCTTGTTT
>JBMOIC010000058.1:0-5355 GCA_049317525.1 Bacteroidota bacterium | reverse complement strand
ACATACCTTCTTGATTGGATGTGTTCTCTTCATAGTAGTAGAGGGGGAAGCATTGGGCTCCGGCTTCAAGTGAATTGAGATCAAGTAAATGGTCAGTAATAACTGCTGAAAACGGCTTACTACCTCCAATTCCGTGCACACTAATTGTAAAGTTTAAAGATGAACTATTGGGAAAAAACTTGGTTGATAAACCGGGACTCTCAATGAAGTATTTATCAAAGTAAATATTTTGTTTGTTGAAAGGTCTGTAAATACCTAAAGCAAACTTAGAATCATCATATTTATGATTAATAGATTTTTTGATATCATTCCGTAAACTGCGTGTCCAACTTATCTCCTTTGGATTCTTGTCTATAAAGTCTTCAACTTTTAAATCAGGATTATTAGAACATGCTGATAAATATAAATCCCTCTGTTTATTGTAAAATGAAATCATAGAATACATATAAACTTTTGTCTTTGCCTTTGAAAATCCATAGACCCATGCATCTCTATTAGTAGCAATGCCAATTGCATACGTATTAAAAAAAGATTTACTATCATTATCGAACTTCTTCTCAGGTTCAAGAGGAATAAAAGTTGCAAATGATTCATTTCGTACACTTATCCAATCCCCATGTTCATTTGTTTTGATAACCGTCCATGGCATTTCAGTATTTCCAACAGATCCATAGTTCTTGATGATATCGAGTTTCTGTTCCCGGCTCAGATAATCACCAATATCATGATAGTGAATCTTAGCATTTTCATTATTCACATTCGGATTCTTCACAAGCAGTGTTATTGAAATTGGGGTTCTTGATCCCTCTCTGAACACATTTCCTGCTTCTTTTCTACGTAGTTCTCCGGATGTTCTTGCATTCCCACGCAAATTGAACACATAAATGGATGTAAACTCCTTTTCTATGGCTTTTCTAAATCCATCGGTGCTATTACCATCAAGCCAAGCAGCATTTGAAATAAAAGCAATGATACCGCCGGATTCATCCAATCTATCCGTGCTCCACCTAAAAGCTTTGATATAACTGTCATAGAGTGCTTTATTCAATGCCGCACTTGATTGTTTGACATATGTCTGCTCTATGCGTGAATCCAAATATGGGTATGATTGATTTTGTGCATTATCATTCGCTGATTTTTGACCAATTGAGTAAGGAGGATTACCCAAGATTACACGCAAAGGAGCTTGCATCTGTTTCTTCACGCGCTCTGAATTTTGCGGGAACATTTCAGAGAATATCTTATTACCATCTTCTGTTTCACCCAATTGGAATGTATCAGTGAGAACGATTCCCTCAAAAGGGATATATGTGTCCGTTCCAATGCCATCATCTTCAGGGGTCATATCATGAAAGGCATTTTCGATATTGATGGTTGCGATATAATAGGCAAGAAGGACAATCTCATTAGCATGAAGTTCATGCTGATATTTCCGCTTCAAATCTTCCGGCTTTATGAGTCCGCTTTGAATAAGGCGTGTCATGAATGTTCCGGTGCCTGTGAATGGATCCAGCACATGGATGCCTTCATCAGATATTGAACGGCCAAATTCCTTTTGCAAGACATCATTCACAGAATGAATGATGAAATCCACACATTCCGTTGGCGTATAGACAATCCCCAATTGCTCAACCATCTTAGGAAAAGCTGTCTTAAAGAATTTGTCATAGAGTTCAATGATGATCTTTTGCTTTCCTTCGGCATTATCGATGCCTTGGGCGCGCATCTTTACGGATTCATAGAATTTATCCAATGTCTGTGTATCTTTCTCTATTGCTTGTTCTTCCAGCAAATCAAGCATGTTTTGCATCGATTTACTGATGGCATTTTCGCTAACAAAAGAATAACCCTCAAACAAGGCATCAAAAACAGGTTTTGTGATGATATGTTGCGAGAGCATATCAATCGCTTCTTGTTCAGAAATGCTTGGATTGATATTCTTCCTCAGACCTTCAATAAAACTTTGGAATGCTTGCTGATGTTTGTCTTTATCAGCAATTAATCGCTTAATGCGCTCTACTTGTCTTTCAGCAATTTGGGCAACATTCTTAGCCCATTGTTCCCAATATCTACGATCACCAACCTTTTGCACCATTTTGGCATAAATCACGGACTGAAGTTGTGCAAAATCTCCAAAAGTTATTTGATACTGCTTATTTTCAAATCCATCAATATCTTTAATGACTATTGTTTCGCCTTTTTCATTGGTAATTGTATTTGGAATTAGTGGTGCGATACCTTTGGGCTTGCTTTCATTCAACTCTATTTTGTTCACCATTGCATTGAATCTATCATCATGCGCACGCAAAGCATTTAGCACATTCCAAATCACTTTGAAGCGATCATTATTATCTAATGCAACTTCCGGTTCTACATCTGATGGCACCAAAATAGGGATGATGATATAACCATATTTCTTGTTTGGTGCTTTACGCATAACCCTGCCAACACTCTGAACCACATCAATATGACTGCTTCGTGAAGACAAGAAAATAATGGAGTCAAGACTTGGGACATCAACGCCTTCGCTCAATACTCTTACATTTGTGAGGACATGGCATTCATTGGGTTTGGGTTCAGATTTCAGCCATCCGAGTAAGCGATCTTTTTCCGGAGTTGTCATTGATCCATCAATATGCTCGCAATGCATTGAAACCATATTATCACGAATTTCTTCCGGAAGTGATGAGATGTATTTATCGGAAACCTCATTGAACACTTTTGAAATTT
The DNA here is from genome assembly GCA_049317525.1 of Bacteroidota bacterium. GTDB lineage: Bacteria > Bacteroidota > Ignavibacteria > Kapaibacteriales > UBA961 > UBA961. Next base: position 2,625 of record JBMOIC010000058.1, on the reverse strand, counting down.
GCTGTGACGCTTTGATGCTTGAACAAAATGCAACAGCTCTCCGCATTGGATCGGGATCAGTTTGGGAAATGTCGCCATCATCCCCCAGAACTTGTTTTGATAAAGCATTTATACAACCAATCAGCTTTGTAGCCATATCAGTATCAATTTCACTATCCTTATTAGCAATCATCGCACGAAAGACAGGAGGGATATTTGCTTCATTGATGGTCAGGATAAGAACTTTATAATCAGTCAAAAGTCCTTTCTCAACTGCTTCTCCAAAACCAATACGATACATTTCTTCGCCATATACCGTTGCATCATCCATTGAGCAGAGCGTCACATTTGCTTGCGCGGCTTTGCTTTTTGTGTCATCACTGAATAGTCTTGGCGTGGCGGTCATGTATAAGCGTTTTTTTGCTTTGATGAAGTTATTATCATGAACCTTTACAAAGGCAGAGTCATCAATGTTCTCAGATAATTTCACCCCTGTGGTTCTGTGTGCTTCATCGCAGATGATCATATCGAATTCCGGGAAACCGGCTTCAAGGAGATATTTCTGCGCTTTTGAAACAACTTCGATGGATTGATAGGTGGAGAAGACAACGGTCATTGTATTGCCACCAAGTTTCTGAATCATCTCAAATTGTCTGTGAATATCCTCAACCTTTGTGGAGGCAGGATAGGCAAGATCGGCTACATGATAATATTCATCATCATCGGATGATTTGGTTTTCTTTTTAGACACCTCAGGATCGGAACAAATACAAATGGCATGGAATTCTTCTTGGGAATCAGCTTTCCATTCCCGGAGGGTTTGTCCCAAGAGCGCAATGGAAGGAACAAGAAACAGGATTGTCCCTTTATTATTTGTTTCATGTTCAGCGATTTTGAGAGCAGTATATGTTTTTCCTGTTCCACAAGCCATGATGAGCTTTCCTCGGTCATGATCTTTGAAATACTCATGTGTGGATTCTAGGGCTTGTCTTTGATGTTCTCTTAGTGATTTCTTGCTTGTTTGGGCTTGGATACCATGGATGCCTTCTTCCAATTTTTCCCAATCAACATGAGATTGTTCCAAGATATCTTGATAAATGATGCCGATATCGACGCGTTGTCCTTTGAGTGTTTCAAGCGCATGTTCACCCCATTTATTTGTCGTTGAAATCCAGAGTAAATATGAAAAATGATGGAGAGTTCCGGCATCATCGGTAAAACTACGATTGGCTGTAGCGATAAAGGAATCCACTTTAGGTTTATCTATGATTGAGTTTTCAGCATAACATTTGCATTGCACAGCCCAAAAGCCACCATTGATATGTTCTGCAACGAGGTCGATGCCAAGATCAATCCCACCAAGTTGAGCTTTATAGGGAAATTCATCCCATAGCCACACATGTTGTAATTCATCACAATACAATGGATCAGTTTGCAGATAGCGTTGCATCAAGCGTTCAAATTTATCACCCTTATCTCTTTGATTGTAGGAGATCTGTCTATATTTTTCAAGTATCTTCTGAAAGCTCATATTAATTCCAGCTGAAGAGTAAAATTATCAAACGGGGCAATGAAAGCAAACAGCATCCCTTTATATACCCTTAAAAAAACTTATACAAAAGTACTAAAATATAGGAACTGAACTCAATTAAATTACACTTAAAATCAAAGAGAAATTCAGCCTTATTTTGATAGCTGATATTACCTTTAATCAAAGGGAAAATTTAATGTATAATCTATTATTGGATTTTATTAAATATTGAGTCGCAATTTTTTTTACCAAACTATTATACTTAAAAATGTTGTTTTGATGTAAAGACTAAAGACTAGAAATATTACCATATATATGATTTAAAGAGTATTGCCACTATGTAAAGTATGCGATAAATGAGGTGAAATGTGGGTAAAACAGTAGTTATTTGAGTAGATACAATGACTATCTTATACCGTAATTTGCTTGGTGTTTCATTTTGACATACAAAGTAAAAATATGACTAGCTTTTTCTATAAAACACTTGTTGTTTTGTTCTTTCTCATGCATACTTCAGAAATCATTTCTCAAGTTCCAAGGACACTTAGTTTACAAGGAGTTATAACGAATTCGTTTGACTCTAAATTCATGGAAGGAATTCATATCATTAAAGTTGGTATTTACGAATCAGCATTGGGTGGTTTCCCTTTATTCGAACAAAGAGATACAATTACTTTGTCAGCAGGTGGCTTATATAATATCACTTTAGGTCGCATGTTTGGTTTGCCTGCTCAAGTAACATTTGATAGACAGTACTATATAGATATTGAAGTTGATGATATTCCTCAGTCAATGAGAATTCCAATGCAATCATCTCCATATTCATTAATGGCTGCTAATGTAGCACCAGATATAATAAGTGAATCAAATTTAGCACCTGATCTTCGTGAAAAACTATTTCCAACCGAATATAAAAAAGGTGATAAAACACTTGCAAACTATGTTCTGGGTTTTAGATCTTTCATTGGTGGTGGAGACAATAATAGTACTAATGCAAGTTATAATTCCATTATTGGTGGTTTTAATAATCGGGTTAGTGGTACAAATGGAACTATTGGCGGTGGTGAATCAAATCAATTAACAGGGCAATATGCATTTATTGGTGGCGGTAAAGA
>JBMOIC010000057.1:0-5358 GCA_049317525.1 Bacteroidota bacterium | reverse complement strand
CTACAAGTGTACAAAGTTCGTATGATTCTAATGGCTGCTCCGCACAAGGATTGAATCCCATAATACGGGAATCCTTATAGTCTGGTGCATCTTTTAATCTACCATATTCTCTAGCAACATCTAACCAGATAAAACCTGGTTCTCCATTGTCTGCAATTAAATCTACATAATCTTCATATTTTGTTCCAACAGTTGCTGAAATAGAATTATTTGACATCCAAGCCCATCCTGGTTTTTTTGGATCGTAAGAGTTACGGTCTGGAAATACTTCTGGATTTTTAAGATTAATAAAACCTTCATCTTCTGGTATTCCAAGTGCAAGAGTTGCAGAACGACGAACATTTCCTGATACTACACAAGTACCAATAAGATTAACAATATCAACAATAGCACGGCTATCTAATAGTTCTCCAGCCCTAGAGCCAATTACATTACGAATACGTGTATGGAGATCAATAAGTGGTACTGGACCGCTTGCTACCCCTCCAAAGCCCTTAATGGGGGCTCCTAGAGGACGGATAAGGTCATAGGTAAACTCCTGAATAGGTTGATTTTGGCGAAGAAATGAGTTAATTAAAAGACGAACAGATTCAACCCATCCTTCACGAGTATCTGGGATTTCATAAATAGATGCTGGTTCGGTAGGGGCATAAATAGACATTTGCTTGTCTTGTCCAAGGGTATCAAACCCAACTCCAATACCCAGCATTAATGCATCCATTACCCAAGCAAATAAAGCACCAGGATCATTACGATCAATGTCTCTTGTTGAAACCATTGCACAGTTTTGAAGGGAAGCAGAGTTGCGCTTTTCCATAGTCATGGGAGTTCCAAATGCCCATAGCCCACGACCTGGTGGTGTCCACTTTAGTTCAAACATTCTTTGGAATGCTTCTTGTGCAGACTTCTGTGCTTTGTTATCATTCCATGGTAAACGATTATCCTTAGCATGATTCTTTTGAACTGAATACATACCCTCAATTACACGGCGACAAACCTCATGCCAGCGTTCTTTTGTTCCGTCTTCTTTCATACGAGAATATGTACGAATAAATGTAATTTCTCCTAAAGAGTTAGACCCAGCATCTGAGAATCCAAATGGTGCTGAAACATGATTATATTTATTTACAAAATCTTCTGATAGACGAAACGAAAAAACTTCTGACATTTATTTACCTTTCTAAGCAAATCTAGATGAGTACTTTGAGTTTTCCAAAGTGGTCTTAAGTATATCATAATTATTTTAATGAATGTAAGCGTAAAACAAAAGGCTATACCTAATGTTAAGGTATAGCACTTTAAGTTTATCAAAGTAGATATATTATTTATTCAGTAGAAGGCTTGTCTTAATAAACCTTTTACAAACAAATTCTAGTTAATCTTAACCCATTCTTTTTTTGGCTCCACCCATGTGTAGTTATCTCCATCTAGCGGATATGGTTTTGGAGGAATCCACTGCTCTGTAACTTCATCATATCCCCATGAGGGGTATAGTTTTTTCAACCACTGTTGATCTTTTTCTACCCAAGTATAATATATTCCGTCTTCGTGAGTATGATTATAAATATTTTCTGGATAAGGTACAGGAGGAATATAACCAGAGCCGTCTTCAGCTAAAATCCATGTTGGGTATGGCTGATGAGGGGCTATGCTTCCATTTTCTGGATTATATATAAATCCAGCTCTAACATTTTTTTCATTATCCTTTAAATCAACTATTACGGGATTACTAATTAATGCGTAATATGTGGTTTCATCAAGAATATCCATAACAGCAACTACTTGACTGTCAATAATAATAGCTATGGAGTTTGTGCTTTGAATCTCTATATCAGTTTTCATTTAATTGCTCCTCTGTATATTCTTTTATTTTAATTTCTGGGATAAATGCATCCCATTTTCCTAGTGGACATGTAGCATTTGGTAGCTTTGTTTTTGCATTCATAATACAACCACACTCTTTACATTGATGTGTAAGCGCAACATATCTATCGCATTGCTTACATATATCTAGTCTTTCTTTTGCAATTATATCTGTTACCCTGCCTATTTTTTTATTAAAAAGGTCCCAGGGTCTTGCTGGTCTATCTGGAAAAATTTCGCTCATTATTAATCTTCCTTACATTCATGATTATAAAAATCTAAAAGCTCTTTTTTGTTTCTAGGGCTAGTCATTCTACAATACTCTTTGTCATCACTAACCATAATCATTGTTGGAACTGAAACAGCACGAAAAGATATTGCTTTTTCTCTATCGATATCTACATCAAAAACTTCTATTTCTATCTCAGGGTTTTCCTGCTTAAACTCGTAAAAATCTGGCTGCATTGATTGACAAAAGCTACACCAAGTTGCAAAAAAAGCAATCATTTTTTTATTATTCATTATAATATTGTATCATATCTACTTTAAAGGATGTACCAATTTTTGATGGTCTGGGAATGGTAAATCGTTTGGAAAAATGCCATGATAATATCTGCTTGCTTCTTTTCCATCAGACATTTCTGATTTTAGTTTATTTGAAGAAGCCCACTCTAGTTCCAGAGTAGACTCGTCTAATACGTCTAGTCCATCTATCAATTCAAAACTATCAATAAAATACCTTTTTACTGGAATAAATGCTGCAAGTAGATCTCCCTTTTTTATCTTAATCTTGGTTAAGGGGCGAGTTACCTTTATGTTAAATGAAAACGATGATCTAAGGTTGTCTGACTCTATAACACTTGTCATTGCTACAAGGCCATCTATAAAAGAATTAGGAGGCTGAATAGTCATCAGGTTAATTCCTGGACCTGTTCTAATAATAAATTTATTTCTTACTGACAAAATTCCAGATTCTAAGTTATTATAGTAATTTTGAATATCTAAATCTGTATTTTCTCTCTGCTTGTGATTTGTTTCAATCATAACTTGTTTTTCTCCGCCTGGCCAAAAAAGTGTTAAATCAATATTAGACTTTACAGCAAAGCCCATTTGGTTTCCTATAACAAGAGGCAACATCTGGTACATTTTTTCTGTAAACCAATCTCTAGACTGATCTCCTCCCAGTGGTTGGATTATGTCATAAAAATTCCAATTATTTAAAAAATGTTCTTTTTTGTTTTCTGGATAAAAGACAATCTGGTTTTCTTTAATTATATTTTCTTTTTCATTTATATAAGGCATTACTCTTCCTCTAGTCCTTGTTTGTTATTTTTTTCAGAAAGATATCTTTTTTTGACCCAAAAGTTACTTCTATAGTATCCATAATTAACTGACCTTAAAATGTTTGCAATTTTTTTCCAACTGTTTGGTAAGATATGAAATGAGGCCATCCAAGTCTCTCTTTTTATTGGAATCATCTGGATAATAGGTGTTCCTTCTTCTATAACTCCAAGCCAGCCTTCTTTTATAAAAAATGGATAGAATCCGCTTAGTGGAAAATTATCAGCATCTACAATTGCACTAGTGGTTACAAATGGGAGATCCCATCTATTAAGTGGGTGGGTTACAAGCATACTCCATCCTTTTGGTAGATAATAACCCCACATTCCTCCCCAAGCTAGGTGATTCCAAGAACAACCAGCTGGTCTAGGCATTGTATGCCCTAGGTTAATCGGTCTTTCAGTAATCAAATCTCTAGTTACTGGAGAATAATCCTGAACCCATTCTCCTTGTTCATTCTTTCTAACTTTCCTATACTCAACTACGTTAGAATCATTTCTTGTTATCTCTATGTCATAAGTTGCTAAAATTAAATATCCAGAGGTGATCGCATCTAAAAACGGGACACACGATCTCATTCCGCCACCCCTATCTTCTTTACCTAAAACATTAACTCCATCATCTTCTTTGCTTATAAAGGTTTCTCCGTTTTTCCACCAATCTGGAATCATCTTTTGTGCAGGTATTGGGAAAACGTCTTCTGGCATTTCGCTATAAAATTTAACTTTTTTCATTTTTACCCCTTATTAACCTATAGATATTTCTTGTTTTTTCTATAATCTCTTTTATAAGCTCCGCCGACTAGTTTTCCTTCAAGATTAAACCTTCTAGACATATATTCATGACCTAAAGATTTTAACTCTTTAGAACTCTTATCGCTTATTTTATCATAAATCTTTTTTTTCCAATCTTCTCTTTTAAAAGGTATTATTTGAACAACTGGTGTTCCTTTTTCTATAACCCCTTCAAAAGTATTTTTCATCATAAATGGGAATAAAACCACCAATGGGTAAGCATCAGTATCTACAACTCCAGTTAAAGTATAAAATGGAAGATATGGAGAATTAATTGGATGGGTAAACATTATAGAATACCCTTTTGGTGTTTTAATTAGCACATCGCTTGACCATTTAAACGCATAATTTATAAATTCTGGAGATATTGGCATTTCCTGTAATTGAGCAGTTGGGTGCATTGAAATGGCTTTCTCTCCAGTAGGTCCCGTCATTCTTTCTCCAGAAAATTCAATCAAATTGGTTTTTTCGTCATACTTAAAATGATAGTCTGATTTTGTAACTAAAACATATCCTGTTGTTATTGCATCTAGAACAGGTATACACTTTTTTATAGTTAGTTCTGGTTGATTCTGAATCTCAAAAAATGAAGACATTTTTTTATACCATTCTGGTATAACATCCATAGCTCTTTTTACTTCTAAAAAACAGTCTTCTGTTGTATTAACAAATTCAATTATTCCTTCTTTAGAAGGAGAGTTTACGTCTTTTTTCCATTTGATTATTTTTTCTAACATAATCAAACTACTCTGTATCTGGTGTGCTTATTCCTAAGTTGGCTCTTGCAATCATTTCAGGAGTTACTTCAGCGTGACCACCTGGCGCAATATATCTTCCACCATTAGCATAGTAAGTAAACGCTCCGTCGGAATTGGTAAATGTGTTGTTAGATGAATCATATGCCATACCCTCTTGAACATCTTCACCCATCTCCAAACTGGAAATGTCAAGAATGGTGTGTTCCTTTAAAAGAAGACCATGAACCTCTGGTGAAACCATCATTATCTTCATTACAACGCCATTTTCGATAATCGCTAACGATTGATCAAACCCTAGGGTTCCAAAATTTGCTGCCATTGATTTATTTGTCATTTTATATCTCCTCTATAGGTAATAATTATAACACATGTCTATTAGTCATGTGGGTATTCTTTTTTTGGAACTAAGTTTACAAACTCTCCATTTATATACTTATATCCAGGCTTAACCACTATATCTTTTTCAACCCTAATAAATTTAGGCTCACTTAATAATATTGCTGCTAGTTTTTCTTGAGAAAACATGACCTCTACTACATCTTCATCTATTACAAGTGCTAGAACTTCTGTAATTGATGAGATTTCTGGATCTGGTCTTTCCT
>JBMOIC010000056.1:0-5377 GCA_049317525.1 Bacteroidota bacterium | reverse complement strand
CGTAGGAGGCCATCAGGCCGGCGAACACCAGGGCCTGCCAGCCCTCCAGCCAGCCACCCTGGAGAACGTACTTCTGCAGGAAGCGCAGCGGCGGCCGCAGCGGCCAGAGTCGCGCCGCCAGGGCCCGCATGGCCACGAAACGGCGGGTGCCGAGGGCGGCCGCATCGCCCTGGCGCCGGAAGGCCACGATCCGCTCGGCGTCCCAGCTGGCGTAGCGGCGGTGGCGTTCCAGCCAGTCGTCGAGGCCCTTGCTGAAGGCGTAGTGCTCGTAGGGCAGGGGGATGCGGCCCACGGCGGCCGCGGCCGGAAAGCATTCCCACACTCCCCCCTCGAAGCGAAGGGTGCCGCGGCGCACCAGGCGGGGATGCCAGTTGGGATAGCCCTGGGTGCGCTTCAACCAGCGCCCCAGGAACCAGTAGCGGGGGGTGAGCTCGAAGCCGTCGGGGGGATCGGCAACAGCGATGCGGCGGCGAATCTCGGCGGCCAGCTCCGGGCCCACCTGCTCATCGGCATCGAGAAAAAGCACCCAGTCGCTGCGCAGGCCGCCCCGCTCCAGGGCCCAGTTGCGCTGCTCGCTGATCCGGAAGGGAGGCGCCTGGCGGTGCTCCAGCACCGGCACCCCCAGCCCCCGGGCCACCGCCGCCGTGGCATCGGTGCTGCCGCTGTCGAGCACCAGCCGCTCGTCGCACCAGGCCAGCGACGCCAGGGCCCGCGCCAAGTCCTGCTCCTCGTTGAGAGTGAGCACCACGCCGGCGATGGTGGGGGTCATCGGGGCAGGGACGCGGGAATGATGGGCTCAAGGCAAGCCGTGGCAAGCGTGCGCCGGAACCAGGGCCACTGCCAGCGTGTCACCGAACTGCACAACGGCTGAGCCGCCTGGGCGCCGGAGGCCAGCCGCAGCACCATCGGCTTGCCTTCCGGCACTCCAGCCCCGGATAGGGCCGGACCGCAGGAGACCTCCCGAAGCGACGGTGCCATCATGGCCCGAACCGGATCGGGCAGTTCGACTCGGGCGATGCAGGGATGCGGTTCCGCTGGAGTGGAAGGCAGGGAGCGGAGGGCGCCCCGGGCGGCATCGCTGCCGGCATAGACCCAGTAGTCGTAGGCGGTGTTTGCAGGGCTCAAGAGGAAGCGCATCGGCTCATAGACGTAGACGTAGGCGTAGGGGAAGAGCGTGAAACTATCCATGAGGGTGAGCGTGGCGAACAAGGCCACACCAATCAGGCCCGCACGCAGGATCTTGGCCGAGCCGAAGCAGGCGCCAGCAGCGAGAAGTTCATCAAGTCCGATGGCAGCCAGCAGCGCCAGCGGAGGGTAAATGAACAGCAGATGCCGAACGCCATCGTAAAGATTGGCGTTGCCAAGAACCGCCAGCGCAGGCAGCAGCAGCAACTGCAGAAGAAAAGGCAGTGCCAGCCGAAGCCGCCGCCGGCGGCTGAGGAGAGCTGACCTGGCCTCCGGATCGTTCGGCACCTGCCAGGGCCAACCACGCAGCAAACACCCGGCCCCGACAATCGCCAGCAGAAGGATCCACAGTGGCGTGGTACTTGGAATCCAACGCAGCAAGTAGCCCGCTGTGGACCAATGGATCGGATCCTGGACCCGACTCAAAAACTGTCCGTTCCACCACGTACCCCCCGGCCAGTCGTGGGATCGAAACAACTTGACAGCCCCATTGAGAAAACGGAGCGGTTCAAGCCAGGAGGCCGGTGTGAAGAGTAGCGAAATCAGAAAAGCATCGATACCGATGTGGAGCCCATCCAGCCAGCGACATCGCCTTGGCTGAATCACAGCAACGAGTGCCTCCGTAATCAGAACCGGCGCCAGAGCAACGATCTTCATGGATCCCATCAAGCCCGCGGCGATCGCTGAGAACAGAATCAGCCGCGCCGGTACCGGCACATCGCCCGAAGACGGCATGCGCAGGCGGAGCATGAGTGAGGTAGAATAAAGAAGGTAGAAAAAGGCAAAAGGGATATCCTTAATATTGAACAAACTGTCGCCCATGAATCGCGGCATTAGCAACAGGATCAGGCCAGCCAACCACGCCAAACGCAGATTCATCGCCCTGGCCACAACGATCAAAACGGCGCTGCTGGCGAGTCCCATCAAGATCGCGGTGAGGTGAGAAATCTGGAAATAGAGTTGATAGGGCGTGGCGTTGAGAGCGAGGCTGGCATAATCAGCAGGTTCAGCCAAACCACCAAGGCGACCGAGCAAATAGGCCGGCAGCTTGGCAACAATGCCGTAATTTTCGAGGTTATAGACAATCGCATCATGAAGATCAGGCTTGCCACCCTGCAACACAAGCCGCGCAAAGCGCACATGATCCACAACACCCTGATACTCAAGCAGTTCATCGGTGGTTAGGGCGATCGGCATTAGGCGCGATAACGCCATCACCAGGATCAGGGCGACCAGGAACAGATAGACAGCTGACAACGCGCGCTTCAGGGCAGGGTTCACTTCAGAGCTTTTTGGAACACATGGATCCATCCTTGCAGAGATAGCCATTCATGCAATCTGAGATCTGCCCCTCTGAACAAAGCTAGGGAGCAAGATCAAAACATCGATCGCAGCTTACTTCCATCAGACAGCTTCCCAGATCAAACCACAAACAATTGACATCTCAGCACAAGAGGCTAGAATTGATTAACAGGGATTGACTCGAAACGACTGGATGAAATTAGCCAGCACAGCCTGCCTCCATATCACGACGTTGATCATTGTCGCCGTATCCTTTGCACCTTGGCTCAACGAGCAGGTCTTATCAATCGGACTAGTCAACGACAATCTCACGGCTATATATCATGCTCACCAGATTCACGCGGACGGCATTGGGCAACTGATTCGGATCAACTGGGCTCGCATCCCCAGTCTGATTCCAGACTATTTTATCGCTACCGCAGCAGACCAATTTGGCAAAACACTCGCTCAGAAGCTCACCCTGAGTTGCTTGCTGCAAGCCTGGCTTGGCATCAGTAGTATATACCTTTTACTGAGAGCTTCACGATCAAGCCCATCCAATGGCTTGGCGGCTATTGCGTTTGCCTCCTACGGCAGCCTTTTATTTCTTTCCTCCGGCTTCAGACAACTGGCGGTGGTTGCCAGCCTACCGGTCAATCACGGAGGCAATTATATCACAACATCTTTTTTTCTGGCCTGGCTAGTTTTCTTTCTCTTCTCTGCCAATAAAGCCAGCTCAAGAGTCCAGGTAGCCACTGCAATATTTGCCATGCTGTCAACCTTCAGCAACAGGCTATTTCTACTCACTGCACTGCTTCCGCCGCTGCTGATCTGCATCGCTCCAATCCCTCAGTTGCGCTACCGAATCGAGATCCCATCTCTGGGTCCGCTGATCAAGAACTCGATGCTCGGAGCAATGGCCGGCTGGCTTCTGTACCTAGTCTCCCCTCATCAATGCTCTGATTCTCTTGTTGGCACTACGAATCTCAATGCCATTGGCAATGTAATTCGAGCCAACCAAGGAGCGATCATCTTTCTACTTATACCTTGCCTGAGCTGGATTGCCGTCAGGACCTTGATTGCCCCCTGTAATATTGCCACTAAAACCCAAAATTCCAAGATCCTTTTTCTGGGTGACAGCCTGCTGCTGATGGTGTGCTGCTCAGTGCTTGCCTATGGATGGATATCACGTGGTGAGCCCGATGCGATCTATCTACGTTATATTCTTACGCCCATAATGCTTGCCCCGTTGCTCCTCTCTTTTTCGATCATCCATTATCTGCCGAAAACGTTTACTCACCCTTCAAAGCTATTGAAGCAAGTGATGACGGTATCTATCATTTCAATCTCAGCGATCGCTGGTATAAACTTTTCGGAGGCAGCTGAATTGAAATATCGCCCCCTGAATGCTGATCGTGCTCTCCTTCAAGCCATACCGAAAATGATCAAAGAACATTGCGACGGTCCAGACTGTGTGATTCTGACTAGCAATCCTCCATTTAATGCTCTCAGGATCAATATGGAGCTTGAGCACTCAGGCGTTAAAGCGCTTGAGATTTCCGGCCACGGTGATCCTCTGATCTTCTGGATGAGCCGGAGCGACCACTACAAAGATAAATCTTTTCACAAGAAAGATCCCTCAAGGGCGCTGCTGAGCTCTCGCATCATTGCGACCAACCAGCAGCAGATCAGCAGCCTTGTCAGCTCTTTGGGAAAACCAATACAATCCCTCCCACTTGACGACCCTGGCACAGTGCTATTAATCTATTCGGATTCCAGAAGCGCTCACTCAAAAGCAGTTGTTTTTTTTAAGAGCCAAAGTCAACTGCCATTTTGCGTCCCCAACAGCACACGTGAATCCCTGCTGAGATTACGATCACTGCTTCAATCAATCATGAAAAGATGAATTTGATCTCACCGTATCTTCATAAGACGCGCGGCGCATCCTGGCTACCAGAAGATCAATACGGCAGCCTGGATCGGAATAAACCCTGGGAAGTTCCAGAAAAAGCTAGCATTAGACACTTAATACTATTCAGTCCCCATGGCCATCAGCTCCGGGCTCAGCAAGTCAGCTCATGCAAATTTTTACTGGATAGATGCATGGACATTGGCACAATCTCAGTAACAGCCCTGCAGGAAGATCATCACCAAGCCGTCTCGCCCAAGATTGCTCGATAACCTGCCATAGCCTGCTTCGTGATCGCCTCCATGGACAAATGAGAGGCCAATGAACTGGCGCTCAGCTCCCCGGGGCACCGGTGATCCCGCAACCAGCCCCCCAGCGCCTGGATCCAGGCCTCCCGCCGCCGCTCCACCACCTGCAGCCCCGGTAACGCGGACCCATCGCCGCCCACCCCCACCTGGGGGGTGACCAGGGCGCCGCAGCCGCTGGTCGACGGCGAAGAGGCCAGCTTTGACAACGCGGATCCCGAAACCCATCGGCCCAGCGAACCTACTCCAGAGCAACCTGACATGGCTCCACGCCTAGGCGGCACGGCCTGCGCGGAGCCGGTTGCTTCATCAAGCAAGACAGATGGTGATGCTAAGATTAAAAATAGACAGAAAGGCGACAAACCGGGTCACCTTTGAATCTGTTCCATCCGCAACAACGACTTCAATGATCAAGGAGAAGCGACTCCATTCCGCATTTATCTTTTCTTTGGCCCTGGGATTCGTCGCAGTACTAACATTGTCTTCAGCAGCCAGTGGCGTCAATGGATTTGATGAGCCAATCCAATTCATTGGACTGGCCTCAGTGCTGGAGCATGCGCGAAAAGTCTTTCAACTCAAGAACCCAGACTTCACAGCAATACATTCAAATCTCGAGTATTACGGAATCGCGCCTAGGATTCCTGGATACCTGCTATGGACAGTCACCAAGCTTCTTGCGAAACTTATTGACCCATTT
>JBMOIC010000055.1:0-5936 GCA_049317525.1 Bacteroidota bacterium | reverse complement strand
ATTCTTTTTTTCCAAAGGTCGTTTGCTTGTTGTCGAACACTATCATTTTCAATTTTACTCAGCAAATACCCTTTCAACATTTCGGTTGGTGTTAAACTTAAACCTCTATCGTTCATTGACACAAATATTTTGTGAGCATCTTGCTCTGTTTGTGCTATTATTCTGATAAAGTCCACATTGTCAATAAGCCAGTCCTTAAAAATATCCAATGCCGCTTTTGGCAAGGTATCAAAGGTATGATTCATTATTGCTTTAATGTCTGCGTAACGATTGTAGATATTGCGTATAGTTTCCGAATGTTTTGTAACATCCATGTACTCATCCTGAAGTAATGCGTTCATTACATCATAGCGTTCAGGCAATTCAGGCACATGAATATTGAATGTTTCCTCTCCAGCGCGCCTTGAATAGATCAAGGGTAATATATCCGCTCTCTCTTTTTCATTTTCTAAATGATGATATAAATAGATTAGTAATAGTGTTAAAGAAGTTAACCGTTGTTGGCCGTCGATAATTGCATTATCATCAGCAGTTAAAACAATTGAACCTAAGAAATAATGACCATAAGTCAATACCTTTTTTCGCTCGTCTTCTGGTGAATAAAACTCGAAGAATTCTTCGGTTAAATCGTCAATGAGCTCCTCAATTTGCTTTTTCTGCCATTGGTACTCACGTTGATAATAGTGGATTGTATATTTAACTCCTGTAAATAACTCCCTTATAGTCTTTGGTGTTCCGTCAATTTTTTTCATAAAATAATCTCTAATCTACAATATTAGGTACAGCTGATAATTTCATAACTACATTCAAGTATTAAGTGACCATCTTTCAAGATTTGAATAATCCATTTATTCATACCTTTATTTTTGAAATATTTCTTCATGAAAATAGTTTTTCCATTAACTAGTTTTTCTTGATTGTATTCTATTTGCCCATTTTCATCTATAACTTTAACAGTTACTGTAGATTGTTTACCTGATACTTCAATTCTTTCAAACTCTTCGGCATCACAGCTTTGATAGCCATTGTCATTAATAATCTCAGATTCAGAAATTTCTACTGTTTTCCCATTATAAAGCTTTTTTTTAAACTTTATTGTTAGTTCATCTCTAACAATTTGTGCGTTCACAGTACTTATTTGATAAACAAATCCAAAGCCTAAAAGCAATACCCATAGTAAATACATTCTTTTCATGTAATTATCCCTAATTCTATAAATTCAAGTTACCCACCAAAATTATAATTATTAGAAGATTATCAATAGTAATTTATCATAATGAGTAGTAATTGAGTAGTAATGATTATGTCAAATTCAACGATATTCGAGTATAGAATAAAAGGTTTTAAACAAGAATTAATCTCGAGTATAAATCATATTAGTCACATATTTATTAAATCTTAATGGACTTTAGCATGGAATCAGATATCAATGAAGATGTAAAAAAGATATTACAAGGAGAATCAAAGTACTATGTTTCTCGTATATACACACTTAAGCATAGTTCTAAGGATTATTATGATAAAGAGAAACTGTCATTGTTTTATAATGTACTTAAAGCCTTAGCATTTGTAGCAAAAAAATATTACAGGCCAGATTTTGATTATTTAATGAAGAATATTTCCTTTCTATTTTGGTTTCCAGATCTTGATATTAGTGAACCTGATTTCTTTGAAAATGGACTTTTAGAAGTAATGGCAAACTGTAAAAAACATATAAGAGAGAAAAAATTTGATAAAACTGGTTTAACTCCTGAAAACTATATGGGAGTGTATAAAATTGAATACGATATTAGCACTCACGAGTACTTTATAGAGTATCTAAGCAAAGTATATGATTATGTAAATGTGTATGAATGGCGAATAGAAGATTTGATAAATATTAATGTATATGAGCATCAATTCGACACACTTCCAATTATCAGAGAGCTTTCCTCTAAAGACATATTTCTTGAGGATATTATTGAAGATATTAATCGTCAAAAAAGTGGATTCTATGCAATAGCATTAATGTGGAAATTAGGTATTATTAATAGACTCCAAACTGATCAAGCAAAATCTAGTGATCATGCATTAAGTTTGATTATACAAAAATGGTTTTCAAGTGGAGCAAAAATTAAAGCCAATTCAATAGAAAAGTATCTTGGTTATTTAAGAAAAAGAGGAGAATTAACAACAAAAGGTCTTAATTCATCTTATGAGACAGCAATAGCAGACATAGAAAAGAAATATAAACTGGCTTCAATTCCATACTGAGCTCAAACCCGTTTTTCTCAGATTTAGTCAGATTCTAATTGCATTCCATAATTCAGTTTTTACAACTTATTATGGAGATGCAATGACATCTAATAATAAAAATATTTCTCAAGACTTTCTACTAAGTGAGGTTTCTGAGAAACTTTTAAATGCTCTTACTCAACAAGGAGCAATAACTTCTTCATTAAAATCCTCGAGTCAAAATGACATATGGATCAATGTAGAAGAATTATGCAATTATCTTCCAGATCACCCCTGCCGAAATACTGTGTATATCTGGGTAAGTAAAAGACTAATCCCCTTTTACAAACATTCAAAGCATCTGTATTTTCGTCTATCTGAAATCGATGCTTGGATTCAATCCAAACGAAGAATGACTTTTGATGAACTATCTAATTCAGTAAATAAAGATATGCAATCGAGGTTATCAGGGAGGAAGAAATAATGTCTATCAATCAAGAACATTCGCAACACTTTACCCTTGATGGATTTACTCAATCAATTCATCAACCATTTCCAATAGATAGTAAACTCTTATCTGTTCTCGAATTGAGTGATAAAATTAAAGAACGCATGAAAGAACCAATTACATTCTTGCCTGCTTTGATTCATCATCATTCTGAACCTGCAATTTTTCCAAATTCAATTGCTATTATTCAAGGACAGTCTGGAGTTCATAAAAGTGGTATTGCTCAATCAATATGCGCCTGCTTAATAAAATCTGATACGATACAACATTCTCTTTTGGGTTTTGAATTAAGTCCAACAGCAAAAGATATTGGAGTATTATATATAGATACCGAAAGAAATCTATCAGATCAATTACCTTATGCTATGCAAAAAATTGTCATACAGGCAGGATATTCAATTATTAATATTCCAGTCAATTTCAATTGTATCAGTCTCTTACAAACTCCAAGAAAAGAAAGACTTGAATTAGCAAATACGCTACTGAACTATTATACCAAAAAACATAAAAATCATTTGTTAGTAGTTCTAGATGTATCCACCGACTTCTTGAGCGATTTTAATAATGTATCAGATTCTATGAATTTAAGTGATATGATGAATCAGATGATAAATGAACATAATGTTACATTCATATGCGTAATTCACGAAAACCCTGGTTCTGAAAAGGCTAGAGGACATTATGGAACAGAAATTTCAAATAAGGCTACAACAATTATGCAGGTTTCAGAATGTAAACATAATGTGAGGCCAGAACCAACATATGAATTAAAATTTCTTAAAAATAGAAATACTAAAAGATTGCCAAGTATGTTTTTTGAATTTAATGAAGAGTCCAGAAACCTTGTTCAATTAGATAAAGAAATAGTGAATGCTATTATTGACTCGAAAAAAAATAAAGCGAATGTTGAACAAATACAAAAAGTAATGGAACTCTTATTTGCATCAGTTGATGAAATTTCAAGACAAGACTTATTACAGAAAATGAGTATGAATCTTAACATTGGTAAACGTACTGCTATTGATCGTTTAAAAGAGTTTTTACACTCGGCCATTACTATTACCAAAGAAGGAATTCCTCATACTCTTTCAGTCGAGAAGAAACATAAACATGACATCTATTTTCTTACAATTAAACAATAATATTAGAGTGGATGCAAAGTGCAATTATATATATATATAGTTGCACTCTGCACCACAAGGAGTACTATATGAAAACGTATAAATATTCGCTTCAAACATATCATACCAAAACAGGAAAACATATATGTCCCCAATGTCATAAGCGCACATTTGTAAGATATATCAACAATGATACGCATCAATATCTTGAGGATCTATATGGACGATGTGACCGTGAGAGTAAATGTGGGTATCACAAAAAGCCAGAACAACAGCTAAACGAAACGCAAAGAAATACTGAACCATTTAATATCAACAATCAAAGTGAATCAGCTCAGCCAAGTTATATAGATAATGAAACTGTCATCAAACATATGGGGAGTTATGACAAAAACTCCTTTATACTTGGGTTAAAGGATAGATTTGGAGTTGAAAAAACAATGAAAGCAGTGAATAACTATGTCCTTGGAACCCTAGAAACTGATCATGATAAAATAATATTCTGGCAATTAGATTCCCAGCTTCAATGTAGAGGTGGGAAATTACTGCAATATGATCGATCAAGTTTAAAACGAGGCGGTAATATCACGTGGATGCATCAAGTACTTGGCTTACAGAATTTTCACTTACGACAATGTCTGTTTGGTGAGCATTTAATTACTTCAAAAACTGACCATGTAATTGTAGTTGAAAGTGAAAAAACAGCAATAATTGGGTCTATAGTGTTAGACCAATACACTTGGGTAGCAACTGGTGGTAAAACAAGTAGTGTCTATAATAAATTACAAGTACTAAAAGATAATAAAGTAATTCTGGTGCCAGACATTGATGCTATGAAAGATTGGGAACAAATAGCTTCAAAGCTAAAAGGGTTTACTTCAGTACAAGTAAATAATTATCTATTAACAATCGCTACAAAAGAAGAAATAGAAGCTCAATATGATATTGGAGATTATTTGCTTAACAGTTTCGGTGGACGATACAAGAGTTTGAAATGAATTAATTATGAATAAGAAGCATGATTGCTTTGTTTTAAAAAAATTAAACTAAGAAATAGGGCAATAATTGTCTCTTTTCATGATTATGCAAAGAAAATACTCAATAAAAGCACAAAATCAGAGATCAGATATACGTGATAGTATCTCTGTAGATAGGTATAATGTATAAATATATGAAACAATGTTTCAGAATATTACATCACAATTAATAATACACAAGAATGTTAAAGATACACAATAAAAAAAAGGACTATAACAATGAAATTATCTCAATATGACCCTGAATTATATGGAATTATGTCGAAAATAACAGGAAGTGAATTACTATTTTTATTAAAAAAAATAGGAATAACGCAAAAAAGGTATGGTTTACAGCTTGATCCCCCATTATCAACAGCATCAGCTGTCAATAATTATAGCACACATAAGCAATTACCATTTAGGTTGATTGCCCCCTTGCTAGATAGCTACCCAGCAGACTTCCTTTTACACTTACTTGAAGAGTACCCAAAAAGGAGAAATCACTAAGAATACAATAAACAAAGGGTTCTGATATCATTTTATCAGAACCCTTGATTTTATTTTTGTTGGGTCTTAGTTCCAGACCCCAAAGAGGCAAAAGGGTTAATCCTTAAGGCAACGCACAGAGTACCCGCGCGCTCGACCGAGGGCGTACACGTCGGATTCGCCGCTACCACAGTACAAGCCGCGCGAATAGGTGCTGCTAACCGCACTGCTCCAATAGTAGCCGTAGGACCCAACATCGAAGACATAACCACCGCTGCCGTCGCGGATGCCCGCCACGGGCAATCTAAGCGGAGAGGCTAAAGCCCCTGCACTATTATTACTGCTCCAACTTAAGCGTTCGTCATTAAGTTCGGCATCGGTTGGTAAACGGTAAAGGCTTGGACATGGGTTGTTTACTCCGTTTACCCCCTGCCAAAGGTTTGTGTTCTGTAGGCTGCGCCAGTCGTTTGGTGAGCTGGGGGCAAGTATGAAGTCACCATGTCCAGGCTGGTTGCTGCTGCTCAATGTAGAGTTTGTTGCTGAAGTTCTGCACTGGTGACCATCGCTGCCGCGGCCCCATTGGTATAA
>JBMOIC010000054.1:0-6114 GCA_049317525.1 Bacteroidota bacterium | reverse complement strand
CCAAGTAACTCCATTCATTATCCATAGTTAGATAAATCATTCCACCATTGCATTACGGATAAGATGAGAAAGGGCGCTATTGGATGAGGAGTTTCCTTGTCTCAATAACATTATTATTCTTATCACGTATACTAATGATGTATAAACCTGCTCCACCTATTCCCGAAATATCAATCTGTTGATAACGAGAAGTAAATTTTGATGTTAATTTCTCTTGACCAAGTGAATTAGTGATAGTGTATGTATAATTACCAACCTCGTTGATATTTGCACAGTCAATTATAACAAATGTATTTGTTGGATTTGGATAAATTAGAAATGTATTATATTTATTTTCTTGAAATCCGGTGGATTTTATTTTGATAATCAGGGTATCCGATACAGCAATTTTGACTGTATCAGAAATGATTTTTTTTATTGTATCAGTAATTACCAACCTAACTGTATCAATTTTCTTAGATATACAAGTATCAAGTACGGAGAGAGTTACAGTCTCAGTTGTATCTTTACAAATGTCATTACTAATGATTGCTCTGAATAGTTGATTGTGATTTCCTAATTCAATATTACTTACAACTAATGAGTCAAAATTGACATTACTATATGAATTATTATCAGAAAGTGGCATCCAATCTATTCCTGCAACCTTTGTATGCCACTGTATTCTCGCTAAAGAATCATTAGTCTTAACACTGAATCTAACTGTGCCTCCAACAATTGATGAGGATGGATTTGGTTGCTTTAATATGTTAAGAGAACACTGTGAAACATACAGATCAGTAACTTCGGATTGACTTAATAGTCTATTCCATACACCAATATCATCGAGTTTACCGAATAAAGATGTTTGCCCAAGGTGTGTACACCCTCCAAATCTCCAATAGCCAGACATATTTTGACTAGTTGTGACATCTGTATTTGTTGCAACTAATTTAGAATTAATATAAAGCTTAGTTCCACTACTACTCAATCCATAAACAATATGATACCACCTATTAGGACCAGCTAATAATGTGTCATTACCAATCCAATTTCCTTTTCCAGTAAAAATATATTGCACAATAATACCATTTGCAAGAAATTGAGCACCTTTATCAAAGGCAGAAGAGTATCCTGTTTGGTTTCCACCCTGAACTATTAACCAATTTTGTCTTATTGAATCCAGCTGCACCCAAAATGAAACGGTAAATGTATTTCCAATTACTCCATTCTTTGTAGTTGCAATTAGATCAGTGTTACCATTGAATTTATAAGCAGATAGATTTTTTCCGAATCGATCAGAGGCTAAAATGGGGCCGTTAACTATTCCATGATTCCCATTCCCACTTTCATCATTTGGATTCTCATTAAACCCCCACCAACCTTGAAGGCCAATCTTTGATACATAGCTTGGAACTTGAGCTGTAGCATCAAGAGAAAATACAATCAGAACCAAAAACAGAGTCAATATATTTTTCATCCCAAAACCCTTTAAATAAATATACAATATTGTATACAAGATTATGGAAACTGCAGCATAAATCATCTACTAGATATATACTCATTTTGTTCACTTTGAGTCACTAACTACATATATCAATATCAGACTTCCCTCATCACAACCCTTAATAGGTTAACAATGAGTCCCCCAAACCACTAAGAATCTTCACGTTGTTACTAAGAGTGCATATCTTGCTAATTATGTAAAAAGCTTTATTTCATTCCCACTTTTTCAAACTTCCTCATATTTATTGTAAACACACAATTGTGTCATATTATGAGGACAAAACATGCAAAATCGCTTACTAAGCCCCAAAGAAATCATGCAACGATATGGAATTTCTCGCACAACCTTGATAAAATGGATTCGCGAACTTTCTTTGCCTGCTTTTATGATTTCTCATTCTCATTGGAACCCATTCTTCTTCCAAGTTTACCACCTTTCAGTAGATAGGATTGTCTACCCATATGTGTTCTTAGTTTCAAGTTCTCTAATTCCATTTGGTACAATGAACTCATAATAGAAGAAACCAATGTCCATAATGGATTCTTCTTTCCTTCTACAATACTCTTCAGGTTTCCAAGGGATTGAATCGTAACGTTTACATTGTGTTTTTCCATGAAGTCTAATACAGAGATTGTATCAAATGTATTTCTACCGATATCACGAAGTTCAGGAACTATCAGTTCTTTCAGTTTACCTTGTTCTACTAATGTGATTATCTTAATACCGTTGGTTCTTTCACGGAATGGTTTTGTTCCACTAATTCCACGGTCAAAGAGAACAAGGTCATAGTGTTCAGTATCCATTCCAAATCTCTCACCATGTTGTTCCATTGTGGAAGTTCTTTAGTCTTTTATTCTCATTGGTGTTATCATGTATTATTGAGTATTCATTCATAACGAATGTGAATGATTTTCCTATACAGAAAATTTATGTTCGATATAAAAATAGAAGTGAATTGGCATTTTAGTTACCCACCTCCCTGTACCAGTTACGGTTAATTATACCACCCCCTCCTATATCAATTAACTAGGTTTTTACTTAGAGTAATAATGTAATTACTTGAATATTAAGAATGGTAAATAAGTATAAAATGTGTAATGTATTTTGAAATAGGAAATGGTAAGTTTACAAGTAATAAATATTACACATATTTATCATTAATCAAGCGGAAAAGAAATGAAACATTTAGTTTACATTATTGCATGATTTGTAATACAACTTAATTTGCAACTGAATAAGCAAAAGGGAAAGCGATTGCAATGTTCGCAGAAAAGTTGCAGGAAAAATATAGCGGAAGAGTAGGTGGGTGAGGATAGTAAGTACTTGAATTTAATTTTATTATGTAAGTTAATTTTTACAGGAGAGGTTTGTTATGATACTTGAATCAACACAGATAAAAGAATATAGTATAAGCGACCAAGATAATGACGATAAGATTCTAAATATACCAGAAAACTTGAATGAATGTAATGAACTGGAATCCCTTGAGTTAAGATGCTCTAATAAAGAAAATTATGATGATTATGTAAATTTTATCAATTCTCATCCAATTATACCACAAATAAAAAAAGTAGATCTATTCTATTTACCTGGCATTCATCTAGATAGATTAATTAATGCTAATTTTATAAGTATTAATGCATCACATTTTAAACCTGGGGGATTTCCAGATTTATCGGGTATGGTAAACCTTGAGAAACTTAAAATATGGTATTCCCCTGAAGGTAGTGTTGAGGAATTACACGCATTTTGTAAACAGTTGAACGAGTTAAAGAAGTTGAAATACCTTGAATGGTATAATTTTGAATATGATAACATGACTTGTTTAGAACATATCAAAAACATCGAAGAATTAAAAATATCACTAAGTGGAAAAGAACGCGAACTAAACCTAATAAATGTTAGAGAACTACCAAGGCTTAAAGCATTAAAAGTAGAAGCATTCGATGGAATAAATATTATCATTCCTGATAATTATGTAGCAGCTGATTCATTGAATGTATTGAATCTTGAAAAAACACATCTAGCTACGATCGAAAATCTAAAAATCTTCAGTAAAGTGTTTCCAAAGACCAAAGTAGACTTAGGCAGTAGAATAAATAACTTTTACACGCAATTCGAACAAGATCCAAATGAATTAGCTTCATTTGAATTAGAGTATTTAAATCTCACAGAAATACCTGAGGAAATAGAAAAGTATAAAAAGATCAAATCGCTGAAAGTAGAAGGTAAAATAAAAATAGAATCATTTGAGAGATTACATCCGGAATATATTGAGGAATTAGCTTTAGATTGTCATCTTGAATTAATTCCAGATGTAGTAAGTAATATGTTGAATTTAAAATCTCTAAGCCTTGGTGGCTTTTATGGTACGACGAATATGTTAATGGAAATACCTGATTGGATAGGTTATTTAAAAAATCTTGAAACTCTTCAAATCATTGGCAACAGAATTTCTAAGATTTCAGAGAATATTCAAGAATGTAAAAATCTTAAGAATTTATATATGCATTATGATGATGGTGATAGAGTGCATTCAAATGCTATATGCAGAAATAAATATGCAATTGATAACTTGATAAAAGGCCTGCCTGAAACTAATATCGTATTCGATTAAAAATAATGTATGAATGAATAAATAAAGCATCAATATATGTGCATCGGAATCTACAATATCTTATTGAGGAATTTTCTATGAAATGGACAGAAGATTATATTACCTTTAAACACTTTACAATTGAAGATAATATTGTGAAGGTATATAAAAATGAAACAGAATATGTTGTAATATCGCTACCCTCAACACAGGACATTGCAGTACATTGGTCCGAAAGTGAACTTGATATTTGGTGTAATGGTGATTTAAGGACATACTTCGGACCAAAGGACTATATGATTATAAGATAATAATATTATCTATTTCATTCTGAACAGTAAAAGTGTCAGTTAATTTTAAATAACGATTTAATATTATTTACCATGATTGTACTACATATGAATACAATGATATTTTAAGAATTGTATCTAATATTAGCTTACAGTCATGATAGAATACATTCTCAATAATGGTAATTATACAACTATGAAAAGTAAACTTAGTTTAGAACAAAGATCTTGGATGCAGGAAAATGGGTTTTATTCACCTGAAGATGCACCTGTAGAATTTATGAGCGACAGAAATTTTGCATTGGAGTTTTGTAAAGAGAATGGTTCGGCATTGGAACATATATCATTTTCATTACGGGGAGATGAAGAGATAGTACTTGCTGCTGTAAAAGAGAGTGGACAGGCATTACAATATGCAGATAGTCCTGCCAATCGTAATCGAGAGATAATTATGGCTGCAGTTGAAAGCTATGGGCAAGCTTTGCGATATGCTCCTGAATTATTTAGAGATGATAAAGAAATTGTCATGAAAGCAGTTACTAAAGATGGAGGAGCTTTAGAATATGCCAGTGAGAAAATCAAAAATGATGAGGAAGTAGTACGAAAAGCTTGCTCTCATTCTAAAGAGGCATTTCGTTATGCGGGTGAATCTCACAGATATAACAAAGATATCGTATTACTTGCATTAGAAGGTGATAGTGGTTGGGGATCGATACTGGATCATACTTCAGAAGAGATTCGTAGTAATAAAGAACTGGTGTTAAAAGCTGTTAGTAAGTCTGGATCAGAACTAGAGAATGCAAGTGAGGAATTGAAAAATGATGAAGAAGTAGTATTGACTGCTATAGAAGATGATGCAGATAGTATTAGTTATGCACATACAAGATTTAAAGATCGCGATGATATTGCCGAGAAGGTGCTTCGTTCATCAGGTAGTTCATTAAAGTATTTTTCTGCAAGAATTCGGAACACACTTTCTTTTGTAAAAATGGCTGCAGAAGATTCTACATATTCCTTGACATATGCAAGTGCTTTGATACGAGACAATGCTGAATTCATAATAGAGCTTATATTAAAGGATAAATATGTCTATGAACATGCATCAGAGCGCTTACGATTTAATCCGGACATTTTTAAAATTGCATTTGATGAGGATAATACAAATGCCTTTGAATATGCAAGTGAGGCAATAAGAGCTAGTAGAGAGTTCGCGGAAATTGCAGTAAACAATGATGGCTCGAATCTTCGTTATGTAGATTCTTCATTAAGATCTGATGAGGAGTTGGTGATTCAAGCTGTGTTCAATAAAGGGTCCTCTTTGGAATATGCAGCATCTGGATTGAAATCAAAAAAAGAAATTGTGATTACAGCAGTGAAGTCCTCTGGTAATGCATTGCGATATGCAAGTCCTGAATTAAGAGATGATGAAGAAGTTGTTAAGCATGCTGTTTTGAAGGATGCTGATTCAATGCGCTATGCTTCACCCAGACTTAGAAATAGCAAAGAGTTTATCAATCAATTAATGGACCTTGGCATTGATTTATTCGATTCGTAAATATGAATACAATGAATGATTCATATAAATATGAGACATTTCATACATAATTGCCAAAGAAATAAAAGTTATACTAGACACATAGATGTTCCTTGATGAGAAGCGCATGCTACACAATACATTTAGAATTGAAATATTACTGCTGAATCAGATCTTAGTTTTCTGAATCAATATCAGCATGAGGAAA
>JBMOIC010000053.1:0-6331 GCA_049317525.1 Bacteroidota bacterium | reverse complement strand
ATAAATAATATTTTCATAAAATTATGAATTCAAATAATGGTCATTTCATTCTGAGTTTGTATCAACATT
Organism: Bacteroidota bacterium; assembly: GCA_049317525.1. Lineage (GTDB taxonomy): Bacteria > Bacteroidota > Ignavibacteria > Kapaibacteriales > UBA961 > UBA961. Next base: position 6,262 of record JBMOIC010000053.1, on the reverse strand, counting down.
GTATCAACGAATTTTGTAAAACCCCTAAGTAATTGATATGTAATTAATTAGAACTATAGCATTAACCCCGTCATATCATTGTCTTATTACCCTCATGTGAGGGGCAGCCCGCAGGGCGGGGTGAGACTAAAGAACACACCCCAACAAGTATGAACTTGCCTCCCCTCTAATAAGAGGAGAATATTATCACATTATTCTCATTATTTTTTAGAAAACCACGCATCTTTTAACACTATTCTTGCTAAACCATTAAGAGGATATCCATGTACCCAGGGCTGTAAAAGACGATAATGATTTTCATAAAAAAGCATTGTTGCAGGTGCATCTGCTATAGCAATAGATTCTGCTTTGCGATAAAGATCCATGCGTTTTGTTTCATTGTTTTCTGCCATTGCTTGAGAGAACAATGCACTTGCTTCAGCATTTTTATATCGCGTACTATTGGGATAACTTGGTTCTTGCATAGTATTTGGTACCAAAGCTCCATCTAAAAGATTGATATAATTCTCTGGATCTGGATAATCTCCATACCAACGCGTCCCCCACATAGAAAGCTTGCCTTGTTCGGCTAATTCTAGGAATTCAGAGAATTGTATCGTTTGAATTTGTAATTCAATTCCTAGATTATTTTTAATCATAGATCTAACAGCTTCTGCTACTTGCACCAATCGTGGTTCAGGATAGATATGAAAAGTAATACGAGGAAAATTCTTACCATTAGGATATCCAGCATTGGCAAGCAATTCTCTGGCTTTTTGTACATTCAAATCAAAACCAGGTATAAGATTGATATCATAATTTTTAAATACTGGAGGAGTAATGCCATGAAAAGCAGGTCCAAATGGAGCATCTTTCAGAACATATTTAACAATACTTTTTCTGTCTATTGCATAACTAAATGCACGCCTAATATTGGGATTATCAAATGGTGCTTGTGTACATAAATAATCAATAAACCAGGTTAATAATGCAGGTTCAGTTTGTAATTGATATTGATTATATATTCCTTTGGTTTTCTTTGTTTTTGTGTCGATGATATCTTCAAAAAACTCGGTAGGTAAAGTAAAACATTCATCAAAATTACCGTCGGTAAACTCTTTTAATTGGATTTTATCATCTTTAATAAAACTAAAGATAATCTTATCTAAAAATGGAAGAGAATTACCATGTTCATCTTTTTGCCAATACTGAGGATTTCTTTTGAATGTCATTGAAATATCTGGACGCCATTCTTCAAAAATAAATGGACCAGTACCCACAGGATGCTGAAAGAAATCTCGTCCATAAAAGTCAACCGCTTCTTTAGGTACTATACAACCCAATGAGTTAGCTAACAATAATAAAAAAGGTGAATATGGGCGAATTAATTGAATCTTTAAGGTACTATCATTTATTGCTTTAATTCCTTCGATATTATTGAGTTGTTTTCCTGCAACTCGGCCCTCATAGAATTCATTTGCCCCAAGAACTTTATCTTTAAAAGCCCAATAATGAACTGTTCTAGCTTTAGGATCGCAAGCCCTTATCAGTGAATATTCAATATCTTTTGCTATCATTAATCGGCCTTTCCCACCTTTAAAACACTGATTATCATGAAAACGAATTCCAGTTTTTATATGAAAGATATATTGTTTTCCATCTTCTGAAATTTCCCATGAACTTGCTGCTTCTGGAATTACACCTAAACTAGAATCAAATGAAATTAATCTATCATATACTTGTAAAGCTATATCATCGGCTAATTTGCTATTGATGATTACAGGATCTAATCCATTTGGATTACCTCTAATCATATTTATTCTAAAAGTACCTCCGTAATTTTTATCTCCTTTTGCAGAAACTAAAGTTTGTTCTTCTTGCTTTGAACAGCCAAATATTAATGAAGAAAAGAATAAAGCGAATACGAATGACAATGAAATATTCATGGATTAACGATGTAAAAGTGGATACCAATGCTTATCTATCTCTGGGTCTACTGGATTAGGAGGTGTTTTTAATTGCAAATTCGGAAACAACTTGGTTTGAAAACCTTCAAAATCCTTGGCCCAATCTTTATGATTATATACACAAACAGCTAAGCATACAGAACAATAATTATCTGTACCAAAATACGGAAAACAAGCTCCTGTATCGATAATATATCGATCATTTCCAAGATGATCTTTACCAGCTTCTGGAGATCGTTCATCTGGAATTGCTTTAGCAGGACAAAATATTCTGCATGCTTTACAATTATCACAAAACTTTGCAATTCCTGCATCAATAGGAGAATCTATCGATAATTCCATATTGGTAATAACACTGCCTAATCTGAAAAGTGGTCCCATTTTAGGATGTATTATTGAGCCATGCCTTCCTAATTCTCCAAAACCTGCTTTAAGGGCTAAAGGAATATGCAATACATCGCTATCGCCAATTGGATGCTCAACAGTGCAAGGATATCCAAGATTTCTAATTTCTTGAGCAATGTGAATAACAATTTCACCTAAAGAAAAGTAAATTCTTAAACATTCTATTGCAGATTGTTCATTTGGTACTTCTTGAAATTCCCTCCACAGCATTTTTTGACCAATAACAATTGCATATTTTTCCTGTACTGAATGTCCTTTATACAAATCAGATGGTTCTATTTCTGCAATTCCTATCTCATCTGCGCCAAAACTAAATGCCTTGTTTTTTATATAATCAGAAGCTTGTTTTGAAGAAGAAAATAGAGTTTTAGTAGAATTAATCTCACCTGAGAATCTAGGATATTGAAATTCACGAATATCATGTAAATATCTATCTACATCATTTATCGAAATTGTTCTTCCTCCGATTGCTTGATACCAATCATCCCATCGGAAAGCTGTAGGTGAATGTTCAGATGCAAAAATCATACATTGAATTTACAGTTTTTTTAATCTTAGTGAATTAGAAATAACACTTACCGAGCTACATGCCATTGCAGCAGCAGCAAATGTTGGACTTAAATTTCCACTTGCGGCTAATGGAATACCAATAATATTAAAGATAAAAGCCCAAAAGAAATTTTGCTTAATTATGCGCATTGTATTTTTTGATAGCCTTATTGCCTTTAAGACTGCATATAAATCAGTATTCATAATTGTTATATCTGCAGTATTCTTTGCGATGTCTGTTCCGCTTCCCATTGCAATACCTAGATGTGCTTTTGCAAGCGCTGGCGCATCGTTAATTCCATCTCCAATCATGGCTATTCTATGACCTTGCTTTTGAAATTCATCAATTTTTTCTAATTTTTGATGCGGTAATATTCCTGCTATTACTTCTAGAATTCCAATTTTTTTAGCGATTGCATTAGCTGTATCTGGATGATCTCCACTAAGCATTATTGTGCGGATACCAGATTGATGAAGCTTTGTAATTATATCAATAGATTCATCTCTAATTACATCGGCAAAAATGAAAAGTCCTGCAGCAATATTATCAATACTCATACCCAATATCGAATGTTCTTGCTTTATATCTTGGTTTTGTATTTCTGCAAAAGAAATTCCTTGATCTGAAAGCCATGAAAGATTGCCGATATGAATACGATGTCCTTGAACAATCCCAATCATTCCTTTGCCTGGAATTTCTTGAACTGAGTCGGCATGCATAATCTTTTGACATTCTTTTATGATTGCTTGCGCAAAAGGATGCAAGGAATATTGCTCTATAGCCGATGCATAAGAAATCAATATATCACGGTTATAATCAGGATTTACGATCAGTATACTTTGTAAATGTGGCTTACCTATTGTTAAAGTACCTGTTTTATCAAAAGCTACAATATCAATATTACCAGCTTTTTCTAATGCATCAGCGTTTCGTATGATAATTCCATGTTTTGCACCAGTGCCAATTGCAACTGTTATTGCAGTAGGAGTGGCTAGGCCCAAAGCGCATGGACAAGCTATTAAAAGAATTGCAATAGTAGGTAAAATACTATCATTAAAAGATGCATGTAAGAATGCAAAATATATGATAAATGTAATAAAACTAGTGATAAGGACAGCAGGCACAAAAACTGAGGAAATTTTGTCTGCCAAAGATTGAATAGCAGCTTTTGAGCCTTGTGCTTCTTTTACTATGGCGGCAATTTTAGATAAGACTGTATCCGAACCTATCGCTATTGCTTTAATTTCAATTGATGAATCAATATTGATTGCCCCGCCTATTACTGAATCTCCAATTTTTTTTATTATTGGATGTGATTCACCTGTCAACATAGATTCATCGCACGATGTATCTCCTGAAATAATCATTCCATCTACAGGGAATGATTCACCCGGACGTATCATTAAAATATCACCAATGACAATATCTGATGCATTACATTCTATAAATGATCCCTCGATTGTTTTTTTTAATGCTTTGGTAGACTGAACATTAAGAAGAGATTGTAATGCATTTCCTGCTTTTCTTTTGGCTTTTGTTTCCAGCATTTTTCCAAGCAAAACAAGGGTAATGATTGTTGTAGTAGAATCAAAGTAAAGGTGTTGGGAATGCCCGGAATGCTCACCCCAAATCAATTCATATGTACTATATAGCCATGCAATGCTGGTTCCTAAAGATACTAGTGTATTCATATCAGATGCGCCGTGCATTGCTAGCTTCCATGCAGGAACTAAAAATCTTCTACCGGGAATAATAAGCACTAAAAGAGATAGAAAGCAGAATATGAAATTTAACATATTCATCGAAACTGGGAAGATTTCTGATACAGGACTTAACATCAAGCCCATAGAGAGAGAAAATACAGGAAGTGTGCATATCAGGCTTATAAAGAAATCCCTACGAATATCTATTTCTCTTTCTAGAAGTCTATCATCTACATTATCTGGTTCTTTTTTGATAATAAGTTCATATCCTGTTTCATAAAGTTGTTCTGCAATTGATTCTATGGATATAGTATTAACATCAAAATCAATGCGAACAGATTCCGTTGCAAGATTTACAGTTGCATTAGTTACACCTGTCATTTTCTTAAGGTTTTTTTCGACTCTTGTTACGCATGCGGCACAAGTCATGCCTGCAACTGGAAGATTTTGAATCATGAACTATCAATTAGAAGTTGTTATATCTATAATTTACACACATTCAATAGACTAAGAAGAGTATAAATTTGATTATTGTAAAGTTGTATTCTTGTTTCTAAAATGACTCAACACAAAAAGGGTTCCAGAAAGAATAAAAGGGAATGTAATCATCGATATAATTTCAAAACTGATAAGAAATGAATTATTCATTCGATAATTATGAATAAAGATAAAAGGACTAAGTGTTATTCCAATTAGGATATATAGAATTCCACCAATTAATTCTTTTCTCCAAGCAATTGCAAGGATAATCATGAGTATGAAAGAAGGAATCAAATGTATCAAAAAGGCTTGAATCTTTTCATGTAAAGAGCCATGATCAAATGAGTCTAAAGCAAAAAGGCTTACAAATGCAATAGCAATAATGCTAAGAATACGTGGGATTGTAGGAAGGAATTTCATATAATATTCTCATAAATAAATTTTGCTAAAATAAAATCTTTAAGCAAAAGAAATTCTTGAGAATTACTTAAAATCTATTAATTCTACTATGATTTCATTTCGACGATTAATTACTTCATATGGAGGATTATATCCTAAATATGAAAACTTGTTTGTATGGCTTATATGTTCTTTAGCCAAAGAACTTTTCAACTGTTCTGTATAATATTCAATTTTATCATTATCTGCCCAACCATCAAATTGAATCGCTGCGATAATCTTTTCATTTTGCTGTTCAAATATAATTCTCTTATCATTTGGTTCAGGCAAAGAATTCATCGTATATCCTTTGGGTACCATGAATTTCATTTTGGTTGAATCACCCAATTCCATAGTTACTGGAGATGTCATTGAGATATTTTCTTTTTTTTCATTACCACCAAAAATATATCCTGCCAAAATGCCAAAGCCTTTACCAGAAATCTCACGATAACTATTCTTTCCAAGCATAACGCTTGAGAATATAGCTGGTTCATATTTGCGAATTTCAACATTACCATATGATTTAAGTACTTGATATTTATGTTGTTCTGTTCTTGTGGTGCTCATAATACTATACACTTGCGCTAATATGAGAACAATAATACAAATGACAAAAGAAATGATTGTGATTTTCATGTATAACTCTATGAATAATATGTAAAATAACTGTTATCTAGTTTAATTAGTTCATTCATATTTTATAAAGTTACATAACTCCATTTTATCACAAAATATTG
>JBMOIC010000052.1:0-6567 GCA_049317525.1 Bacteroidota bacterium | reverse complement strand
CACAATCTCACTTCTGGTACCAGGTACTCTTTGCCTGCCACTCAGGGGCAGCGTTAGGCCCACCTGAAGCCTGCTTGTTGTGACGAGGTTGACGGAGGGGATTTCCGTAGCTACGATAAAGCGTGCAGATCGATTTCGACCCTGGCAAGGATGCAACCAATCTGAGCAAGCACGGCCTCTCCCTGGCTGCCGCAGCTGAGCTCAGTTGGGATGCAGCACTCGTCTGGATTGATGATCGGGCTGACTATGGTGAAGTAAGGATGGTTGCCTTGGCTCCAATTGGAGACATACTCTGTTTTGTAGCCTTTGTAGATCGCGAGTCGACAAGGAGAATTATTAGCCTACGCAGAGCCAATCGCCGTGAGGTCAATCACTATGTCAAAGCCATTAAAGAAGATCAGCCTGAAGATGCCGACACTTGAGGAAGATCAGTTGATTACAGCGGCAGCGGAATCAGATCCTGATGCCCTTCCGCTTACAGACCAGCAGATGAGCGCGATGGTCCCCATTCGCGTGCTTCGCGGACGTCCAAAGTTGGCAAATAAAAAGCAGCTGGTTTCAATCCGATATAGTCCTGAGGTTATTGACTATTTCAGGGCTTCAGGAGCTGGTTGGCAAGCTCGTATGGATGCTGTGCTCAAGGAATATGTCGAAGCTCACTACACTGGTGATGCGAAGGGGGCCTAACATCAAGATTCAGAAGGCGGGAGCGAAAGCTATGCTCTTTGCCAAAGCGACTCCCCGCTTCTGATCTTGAGCGTTGGAAAGACCAGTGGCAGGAGATCCCATGCCATCGCAGAGATGCAGATCCAAAGACTTGTTAAAACTGCTATCTTGCCTCAAAGCCACCCAATCTAAGTATCCATGAAGATCTCATCTATAGCTCTATTCTTTTTTCTTGGTCTTTGGGTGACACATCAACCTGGCGTACTTGCGGAAATAAGCCCAGAAATCCACAAGATCTGCAGTGACACCAAAGACTATCTTGGTTGTGTTAATGCTCATGGTCAGCCCCCGCAGGCACCCGATGGCAAGAGGAGATGGGAGCGTGATGATGGCGATATTGTCATATTTGATCCCAAGAGTGTGAAAGCCATCAACATGAATGGCGGTTTTGGAAGGTATTTGATTTACAGATATGTTCTTCGCACGTATGATGCAGGCTCTCGTGGGGTTAATGTACCTGGATATCAGATGCCAACCACTGCAACAACGAATGTGATTGGGAATACAGCATTTACAAGAATTAATCCAGGCGCTGTCGTGGGCGGAATCAGCATCCCAGGTCGTCCAGGTGGCCCTGTCGCTAAGAATTGGACTGTCCAAGCTGATTGTAGGGACTACACTGCTGATTGGGATGGTGAAGGTTGGAGCAAGCTTTCAATAGAAACAAATCGATCTGCAACGAAGGAAGCTCGTGGAATTCTTGATGAGTTTTGTCCTCAGATGGAGCGCCTGGTAAAAGAGGCTTCAAATAGTTAGTGTTCCTATATGGCTGCTGCCTGGAATTTAAACCTCTTCTCAAAATCTAATCAGTCATGCTGAAGACGATGTACTGGCTCGTCAGAATCTGTCAATAGAGCCGCTCTCTCCATTAAAAAAACATGTTTCTTTCGGTCCAAATTCTGGCAGCCTCCTGTAGTGTCTATTTGCTTACAACTGGGCTTGAAAAATCTTTCCGACTCTTGCTATGATTGTGGAGTGTCGCAAAATCCCAATGGAGCAAGTCATTTTTGAGTCATCAGTTCAGTATCAGGACTTTTCTGGGTCTATCGCAGCTGATCGTGGAGACAGGGAGGCAATCGAGCATTGGCTGGATGCTCGAAATCTGCTTCAGCAGGGTGAGCTGGTTTGCGGGATATCATTGTCAATTGGCGAAAATCATGGCGATGAAATTGTAAACCCTGTTAGCGTTAGTATATATCTTGCTAAGGCTAATTCATTTGATGCTCTCTGTGAGCACATAAATTTCATCAGTGGGCCACTTGCTGTGAGACGAGTCGAGACAGTAATGGCTTTCCCTGAATTTCTCAGCCTCTTTAAGCGTTTAAGTCTTACTTTGTCGCCTACAAAGTTCGGTTCTCTTCAGGGAATACTTGAGGGTGTAGAATTAAGGTTTGAAACATAAGAATGGATGCTGCATGGCAGCGTCAACTCCTCTATGCTCCATAGCGCTTGCCGTCTAATTGTTGCAGTGGAGATCGCGTCCTACATTTAACTCGAATGCATGAATATAGGTTTGGCGAATGGCTTTCCAACATCCAGATGCAGAAGACGGGAGCAGTGCTTTCTTTTAGTTGCTTCACTTTGTCTCCCGCTTCTGATCTGGAGCGTTAGGCTATATTCAGTTCCTGTGGGCTGAGACGAGAAACAGCAAAATATCTGCTCATTGGATTCACCAAGACTTTATGGCTATCTGGCTTTCCTGACATGATTGAAATAAAACCTAAACTCAGATAATATTCTCAAGGTTTATTTGTGGAGATTTTGGCAGATGGATGACAACCTCTATTGGGGGCAACTGCTAAAGGAAGAGTATAGTTTCGACAATGTCTCTTGGCGCCTTGGCCGCATAAATGAAGAAGAAGAACGATATCCGATTTTTGCTGTATCTTCCTTGAGCAGCTATTGTGATCTCACTGATCACATACGCAAAGCTTGGTCACACAAAGCAGAAAAACGGCTGAATGGTAGACAGCCTGAGCAGACTGAGCATGCCGAGCAAACCGACCCGAGCGAGCAACGCACAAATAGAGGATACGTGGGTGAGATCCTTCCATGGTTTAGAGGCGTAAGGGATACGGATTACACACTCACTCCCATGCTTGCCAGGGAATGGTACAAGTACTCTCATAAATATGAGAGTCTTAAACAGCTGGAAGATTATTACTATGATCGCTTCACTCGTTTTGGCAGGCCCTTTCTTGGGAACGTCATTCCGAATGATATCATCGAATGGAACTACATCATGCGCCACCATGATATCCCTTCGAGGCTCCTTGACTGGACAAAGGGGAGCCTGATTGCCTTGAGCTATGCCTCTATGCGATCCTTGGAGCCCAATCGCCGTAATACGTCTGACCCCAAAAAGGCCGCAGCTGTTTGGATGCTTGAACCAAGAAGACTTATGGAGGTTGCAACAAGATGTCTGCCCACAATTGTTTCTGGAACTCGCAATATTCCTACAAGAGCCGATGAAATACGCGCAATGCGTCGAGATTTCTTTCTTGTCGATCCACTTAACCAGCCACTTAAGCAGAATCCGCTTCAACAAAAAGCTAGGATTTATGAAGAGTTATCCAACTTGACATGGATAAAAAATAACTCAAGGGAAAGTAAAGATTACTGGGAATATCCTCTGCCACTGATTCCAAGCCATATTTCAGCGCGCGTTGGCTCGCATCTAAGTAGGTTTACCCTTCACAGCCTTTCCGCATCATGGAGCAAGGAACCACCAAAGCATGATCAGGGGATGATTAGCTTCTCGAAAAAAGCTTTTGAAGAGGATGGGGACAACTATTGGTACCTGATAAAAATTGAAATCCCCGCAGTCCACTTACCACAAATCGCTAGGGGACTACGGATGACTGGTGTGGGAGATATGAACTTTACCCAGGATCTTGATGGCCTCTCTCGTGAGCTTCGCATGAGAGCCGACATAGGCCTTAAGGACGATTCTCCGGAGCATACCTAGGCTCTCCTGGGTTATGGCAGATCGCTTCGACTGCCATTGATCAGAGCTGTTGAAGTCGGTAAAACGTATATAAATTTCGACGGATTTGAGCCGATAAGACGCCAAAAAATTTTTCATATGTCCCGGTGTGAGCATCGCCATCCCCCCCCGCAGACCTCACAGGGTTTACTTCTACAGTCACGAACCAAATGAGCCTCCACATGTTCATGTTGATAGAGATAAGTCGTCATACAAAGTCTGGCTTTTTCCTGTTGCGCTAGACTCAATCCTTGGTTTTCGCGCCGGAGAGCTGCGTGAAATTGAACGGCTGATCAGCATGAACAGAGCTATCCTGCTGAAAGCATGGGAGGAGTTTCATGGCTAGCATTGGTGAGCAGGGCACTGACGTTGCCCTAACAGAGGACAGGTTGATCTTCGGCCTGGCTGACGGTCGATCGATCTGGGTCCCGTTGCCTTGGTTCCCAAGGCTTCTGCATGCAACCTCCCAGGAGCGTGAAAACCGAGTGATTGCAGGGGCAGGCTATGGAATCCACTGGCCAGATGTTGATGAGGATTTAAGTGTGGAAGGCCTGCTTCGTGGTGCGCCAGCGCCCCAGCCAAGGGCATTGGTCAGCTAACACCGCCATTCTCCTGAGCCGCCACCGCAAAGATATCTTCTCAGCTGACTATATCTGCGGCCAGGTGATGGCCAGCGTTAGGCTCTCATAAGATCGTTACCACTTCAAAAAACACAGGTTCACATTATGGAAAGAATTGTTGTCAGGGGCAGTCGCTTTGAAACCGCAGCTGGATCACAGTTTGAACCAAGAGGATTTCATTTTGTCCGGCGTGCCGATGCATTTAATTACGTATTTTCTCCTCCATATTATGACACTGAGCTTATTAGCCAGACTCTTTTCAATATCGCCGTCCACAATTTTAACATTGTTCGCTGCTTTGTTGGATTCCTAAACATTACCCAGGAAGGCGCAGGCCACTATCCAGAATTTATCGACAACTTAGCTAACTTCTTGTCAACGGCAAGAACCATGGGGGTCTATGTACTCTTGGAGTGCGGGAATATGCCCATGAACAGATCCAAATACTATGCCGAGGCTGCTTCTGATATGAGACAGGATGTTGAAGGCATCCAGAACATCAATTTTCTTGTGGACAGTTTTGCCGAGTTTCAGGCGGAAGAGATTGTAGATATGCTTAACGAAGTGGCAGCCAGCGATCCTCGCTGTCTGGAGGCACTTTTCGCCATCGAAATTAGAAATGAGGCTGAGTTCTCAGCAATGAACCTTCCCTTTAGTCAGGAATTGGGACTGTTCCGCTATCACGATGTCAACTATGATCTTGCATCTCCCACGGATAGGCAATTATTGATGGATGCAGGGGTATCCTATAGTGTAGAAGTCATTGCTGGAAAGATTAGGCAGGAGTTTCCCAAGTTCTAGTCTCATGCAGCACGCTCACTCCACGTATTCGAGGCCGGAAAAGTCCTCTTGACAACCTGCCTGGACCGTCCGGTATTCCCGTGAATGCTTTGGCGCTTGCCAAGTCCAGTCTCGACTTTATTGATATTCATTATGTACAAGCTGATGACCAAGACGATCTACGTTCTATGGAATGGGCAAGCGTTCAGGAAACAAGTAAAGCTATCCTTTGTGGTGAGTTCGGAACGCAGGGAAGCACAGCCAGGGAAACACGTAGAAAGTTGCGTGGTGCTGGTTTTGCTGGCTGTATTTATTGGGATTATGATCGGGAAGCCGATGCTCAGCCAAGTGCATTGAGCAATAATGGAACCGTCTTCCGAGATCTCATTGAGAACGATAAAGAAACATTTATTCTCAATGGAACTGTGTTTGTAACTAATGGCTATATCTGCTCGGGCTTCATTTCTGAATCACACCATCGAGCATATGTCTCCATCTTTGGTGAAGGTAGAAGTGGGGCGGCACGTCCATTGACGCACCCCCTGGCCCCACTTCCTGAGGGCTACTTTGAATGGAACTCGACCTTTTTCTTTTCCGAAGGAAATGGGAAGTTCATTGGTTTTCTATCGCAGCTTGGCATTGAAGATCATCAACGCGACCATCCGACCTCGTCAACATTTCCGAAGTTTTCCAATGATCCCAACGCCTTCATGACTCAGAAGTTTCCCCCACTGCCATAACTATATACGTCGCCAGTCCACACTAGGGTCGGCAGTAAATCATGCCTAACATCAAGACTCAGCGGTCGGGGCCATGGCTTTCTGGTAAATGATTGAAACTGCCTCCCGCCGCTGATCTTGAGCGATAGGCTGACAAGTTACTTCATTGCTTCTGATGCATGGAAATCACTCTCTTTTGTCCAGGCTGTAATCCTTCTAAGGCTCAGTTTACTGTTCAACTCTTGCCAAAAAATGATTGTGTATACAGATTTGAATGTCCGAACGGCCATGAGTTTACTGCAAATATTCTCTATCATGATTTTCAGAAGCTCTTTGAAGTTGCTGTCTACGCACTTGCAGCTGATTATTACCGAGAGGCGGTGGGATCCTTCGCAGCGAGCTACGAGAGATTTATGGAGCTATCGATTCGCATCATCATGAAAGCGAATGGCGTTGATGCCGAGATCCTTGAAAGTGGATGGAAGGCTATATCTCGTCAATCAGAAAGGCAGCTCGGTGCATTCATATTCCTTTTTTTACGGGAATTCAGTCACAAGCCACAGCTGCTTGCAGACAAGCAAGTCCACTTGCGCAATAGAGTAATTCATCAGGGCTACTTTCCTGACAGGGAGGAATGCCTTCAGTACGGAGCAGAAGTGCTACTCTCCATTAGATCGACAATTCAAACGCTATACTCTTCTGAAAGGCACAATTCCCAGCTTATCCGATCAATTAA
>JBMOIC010000051.1:0-6657 GCA_049317525.1 Bacteroidota bacterium | reverse complement strand
TGCCCCTACATATAACCGATAATGATAATAGGGCGACCGCAAGGGTCGCCCCTACGATTGACGACATTATTGGCGCATACAAATCGTTGGTGGCAAACGAATGTTTGAAAATTTGGAAAACAAAATGGGTAGGGGCGAACCCGCCCCCAAAGATGGGAAAATTATGGCAAACGAATTATCACGAACATATAATTCGCAATCAACAATCTTATCAAAATATTTCAGAATATATCGTAAACAATCCAGCAAAATGGCTGAAAGATAAATTTTACAAATAATGGCATTTAACAAACAAAATACTTGATAGTAAGAGAAGGAAATGGATTGATTTAGCATTTTCAAACTATAATATGATTTGATTTCCAGTAATTACATATAAACGTATCTGTAAATTATTCTATAATTAGTTGTTATATTACCAAATAATAATATTCAACATTCGAAATATTTATTCGCCTACACTCCACTTTTAACAGTATTTACCTATCTAGGGGACTGATATAGAAGAGTCTACGTTGACATAATAATAGTTACAATGATAAAATACCTTTGTGCAATTTCAGCTTTTATTCTCTTCTCATTACATACTTTTGCGCAATCAGATAGCTTAAAAACTCATGTAACTCAGGAAATTTCCCAACCAAAAAAATGGTTTGAAAATTTATCCATTCGGGGGTATATGCAATTAAGATATAATAGACTATTTGAAACAAATGAAAATTTGGGTTGTGAACAATGTGATAAGTCATGGGGAAAAGATGGAGGTTTCTTTATGAGACGTATGCGGGTTATCATTTTTGGACAAATTAGTAAAAATGTATATGTGTATGTTCAACCTGATTTTGCTAGTAGTCCTTCAAATGATAGACTTCATTTTGCCCAATTAAGAGATGCCTATTTTGATATTGGAATAGATCAAGACAATGAATATAGATTTAGAATTGGGCAAAGTAAGGTTCCTTATGGTTTTGAAAACATGCAGTCAAGTCAAAACAGAATTCCTCTCGATAGAAATGATGCATTAAATAGCGCGGTTTCAAATGAACGTGATATAGGTGTGTTCTTTTATTGGGCACCCAAAGACATAAGAAAGCTCTATTCAAGTTTAGTAAATGATGGTTTAAAAGGAAGCGGTGACTATGGTGTTTTTGCTTTTGGTGCATATAATGGGCAAACTGCCAATAATCCAGAATTAAATAATGAACCTCATATTGTAAGCCGTTTAACTTATCCTTTTGAATATAAAGATCAAATCGTAGAACTAGGCGTTCAAGCTTATACTGGAAAATGGGTGATGCCAAAAGCAAATCTAAGCGGTGGAGTAAAAACTAGTTTAGACTTAAATTATCTTGACCAAAGAGTTGCGGGAACTTTTGTTTTATATCCTAAACCATTTGGTATTCAGGCAGAATATACTTTTGGAAAAGGCCCTGAATTTAATAAAGCAACTAACTCTATAGATGTAATGCCTCTTAATGGTGGATATGTAACCTTAAGCTATTTAGCAAAACTAAATCAACAAATTTTCATTCCATTTATTAGATATCAATACTATGATGGAGGGAAAAAACATGAAAAAGATGCAAGAAGTTATAATGTTACTGAATTTGAAATTGGTAGCGAATGGCAAGTAAATAAAAACTTTGAATTAGTTGTCAATTACACCATCTCCGATAGAAGGTATGAGGATTTTGTAAAAAATGATAATTTTCAATCAGGTAGTTTGTTAAGAATGCAAGCTCAAGTAAATTTTTAATGTAAAACTTGAATTGTACATTTGACAAAAATTCAATTGAATTCTTCACATTTAATTTGTGCTTTGGATACATGAAGAAAGAACATTATTTTTTCTAAATCTTAAAGCTAATAACTTTGATATAATACAACTAAACTACATCTTATAATAGAAAGATAATAAAGATAGATGTCTTCTTTATTCAAAAGTCAAGTTGGTTACTTAAGTATATAAATCACATAATTTTTTATTCAAAAACATAAGTACTAAAATGGGTCTATTTACAGCATTACTTGGCAATGCAGGTGCAGTAAGTCAAGATGAATTAAACAAACAATACAGTCAACTGTTATGCGAGGGCGAAGAGATTGAACTTGGATTCAAAATAATGCGTGATATGTTTATCTTTACTAATAAGCGATTGATTTTAGTTGATAAGCAAGGAATTACAGGTAATAAGACAGAATATAAATCTGTTTCATATAAAAGTATTACTCGTTTTAGCATAGAAACGGCAGGTACTTTTGACTTAGATGCTGAACTTAAAATTTGGGTTTCTAGCGAGATTGAACCAAGCATTAGAAAACAGTTTAATAAATCAGTAAATGTTTATGATGTTCAAAAAGTACTGGCTAACCACGTTTTACAATAAAGATATTCTTAATATCAGTAATTAATGATAAGAATGATATCGAAAAGCTAATAGATAAGGGTAGAAATATATATATGAATAATGAACAAATCGTGAAATCCTTTCAAACATATACTGCTTATTGTGTCATTGTACTGTCTTCAATAAGTTTTCTAGGTTGTAATAATGAAGCTTCTCATAAAATTGCTGAACAAAAGCTTCAGGATTCTACTCAAAAACTGATCGATACAGTACAACATATATCTATTGAAAAAGAAGAATCTAAACAAATCGATAGTGTTGATGTAGTTATGTGCTCTGAAAAAGAGATGCCAAACCCTGATACCGAAGACCCAATCATCAACAAAACTTGTCTGTATAAACACTATAAAACAATTTCTATTGGATCTCCTGATTATAAAGGAAGATATTCTTATGAATATAAACTCTATAAAAAACAGGCAAATGGAACATTTAAAAAAGTAAAGAATGTGTCCTTATTTAATGAAAAGAAAACAGAATTATTATCTCTCATTAATGCTAAAATCAAAAAAGAATATGATCTATATGCACAAGACCCAGAATCCAGTGAGTGTTTTGATCAGATGTCTTTTATGCCTTTTACTTTTGAACAATTAGGTATCGATTTTGATAATAATTCTATCAATTTTAATGTGACTTTTGGCTTAAGTGGGGCTTGTATGAGTGTAGATGGAACTGGCATTGCATTCAGTTTAGATGAGATTAAACAATATCTAAACCCATAATATTGGATTATTCACCTTCATCAGTTCCCTTTTATAATAGACGCCCTTCCCTTTTAAGATATAATTCTGCTTGTTTCCATTCTGGATAACAATGTTCAATTTCTTGCCAGAATTCTGGCCCATGATGAAAATATTTGGTATGTACTAATTCATGAATAATGAGATAATGAAGTGCATATTCAGGTGCACGCATAATCTTAGTATTAAAATTCAAATTTCCTTTAGATGAACAACTTCCCCATTTCGATTTTTGTGATTTTATAGCAATATTACCATAAACAAAATTATATCGTTCTGCATATATTTTCACTAATGGTGGTATGAGTTCCTGAGCATGTTCTTTATACCATTGTTTTTTTTGTTCAGGACTTTCCAGATTAATCGTCGACATAATTATCTTGTCTTCTTTATCTATAATCCCCTTAAATCCTGCATTTGTATCAAAATGTACAGCATATAATTCACCCATAAATAGAATAGTGCCAGGGTTTTCTTCGATATGAAGAGCTCTTAATTCTACTGCTTTAGACTGCTGCTTTTCTATCCATGATTGATGATGTCCAATAAATGCAACAATATCCTTATTTGATGCCCTTATAGGGACAGTACAAAGAATTTTATTATCCTTTATCGATACTCGTAAAGTAAAGCGCTTAACTTTTTTCTTAATAATTTCTATGTATTGGTGATTATCCATGACTATTGATCTATCAAAAAAAAGCCCCATTTTCATATGAAAACAGGGCTTAAAAGAATTGCGTTGGGATTACTTAATAATTGTCATAGACTTAGTAATTGACATATCAGATGTCTGCAATGTATAATAATATACACCTGCAGGCATATTATTCATCTGCACTGGATATTCATGCATACCAGCTTCCATCATACCAGGCTCTATATTCATTATTGAAGAACCCAATATATCACGAATTTGTACTGTTACTTTACTTGCTGATGGAAGATAATATTGAATAGTAACATTTCCATCACTTGGATTTGGCTTGCTCCAAAGCATCCATGCATGCTCATTATCTTCTAATGAAGCTGGGCCAATAACAGTATGCACCGCAGTATTTGAAGTATCAGCATTACACATTCCCTTTACGATACAATAATAAGAGCCATTTTGAGCTCTTTTTGCATCAGCAACTATATATGCAGGATTGATTGCGCCAGAAATTGGATTACCATCTTTATACCATTGATATGTTAATCCTGCGCCACGTGCAGTAATTTCTAATTTCATGGTATCGCCAAACTTGCTATCTGATATTGTTGATAAATCTTTAAGAATAGTATCATTTTGCATCCCTACAACATTTACAATTGTTGAAGAATCGACGCCACAAGCTGAAGTTATGATACATTTATAATCTAAATCATAAGAAACCTGTGTTATATCTTCTAACTTTTTGATATTAAGATTTAATACTATTTCTGATGTATCAGCACCTAGTGATACAATTGCTGAAGAAGTATCTGCACCAACTGGCCTTGGATTTCCACGCACATATACCCATTTATAACTAACATTATTACCTTTAATTATTGCATTAGCTTTAGCTGAAGTTCCAACGCATGCTGTTATGTTTGGAACTGGTTGTTGAATAATAGAAGGTGGAGTATTTAAACTTAAACGTGCAGCAGAAGATGTAGAAGAAACAGATCCAATAACATTGCCAATAGTAGTTGCTTTGACTGTATATTCTGCGATATCATTAATATCTGCATTTGCAATTGTTAATGTAGAAGTTGTTGAACCTGAAACATTACCTTGATCTGTAATTGCTATTCCATTTTTAAACCATTGATATGCAATATCAACGCCATTAGGAGTTGTTTTAGCACTGGCAGCTAAAATTGCATCTGAACCTTTACAGATTTCTATATCTTTAGGATTACTTGTTATGCCAATACTTAATATCGAAACTTTTACTTCATCAGAAATAATCATTCCACAATTGCTTGGTCCTTTTGCTACACATGAATACAAACCAACAGAATCTGAAGGCTGTAGATCACGAATAATCAATGTAGGAGAATTAGCTCCGCTTATGCGTGTATCATCTTCGACAATTAAACCATTTTTAAACCATTGATATGTAATAACAAAATTGCCATTTGCTTCTACTTCTAATTTTATAGTAGACCCTTTAACTGCAATCTTGCTTTCTGGTTGACGTAATACTATTAATGGTCTATTTACATATAATACGGCTGTATCAGATGAAATATTACTACATGGTGCTGTTCCACCAATTGAACAATGGTATAAACCAGATTCATTTGGGGTAGTATTTGCTATCATGATAGTTGGCTTATTTTGATTTGTTAATGGTTTTCCATCTTTATACCATTGATATGTAACACCTGTTCCATATGCAGAGGCTACCATATAAATAGTATCACCTAAACAAGTATTTCTGGATTTTGGTTGTAGCAACATTGTAGGAGGAATATAAAACGTTACCGGTATGATTTCTGAAAGATTAGTTGGATGCTCAGCATCTACAATGCGGATACTAGCATTAGTAGTTGAATCTTTAAAATCATTTGGAATCCATGTCATACTTCCAGAAGCACCATTTGCTTCATCATCAATAGAAAAATATGTTCTTCCTGTAGAAGATCCATAAGAATATTGAAGATTAGCTTTTTCTACACCTCTAGATACCCATGTAATTTGAACAGGCTTTCCTACGCAGAAAACTTGTCCAGGATTGATATTAGTAATACGAATTTGAGGAGTACTAAAATTGATAGCATTTAATCCACCAATTTGATTTATTGTACTTACACCTGCCCACACACCGTCTTCATCTGTCCAAGCACGCAATAAATTTCCATTTATATCTCTTTGTTCCATTCTTCTAATTCCATTAGCAGAACTACTTGGAATAAGAGTGGCCCATGCACCAACTGTATTATCTAATAATTTATAATAAGGAGCAAAAGTAACTGTATCACTTAATGTTCCATCATCTTGAACGATGGCTGTTGATAAAGGATTACCTGTACCCGCTGTATTGTCATATAACATCACAAATGTTTTTTGAGCTAATCCACTTTGATTATCATAAATACCTGTTGCATTTGTAGACAAAGAACCAAAATCTATTGCTTTGGTTGTATTTGTTGTATTTAATGTATCTGCAACATATCCATTGATAGGATTATCTGTCAAAATCACACGCCATATCACATTATTTCCAGCGCCAAAAGCAGTATTTGTAGTTGGAACTAGATTAATCCATAATGTTTTTGATGTTTCATTTACACCGGTAGTAAATAAAGAATTAGATGCTGGACTTGCAGTAGAAGCTAAAAATCTATTGAAACTATATAGGTATGTTCCATTTACTGCATCATAATGATAATTATTTCCGCCACCTATACCAGTAGTAACAACACTATTAACAGCACCAGATATAAATCTATATTGTTGATTTGGGATTAAATTATTTATTCTAACCAATGCCCAAGTAGGAACACGTGTTGCACTTGTAGCAGATTTCATGTAT
>JBMOIC010000050.1:0-7046 GCA_049317525.1 Bacteroidota bacterium | reverse complement strand
AACATGAAACAGAGTGTTAACACTCTTTATGCTATTAGCATGTTTATCGAGTAATTTGCAAAATCGTATAGAAAGATTTTCCTGAATTAGTAGCTCGAATTAGATAGGAACCTGGATTTAGTGAAGAAGCATCAAATGTGTTTGTAGCATTGAGTTCTACTAATGTTTGGCCAAGCATATTCGATATAGTGATTGTATCAAAATCCATAGATCCAATTGTAATTAAAGAGCTTGCTGGATTTGGATACACAATCAATTGTGATTGTGGCTTTTCTTTTTCATTGATGGAAAGAGCATTCATCAATACAACTGTTGAAGCAATTGGTTTAAGTTCGGTATCATGGCCTTTTGTCATTATGCGAACTTCACTGCCCGGCGACATCGATATTGGCTGTAGTGTATTTCGTAATTCATCCATCATCTGGGTAGCTTTTGTAATTGCAAATTGCATGATGCCACTATTGGTAGATACAGTGAGTACATTATTTGATACTTCTTCTATCCTTCCACGAACCATTAGTCCATCTTCATTGTCACGGACACCATTTTCACATGTAATATCTACAATTCCTTGCAAGAGAACTGATGTGGATTTGTCTACAACCAAACATACCTTTCTGCCAAATGTTAATTCGCTCATGTCTAAAAGTTGCCCAGATTCATTCATAATTATACCATTTGAATACCTATAAATGTCCCTAATTCCATTTGAAGTTATAACGGTAATCAATGAATCACTTGTGCTGGAAATAGTACCTGAAACATAATCATATATAAGACAATTTGAATAAATAGTTGCATTTACAATATATCCACCATTCCCGACATCAGTTGTCATTCCATCAAAACGAGCTCCAATTACCGAGCTAGTTGGAGTAAAAATTTCACCACGACAATTCACAATTGTGGATGCCTGATTGAATTCTGTTCTACGTATATCCCCACGATCAGTTTTTACCACTATCGTATTACCAGTTACTGCTTCAATCACACCGCTTATATAAGTAGAATTACATGGATCATAGATAATGATCATGTCTGCAATGGGTTTCGAACCATTCATTCGATATAAAACATTTACATAGGATCCCGCAATAACTGCATTCAGATTTATTGGCAGATTCATACAATCACTGGCTATTGTTTTAGAGTCTATAGCTAATTCCATTTCTGAAGATGTTCCAAATGGGTTTGGATCTTTTGTGATTAATTTCATTAATGTATCATTTATGAATTCAATCCTTCCATCAGCTTGAAATGAAAAGGGGCAATCATTAATAATAGTCAGTTTTAGAGCTATATTCACTCCATTTTTTTCAATAGCAAGTCCATCAATCAGGAGTCCTTTACTGACTTTGTCTTTAGCAATAATTTCTCTACTGCAATTCATCAATTCTGTTTCATCAGAAATAATAATTTCTGAGATTTGACCATTATTATCTATACTAATGGTATCACCAATTATTGAATTGATTATTCCACTAAAATGTATTGGACAATTTTCTTTTACATATGCATATTGAAGGAAGAGTCCATGTCTGGGTGAGATAATATATGAAACAGAGATATTCATACCTGCTTTGATGTCACTCTTTTGAATCGGACTTCCATCACATCCATAGAAAGGAAATTGAAAAGAGCTATCCCCAGGAATCCAATTAATGATATACTTCGGATTGATTGAAATTCTTACTGAATCTGTTGAATTATCAGGTTGAACTATAATAGCAGAATCTTCTAATGCAATGAGTTTGGCTTCCATTTGAGAAGTTTGGATACAATCATTAATTGCCTGAATCAATGCAGCATATGGTTTTTGAGTATTTCCTGTAGAACGAATATATACGGTATCACCGATAGCAAAATCACTCTTATTTAATGGCTGTCCATCACATGAATACAAATAGGTTAGAGAATCGACTGTAAAAGTGATAGAAGTTCCTTCAGGACCAAACACTGATTCAGTAGCACTTCTAGTTTCTATTGTTGAATTTGTTTTAGCAAGAATTATTGACATCACATCAATATGAGAGATGCAGCCATCAAATTTAATGAGCTGGGCTATAGGTGGAAAAGAGTCTTGATTTGTTAACATGGCCAGAGTTATGACACCTCTTTGAACACTATCAAGTGTGCATCCAGCAATTTCTGTATCAGAATTATATGCTATTACTCGGTCTATTGAAGTGCCGTCTTGCAATACTTCTTTGATGGTTATGTTTCCAGTATTCACTTCAATGAGTGTTCCATATATAAATGGACTTTTATTAATACTGTCTAATTGAGAAAATGAGGAACAATACGAGGTAAGAAAAACGAATAATGCTATAAGAATAGTTTTCATAGTTTTTTATAAGAAATTAGAATTTTATGTTCCTAACGTTTAACTACTGAATCGTCAATAAAAGTTTCATGATTTTATTTGAAACATATATATCACATTTAAATTAACATATAATTATCTATTTATAATATGTGTAACATATTGAAATGTAAAAAGCTTATATGATTCAATATTTTTAAATCTTCATTGTTGAGATTGTATTTTAGATTTTCATGAATTCAACTTGAACTAATCTGAATATGTTGGTGTTGAAACAATTATTACAACTTCTTTTATTTTAATAGAAAGTATGATGTTAGCACCAGAAGATATAAGCAGAATTATAGAGATGGCATGGGAAGATCGTACTTCTTTTGAAGCAATAAAGCTTCAATATGGTTATTCCGAAGCTGATGTGATTGCATTAATGCGAAGAGAGATGAAAAAAAGTAGTTTCACGATGTGGAGAAAGCGTGTACACAGCCGAATAAGCATTAAACATCCTCAAAATCGAAACAAACACATTGAAAATCAAAATTGACATATCTTGATTCTTTACATGTATAAAAACAACTGTTTTTAAGAGTTAATACAGACATTCAATCAATAATATTGAACTTAAGAAAAAAAAACTTAATTTTGATTTACGGCATATCTCTACCTAGATACATTGTGATGTTACAATTTTTGAAAATCCATCTTTAATTGTACTTTACAGTGATTGTTCCTTTTATTATGCATTTTTAATTGTTTTATATTAAATATTGGAATAGCAATTATGTTAAAAAACTTTACTCTTACTGATAAACTTTTGTTTGTCTCCGCTTTCCTTTCTTTAATTTATTCAGAAGTATTGTTTTTCAATAAAGAATATTTTCAAGCAATCTTTATGGGTCTTTGGGTACCTTCAATCCTAGCTTTTGGTATTTATTTAAAACTTTTACAGAACAAAAAAAATGATTGATTTTATACCTTATTTTGCAACATTTATTTCAATATTGTTTTGTATTGCATTGAGTTATGCTGTTTCTGACGGCTGGAATTTCAAAAAAGATCAAAACAATTAGTATTTATCAGATAAAGCTAATAAACCATCTAAAACACTATTAGTATTATTATTATATACATGTTTTGGGTGTATAGATTTATATCACACTTTGTTCTTTATAGTTCAATAGTATTTCCTGATACATAATTCTTAACAATATTATGTTGTTATCATAATCTACTTATTAGAAATTATTTAGAGACAATACAAAGTTTAGAATATGTCATACATTTTATTTTTCTGAAATAATTAACTCTGATAGTATTCGATGAAAGTGATGTGTACCTTGCTCTCGATTCACTGAAAATCTTCCGGTGGAATATACTCTTGATTTGAGCCCCTTAAATACATTCTCTACTACATATTCATCTTCTCTCTCTACTTTATCTAACATTGCTCCTGCACCAGAATGTAATGCACTTTCATCATAAACATAAGTAATAAAACTCACTTTTGTTTTCTCTACAGAAATAGGCTTTACGATATTGATCGATAGTCCCCAAGGATAGAAATTAAACATCATATTTGGGAATATCCAATAATAATAAGCAGCTATGGATTTGCCATAATCGGGATGGCCTTCAGGCAATGTAAAACATTCTTCACCATCTTTTGCATAGCCAATTTGTAGATTGCAATAATCATATAATTCAGTGGTGTATTGTCCATAATCCAAAACAGAATTTAAATCTTGATGGACAAAAGGTATATGAAAACCCTCCAAATAATTGTCGCAATACAAGGCCCAGTGGGCATTCACTAGATAATCTTTTCCCAAGCTAGGTTGATGGACAAATTCTTCAAGTGGCAAAAATCCAATTCGCTCATTCATGATAGAAAGAATTTTATGAAAATCGAATGTGGGTGATATGCTAGTAAATAAAAATGGACCCCATTCTATAAGATTGAATGCGTGCAAATCATCGCATGGCCTAGGAAAATTTTCGGTCAAATTAAACTCAGGCATCGAAACAAATGTTCCATTTTGATTGAATCTTCTGCCATGATACATGCATATTAGGAATTTGCATGAACCAGGATTATGCACAATGATATTACCACGATGAGTGCAAACATTTGAAAGGCATTTTACTATATCATCCTCGGTTCTTACCAATACCATTGGTTCATTTAAATACCCATCCAATAGACTGAATGGAAAAGCTGAATTTGCAAGTCTTATTAATTGTTTATCACCAATCAATTGCCATGATGATGCAAATATTTGATCTTTCATGCTCTCAAATATTGATTTATCATGATAAAAGTATCCAGGCAATGTCTCTGCTTTGCTGATATCAGGATCTATATAGAATTGTTTCATATCGCGTATTTCCAAAAAGAAATGTCAATGTTTAATCAAAGAATAATTTCGAACTTCATCAATTGAAAATGCTCGAACATGATATGTTCCCACAGGTAATAGTGCTATAGAGAATGTTCTTTTATTAGTCTCCATCACAATATTACCATGAATATCGAATATTTTGACGGATTGAATATCACGATCATCGCATGAAATAGTTACCAAATCATTTGTTGGATTTGGATAGAGTATGAATTCATCTTTATTGGATTCTTGGATTCCAACGGAAGAATTCCAGACAGTTGTGAGCATTTGGACAGAAATTTGAAATGCTTGCGCAGGCAATTGATTGGTTAGAATGCAAATGATAATTCCTGATGAAGGATCATACATCATCGATGAATTATATCCGCCCCAGATTTGTCCGCCATGCGTCCATACTTTCTTTCCATTGACAGTATATTCTGCGATGCCCATGCCATAGCTCTCTTTCCCAACAAATGTAGTCATATCATTCATAGACTTAGGTTTCAGCACTTTGCCATTCATCAGTGCATGATACCATTGTAGCATTTGGCTAGACGTAGAATACATTGCACCAGCCGCTCCGGCTGCACTATTAAGTGATATTCTAGGAGTGCCTGAATTGTCTCGCCCCGCTTGCCAGGGATGCGCTATTGTATATAGAACGCTATCATACACATCTAAGAATGTACTATCAAGTTTCAGTGGTAACAAAATACTATCTCTTAATAATTTACCATAGGATTGTCCTGTCACTTGTTCTGCAATCAAACCTGCGATCAGATAATTGGTATT
Organism: Bacteroidota bacterium; assembly: GCA_049317525.1. Lineage (GTDB taxonomy): Bacteria > Bacteroidota > Ignavibacteria > Kapaibacteriales > UBA961 > UBA961. The sequence continues at coordinate 1,550 of JBMOIC010000050.1, read as the reverse complement.
ACAATATTCCCATCCTTTACCGGGTGCGAATGCCGGGAGGCCTGCCCAAGTGAGAAGTTCTTTTGCAGAGTACATTCTTCGTGGATTATTCATGATGGAATCCGGATAGCCCGGAATGCTTGTCACATCATCCAACCCTGATGTATGATTCAAAAGTTGTCTAATTGTGATATTTGAATCGATATTCTTATAGAAAGGAAGGAATTCATGGAGAGAATCATCAATGCTAAGTTTATTGTTTTCGGCAAGTTTCAATAGAAGCACTGCGGTGAATAATTTTGTATTGCTTGCAATTGCGAATTCCATGTCCGAAGTGATTGGAACACCTGGATGAGAAATTCCACTCACGCCTTGCCAAGTACCCATACTTGGGATATATACTCCAGCTGAAATTCCCTTTATATCTTTTGCTATAAGAATGCTATCAATTGTATTTTGTAATCTTGAAGCCAAAGTAGAATTGAATATTTGAGCTTGAATATTTTGCGTAAAGAACAAGATAAAGGTAGATACAACTATAATTAATCGTAAACACATAAGATGTATATGATAAAGTGTTATGAAGGTCTCTTTGTACATCAGTTTGGATAGAATTATATAATTCTAGGTTTAATGATATCTAAAATAGAATTTTAAGATAATATGTCTAAGATCTTAATATTTTTTCCATTTGTTTTCCTTTAGACAGTTCATCTACAAGCTTATCAAGATATCGTATTTTCTTTGTTAAAGGATTGTCGATTTCCTCTATTCGATAACCACAAATTGTCCCTTTTATCTTATATGAAAGTGGATGAAGATTTGCATGCTTAAAAAAGACTTCAAAAGTAGATTTCGCTTCAATATGGTTAACTATATCTTGTTCATCATAGCCAGTTAGCCATGAAATCACTTGAAGTAATTCTGCTTTATGTCTTCCTTTTCTTTCTATCTTATTTAGGTACAAAGGGAAAACTATTGCAAATGTCATATTTGCCATACGTTGATGGTGATCATTCATAGAATTAGTGTTCTGTGTTTTCATGATATATTGTGAATATTCAAAACGGGTACATGTTTTACTGGAAAGTTGACTGAATTTGCAATGAAGCAACAAGCATGAGCTTTTTCATGCAGTGAAAGAGCAAGATCAATCATATCTACATGTGCTATTGTTATTACTGGATTTAGCATAACTTCTATGAATTTTCCACCACTTCCTTGATGTTCTTCCATGGTGCCTTTTGGTGAATCTGTATATGACATTACATTGATGCCTGCATCGGCGCAGAGATGCAAATACCAGAGCATATGGCAAACCGAAAGAGAGGCAAGTAGCATATCTTCAGGATTGTGTTTTGTTCCATCTCCTCTAAATACTGTATCTGAAGAACCTAATAAATCAGGTTTATTGGGAATTGAAATGACATGATCTCTTGAATAGGAAAGATAATCGCTGGTTCCATTGCCTTTATTTCCTGTCCAAGTAATGGTGCTTTGATAATGATGTGTTTTCATAATAAAGTAATTATTTATTGTTGATACTTATTTACGAATTTATCTCTTTTTCC
>JBMOIC010000049.1:0-7912 GCA_049317525.1 Bacteroidota bacterium | reverse complement strand
AGATTCAGATGATATTGAAGAGATCTCATCTCCTTCAAATGCACCAATAGAAGGTGGATTCTTAAATGGTTTATTTTCAAAATCTACTCCATTATCGGATAAAGGGAAGCCAGCGCTAATTGCAGGGCTTGAATTCATAAGATGATAATCGCCAAATTCTATGTTCTTTAATAATGGATCTTTGCCATATGTTCCCCCGCTTTCCTTTAATTGAGGCTCTTGTAATATGGAAGAAATAGGATTATCTACATTATACCATAAATTATTCCGTAAAATAAAGGATTCAGGAGCTGTATTTCCCCCAATATTAACTTGTCTAGAAATACTTGATTTAAACACAATTAGATTATTCTGAAATACATTATCGCCACATGCTAAAAATCTGTTTGGGTCTACTGTTTCTTGAAGAATTCTAAAAATCCATCGTTCTGGGAAGATAATTGTATTGTGTTGAACTTTTATACGAACAGATCCTACATAAGCAATTGGTGTAGTAGATCGAATAAAAATATTTGCATGAACAAGCATATCAGCAGCTTCAAAAGGTGCGTCTAAAGGACGAAAAAACTGCAAACCAGTTGAGCCACCAAGATTCAATGCTCGCTGGCCTCCATCTATAAATGAATTATGCTCAATGCGAATAAATCTGGTACCACCTTTGGCCTGAATACAATTGGAACCCTGACGACTAAATGTATTTTTTCTAAATACTCCATTATGACATCCAACCATATCTACTCCACTTCCACCAGCAGCACCGTCCTGAAATATACAGTCTTCAATAATAAAATCATCTAAACCAGATAATTTTAATTGATCATTATTTCCACTTGCATTCATTGTAGAAAAAGTAAGATTTCGAAATATTATATGATGCGCTGGTGTATCAAATGTTCCAGCATCATCACAGTTCATTCCATTGCTGGTTTGTCCTTTTATCGTAAAATTCTCAATAATTAAATATGAGCAATCAGAAAAATGGAAGGATTCTGAACCTCCAGAAAAGACAACACTATCTCGGTGAATTCCCCTTATAGTAATCGGAGTGTTCTGAATACCATTAATATTTTCAATAAAATATGCGCCTTTATATTCTGCAGGATACATCAATACAGTATCGCCTGGCTTTGCAGATAAACAAGCAGTTCTTGGATCAGGAAATTGTTGGCCAATTCCTACAGTTAATGTAGTTGCTTTCATAGAGAAGCACATACAGCACAAAACATACAAACAAGAGATAAACAAAGTATAATTCATACATATTCTGAAATCAGAGTTAACATATTATCTATAAACAAACATTAGACTTTAGAAATAAGTCCTTCTTGCTCTAAACGATCTTTAATTGAAAACACTAAAGTTTCCCAATCATATAATGGGGACATCGTATCACGATGCATATGTGTAGCTAATCCTGGCATTGGCGATAAACCCATAGCCTTACCAAAAAATGTTAGCCGCCCATACAGCCCTTTACTCAATTTTCTATCATTTGCACCTTTGGCACATTGCATCAGAAAAGCAAATCTTTTTCTTAAAGTAGAACCTTTCATTAAAAACGTGAATGTTGTATCGGTAATTTGTCGCCAATGGCAATCTTCACTGTGAAAAATAAGAGAAAATCGACGATATTTTCCTTTATATCGATCTGGATAATCAGTTGGATGAATGATTAAATCTGGTTTCCTTGGATCGATAAAAGAACTCCATGTATATATTCTTCGTGAAAATTCCATCCATTGTTCTGGATTTTGAATAAAGCGATACATAACATGCATAGAGTCTGGCTTATGCACATAATCATCTTCGCAGAAATAAACCCAATCATCATCAGAAACATGGGCGCCGGCAAAAAAACTTCTACGGATAGATTCATCATTTCCAAAATCACCATGAATGATATCTATATTTCTTTTTGTAAAAAAATCAGATAAAATTGGGCTTAATTTATCTCCAATCACTTGTATTGTATGCGGAATCCCATGCAAAGAATCAAGTAAACTCTGAAAACTAATCTGCACTAAAGTAGTTTTATCAAGCATAAAAGGTCGTGGATTTTTATTCACTGACTGTACAATATCGCATGCCCTGAATACAATGTGAATAGTTGGTGTGTTCATAATGCATCAATAATTGTATATAATTTTTTCATCATCATATCAGGCTTAAATTCTTGAATGTGCTCCAAAGCATAATCACATGCATTTTTAGCAAATCTATCATCATCCATTATTCGATGTGCCATTTGCAAAGCTGTATCGATATCAAATGGATTCTGAACGGTAAGTTCAGGAAACAGTTTTGGAGCATGGCCAGTACTAATAGTGCTAATAATTGGAACTCCTAAAGCAGCAGCATCTAACACATATCTACCCCAAGTATATCTATCATCTAAATTTAACCATAATAGAGATGAGCTAGCATGAGCATAATATTCTTTAAATGCTTTTGAATATTCAACAGTTAAATCTGAGGAATGCAGAAGCTTTGAAATATATGTTCTGTTAATATCAATATTGAAAAAGCTGCCACAATCTCTCATATTTGACAAAAGATTTCTGAATTTCCTTGTCAACCTTCTTTCATAACCAATTATCGGTATATGCAATTGGGTAGCAACTTGATATTCATTCCATCTGGTTTTTAAAAATGGACAAATATGCACAGATCTTGATCGATGTTCCCATGGTATAGCACATGCCCTAACCCCGTCTACAGGATAAGGAATTCCCAATGTATGTACAGGTGACTTTGTTAACGATTGAATGAAATGTTCAGCATGAATATTAATACAATTCACAAAAGACGAGGCATCAAAAAGTTCTCGCAAATGAGGCATAGGTTTAAGATATGATCTCATATCTCCTTCTAATAATGTCATCCATATAACATGTTTTGGACGATTCTCTGCAAGTGCCCTTACTTGTTGTAATCGTTTTGAACTGCCTATTGCATTTAAATTCATAATCACGATATCGAAATCCGCAATCATTCTTGGAGTAATATCTAATTCATTACAATAAGTACCATTACTGGCAAAAACCCATGATTCAATTCCATTTAAAAGATCAGCTTCATATGCTCTATCTTGCGCTTTCCATGTTCCTAGATTACCTCCAACCACCAAGATACGTGGTGATACATGTCTAAAAGAATGAATCATATACTTTCTGGAAAACTCTTTGTAAAATGTACATCAAATGATATGTATGTAATGGCGATAATATAAGTATTTCATGGACTTAAATCATGTAACAAAATACTGTTTTTGGCTTTTTTATTTCTATCCTTTAAGCATATCTTTTGATGTGGTTTCAATTTACATCATAAGAAAAATCTAGGTCAATAAACTGATGATTATATGCTAATTCTAACTTGTTACAAACCAATCACTTATACACTTTTTTTATTACTTAATTCCTTTTCTTATATTGTGGCCGTATTTATTGTAATCGCAGCATATTACTTTATAATACTCATGTGTACATCCAAGCATAAAAAGAGCAATTCTACTAAGAACATCTACCTTTACATTAGAAATCAATATCGTAAAGAGTAATCTTGCTTGCTTGCGCATATATACTCCTTAAAAATTTTCATGTTCTTTTTGAACACATTTTATATTCCATTCACATTTGGAGAATGAGTATGAAGATTTTCATACGTGTTTTTTCTATCTCATTATGCATTGTTTTATCTAGCATTGCAACATTTGCTCAAGGCATTCTTAGTGGTCGTATTACTGGTCCTAATGGACAAGCCATTCCAGGAGCTTCAATAAAGGTAAGTAACTCTGAATCAACAAAACCTATTGGTGGTTTTTCTGATTCACGAGGGCGTTATTCAATAAAAGGTTTAACAAGTAAAAGCTATACTGTTACTGTATCTTGTGTTGGATATCAAAAGAATGTGAAAGAAAATCTTTCTATGAATAATGGTAATGCAACTTATGATGTTCAATTAGCAGAAACATCTATCGATATGGATGTAACAGTTGTGACAGCATCACGTGTGCAACAAAAAGCATCTGAGGCTCCTGCTTCAGTATCAGTTATAGAACCTAGAACAATTCGTGAAGCGCCTAAAAGTACACCTCTAGAACACATAAGAGGTTTGGCTGGTGTAGATTATTCACAAACAGGTATTGCTCAACAAAGTGTAAGTGTACGTGGATTTAATAATGTATTTACAGGTTCACTATTAACATTAACAGATTATCGTCCTGCTGGAGTACCAAGCTTAAGAGTTAATGTTGGATACTTTGTTCCATCTTCCAATGAAGATATCGAAAGAATAGAATTGGTTCGTGGCCCAGCATCTGCATTATATGGCCCAAATGCAACACAAGGCGTCATGAATATTATTACTCGTTCTCCATTTGCATCAAAAGGGACAACTGTCTTTTTGGCTGGTGGTATGCAAAATCTTATGAATGTTGGATTAAGACATGCTGGAACAGTAAATGATGATATTGGATATAAGATTTCTGGTCAATATTTTTCTGCTAATGATTGGGCATATGTAGACCCAGAAGAGCAAAAGGCCAGAACCAGCGCTCTAAAGCCTGGCGTTTTAGAAGATACGTTAAAAATTGGAAATCGTCAGAATACCCATGAACGATTTAATGTTGATGCTGGATTATATTATAATCTAGGTGAGAATACAATGTTACAATTGAATACTGGCGTTTCACAAGCTGTAAATACCATTGAAATGACAGGTCTTGGAGCTGCAAATGGAAAAGATTGGAGATATACATATCTAAATGCACAATTAACTTCAAATGACCTTTTTGCTCAAGTATTTTATAATATGAGTGATGCAGGAAATACCTATTTCTTAAGAACTGGTAATCCAATTGTTGACAAATCAACATTATTAGGTGCTCGTTTGCAGCATGCTTATAAAGTAAATGATGATTTTCGTTTTACCTATGGCGCAGATATGTTTTCAACAAATCCTGTAACCGAAGGCACTATTAATGGCGTCAATGAAGATAATGATACATATAATGAAATAGGTGCCTATGTACAGGCAGATGCAAAATTTGGTGATAAATTCTCTGCATTAGCTGCACTTCGTGCCGATAGACATTCAGTTATCGATGAACTTGTTTTGTCTCCACGATTAGCATTAATGTATAAATTAGATGATAATTCCTCTGTAAGAGCAACCTTTAATACAGCTTTTAGTAATCCAGGTACAAATGATTTATTCTTGGATTTATTAAGTGTTAAAGATGCTTTTGGTTTTAGTGCAGCAAACCCTGCTTATGCTGTTGGTGTATATGGAGCTGCTGCGGGAAGAAATGGATATACATTTAATCGTTCAAATGGTGTTATAAATTATGTTTCTCAATTTGCACCAAGTAAAGATATATGGCTTAGTACAGGAAATGTTGCCAATATGTGGCAAGCAGTAACTGCTATCATTACAGCAAATCCTGCCCTTGCAGCATTAAAAGGATTATTGACATCGATGATCCCAGCACCAACAACTATAAAAGGTAGTTTAGCTTCATTAAATCCTACAAATAGAACTTTTATACCTTTTCAAGACAATGATCACAAAGTTGATAAATTACGTCAATCTAGCACTCAAACAATCGAATTAGGTTATCAAGGGAAATTAGCAGATAAATTGAAATTTTCTTTAGATGTGTATCAGTCAACCGTAACAGATTTTGTTTCACCCTTAAAAGTTGTCACCCCAAATGTGTTCATGAATGGAGCAGATGTTACTGCCTATTTAAAGCCAATTTTAAAAGGTGCACTTATGCAATCTGGTATGCCTGAAGCACAAGCTGATGCTACAGCTGCGCAAGTATGTGGCGCTTATGCAAGTGTACCAATTGGTACAGTATCACCAAATGAAACTACTCATAAAGGCGATATTCTACTTTCATATCAAAATTATGGTGAAATAACATATATGGGAAGTGATGCTGCATTTACATATGAATTATCACCAAGTTTTACAATTTCAGGTTCAGCATCTTATGTGAATAAGAATGTATTTTATGGTGAAGATTTAGGTGAAGGAAATACTTCTTCAGATACCATTGCACTTAATGCACCTAAATACAAATCATCACTTGGCATCATGCATCGCAATGCAGATTTAGGGCTTAATATCGGCGTACAATGGCGCTGGGTAGATACATTCCGTATGAATTCTGGTGTTTATATTGGCGATGTAAATGCTTATCATATGTTAGATTTAACTGCTCAATATAGTATTCCTGGTGTTGAAGGTTTAAGCTTAAATCTGAATGCAACAAACTTATTAGATAATAAAGTACAGCAATTTATCGGAGCCGCTGCAATTGGACGTATGGTTCAAGGCAGATTGGCATATACTTTCTAAATCTTTTAAGCCGTATAAGAAAAAAACCGATATGATATTCATATCGGTTTTTTTCATTTATTGAGATAATAATTCATCCATATCATTATGTTCTACAAAGAACATAACCTGTTTTGTTAATAATCCTTTGTGATTATTCTCGGCTACATTAAGAGTAATGAGATTATGTGTTAAATTATTTTTATCAATCAAAAGAATATTCAACAGAAAACCGGAATGACTAACTTCAACATGATTATTTTTTGCTAAAAAATATTGACTTGGTAATCTTTTTATTGAAGAGAAAAATTTTGAGAATTTTTCTGATTGATCCAATAAAGGATCCTCATTTATTTTTGTATCAATATCATGATTGATAGGCATCAAAATACTAGCATCTGCAAATGCATCATCAATGATTTTTCTAAGTTCTGGATACTGTTTTAATGCCTTATGTATATTATTCGGTATGTCATTTCTTTTATAAGAATAAATACCTGGTTCCCTCAGATTACATAAAGGAACATAGGATTCTCTATTTTTTCCATGTTCAAAAGGGTGATAAAAGAAGTAAGAATTATTTAATCTTCTATACACTCGCTCTTTTGCATTAATACTGTCCTTCATAGCAAATGATGCACCCCATGTAGGATCTATCAATCCAAATTTTCCATTAATCTTAACGATTACCCAAGCATGTCTATAAGGTTGTGTTGTATCGTCTTTTTCTTTTGGATATACAAAACCACCTATAACCTCACTCATTATTCCCACAGATTTACATGCATCTACCATAATATTACTATAGCCAACACAAACTCCTAATTTAGCTTTCATCACTGGTAATGACAATTGGCTTGGACGACTTTTTCTTTTTAATAAACAATCATAATCATAATCAATCCCTGTTGGTGAGCTAAACCATACATATACGGCCCTAACAAATTCAAGATCTGTTTTTGTAAAACCTCTAATATACGATGCTAAATCCTGTGGATTATGTGTAAACTTTTCTGGTATTTGATTAGCCAATTTATCGATATGTTGAAAATCAGCATAATCAAAAGTAATTTTTCCATTGTCTGCAAATGAATGTGGGGCGACTGCAATGCTAATGAAAGCAATAAGAAATACAATGAAGTTTTTTGCTGGAATACCCTCCTTTATTCTTCAATAGTACTGTCATAATTTTTATAACTGCTATCGAAGATAGATTGAAAAATCAGTATACATAACCGTGTTCTATTCACTTATTAGATTAACTACAACTCTTGGATGAGTATATCTTACCCTACTTATCATACTCACTTATATGCTATTATACAATTGAAATGCCAATTAAATATACAGCCCCGAAAATGGCTTAAATACGTGATTCTTATTTTATACTTTATTGATATGTTGAGATTTATACATAGTAAAGAAATTAAGTGTACATTTCAATTGACATATAAAGTCTATGTATACTTACATATCAAGACAAATCACATCGTATATACTTACAGTAAAATATTTTTATTTAAAACGAATAAACATGTATGTTTGTACAGCAATTATAGATTGCACC
>JBMOIC010000048.1:0-7945 GCA_049317525.1 Bacteroidota bacterium | reverse complement strand
GAAATTTTATGAAAACTATTGGGATATTACCAATAGTTTCAGGTGCAGCAATTGTGGCACTTTGCCAAGGGTGTTCAGACTCTCCAACTTCTACATTAACGGGTGAAACAGTTACTATAACATTAGCTAATGAGTCAAGCCTACAAAGTATAGGAGGTTCAATCCGTAGAACTTTTGGAAATAATAATAATGGCTTGCCAGTAATAGTTATAAGAACAGCACAAGACAAATTTCGTACAATGTCATCAAAATGTCCGCATGAAGCAGGTTCAGTAGCTGCTCCATCTGGTGGCAAAGCAATTTGCTCTAAACATGGTGCTCAATTTGGTACATCAGAAGGAAATTTTGCTCAGAATATTGGTGGTGAAAGTACAAGTAGTTTACAAGAATTCATAACTACCTATAATTCATCAACAGGAATTATCTCCATATCAATGTAAAGAATAAAGCCGCTAGGAAAAAATCTTAGCGGCTTGCTTTTTAATAGGTAAATTCTGATGAATGTTCTAAAAAAGCTGTAAGTAATCTTATTGTAGATTCAACATCATCTTTATGTACTGATTCAGCAACAGAATGGGTATATCTACATGGTATAGACAAAGTACAAACGGGCATGCCGGCTCTGGATGCTTGCATTGCACCTGCATCTGTGCCTCCGCTTGGTAATACTTCTAATTGATAAGGTATTGAGTATTTTTCTGCTAGATAGCACAAAAAATCAACCATGCCAGCATGAGAAACAGATAAACTATCAAGTACTTTAATGCCTACTCCTGCACCCATTTTCACACAATGATCACGCTCATCTACTCCTGGAATATCTGCAGCAATTGTTATGTCTAAAGCTATACCAAAATCAGGAACCAAGCCAAAAGTTGCAGTTCTTGCACCACGAACACCAATTTCCTCTTGAACTGTTGCTACAGCATAAATATCATCAGAACTACTTTTAAATCGTTTAAAAGCCTCTAACATTACATATACTCCAACTCTATCATCTAATGTTTTTCCAGTGTAGAAATGTCCCATTTGAATTAAATCTCTTTCCATAGTAACTGGATTACCAATTTTTACTTTTCCCTTTACTTCTTCTGCGGATAATCCTATATCAATAAACATTTCAGATAAAGGAACAACTTTATTTCTTTCTTCTACTGTTGTAAAATGAGTTGGTTTAATGCCAAAAACTCCATCTAAAACACCAGAAGATGTATATACTTTTACTCTTTGAGCTACCAAAACTCTTGGATCGAATCCACCCAAAGGATGAACATAAATAAATCCTTCTTTGCTAATAAATCTGACAACAAATCCAATTTCATCCATATGTGCTGCTAACATTACTTTTCTAGCATTAGATGAACTTCCTTTTCTGACAGCAAATAGATTTCCCATAGAATCTGTTCTTAATGATTCATCACTTATTGGTGATAATTCCTGTTTAACAACTTCTCTAAATGCTTCTTCACGTCCAGGTATTCCAGGTGTTGAACAGAGGGTAGATAATAATTCAAATGACATCGTATATTCACTAATAATTGCACAAATAATACTGTAAAAATACAATTTGTTTTAGAGTACTGTAAAAGACACAAAAAAAAACCTCACATATACGAAATATGCGAGGTTTTAAAAAGGTTCGATATATGATAATAATTATTCTTCGCTTCTACTTAAAGCATAGATAACTAAGCCAAAACCAATTTTATTCACTGCATCACCAATATTATATACTATATCCATAGCATAAGAAGCTGCTGCAGGATCTGCTACCATTTGAGCACCAAATAAACCGCCTTTAGTACCTAAAATATATCCTAAAGGATATATTGCCCATCCAACTAGAACAAACCAGCCTAATGCTCTATTTGCTTTAGCAACTGCTGCGGAACTTGATTTTGCAAGATTTGCTACATCACCAAACCATACAAGCCATACTATATAGGCATATCCGATTGATGAAATTGTACCCCAAATCCAGCTTGACTCATTGGTTCCGTTCATAGCTTCACCAATATAACCGGTAACTAGCATGAATACCGATGCTGCGATTAATTTCCAAAGTAAGCTAAGTTTTGCACCAGCTTTCTTAGTAATTAAATAAAACTCAACACACATCAAAGGAACTGTCAATAACCAATCTACATATCTAAAGAATGTAGGAGAAGTGCCTGTTTCTAAATTATAGCTTCGCATATAATAATAATGTACTGCAGCTATAAAAGTAATAATTCCAGACACCAATACGGAAGTTCTCCACTTTGATGAGGTAGTACTCAATTCAAAGAAGAAAAACACAGATGCGGCCATCATGGCCATAGTACCGATAAAAAACGTAAATGCTACGTAATTTCCGGCTGCAATCGAAGTAACTTCATGTCCCATAAAAACTCCTTTTATTGGGAATAATTGAAAATAAAAACTTCAGAAGAAGTATTAAATACTTGCGATAATAAGTTGTAGTGATACTATAAATCTCTAGTTATCATATATAGCAAAAAGATAAAAAAGGAGCTTAAAAAAGTGAACTTGAATTCATCTAAATATTAAATGTAAAATTGTTTAAAAAAGTTCTAAAAATCAAAAATTTTTTTTAATTAATTTTTGAGATCTCAATGTTATCAATTGATAATGATTTGGTAAAACTGAAGTAAAGGGTGAAATGTAATTTTGCGATGTTCTTTTGTGTGTTTTGTAACAGATTATTGTAAAATTAAATGAGTTTTAACAAAGTTTTAGTTTGCTTTATCACTTTACTTGTGATATTGTTGGCGTTTATACCAGTTTCTGCTCAAGATAGTGGAAATATAGCTGGTACAGTTAAAGATGGAGAGTCAGGTGAATTAATGCGTAGTGTGACTGTACGTATTAAAGATACCAAGAAAGGTGGTTTTACCGATGTAAAAGGGAAATTCAATATTAAGGGAATTGCTTCAGGAACATATTCTTTAATATGTACTTATGTAGGTTATACTTCTAAAACAGTTTCCAATATAGAAGTTACTGCAGGACAAACAGTAACAATTAATGTTAATCTACAACCAGAATCTAGAAAAACAGATGAAGTTGTAATTGAAGCCCGTAGGGTAAATGATAATCAAGCGGCTATTCTTGCCCAGAGAAAAAATTCAGCTCAAGTTAGTGATGGGATTTCTCAGGAAGAGATTTCTAAAACTCCAGATGGAGATGCTGGACAAGCTTTAAAGCGTGTTTCTGGAGTTACATTGGTAGGAGATAAATTTGTATATGTGCGTGGAGTAAGTGATCGCTATAATAATACAACTTTAAATGGTTCTGCTCTTGCAACTACAGAGCCAGATAAAAGATCATTTGCTTTTGATATGTTCCCATCTGAATTCCTTCAAAGTGCAAATGTTGCAAAATCATTTACACCAGACTTACCCGGTAATTTTGTTGGTGGTTTAGTACAATTAAATACCGTTGATTTCCCAGAAGGTTTTGCTTTAAAAGCATCTGTAACAAGTTCATTTAATACAAATACTACATTAAAAGAAAATGCTTTCTTAAGCACTCCTTCTAGTAGTACAGACTGGTTAGGTTATGATGATGGAGCTAGATCATTGCCATCTAGTGCACCAGCAACAAGAAAAGAAATGGATAAAATTATAAGGGATGCATATGCAGGTGTTGAAGATGCTCAAAACAAATTGCAACAATTTGGACAAGATTTTAAATCATCGTCTTGGAAAAGAGATTCCTCAAGCGCTAATCCAAATTCAAGTGTTAATCTGTCTTACTCAAATATCTTTAATATAGCCGATAATGATTTTGGTGTAATTGCATCTCTATCATATGGTAATAGTTTTACAATCAAAACAGCCTCTGATAGAAATACATTATTAAACAATGGTTCTTATGAGCGTATAAGCCAAGGAAGTCTTTCCAATCGTTCAGCAGGTGTTGGTGGTATGTTAAACCTAGCATATAAGATAGGCACAACTACATCTTTAAGTTTTAAAAATATTTATAATAGTTCTATGGATGATGAAACCTTGTTCTTACAAGGCTCAGATTCTGCACAAGGTATTGATTTTAGGCAATTTAGCTCTCAGTTTGTTCAAAAAGAATTGTTTTCTACTCAAGTAAGTGGTGAACATACATTACCTATAGAAAATATGCTACTTGATTGGCGCATAGGTATGTCGGAATCAAGTAGAGATGAACCTGATTTTCGTCGTTTACGTTATTCTAGGCAATCCACAAGTCCAGATGCACCATTTATAGCTGATATTCAGCCGATGGGTGATGGTACATTAGCTGGTAGATTCTTTTCTAATCTAAAAGACAAAATCAGTAATGCAAGTTTTAATCTTACAATTCCTATTTCTGCAGAGATTAAGATTAAAACAGGTGCTTTATTAGAATCTCGGGATAGATCTTTTACAGCAAGATCATTTGCTATCGCTTCTAATGATATTAGTGGATTATTAGGTACAGATTATTTCTCTGGATCACCAGATAAAATATTTGATGCTAAAAACTTTGATAAGCGTGGTGATACTCTCTATGTTCGTGAAGATTCAAAGGCAAGTGATGGATATTCTGGAACAGAAAATCTATATTCAGGCTATGCATTGATTGATGCACCTATTTCAATAGCAGGGGCTGATTTCAGAGTTATTACAGGATTAAGAGCAGAAGATAATAGGGTTCAATTAGACGGATTTTATTCAAATGGTCTTAAAGCAGTAATTGATTACCACACTTTAGACTTCTTACCATCTTTGAATATTGTTTATAAATTAAATTCTATAACAAATATTAGAACTTCTGCTTCTCAAACGCTTACACGCCCTTCTTTTAGAGAACTTGCGCCTTTTGAATTCTATAATTTTAACGATTTAGTGGTAGTTCGCGGTAATACTAATCTTAAGCGTACCTTGGTTCAGAATTTTGACTTACGTCTAGAAAGCTTTTTTGGTCCTGGCGAAGTAGCATCTATCAGTGGTTTTTATAAAAACTTTGTAAATCCAATAGAAGAAACATTAAGCGGTGAAACCGGTGGAAAGCCTGATCGTACATGGGAAAATGGTGGAGCAAAAAGAGATTCTACAGGTGCAATAATTAGTGATGGGCAAGCAACTAATTATGGAATAGAATTAGAATTAAGAAAATCTTTAGGATTTATCGATAATGCATTTAACAATTTTATGTTTAGTTCTAATCTGTGTTTTGTTACTTCTTCGATAACAATTAGCCAAGGTAATAGCCAAGAAACACGTTCTATGTGGGGCCAATCACCATATTCTTTAAATGCAGCCTTATACTATATGAATCCAGAAACTGGAACATCCGTTAATCTAGCATATAATAGATCGGGAAGAAAGATTGTATCTGTTGCTCAAATAGGTCGTTTTCCAGGATTAGAGGCAGAAGGAAAATCACCTCACTGGTATGAAGAACCAAGAGATTTAATCGATATATCTATATCTCAGCCAATTGCATCAGATTTTACTGTAAAGCTTGTTGTTAAAGATCTATTGAATCAAAAACTATACTGGAATCAAGGCGATAATATAGTTCAGTCTAATATCTTTGGAACCACTATTTCAATGAATCTTTCCTATAGATGGAAATAAATTCTCTTATAACAGAATCTATAATTGATAATATATATTATTCATATTAATCGTTAAACTATGAAAAAGATGTTCTTACTGTTTCTGATAATCTGTGGATTATCGGTGGAAGCAATGGCGCAGAATCCTAAATTACTATCACCAGGTGGTACTGCTTTTGAAAGCTATAGAGCAGGTACTTCTTATGATCTAATCTGGGACACAACAACTACGTTATTAGGCCAAAGATTTAAATTTCAGTTTGCAGCAAGTGCTTTAGGGCCATGGACAGACTGCATTGGTGCTACAAATGTTCTGGATTCAAATGCAAGTTCTTCAAATAGAAGAGGTAGATTTAATGGTGGATTCAGATGCCCTTCAGTTGTAACTTCTACTGGTTATCTTAGAATGGTCAATTTAGCAGATACTACTAAAGTTGGGGTATCGCTAGTACCTTTTTCTGTAGATAGGCCCAATCCTTCTAAAATTGATTCAATTCTATCAGGCACAATTACGAATAATGTTTATTTATCAAATACGAAGATTTATGGATTACGTGGATTTGTTCATGTGGTTTCTCCTGCCACATTAACAATACAAGCAGGTACTGTTATTGTTGGTGATACTGTTGGTGTTAATTCTGCATTAGTGATTAATCGTGGTGCAAAAATTATTGCTATTGGAACACCTACTTTACCGATTATTATGACATCATCTGCCTCTCCAGGACAACGCCGTTCTGGCGATTGGGGTGGATTACTTATTTATGGTAAAGCTCCAATTAATAATCCTGGTGGTGAAGCTGCTCAAGAGGGCGGTGTTGCCGATATTAATGATAAAACTAAATGGTTTTATGGCGGAACTGACTTTAATGATAATAGTGGTGTTCTAAAATATGTTCGCGTTGAATTTGGTGGCATTGCATTGCAGCCAAATCAAGAATTGAATGGTATTACAATGGGTGGTGTAGGGCGCGGAACCACAATTGATTATGTACAATCAAGTTATGCAAATGATGATGCTTTTGAATGGTTCGGTGGTTCTGTAGATGCAAAACATATTATTTCTAATTCAGCATTAGATGATGATTTTGATACTGATAATGGTTTTAGTGGGCGTATTCAATATGCTATTAGCCAAAGATCTGTTAGCAGAGCAGATCAATCTACCTCTCAAACATTTGAATCAGATAATGATGCAACAGCTACATTTAATCAGCCTTTAACAAGCGCGATATTTTCGAATGTAACTGCTATTGGTCCACTTTATGATACATCTGCAGTTCCAAATGCAAGGTTTGGTGCGGGTGCTCAAATACGTAGAAATTCACGTCAAGCAATTTATAATTCAGTATTTCTTGGTTGGCCAAGAGGTATAGAAATTGCCCAAACAAATACAATGAATGCTGCAAATGTAGATTCTGTACATATCAGAAATACAGCGTGGTATGGCTTTAAAACAACATGGCTAAATCTTGCAGGTGGTACACCTCCAAGTGGTATGGATATTAACTGGATTTCTAAATCAGCTTTTAGTAATAGTTCTGATAAAGGAAGTACTACTGCTGCAATGTTAGAAAATCCTTTTGCTGAAGGAAGTACATTTAGTCCAGCTCTTCAAGCCACATCACCTTTATTAACTGGCGCAACATTTGTTAAAAATGGTGTAATAGCTATTGATGATGCATTTTTTGAAAAAGTTGATTTTCGTGGTGCAATGGGAACAACTCGATGGGATTTTCCTTGGGCCAATTATGATCCAATCAATACAGAGTACAAGGCTCAATTACCTCCTTCACCAAAAATTACCAATATCGGTATCGGAGCTAGTGAAATATATAGAGCTGGAGTTTCTTATGATTTGAGATACGATACACTAACCACTAAATTAGGACAAGTCTATAAATTTCAATATGGAACTTCAAATAAAGGACCATGGATAGATTTGGTTGGTGCAACTGCTGTAAAAGACAGCAATGTTAGCAGTACAATTAGACGTGGTTTATATCAAGGTGGATTTAGAGCCCCTTCGATATCAACTACTACTGGCTATTTAAGAATGGTGAATATTGCTGATACTGCTTTAGCAGGTATAACAAATTTGCCTTTTACTATTGAAAGACCAAGCCCAACAAAGATAGACTCAATAATAAGAGGTACAATTTCTTCAAATATGTATCTTTCAAATAATAAGATTTATGGTTTAAGTGGTTATGTACATGTTGTAGAGCCTGCTGTTTTAACTATTCAGGCAGGTACAATTATTGTAGGTGATACAGTAGGAGTAAATTCTGCTTTAGTAATTAATCGTGGTGCTAAAATTATAGCTAATGGTACTGCTTCTTTGCCAATTATTATGACATCTTC
>JBMOIC010000047.1:0-8174 GCA_049317525.1 Bacteroidota bacterium | reverse complement strand
CGAGAATCTTTTCTATCTCTAGAGAATCCAGAACCGCCGCGAGAATCTTTTCTATCACTAGAAGACCCACTTGCACGCTTTAGTTCAGCTTCATCTGGTTGAATAGCATTTGCTCTATCTTCATCAGTAACATCTTGTGCTGGAATAAAATCAAAAGAAGGAAGAGTTTTTGTAGGTTTAACCGCTAGAGCAGTTAAATCCTCTTGTTCATATGGTTTTGAAGTATATGTTTTATAATAATCAGATGAAGTAGAAGAATTTTCTTCAAACACGATAACAAATTCACCTTTAAATTTATTTTCAGTGAATTTTGTATGTAATTCAGAAAAAGTACCATAATGGTGTGATTCGAAAGACATCGTAAGATTACATCCAATATAAGCTTTACGATCAGGCATTACTTTTATAGCAGATTCTAGCATAGGCATCAGCCTATATGGAGTCTCTAGTAAGACTACTGTTCTTGGCTCAAAAGATAAATCATCTAATTGAGCAGTTCTTTCTTCTGATTTTCTACTTAAAAAGCCAGCACACGTAAATCTATCTGATCTGAAACCACTTCGAACCAAAGCAGTAAGCAAAGAACTAGCACCGGGAACAACTACAATATTGAGATTTTCATCTAAAGCTGCATTGATGAGAATCTTTCCTGGATCTGCAAAAACCGGAGTTCCACAATCAGAAATGAGAACAAAAGATTCACCAGCTTTAAGTCTTTCTATTAGTATAGGAGTTTGTTCATCTTCATTATGTTCATTTAATTCTTCAAGTTCTTTCTTGATATTATGTTTTTTTAGAAGCAAAGCACCTTCAGATGCTTCTTCACAAATAATAGTATCTACAGAATTAATTGTTTTTAAAGCCCTTAAAGAAATATCATCATCATTTCCAATAGGAGTTGATACAACATAAAGAGTACTTTCTATTTTTTTATTTTTCATCAGAAGCGCCTGTAAACAGTAATTGGGTTCGTGTACCATATATAGAATGTACACGACATAAAAGAGTGGGATAGCTAAGTAGTTTAGATGGAATAGCAATTCTTCCATCTAAGCCTTGCCAATCTATAGATGCTGATAAGTCAGCTAATTCCTTACCTTGAATATCAAAGATTTTTAATGAAATGTCTTTACGAGATTGAACCTGAAAAGAAATATATTGATCAAATCCTTGTATACCAGGATTAGGGCTGATGTCAATCATTGGGGCTTCATAGTTAACAATATCTTGAACTGAAGAAGGAATTTCAGTAGATATTGGTATAGGTAATGTAGATAATCCGTCTGCAAAACGAATTCTTAATGCCGTTCCAGATGAAACGCCTTGCTTAAGCCTAATTTTAGCATAAGAAATGACACCAGGTTTAATGATGGTATCGATTGAGATTATTGCAGCAGATTCTGTACTTGGACGAAACTCTGTTGATAGCACTTTTGCAAATTGATTTCCTTTATTACTAATTGGGATCATTAGATCAATTGAATCATTAGGCGAATTTATAGCTAAGTAAATTCCTTTCGGATTAGTAATAGGTTCTGGATATAAAGGAAATTCTGGTTGTGTAGAAAGTTTATACATTCTATCAATGATTTCAGGATGATCTACATATGGATTCTTTTTCTTTTGAACACTTGCTATAGACTCGCATCTATCTTTTTCTCTTTGATCAACCGGATCTTTTTTATTCCATTCTCTTAAAGTGGTTTCCATACCGGTTAAAAATCCATCCTTATCATATGTTCCTTTTCTATTACCATATCGAGTGCAATAATAAAGCATGCCTCTGGCAATATTTCCTTTACTTGCATCCCTTGGTTCAAAGGTTGTATCAGATGAGCCTGTAGGTAAACCTAATTTCGAACCTCCAACTTCCCAAAGAATACTTCTAGTAACATTACCGAATGGATTATTAGATCTTTTCTCATTCGATTTAGAATCAGAAGGATAAAGATGATAAATATCAGTACGGGCAGGTTCTTTATCGGAACCTTTACTTTGGGGCCAAGAGTGTTCACAGTTAAAATCATTAGCATTTGGAATACCATTCGTTTGGATTTTTCTGCCTGTATAAATGCATTCTACATATCCATTTACATTGTCTGCTTTACCAAACATATGAGTTCTAGCATCGGAATAACTGTACACTGTTTGATTTTGTAGATAAGCATTTAATGCATTATATAAAGCTTGTCCTTCTAAATTTTGTGTAAATGCAAATTCAGTGTCTTGATATTCACTTTGAGCTTTTAATATAACCGATCTTGAATAAAATCCAGATGCACAACCAATAGAAAAGGTTGCAGTTGCAGAATAAGAAATATTATGAACAGTTCTAAAACTGAAAGTATAAATGGCTGTTTGATTGGGTTGGAGAGTGTTTGTAGACACATTTATGCAAGCAAAAACTGGAAATCGAGAATATATATCTGGATTAGAAATTGTAATTGGATAAGCAGATGTATTTGTGATTGACATTGTATCAATTAATTCATCATTCACATAACATTTCCCCAGATTTATTGTGTCTTTTGAACAATAAACAGCACATGGTATATCTGAAGCTTGAATGTGTAACACATTAACAATCAATATAATTAATGGTATATACACATTCATATATAGAAATCTATACATAATGAACCTTTAAAGGAATGGAATTGAATGGTGAATCATAAATTCATTGTAAATAAGGTGTACACATTCTTCATAAGTGACTGTTCTATTTAATATAGTACTTAAATCTATAGAAGAATTATCTAGATATTCGTATAATGATTTCTTTTCATTATCATTCTTTGTTATTAGGCCAGCAATTGCAAGATGGTCATTTTGTAGTACAATTGATCCATGCTGTAATAAGACATTATCATGTATCATTTGGGCACTGCCAATAACTTTTTTACCTTTATATTCAACTTCATATCGAGCAGATGTAGAAAAGCATGCTTTAGACATATCAGTTGCATAATGATGAGTAAAATTGGTTTGTGATTTTACAAAATCTAATTGAGAAATGTGTAAAGGAGATAATGCTCTTAATAAAAAAAGATGAATAGATTCATACCACTTTTTGGCTATTGATGTATCTTTACAAGGTACTGTGACGCAATATGTTAGTTCATTTGCATGTAAGACAGCACGTCCACCAGTAGGTCTTCTGACAATATCTATACCGCGGATTGAACATTCTTGATAATTTATCGATGTATCTAACTGATTTTTACCTAATGATACTGCCCATGGCTTCCATCCATAAATGCGTAATAATGGACTATGTGAATTATTATCTGCTGCAAGCTTCTGTGCATTAGATATATCCAAATCCATTTGCTCATTACCACTTAAATAACCAGTATTTTCAAAAAGCCACTTCATAAGAAATCTATCCACATTTTTGTAAAGCTTCAATAAGTTCTTCACAAAAAGCGCGATCTTCATATAATTGAGATAAAAATAAATCTACACTATCAAACTTTTTCTCTTCGCGTAAAAAGTGTAAAAACCATACAGTGATAGTTTTATCATATAAATCTCTGTGTAATCCAAAATAATTTACCTCTAAAATTGATTCGGTATCATTAGTAAATGTTGGCCTAGTACCAATATTTGCCATGCCATAATATAATGTACCGTCAATCTCAGAAGAAACAAAATATACACCATTACCAGGATATAATTTATGAGGGTCTGTCGATTTAATGTTAGCTGTTGGAATGCCTAATTTTCTGCCTCTTTCATCGCCTCTTAATACAATTCCAGAAACAAAATATGGATAGCCTAATAATTCTAAAGAATCGTGTAATTGATGTTCAATTATTGCTTTTCTTATTCTAGTGCTACTAATTGGACGATCTTGTATCACAGTCGCAGGAATAATTTCTAATGAAAAATTACATTCTTGAGATAATGAAACAAGAGTTTCTTCAGAACCTTCTCTATTATTGCCAAAGCCATGGTCATAACCAATGCACATTGTATGTACACCTATTTTTTCTACGATATATTTTTTGATAAAATCTGTAGAAGAAGTTGAAGCAAATTCTTTAGAAAAGGGAATAATGATTACTGTATCAATTCCATATGATTCAATAAGTTCTATTCGTTCATCAATTGTAGATAGCAGTGAAACTTGAGGCTTATCTTTTCTGGGTACGATTAATTGTGGATGAGGGTGAAAAGTGACAATAACAGTTCTCGAATTATTAACTGATTGTGCTATCTCCTTCATTTTAGCAATGATGTTCTGATGTCCTATATGCACACCATCAAATGTACCAACTGTAATAATTGATGCTTGATTAAATGGTATATCATCAAACAAGGAATAAATATTCATCATTGTTGAGAAAAAACTTTAGGAATAGCCAATAGATTCTGTTCACTAAGTGCTTGTTCTATCATTGCAATATCTACTGCATCTTCAGCTGATAAATCACCAATTTCAGTTCTTCGTAAATCAGATA
Source organism: Bacteroidota bacterium (assembly GCA_049317525.1). GTDB lineage: Bacteria > Bacteroidota > Ignavibacteria > Kapaibacteriales > UBA961 > UBA961. The sequence goes on along the minus strand of JBMOIC010000047.1, from coordinate 3,711 downwards.
AATATGCAACTGTACCTAAAGCAATACCAATATCACGAGCTAAAGAACGGATATATGTTCCTTTAGAGCATGATATATCTAATATTAACGTAGGATTATGATAGGATACACAATCGATTGAATGAATAGTAATATCTCTAGGTAATATTTCAGTTTCTTCGCCACGTCTTGCTAATTTATATAAAGGAATACCATTTTTTTTCAAGGCTGAATATATGGGTGGAACTTGTTTGATATCACCTATAAATTCCTTAATAAGTAGGGCTATGGAATCCTTGTCTACATTAGTTGAGATTGGTACAAATATATTTTCTGGTGTTTCGGCATCTAAGGAGTCGGTAGAAGCACCAAGTTTTATAGTGGCTAGATATCTTTTTTTATGAGCTTGATATTGATCTATTATTTTAGTTGCAGGCCTACCAATGCATACAATTAAGATACCAGTAGCTAAAGGATCTAATGTTCCTGCATGCCCTATTTTTTTTACACCAAGCATTCCACGAAGTTTAGCAACAATATCGAAGGATGTCCATGATTTCCCTTTATCAATAAGGGCAATAGCACCATTTCCTGTATTTCTTGCATCAAGAGTCCATGTGGCAATATCTTGTACAGTATGCCTAGTTAGCATTCTCATAGAATCAGTAGGAAATAGGGTAGTATTAATCAGCAGAATTAGAATTATCTTCGATTATATTATTGCTGAATTGCTGTTGCCTAAGAATATCATCTTGCTTCGTTTTTTCAAGTAAATTCTTTATGCTGTCTATAGCATCCATAGTTTCGTCCCTAAAAAAACGTAATTCAGGGGCAAATCTTAATTGAAGATTCTGAGCAATATGTTTTCTAATTCTAATCTTATCTTGGTCAATTGCAGCAAGAACTTCTGTAATCCCTTTTTTTCCACCAATAGCACTGATATATACTTTGGCTATTTGTAAATCAGGAGACATTTTGACTGAAGTTACGGTAATAAGGCCAGCATGTATTTCGGATGCTATTTTCCTTAGTGGTTCAGAAAGTAAATCTGTTATCACTGCAGCAACTTTTTCGGTTCTTATAGACATCCTTTAGTCCTTTATTTACTTAACTTACGGCGTACTTCGGTTTGTTTATACGCTTCAATGATATCACCTTCAACAAAGTCATTGAAACCATTAACACTTATACCGCATTCATAGTTGGTATCTACTTCTTTTACATCATCTTTAAATCTTTTTAATGCAGATAATGTAGAATTATAAACCATAAAGCCATCTCTCATTACTCTTACTCGATCATTTCTATGGATTTTTCCAGATATTACATATGATCCAGCAACCGCTCCTACTTTACTAATCTTGAATACTTGGCGAACTTCTGCATTACCAATAATGTCTTCTTTGATTTCTGGTGATAGAAGTCCTTCCAATGCCATTTGAATTTCATTAATACAGTCATATATGATTGTATACAAACGAATATCTACACCTTCTGCTTCTGCTGATTTTCTTGCTGATGAAGTAGGGGATACATGGAAACCAACTACTACGGCACTTGATGCAGCTGCTAACATAACATCTGATTCGGAAATTGGCCCTACACCTTTATGCAGGATAGTTACTTTTGCTTCATCACGTGTTAGTTTTTGCAAGGAGTCGGATAGTGCTTCCATTGATCCACTAACATCACTCTTGATAATAAGTTTAAGTTCTTTTGTTCCACCACGAAGAATATCTTGAGAGATTTCATCTAAAGTGATTGGACGCATTTGCTTAAATGTTTGTTCTCTTCTTAATTGCTGACGTTTAGTTGCAATTGCTCTTGCTTCAACTTCTGTATCTAATACAGCAAATAAATCACCGGCTTGTGGTGTTCCATCAAATCCAGATACTTGAACTGGTAAAGATGGGCCTGCTTCTTCTACTCGATTACCTCTTTCGTCGAACATTGCTCGAACACGTCCTGAATAAACACCAGCTACAAAAGCATCTCCAACTTTAAGTGTACCTTTTTGAACCATCACAGTAGCTAATACACCCTTACCTTTATCTAAATGGGCTTCAATAACAGTTCCTCTTGAATTTCGATTTGGATTTGCTTTTAATTCAAGAATATCAGCTTCTAGCAAGATTTTTTCTAGGAGGGTATCTATATTTAACCCTTTTTTAGCAGAAATCTCCGCACTTTGATATTTGCCACCCCATTCTTCTACTAATACACCTCTGTCTGCCAATTGTTGTCTAACTTTATCTGGGTTTGCATCTGCTTTATCTATTTTGTTTAATGCTACTACTATCGGCACACTTGCAGCTTGTGCATGGCTTATAGCTTCAATTGTTTGAGGCATCACATTATCATCTGCAGCTACAACAAGTACTACGATATCTGTTACTTTTGCTCCACGTGCACGCATTGCTGTAAATGCTTCGTGGCCAGGAGTATCTAAAAACGCTATGGTTCTACCATTTGGTAAGTCAACATGATATGCCCCGATATGTTGAGTAATACCGCCGGATTCACCTGCAACAACATTTGCAACACGAATAAAATCTAATAATGAAGTTTTACCATGGTCAACATGGCCCATTATTGTAACAATTGGTGGTCTGGTTACAAGTGTATCTTCATCATCATTGATATCTTCTATTTCTTGTGCTGCTTGTTCATCAAGGAATTCAATTTTGAAGCCATAATCGTCTGCGATTAAAGTAAGAGTATCCTTATCTAATCGTTGATTAATAGAAACCATTAAACCTAATGCCATACACTTTACGATGATTTCTGCAGCTGGTATACCCATTAAAGCGGCTAAGTCTGCTGTTGTAACAAACTCAGTAAGCCTAAGTATGGTACTTTCGCGTTCTATTTCATCTATACGACGTTGTTCTTTTTCTTCTCTTTCAAGCTTTTTCTTTGCTTTTAATTTCGTTCTAAAACTTGCTGTAGAATCTTCCATACCAGCAAGTGTTTCACGAATTGCTCTTGTTACATCTTCTTCTGAGATAGATTCTCTAATTGATTTTTTCTTCTTTTTCTTTTTATCAATTGCAACTGGTGGTTTAATTCCAGGTGTTCCTACTACATTTGGTTTTAGTGGTTTCTTTGATGTTTTGATGTTTGTATCATCATCTGTAATAGCGCCACTAACTTTAATAGCTACATCTTGGCTTTTGGCTTTTAATCTTTCGCCAATGGAATGCTGATTAGGGGTTGGTTGAAACCTATTTGGGCGATCATTAGGATTTCTTCTCTCAAAACCACCTTCTTTTTTATCATTTCCTGGTGGTCTGGTACCTGGTGGTCTTCTATCTTGATTAAAGCCACCTTGTTGCGGCCTATCATTTCTTCTTTGTTGTGGTCTATCGTCTCTATTACGATTATTTGGATGTGGAGTAGGTTTTGGCGGTGGTGTTAAATCTATCTTACCAACCACTGTTAGTCCACGCAATTGAGGCATTGCGCCAGCTTCATATTCAATCTCCATTATCCTTCTTTTCTTTTTCTTGCTAGGATCTATGGATTCTGAATCTGTAGTAGCCTCAACAATAGACTCTACTTTAGTATCAGACTGTTTAGCAACTTCAATTTCTGTAGCTATTGGATCGGGTACTACAACTGGAATCTGAGCAACAGAGGATATATCTTGCTTAGTTTCTTTAATTGGTTCAGGTATTATTGCTGATTCAATTGGTACTATATTGACTGATTCAATTGGTACTATATTGACTG
>JBMOIC010000046.1:0-8279 GCA_049317525.1 Bacteroidota bacterium | reverse complement strand
GGGACTTAACCCAACATCTCACGACACGAGCTGACGACAGCCATGCAGCACCTCTCTACGCATCCGACTTAACGGGTCATTCGACTTTCATCTCTTTACTACGTAGACTTCAAGCCCGGGTAAGGTTCTTCGCGTTGCATCGAATTAAACCACATGATCCACCGCTTGTGCGGGCCCCCGTCAATTCCTTTGAGTTTCAACCTTGCGATCGTACTCCCCAGGTGGATTACTTAATGCTTTCGCTCAGACGCTGACTGTATATCGCCAACATCGAGTAATCATCGTTTAGGGCGTGGACTACCAGGGTATCTAATCCTGTTTGATCCCCACGCTTTCGTGCCTCAGCGTCAGTTACAGTTTAGTGAGCTGCCTTCGCAATCGGTGTTCTGTAGCATATCTAAGCATTTCACCGCTACATGCTACATTCCGCCCACATCAAATATACTCTAGATTAACAGTATCAATGGCAGTTCCCCGGTTGAGCCGGGGTATTTCACCACTGACTTATTATTCCGCCTACGCACCCTTTAAACCCAATAAATCCGGATAACGCTTGCATCCTCCGTATTACCGCGGCTGCTGGCACGGAGTTAGCCGATGCTTATTCTTACGGTACCATCAGCACCGATACACGACCGGTGGTTTTTTCCCGTACAAAAGAAGTTTACAACCCATAGGGCCGTCATCCTTCACGCGGCATGGCTGGTTCAGGCTTGCGCCCATTGACCAATATTCCTCACTGCTGCCTCCCGTAGGAGTCTGGACCGTGTCTCAGTTCCAGTGTGGCTGTTCGTCCTCTCAGACCAGCTACTGATCGAAGGCTTGGTGAGCCATTACCTCACCAACTACCTAATCAGACGCAGGCTCATCCCTATCCGCCTAAGCTTTGACGATTGCTCGCCTCATCAGATATTAGCAGTCCGTTAGAACTGTTATGTCTGTGATAGGGGCAGATGACCTACGCGTTACTCACCCGGATGCCAGTGCTTGATAAATCAAGCCCTTGACTTGCATGTGTTAGGCACGCCGCCAGCGTTCGTCCTGAGCCAGGATCAAACTCTCCGTTGTATATAACGAATCTTTTGATCTTATTAATCTCAAGTTCTGCTGTGCATTTGGTTGCTTACGATATTCTCTGTATGCTATCTCTAGCACAGGAATTGACGAGTTATTATGTACTTCTGTATTTACATTAACACGTAATACTCTCATCTATCTATTATTCTTGCTTCCTGTTTTCAATGTACGCTCCCAGTCGATAATCACGCTCTTGCTAAAACAAGTGCCTCTCAAAAGGGAATACAAACTTAGCAATGTTTTAACTCTTGAGCAAATTGTTTTTTATTTTCTTTCACTATCAAAGCAATTATCTACATTCTTTATTACCAATTAATTACTTTTGCAATCTTATACATTGTTCTTCTAAATTACATACATAATGACTACTTACACTAATCTGTTCATATTCTTTTTTATATGGTCCTTTACAATTTGTACCCCTGAAAATATTTTTTCCATTGACCCAAAATGGATGGTATATTCTCCTATTTATGCCATGAATTCACAATATGATGATTATGCTCCTTCAGTTTTTAAGAATGTTGTTACCTTTTCAAGGAATATACATAAGAGCCCTTCTTTCTTTACTATTTTCAAGGATTTCACAGATAATTCTATCCAATCAATAAAATCTGAAATCGATAATAAGGTAATTTCATATTTAGTAAATACAGAAATACATTCAAGTTCATATAAGTTTTTTGCCACACCAATACAATTTCCAGACAGATCTTTTCTTCAAATCTATTGTATCGCAAATAATCAAAATGCTATCCCACTTGAATCAGAACCTCACCCTTCATTTAATTCGCATCCCTGTCCTTCTCCAGATGGGAAGCATCTATATTTCATTTCTGATAGGCCAGGTGGTTTAGGTGGAACTGATATCTGGTTTTATACTTTACAAGATAATTTAACGTGGACAGGACCCGAACATTTAGAAGGTGACATGAATTCTCCCGGAGATGAAATTACACCCTTCATGAATAATGAAGACACCCTATACTTCTCATCAAATGGGCATGGAGGTAAAGGGAACTTTGATATTTATATGACATATTTTGAAAATGGAGAGTGGCAAGCGCCTATCCCTATGTCTGAAATTAACTCTGCATATGATGACACCGATTTTATTATCAGCGATTCGAATACTGCTTTATTTTGCTCTGATAGGCCCGGTGGAAAAGGTAAATTGGATTTTTATAAAGCAAGATTGCTATATTCGAATGAGCCAATTCCACATAAAAATCCTCTTATTGTTAAGCCTTTAGATAATCAGATTTTTCAAACTATCGAAACCACAGAGAATGCCCTTCCCTTTAGGACCGTACTTTTTCCTGTTCAAGACAGATTAAATACTGATGATTTGCATGTGATTAATACTTTAGCAATGCGATTATCCCAAAATACTAATGATACGATATTTATCTCTCAACATCCTATTACAGAATTAGTTAAAGAGCTTCTTGTTTCCAAAGGAGCAAGCCCATTCCAAATATTTGTAACCGAAGACTATTTTGATAATAGAATTGATATTAGCGGAGGTAATTCATCTCTTTTTGCTCCACTATCAACTATTTCTATTATACATCAGCCTTCAGCAATAAATTTATTGATTCAAAAAGATGATATCGATACAATATCCCAATGGGAATTAAGATTTAATGATTCAACAATTTGCGAAGGTTCTCAATTACCATTTACAAAAACATTCAATATTCATAATCTTATAAATGAAAAAGATACTGCTTTAACATTAACTAGTTTGTGTTCAAATTACTTAGGCGTTTTTTCTGGGATTATCAATATCCCGATACAAAAAAATTATAAAACAACGATGAGTTTGAACTCCAATCTTAACAATGTGATATTAACCTATTTTGCAATTGATCAAACACAACAAGAGTCCATTTTTAGGATTATTAAAAACACCAAACCAAATGGTGGGAATATTACTTTATATACTTCACCGAATAATGAAGCCCTAGCAAAAAATTTCATGGAATCTTTTAATAGAAATACAAGGTATAAAGGTTATAATATGATAAGTAAACCAATACATAATTCTTTGAATCAGTCATGTTTACAGTCATTATCTTTAATTCCTAAAGATCAGCAAGAATTTATTATTCCGATATCGATTGAATAATAAGCATGAGAAATAAGAACTTTTTTGATTTTAAGAAATTTAGGATATCGCAAAGTAATTCTGCAATGAAAGTAAGCTCCGATGCATGTGTTTTTGGTGCATTGATCAATGTAGATCATACAAGTTCTATTTTGGATATCGGTTCAGGAACTGGACTTCTTTCCTTAATCTTAGCTCAAAAATCTAACGATTCATCTACGATTACTGCTTTAGAAATAGATGACAATTCAATTATTGATGCTACAATTAATCTGAAATCTTCTCCATGGCAACATCGGATTTCTTTAATGCATTCTAGTTTGCAGCTATTTGCTAAAAATACTAATCAAACATTTGATATCATCATTAGCAATCCTCCCTTTTTCAAAAATTCTTCCAAGCCCAATTCTTCTTCTAAGCACATCGCACGACATTCTGATCATTCTTTATCTTTTATGGACTTAATCTTATGTTCAAAACTTCTATCTACCCAGGATACTAAGTTTTGGTTCATTCTACCAGTAGAAGAAATGAAATATTTTACAGAATTAGCAATTAAGAATGGTCTTTTTCCCTTCTATCAATATACATTACAAGATTATCCCTTAGCAAAGCCCAAAAGAGTGATCAAAGCTTTTTGTCTTGATGATTCTACGAAGTGTAATCAAGAACTTTTTTTATACAAAGAAGATGTACTTGGGCCATATACAGAACAATTTAGCAAGACAATGAATCCTTACTATTTATTTCTTTAAATAGAGCTCTAGCCAGCCTATAATTTCTTGTAATACTTTAGGCTCTATAGTTTGTTCTATCAGATTATATTCATCTATTTGCCCTGTTTTACAGGTTTGGAATAGATGATTCACAGAATCAATTTTCTTGATAGTGAAATGCTTATTATGTGCACTTTCTAATCCATTTTTAATAGCATCTAGATTTCTGTCAGCTTGTACTTGTATATCCAGAGAACCATTTAATGCCAATACAGGACAAGCAATCTTAGTAAGATTTTCCAAGGGATTATAGGATATAAAATACTTAAACCATGGACTCATCATTTGTTTTAGTTTAGCTTTGGTTTCAGGTGAATTTATTATTAGGATTTCCTTCTTTTTTACTGCCCAATATCCAAGACTATCTATTAATCGTTGTTCTGCTTTTATTGAGTCTTTTTCATTAATTATAATATTCATCAAATTTTTTTGTTGTTGAACTGCTTCTGCTGCTGCAGACGGCGTCATAGAGAGTGAGGCTAAAGTTTGTGTTTGAGTTTCGATGATTTGTGCACCAGAAATTCCAGGGCCAGCCATTGACACAAAACAAGCAATATCTTTAGGATATTTTGCTGCAAGTATTTGAGCAATCATTGCACCTTCACTATGGCCTAAAAGGCCAATTTTTTTGGGATTTATACTTTTATGCTTTTTTAAAAAGTTGATACCTGCTAAAATATCATTAGAAAAGTCTTGAGTAGTTGCAAATTCAGCAGACCCGCCAGACATTCCTATACCTCGATCATCTAGCCTTAATACTGCAAATCCTTGTTTTGTTAAAGCATCTGCAATGACAAGAAATGGTTTATGTCCTAAAATTGTTTCATCTCTATCTTGTAATCCAGAGCCTGTAATTAAAATCAATACAGGAAATGGACCTTGTGAATGAGGATATGTTATTGTACCAGCCAAAACACCAGAAGGCCCAGAAAACGATATATCTTCTGTGTTATAAGGATAAGGACTTTTGGGAGTTTGTGGTCTATGAAAAGCAGGCCTAATTGTATCATTTTTTGTAAGTATCAATGGAAAAGCTCCGCCACCTTGTCTCCATAAACCTTCTAATGTAACACTATCCTTAAACTCACCTTCAAATCTTCCCTGAATAGATTCTACGATAAACTTCATTGATTTAACTTTCTGTTCTATGGTTATTGGAATTCCTTTAGCATTTTGTGCAGGAACATCTAATGTACCAGTTAGGATAAAGGGTCCTTTAACAGTAAATATCATTTGAAGAGTAGCCCCAACTTTTAAATCTCCAATCCATGTACCAATTATTGAATGAGAGGAATGTTGGCTAAAAACAGTTAAGGCATTTGAAAACAGAATACACAAATAAATAATGAGAGATTTCATGATATGTATATGATTGAGATATGATTGAGATGACAATACAGTTCAATGTTAGAATTTTGATAGCTAAAAACAAAAAGGCGTTAAAGGATTTCTCCAATAACGCCTTTGACTTTGTGTGTGTGTAGTTAGCGTATAACGCTGACTGCTTTTGTGATTGTTCCAAGTTGAGTTATTATTTGTACATAATACACTCCAGAAGGAACATCTTGTAAATTCAATGAGAATTCATAGAAACCTGGTAATTGCTGTTGATTGTTGATGAAAGAACTAGCAATAGTACCAGAAGCATTATATACTTTAATACTTACTGTTTCTGATGTTTTTAATTCATATTGAACTTTAGCAATATCATTAGTTGGATTTGGAGAAATGCTCATTCCCATTGAAGTAGAATACAGAGCATCTTCTATATTACTTGGTTTTTGCGCTTTATAGTCTGTATTGATTGGATCATAATTAGACCATGGTAAATCCCATCTGTTTAAGCCCATTGCACCACGATAAGCAACTTTCTCAAAAAATGCATCATCAATAGCAATTACACCTGATTTTGTGAAAGATGCACCAGTTAAAACAGGCGAGCCATCTTTAGGAGCAGGATTAAAAGTTTGATCTTCTATAAATGGTTTTTCTAAGGAAGCAGCAGAAGTACTACCTTTTTCTAGAGTATTACCAAATTCTGCCTTTGAAATCCAAGTTGCATCGATTCCTGCAGGAGGAGTTCCACCTGCTAAATTTAACCATGATCCTTTTATACCAAACCAGCTATTATTGCGTACTTGTAAAGAATCTGCAAGTGCAGCATTCATTGTAGGTACTTGTGCAATTTCTATACCACGAGGCCAACCAATAAACAATGAGTTCATGATAGACTGACGTGAATTTCTACGAATTTGCGCTGCTGCGCCAAAACGAGAATTTGGAGTAGCAGAAGTATCTGCTAGTGGCCCTATAGATGTAACATTTGAAAATATTGCAGATGTAAATGGAGTATTAAATGTTGCTGTAGCATCATTATCTGATTCAAATGTTTGTGAAGTAGATTGATCTGCTCTGGATTTAAATCTTTGACTAACAGCAAATTGAATTCTGCCACTAAATCCATTATCAGTATCAAAATCATCATCTAAAGCACCAGTAACTATCAAATGTTTACCGTCCACGCTACCACCAAACCATTCTATTCCATCATCATTTGCATAACTAATTTGAATATTATCCATAGTTGTACCTCGGCCAACGCCACCAAGAGTTAAACCATTTAATTCTTGATTTGGTTGAAGAGCAATACCACCAAATTCTATACGAACATATTGCAATGAACCACTATTGTCATTATCATCTGTTCCACCATAGTACCATTTAGTTTTGTCATTTGTATTTGCAACACCACCTTCTTGAGCTGCTTCTCCACCAGGATTATTAATGCGTGCTTTACCATAGATTAATAAACCGCCCCAATCTCCACCACGACGTTGTCCTGGAGGTGCTGATGAAGTCATAACGATTGGCAGTGTAGGAGTACCATTAGCAATAATTTTTGCACCGCGGTTAATAACAAGAGCTGAATTAGTTCCTACAGTATCACCAAGAATAATTGTTCCTGCTTGTATAGTTAAAACATTAGGTTCAACTACATGTACAAAGCCACGAAGACCATAAATCTTAGTATTAGATAAGTACACATTCGATGTAATTGTACCAGATAAAACTGAATCTACTTGAGAAGGACTTGGTCTATCAATTTTGAAAGGATTAATAGAAATAGCAGTTTTCGTAGTATCATTTATATTCACCATACGAATATAACCGGTAGAAGTTTCGATAGAAGGTGCTCTGAATCCACCGATGGATCTACCTCTACGTATTGTTCCACTTGCATTACTATCAATGATGTTTGTTGCACCTGGTAGATCTATCCATGGCCCAGTTGCAGAAGTTCCTATTTGAAATTTATGTCTTGCACCAAGAGTAGTTGTAGTAGTATCCCATACTAAATCATAGGATGAACCTGCTCTATATGTTTCATTAGTAGAACCACCTGGAGAAAGTAATTTCATTGCTACAACTGGCAATTGGGCTTTATAATTGGTATTTATTGGGTCATAATTTGCCCAAGGTAAATCCCAACGTTTAGTATCCATAGCACCACGATATGCAACTTTTTCGAAGAATGAATCATCGATAGCAACTACACCAGATTTTGTAAATGATGCACCAGTAAGAACAGGTGAATTTGATTTAGCAACTGGATTAAAAGAAATGTCTTCTGCGAAGATATTTTCTAAACCAGAATTTGCAGGATTTCCTTTATCTATAACATTATTAAACTCTGTTTTGGCAATCCAATTAGCATCCATTCCTGTTGGAGGTGTACCACCAGCAAGATTTAGCCAAGTATTTTTAACACCATACCAACTATTATTTCTGATTTGTACTGTATCTGAATATGCTGCAATCATAGTATTTGCTTGTGCAATTTCAATACCACGTGGCCAACCAACAAATACAGAATTAAAAATAGATTGATGCGTATTTCTGCGAATTTGAGCAGCTGCACCAAATCGTGCATTTGGAACTTGAGCAGTATCTGATAATGGTCCGATAGACGTTACATTAGAGAATATTGCGCTAGTGTAAGGTTGATTATATGTGGAAGTTGCATCATTATCAGATTCAAATGTTTGAGAAGTAGATTGATCTGCTCTGGTTTTGAATCGTTGAGCTATGGCAAATTGTACTCTACCACTATAACCATTATCTGTATCAAAATCATCATCAAGAGCATTTGTTACGATTAAGTGTTTTGCATCAACAGTTCCACCAAACCATTCAATACCATCATCATTTGCATAACTTGATTGAACATGATCGATAACTGTTCCACGGCCAACACCACCTAAAGTAATACCATTAAGTTCTTGATTTGGTTGTAAAGCTATACCACCAAATTCAAC
>JBMOIC010000045.1:0-8773 GCA_049317525.1 Bacteroidota bacterium | reverse complement strand
CAGATTCTATTGATTCAATTGAATATGTTAATTGTTGTAAAGACATAATTCCCTGAACAGTAGAACATCCCTGAAAAAATAAAAGGGATATGCTAATGATACTAATAAGCACTACATAACGGTTTTTCATAATTTATTTCTAGTAAATAATAGTCAATGAACAAAAATAGTTAAGTGTTATGATACTTTGAAGAAATGAAAATATTTATACTTTAAAACCTTATCAGTTTATGAATTCATAATACTATCATATCATGTGATGTTAATGTAGAATTAATACTTCATATACCTTTATTTGCAAGGGTTTTTTTATCCTAATTTATGAGTGGAATATGTATCAAAGTATAGAAATTATCTATCATATCATTATTACAATTTCTCTTATTGCTTTACTGTTTAATACTGTTCGAAATCACTTCAAATTCAAAGTATTAAGTACATCTCCACTTCCTACTTATCTAAAACCTTTAATTAGCATTTTGGTACCTGCCAGAAATGAAGAAAGTTGTATTAAAGAATGTATAGAGTCTTTATGCCAAATAGAATATCCTCATATTGAAATCATAGTATTAGATGATAATTCTACAGATGCAACTGGACAGATTTTACATGACTTACAAACTATATATCCTCATAAACTTACAATCATAAAAGGTACTCCTTTACCACATAATTGGGTTGGCAAACCTTATGCATGCTATCAATTAGCACAAAAGGCAAAAGGTGATTTTTTATTATTTACTGATGCAGATACTAAACATCATCCTAAAAGCTTAGATGCAACAATTCAGCATGCTATTGAACAATCATATGATGTTTTAAGTATTATTCCTAAACAGTCGGTTGTTCATTTTTGGGAACAAGTTACTGTTCCATTTATTCACTTATTGTATATGTCTTATATGCCAAATGATTTATTATATAAGACAAAACATTCGATTTTTACTGCGGCAAATGGACAAGCCCTATTATTTAAAACTTCTTTTTATCATGCAATTGGTGGACATCAAGCTGTATATAATAGTATTGCAGAAGACATAGATTTAGGAATAATAACTAAAAAACATAATGGAAAACTGGGAATGATTTCAGCTGGAAATCTGATTTCTTGCAGAATGTATAAAAATCGCAAAGAAGTATTTGAAGGTTTTTCTAAAAATGCTTTTGCTACTCTTCGTTTTGATACCGGAATGCTATTGGTATTTATCACTCATTTATTCTTTACATATATTCTCCCTTTTTTCTTATTGCCCTATTATATTTCAACTGCAAATACAATCATGATATCAGTGATTATCTTTCAGATTTGTTGTATACTATTATTACGATTAAGTATTGCTCGTTTTTTTGGTAATCCTTGGTATCATATGTTTTTACAACCATTAACTGCAGCTTCATTTATTGTATTATCAATAAATTCTGCGATTTGGTTTATGCGTAAAAAAGGAACTACCTGGAAAGGTAGGTCGTATACAATGCTACAAAAAAGCGTATAAAATATTAAGGATCCATCATAATGAGATGAATAATTCCTTTTTCATCTTCATATAAAAAAGAGCACGTTTCGCAAAAGTCTCCTGTATTATAATACTTTTTATCCTCTATATGCTCTATCGATGGATGATGAATATGACCAATCATAATTGCATCACATTGCTTTTCTCTTATTGTTTTTAATGATAAATACTTAAAATCATTAATAAATGAAACTGCATTTTTAACTTTCGTTTTCAAGTATTTTGAAAGTGACCAATATTGAAAACCAAGAAGATTTCTGATTGCATTATATACTGTATTAATCTTATAACTTAATTCATAAGCTATATCCCCAAGCATATATAAAAATGGATGAATTCTAATAAAGCCATCAAATTGATCGCCATGGCATATATATATCTTCTCACCTAATAATGTTTCATAATCCAAACAATCACATACATTAATATTACCTATGCTTATTGAACCATCTTGCAATAGGCTCCTTAAATAATAATCATGATTACCCAATATATAATCTACTTGTACATTTTTCCTAGAAAGCCTTAGTATTTTTTGAATCACCGTAGAATGATCTTGATTCCAGTAAATCTTTCTTTTCATCGCAGTTAGATCAATAAAATCACCAATAATGATTAATCTGTCAAACTCATAATTCTTTAATACTTCTAATAATTTATCAGGTTGAGATTTACTAGTTCCCAAGTGAATATCTGATATAAATAAAGTGCGGATTTTCATAAACAGGGAAATTTGATATCTGTGTAATATTTTCTCTTTCGAATACACTTATAAATTACATAAAATTATACGTGAAAACTTATTAAGAAAAGTTTATATCATATTTAAAGAGTACTATGAAGTCATTATTAATCAATCGCATTCTCTATATCTGCTTTCTTATTCTTGGATTTTATCAATTACTTGTATCCAAAGATTATTTTCAAGCATCTGGTAGTTTTGGTATTGGATTAGCTTTTGATCCTGTTTCTCATGATATATCTTGGCCACAAAGGACATTGATACAAAAGTCAATACCAATCATTCAATTAGCTATGTGCGCTGCTTGCCTTGGCCTAGGTTTTGGAATGAATGATAGATGATCTAATCAGAAAATCATTACATTTGCACAGATGAAAAAAATAATTTCAATAGCGCTTTTTATGATATTCATGATGTCTTCCACTGAGATGTATCAACTATGTAAGATACCTCAGTTGTTGAAACATTATACCGAACATCATCATACTAATAATGAATTATCATTTTCAGAATTCTTTAGCATGCATTATTCCACTGATGATGATCATGATGCAGATATAGAAAAGGATATGAAATTACCTTTTAAATCTCATGATAATTGTTATCACATCATGCTCTCAATCCCGCATTCAGATATCAATCAATCCCTATTTATTCCCACCAAAGAACATTCTTTATTAATATTAAGAATGAAACAAAGTACTGCATATTCTGCAGATTTACCTTCAATTTGGCAACCACCAAAATCTTCTGTTTAAATCATAGTTCATTACACTGTATTAGAACATTCTTGTGTTCAATAACTTAGTATTCATATTGGTTTTTACAGAAGGAATATAATATGCTCAATTCTATAATTGGGTTTTCAATAAAGAATAAACTTATTATAGCTTTATTCACAATTGGATTAATTGTATATGGTTTATATCAAACCACACAATTACCAATCGATGCCGTTCCCGATATAACAAATAATCAAGTTCAAATTATCACAGTTGCGCCATCTTTTGGGGCCACAGATATTGAACGTCTGATTACTTTTCCCATAGAACAAGCTACTAGTAATATTAGTGGTATGACAGAGATCCGAAGCTTTTCTAGATTTGGACTCTCTTTAGTAACCATCGTATTTAATGATGAAACAGATGTCTATTGGGCCAGACAACAAGTAGCTGAACGCTTACAAAACATACAATCTATTATACCAACATCTATTGGAATTCCAGAACTTGGACCTATATCAACAGGTTTAGGAGAAATATACCAATATGTTGTTAAGCCAAAACCAGGATATGAATCTAAGTTTGATGCAATAGCATTAAGAACTATTCAGGATTGGTCTGTTCGTAGACAACTTCTTGGCGTTAAGGGGGTGGCTGATGTAAGCAGTTTTGGCGGAAAATTAAAACAATATGAAGTTGCAATTAATCCTCAAAAATTACAAGCAGTTAATCTAACTATACATGATGTTTTTACTGCTTTAGAACAGAATAATCAAAATACTGGAGGTGCTTATATCGAAAAAGGGCCGACAGTACTTTTTATTCGAACTGAAGGCCTTATTGGAACAAAAGAAGATATTGCTAATATTCCAATAAAACATACAAATCAAGGAATACCAATTTTAATAAAAGATATTGCTGATATTTCTATTGGATATGCAACCCGTTATGGAGCAATGTGTTATAATGATCAAGGTGAGGTTTCAGGGGCTGTTGTGATGATGTTAAAAGGAGGGAATAGTAGTGAAGTTATTAAAAATATAAAAGATAGAATTGCCCATATTCAAACTACTTTGCCCGAAGGCGTAATTATTGAACCATTTTTGGATAGAACCAAAATGGTTAATAATGCTATCGGTACTGTTACAAAAAATCTCATCGAAGGTGCTTTAATTGTCATCTTTATTCTGGTACTTTTTTTAGGAAATGTACGTGCTGGATTATTAGTAGCATCTGTTATTCCATTGGCAATGTTATTTGCCATTATTATGATGAATATCTTTGGTGTTAGCGGCAATCTTATGAGTTTGGGGGCATTAGATTTTGGATTAATTGTCGATGGAGCAGTAATTATAGTAGAAGCAGTAATGCATCAATTAAGCCATAGTAAAAAACTCTCTGCCATTCAGCACATTTCGCAGAAAGAAATGGATGATCAAGTAGGATTTTCTGCAGGGAAAATGATGAATAGTGCTGTTTTTGGACAAATCATAATTCTGATAGTATATCTTCCAATATTTACTTTACAGGGAATAGAAGGTAAGATGTTTAAACCAATGGCACAAACTGTGGCTTTTGCTTTAGTTGGAGCTTTTATTCTCTCTTTAACATATATACCAATGATGAGTTCTATCATCATAAGTAAAAAGATAAGTCATCAACCAAATCTATCAGAAAGATTATTATTTAAGCTAGAGCGTTTCTATCAATTCTATTTAAGTAAAGCATTAAAAATTCCTAGAATTCTTGTGTCTGCCGTCATTATTCTCTTTTTTATCTCTTTAGTGGTTTTAGGTTTATTAGGTGGAGAATTTATACCTGCATTGGAGGAAGGAGATTTTGCAGTAGAAACCAGAGTATTAACTGGTAGTAGCTTACAAACATCTATAGATATAACGCAAAAAGCAGCCCATATCATAAAAAATCGTTTTCCTGAAGTAGAAAAAGTAGTTACTAAAATTGGGACAGGAGAAATTCCAAGCGATCCGATGCCATTGGAAGCTGCAGATTTAATGATCATTCTGAAAGACAAAGATCAATGGACATCTGCAACAACATTTCCAGAACTAGCAGAAAAAATGAATGCTGCAATGCAAGAAATTCCAGGTATTCAAACTAGTTTTCAATTTCCAGTGCAAATGCGTTTTAATGAATTAATGACTGGTGCAAGACAAGATATAGTATTAAAAATATTTGGGGAAAATCTAGATACTTTAGCACAATATGCTGCAAAGATTGGTTCTATTGTTGGTACCATTCAAGGTGCACAAGATATATTTATCGAGCCTGTTAATGGAATGCCACAAGTAGTTATAGAATATAATAGACCTATTCTGGCTCAGTATAATATTTCTATCGAAGAAATTAACAGAGTAGTTCATACAGCATTTGCAGGTAAAGCAGCAGGATTAGTATTTGAAGGCGAAAAAAGATTCGACTTGGTAATAAGGCTACAATCTGAAAAAAGACATTCTGTAGAAGATATTCAGCAATTATTAATACCATTACAGAATGGTAATCACATACCATTATATCAATTAGCTACAGTAAAAGAAATTGATGGTCCAAATCAAATACAAAGAGAAGATACCAAACGCAGAATTATCGTCGGATTTAATGTCCGAGGCCGAGATGTACAAAGTATAGTGCAAGATGTTCAAGCAAAAGTTACCAATACTATAGATTTTCCTTCTGATTATTATATCACATATGGTGGTTCATTCGAAAATCTAAATGAAGCAAAGAAAAGACTTTTTATTGCCGTTCCGGTAGCGCTGTTTCTCATTTTACTTTTATTATATATTGCTTTTAATTCAATCAAGTTGGGCATTCTTATCTATTCTGCTATACCTTTATCAGCTATTGGAGGTATTCTATTTCTTGCTTTTAGAGGATTACCTTTTAGTATTAGTGCAGGTATAGGTTTTATAGCATTATTTGGCGTTGCAGTACTTAATGGCATTGTTCTTATTGCCGAGTTTAATCGTCTAAAATCCACTGGAATGAACAATCTTTATAGGATAGTGATAATGGGTACTAAAGTGCGCTTAAGGCCCGTACTGATGACGGCACTAGTTGCATCTTTGGGCTTTCTTCCTATGGCATTGAGTAATGGTTCTGGTGCAGAAGTACAAAGACCATTAGCAACCGTTGTTATCGGTGGATTATTGATTGCAACATTCCTTACTCTGTTCATATTGCCTATTCTTTATATTTTATTCGAGCAAAAAAATAGCCTGCAGAATGAAATAGCTGTATTTAAAGGTTATTTCAGGAGGATTGTAAAACGATGAAACAATACATTCTTTGCATTTTATTTTGTTTAATTGCTCCATTATATCTTCATGCTTCTGAATATATTTCTTTAAAAAATGCTATTGATTCGGCTTTAGCACATAATATGGAGATAAAAAATCAAGAATTGCTTAAAGATTATTATCAGCGATTGAAAGGTTCGGCGCTTACTTTGCCTCAAGCAGGATTTACTTTTGAAACCGGACAAATCAATAGTGCTTATACAGATACTAAACTGAGTATTTCACAAACAATACAATTTCCTACCGTATATACTCATCAAAAAAACTTATTAAAAGATGAATGGGATGCTGCAATTATAGGAATTGCTTTAACAAAAAAACAGATTAAAAAAGCTGTTACCCAAATGTACTATCATATCCTTATTCTAAAAGAAAAAGAACGATTATTACTGTATTCGGATAGTATATACAGTGTGTTTTCTAATAAAGCAAACATGAGATTCCAAAAAGGTGAGTCTAATATCATAGAAAAAAACTCTGCTGAAGCTGAAAGAGGAAAGATAACTTTGCAATTACATGCAATCCATAATGACATTGAATTACAAGTACTTCGATTTCAATTATTACTGCATACACAAACTATTTATACCCCAGAACAACAATCATTATATGATTTCCCTTCACTATTTAAAGATACAACTGAATTCCAAAATCACCCATTATTGAAACTATATCAGGCCAACATTCAAAAAGCACAAACTAATTTATCTTTAGAAAAAGCAAAGTTTTTGCCTGAATTATCTATTGGTATTTCTAATCAAAGTATTCAAGGAATTGGTGCAGATAATGTATCCTATCCAGCATCACAACGATTTAATGCAATTTCTGTAGGAATAGGAATTCCCCATATTTTTGGCGCGCAATCATCGATTATTGAAGCATCAGAGACACAAATTAAAATAGCAGAACATCAATTATTATCTGAACAAGAAAAACTCTATCATGATATTCAGTCCTCATTTGCTACATATCAAACAGACAGCATTTCTCTGGAATTTTTACAAAAACATCAATTACCCTTAATTCCAGAAATAAAAAATGCAGCTGAAAAACAATATGCATCAGGTGAAATAGATTTTTTTCAATGGGTATTATTACAAAATCAAGCAATTACCATACAAAACAATTATCTAGATATGTTGAATGAATTACATTCCATAGTTTCTCATATACAATATATATTAGCACAATGAACTATTCTATATTTCTATTTATCATTTTATTGCTTTCAGGATGCGGACATACTTCATCCGACACACAAACACAAGTGCAAGAAACACAATCTAAGTCTATCACATTAACAGATGCACAAAAAAAGAATTCTACTATTAGCATTGGTGCTTTAATTCAAAAAGATATATCAGAAATAATTAAGGTACATGGAAAAATTGATGTTCCACCGCAAAACTTGATTTCAGTAAGTATTCCTATGGGTGGATTTCTTGTTTCTTCGGATTTATTGCCTGGAATGCATGTAAAAAAAGGACAAGTCATTGCAGTATTAGAAGATCAACAATATATTCAGCTACAAGAAGATTATTTAACTACTAAAGTTCGCTTAGAACAAGCAGAATCAGATTTTATAAGACAAAAAGATTTAAATGAAAGTAAAGCAGGAAGTGATAAAGTATTCGAAAAAGCAAAAGCAGAATATCAATCTTTAAAAGTAATACTTCGATCTTTAGCCGAAAAGCTTGAATTATTACATATCAATGCCAAAACTTTAACAGAACAATCATTATCAAGAAGGGTAAAAATATATGCACCATTTAATGGTTTTGTTAGCAAAGTGTTTGTGAATATTGGCAAATATGTAAATCCTTCTGATGTTTTATTCGAACTAGTAAATCCAAAAGATATACATGTAAATCTACATGTTTTTGAAAAAGATATTGTAAAACTCTCTATTGGACAAAATCTAATCGTGTATACAAATAGCAATCCGAATAAAAAATATCCTTGCGAAATATTATTGATCAGTAAAGACATATCAACCGATGGAACCGCAGAAGTACATTGTCATTTCGAGCAATATGATCAAGTGCTTATTCCAGGGATGTATATGAATGCCGATATTTCGGTAAATCATTCTAATGTTTTGTGTTTGCCAGAAGAGTCAATCGTTAATTTTGAAGGAAAACAATATATCTTTCTAAAAGAACAAAACGATTCATATACCATAAAAGAAATACAAACTGGCATGAAAGATAAAAGCTATGTTCAAATACTCAATACAGAAGAACTACAAAACAAGTCAATCGTGATAAATGGAGCTTATTCTTTATTATTACAAAGCAAAAAATCACAAGAGTAATTTTACATACAGATTAAGTATGAATTTTTACTATTTACATGAACTCGTGTCAAATTTGTTCTTACATATATTTAATCCTCTTGAATGATTACTTTTGAATTACTTTGAAGTGAATAATCATATACGGATAATTAATAATGGCTGATACAGTTATTATATAT
>JBMOIC010000044.1:0-9529 GCA_049317525.1 Bacteroidota bacterium | reverse complement strand
CATCATTTCTTCCTTTCCTCATCTTTGGAAAGGGTTTGAGGGCAAGGCTTTTATAAGGAATAAACACTGCGGTTTTGTAACCAACAATTATTGTAAACAAAGTCGACAGCATTACATTGAAAGTGACAAATAATTTATCGGTAAAAACTACCCCATACACTGGCACAGCTTGAATCTATCAGCAATGATAATGATAAACTTGATTCCATACATAGGAGGTTCATCTGTTGTAGGTGTAAATTTTTTACCTGCTGAAACCGCTACATTTACTATTGCAAACTATAAAGGTTATAAAGGCAGTATATTAAACTCTGGGACAGTATTAGATAGTGGTTCATATAAAAGGAAGCGCAGGCCATCAAGTTGATGCTAATCAGAAATCATATATAAAAGAATATTTTTCCGATTGTGGAGCAGTCACTGGATTGATGAAAATAACCTTCCAAAAAATGGAAATTTACCCCAATCCATTCGTCAATTTATAAAATATAAAAATAAATGAAGATTTAATAGGTTCATTCTACTTTGTATTCGATCATCTTCGAAGAAATTTATTAATAGGAAAGATAGATTCAGAAATAGTACATATTAATATTGCTGAATTGTCTTATGGTATTTACTTTTTGAGTGTCATTGGGAATGTGCAACAAGTCTTAAAAGTAATTAAAAAATGATATCACCCTTTAGCATTACCCTTTCAAATGCTAGCGGACATATTGCAAAGACATCTTTGTGATGTTTAACATATCAAATTCTTCGCCCAAGTCGCTATACCGTAGCTGTATTGTAACAGAACTAAAATATACTTAGGTAACTGTAACGAATCGCTGATAAGGTTGGAACAAAAAAGAGCTATATCTCCAGACAAGAAAATAACACTGAACATATAAAACTTTCCATTTTGTATAGAATTATTGTCACTCCTAAAAATATCTATGATCGTACTTAAAAAGAAAGTAATCTTGTAATAAGTTAACTTATAGGTTACCTTTGTAAATGAAAGAAGAAAGGGGAATAATATTCTATAAGCATTATTTTATTGATTTCTATATCAATCAAAATCAAAAGGTGCAATTGAAAATTGACTATGTATTCATGGTTTTGAAAACAGTCAATATTATTCCAACATCATTCATTAAACATATTTCCGGTTCGGAAGGATTGTATGAAGTCAGAATACAATACGAGAGCGATATATTCCGAATATTTTGTTGTTTTGACCAAGGTAATATCATTGTGCTTTTTAATGCTTGTCAGAAGAAGTCTCAGAAATTGCCAATGAAAGAAATTCGAAAAGCGATCACACTTAAACAAGAATATATACAGTCGAAAAAGGATATTCCGTGAAAAAGAAATCATTGTCTGAAGTCAATACTTTTGATGAATTGCTAGATGTGAAATATGGAAAGAATGGAACAAAAAAGAGAGTCAGTTTTGAGAAGAAAGCTCAGAAATTTATCTTGAGTGCAGTATTGAAAGATGCAAGAAGATTGGCAAATATGACCCAAGAACAACTTGCCGATAAAGTTGGAACAAAAAAGAGCTATATCTCCAGGCTTGAAAATGGCAATGCAGATATACAACTTTCCACATTGTATAGAATATTTGAAAAGGGCTTGGGCCGTAGTGTGCAACTAGAAATCAAATAAAAAAAGCACGAAAATGTATTCTAAGGGAACATTTGCATGGCATAAGAAAATTTAGGGATAGAGAAAGAAGCGACTTGATATAGGAGGAATATTAGAGGGTGATTACTTATGTATGGTTCAGGGAAATCATACCAGTAGGAATGATGCTGTTTATCCAATTGAATGGTTGAATACATAAGTACATTCAGTATTAGTTCAGTTATTAAATTATCTTACGTATCTTTACTGTCAGGTTTAACCTGATATAGTTACTATGAAAGATAAATTTATATCAAAACAATCCAATGCACTTCTGTCATATTTCCATGAACAGAACAGAAATTGTTTTGATAGTTTAAGCGCAGAAGTGTAAGAGTGTACATAGTACAAAAAACCCCACAAATGCGGGGTTTATCATATACATCATTTTGTTGCTGTGGTTTTTTGAGAAGGCGGACATACAATCTCCCGATCTGGCTCTATTGGTTTTGCATCTGGCGGATTAGAGCCTTTTTTTGATATCACATAACTTGCTACTTGTAATAATTGCTCATCTGTAAGCTTATTATTGCTTCCATAAGGCAGCATCCCCTTTTCAGGAAATCCAGTGGTGATACTTTGTGCAATTTCCTGAATACTACATCCATGAATCCAATATTCATCTGTTAAATTAGGTCCTACTAAGCCTCCCATATCTTCTTTGTGACATGTAAAACATAGATTATTTGTTCCCTCAAATATTACCTTACCGGCATCTAAACTAGCTTTATCGGTTAATGCAATTAAGGTTTTGGATGTCGATTTCGGAAGATTAGCATTTAATAAGGATGCTTCAGCTATCTCATTTTCATATTCTGTTTTTGAAACCTGTCCATCTTGTGAAACATGATAATACATCATATATGCAATTGCAAAAACAATTGTCAAATAGAATCCATAAAGCCACCATTTAGGAAGATTATTATCAAATTCCTGAATTCCATCGGCATCATGATCCAGTAGTTCGTCTTTTTTTTCTTCATTTGCCATCACTATTAATCCTTATACAGTAGATAGTCTATGTACATACTTTACATTGATTATTCATTATTTACTTGTTTGTCTAAAGGTATAGCTTCCATCAATCGTAAATGAGCTTTGTCCACTTTGAAAAACCAAATAAGTACGCTTATAAATAAAGTGAAAAAAATAATGAGTGAAATCACTGGGTAGATTTCTATTCCACTAATTGCTTGTAATACATTCCTTATCATTGGTTTCTCCAGAAGTGATTGTAAATATTCCTTCTTATGACTACCCCAAAATTCGATGGTTGAAACCCTTAAAACAATGACTTTTATCAGTATCTACAATTAGTTTCATAAAAAAAATAGTGTATGTATGATATAGCATAAACACAGTATTTTTGACATATAATATACTTTCCCACTTACACATAATATGTACTCTACACGTATCCTGAAATTCTATAGAGTTCTATTGATTAGCTTGTTTCTGATAAGTTGTCATGGTATTCATGCGCAGATATTTCCTTCATTTGGTGGTGAAAGGGCTGGCGTTTCTCTTGGTTCAATGCTTAAAATTGGGTCTGGTGCAAGAGCTGCTGCTATGGCAGAAACTGTAGTATCGGTAGTTGATGATGCGTCTGCAGTGTACTGGAATCCAGCTGCAATAACCCAAAGTATATCACATCATGCTCAGTTTACTCAAACCAATTGGTTTGGTGGTTTAACTCATCAAAGTGCAAATTGTATTTATAAAATCAATGATGCATCCACAATAGGAATTGGTATTAATAATCTTTCTGCAGGTTCTATTGCAGTTACCACCGAATACCGTCCATTGGGTACAGGTGAATTTATCGATTTTAGAACTTTGTCTTTTGGGATTAGTTATGCCCAGCAATTCACCGAGCAATTTAGTTCGGGAATTACTGTAAAGTATTTAGATGAAAGATTTGGTGTATTAGGATTAAAAGGTGTTCTTTTTGATGCTGGAACATTCTATAAAACTGGTTTAGGTACTTCGAGATTTGCAGTAGCTATCAGTAATTTTGGGTCTAAATTAACACCCAGTGGAACTGTAAGAAATGCCGGTGGGCCCCCAAATTTTAATGGACAAAATATACAGTCTTTTCAATCTTTCGATCCTCCTATCAATTTTAGAATCGGTTTTGCTTTAGAGCCGATTATAGATAGTATGCAAGCGTGGACACTTTCTGTTCAGTTAAATCACCCAAGCGATAATGCAGAAAACTATAGTTTGGGAAGTGAATATTCAGTTATGTTTAGCGAGGCTTTTCCTGCTAAAATGATAGCAAGGGGCGGATATAAAATTGGTTCTGATCAAGAAAGATATTCATTTGGTGCTGGTGTATATATTCCTATTAGTGGACAAGACTTTCTATTACAATTAGATTATTCTTATACTGACTTTATTGCTTGGGGCGGCATTCAAAGATTTACAGCTGGTATTAGATTTTAATTCTTTCATATTTCATTCATTAAATATAGAGTTCACGAACCACATTAATATCTTCAATTAATTCTTGATATATTTTCTGTATATCTTGTTTATTTCTGGTAATTGTTCTACTCCACATTTCGTTTTCTGCACCTGGTTTTGCCATTCTAGTAAACAATAATCTTGCTATATATATTTCTTGATTTGGGTATAATAAAGAGCACATATAAAGATATATTTCCATTTGTTTTGTATAATAATCGCTCAATATATCCATATCACTATCAAGTGTGCATTTATTAGTTTTCCAGTCCCAAATCTCCATATCACCTTTATTGTTTTCTATAAGAACATCAAAAATTGTGATGAGAAAATCATTTAAAAATGGAATAGTTAATGTATATTCAAACTTTGCTTTT
Organism: Bacteroidota bacterium; assembly: GCA_049317525.1. GTDB lineage: Bacteria > Bacteroidota > Ignavibacteria > Kapaibacteriales > UBA961 > UBA961. The sequence continues at coordinate 5,019 of JBMOIC010000044.1, read as the reverse complement.
TGTATGTGTAAAGTATTATTTATCAATAACTTAGTTTGTACTACAGCGATGCATTCATTTTTTAATCGTTCTAGAATAAGCGAATCATCATATATATACTCTTTATGTAAAACTGACTGTGCAATGTGAAGAAATTGTGTGTGCTCTACTTCTCCATCTGCATTCATCCACTTGTTTATTTGTTCCATCATATTGTGGATTATAATGCCCGCTTTAGCTCCATGTATTTCATCGTGATATTCATCAAATAAAGAAGAAAAAGAGGATTCTGATTTTTGAGGAAATCCATACACATATTGTCTGATATACTCTGAAGGCTTATTTTTTGCAGTTATAATTTGCGTTGCAGAATACACTTCATTATTAAATTCTGTATGAACAGGATTAAATAATAATTCACCGATTTCATCATGTTTAGTTTCTACGATTATTTCTTTATGTATGTTTTCAATAATACATTCTAAAGAAATTGGAATATGAATAGTTGCCTCTTCTTGGACAGAATTATTATATATAATGATATTTTCTTGAATGTTTGAGGATATATTAAGTTCAGACATAATATTATCGAGTAAGAAAGGGCATCCCTCTGTAATCAAAGATAAAAGACTATTTGCTGCAATCTTACCATTTTGGCTTATTGTACCAGAAAACAGTAAATGATCTTTTGCTCTTGTGAGAGCCACATATAATAAACGTTTTTTTTCTGCTATTTCTTTATTCAGATTTTCTTCTTTTACAATGGTTTCCATTATAGAATCAGAAAACTCATTTGAACCCACTGATTTAAATGTTTTTAATAGTTTATTTGTTAATCCTAATTCGGAAGATAAATGAACATGATGAGCTGGTGAAGTATTGATGCCAGCATTGGTATCATAAATCAAAACAATTGGGAATTCCAATCCTTTAGCGCTATGAATTGTCATACATTGCACTGCATTTTCTTGATGAGGAATAAAAGCAGCTTCTTCTTTATCATCTTGCGATAGTAGTTCTAATTCTTCAGAAAAATCATAGAGTCCTTTAAACCCTTTATTCTCGAAAGTTCGGGCTAATTCTATGAGTTTTTCGGCATTCGCTTTCATTTGCACAGAATTATCCATATAAGAAATTGTTTGAAGCCAAGCACTTTCTTCTATCATTGTTCTTATAAGGATAGGCAGAGATAATCTAGAAGACAAAGAGATTATTCTTTGTAAAATTGTGGATGCTCTTTGTATAAATATATAGTGAGAATGCTCTTTTTGTATATGCTCGGCTAAAAGAAGAAATGATTCCCATAAGGAATTACTTTTATACTGTTTAGCTTCTAAGAGAATACTATCTTTAATACTAAAGAATGGTGATACTAATAAGGCTGCGCATGCAATATCATTAGCAGGAGAATGAAGAAATGAGATATAAGAACGAAAATCTGTTATTTCTGGTGAAGTATAAAAGCCAAATCCGCCATTGATAAAATACGGGATATCTTCTGCTTTAAAAGCGGCAATTAAAGCGTTTAATTTAGTTCTTCGTGAAAAAAGTATAGCAATATCACTCCATATTGCTTGTCTTTGAATATGCTGCTCGGATTGATTGCCATATTCATCTTTTTCAATTGTTATATCCCAAACTAATAAAGATTGATCAAGGACAATTTGTTTTACTTTTTTTGCTACTAATTCTGCTTCTATTGGGTCATTGCTTATTTCACCTTTTGGCGGCGCTTGTGTAATGATAGCAGTAATAGAGCCAATATCTTTTTTTTCGATTAATGTGTGAATACCTCTTCCAGCAATCATAGGTTCAAAGCCAACTTCATACCCTTTAGCCTTTTGTGGCATGATAGCCTTACATATCAAATTGACGAATCCAACTATAGCGGGCATCAAACGGAATGTTACATGAAGTTGTAATAAACCCATTTGCTCTTGTTCGGTGCTGAAGTCTGTAGATGGAAAAGAATCGGTTTTACCGGCTTTAAGATTCGCATTCTTTATATCTTCTCCTGCTTCTTCAAATACACGAACATCAGCAGATCTAAAGCCATAAATACTTTGTTTTGAATCTCCAACAATGTAAAAATTTACATGATGTGTATCATTAGGGTTTGACTGTAAAGCTGTAACAATACTTTTTGCCAATGAGTATTGATGATAATTAGTATCCTGAAATTCATCAATCATGAGAAAATTTAAGGTGCGTCTTACTTTTTTAGCTACAGATTCTTGTTGAAGAACCTGTAAAGCCAAAGTTTGCAAATCATCGGCTTCTAAAATGCTATCCTGTTTTTTGATTTCATGAAATAACCTTGCTGCTTTAATACCAATTTCACTGATAAAACGAGAATCTTCAATAGCATTAATTTCTGCTAAAGGAAAACCACATGCTAAAGATTCTTTTATGATTGTAATAGTAGAAAAAAAATCAGGATAAGAACTCATAAAAGAATTATATGCTTCTATACATTCTTCGGTGAATGCTTTATATAATTTTCTATTGATGAGATTTTTATTTGTCAGATATTTTTGACTTATATCTTCAATTGTTTTGATAATAGCATCAAAAACGAGGATATCTTGATGAGAGAATACTGTTTGCTTATATAAACCATCTATGGAGTGCAGGGCATTATTGATACTATCTTCATGATTATCAGGAAATATTCTTAGAATCTCGAATAAAGAATATAAAGGCTTTGAAAGTGGCAGTATGATGCTATTGCAAGCAATATCCAATAATTCTTTAGCTGGTTTATATTGTAATTGTTCCAGACTATTAACAGTTTCTATAGGAAAAGAAAGAAATACACTAATTTCAGATAACAGTTTCGATTTTGTGTAGATATCAAAAAGTTTTTGGATTCTTGGTTTTAGATCAGGATCTTGTAGATAATCTTCTAGCGTTTTTTCTGCGCATGAAATACGTAATGAAAGAGCTTCACCTTTAGAAAGCTCTGAAAAATTAGGAGGTATTTCTGCTTCAATAGGATAATCTCTGATGATAGCAGAACAAAAACTATGAATAGTAGAAATCCTTGCAGCGGGTAATTTTTGTCTGATAGAATCCCATTTTGAAATAAGTAATGGGTCGGGATAATCAGCATTCATAATATCATCTAATTTTTTTTCTACTGTTTCTACTATACGTTTATGCATTTCAGCCGCAGCTTTTCTGGTAAAAGTAATAGCAACAATAGATTTAATATCAATCCCCGGATTTTGATCTAAGATTTCGATAAACCTTTGGACAAGCACTCTTGTTTTTCCGCTTCCGGCACCTGCAGAAACAGACATATGCCTATCGAAAGACATCCCAATAATTTGTTCCCTTGTAGCACTCATATTATCACCGGTGGTATAAGCAAAGTAATGATAGCAAATTACAGTGTATTACTATAAAAAGAAAGCCCGTTGTAAGAGAACAACGGGCTTTATATGTTTTAGAAAATCTATATTATTTGATTTCTAATAATTCCACTTCGAAGATTAATGTTTCATTAGGCCCAATAGCATTACCTGCGCCACGATCTGCATAAGCAAGATTTGCAGGAATATATAATTTATACTTAGCACCTTTATTCATTAATTGTAAACCTTCTGTCCAACCAGGAATAACTCCATTTAAAGGGAATTCAACTGGTTCGCCACGATCTACAGAACTATCAAAAGTAGTTCCATCTAGTAATTTTCCTGTATAGTGTACTTTAACTGTAGAGCTTGCTGTTGGTTTTGGGCCTGTACCTTCTTTGATAACAGAATATTGCAAACCACTAGCAGTAGAAGTAACACCTTTTGCATTTTTATTTTCTGCAAGGAATTTTTCGCCTTTTACTTTATTTCCTTCGCCTTTCTTTTGAGATTCTGCTTGAGTTTTAGCCATCATTTCTTGTTGATATTGGCCAAGTACTTCGCCCATTTCTCTTTCAGTTAATGTTGTTTTAGCACCTGTAAAGGCATCTTTCAAACCTAATAATAGGATTTCTGGTGTTATATCGGCTTTTTGATCTTTAAGATTTTTTCCAATACTTGCACCGATACTGTAGCTGATTTTGTCTTTTTGGTTCTTGGGGTCCATTGTGGCTCCTGGTTCTGGTTGTTGTGAGCATGCTTGAATAGAAAACAGTCCAAAACATGCAACAGCTGTAATTGCTGTACGAATCATGTAGATATCCTTCAAAATTAGAATTAGTAAAAACAACTAATACAAAAATAGTAAATATGTGCTAATAGATCTTTTAGCTAAAAAAAATCTATTGATAATATTATCAAGTTAATTTATTGATTACGAGAATTTTTCCAAATTTGTTCCCAATTATCTAAAGGAGATAAAAAATAGATATCTCCATGCGTAGAATACCCTGGAATAGGAGTTAATAAAGATCTTCCTTCTTTTCTTAGATGAATGAACATATCAAAATCTCTTGGACATTTCCCCATCTGTGTCCATTTTCGAAGTATAGCTATATCTTTTTTTATTGTCTTCACTTTGGAAGCAAATGTCATTGTTGTGCTATTTGTTAATTTCCAATGAGAAGATTTTGTAATGTATACCTTTGTAACTTCCCCACCATCTTTATCTACATAAGGATTTCCACCTTCATCAGCGATTACATATTTATCTGGGTGATCGTATAAACTACAATAATCAGCACCCATTTCAATAGCTTCTTCTATCAAAGTATCCGAATGTATTTTATGGATATAATCATTTTCTAAAAAATAAATAATTGTATCATCTGGAAATGTAAGTGCTTTATCCAAAGCTAGATTGAAAGTTCCTGCCCCATGGCCAACTGACACTTTTTCTATTGAATCAGGATTAATATACTTCGTAATCATTGTATATGTGTCTTGGCTAACATTATCGGCAATGATATAAAAGGTGGCATTCTTAAATATATTTACAGCATTCTGTAAACAGTTTTCATTATTGATATAGGTGGGTTTTTCTTTTTTATATCCAGAATCAGAAATTCTATATATAATAACTGTATCAGCCATTATTAATTATCCGTATATGATTATTCACTTC
>JBMOIC010000043.1:0-10070 GCA_049317525.1 Bacteroidota bacterium | reverse complement strand
TTTGCTGCTGGAGGGGGAACAAAAGTAGGTTTTTGACCACCAGGTGCTGGTGCATTATTACGACGTTGACGCATTCTACGATTGCCTTTTCCATCATCTTCCATTTCGTTTTCTTTTGCTGCTCTTTCACCTGAAACTCCTGCTTCAGCAGCTTTTTGCTTAGCAATTTCACGGCCTTCTAAAATAGCATCAGCTAAAGTTTCAGATATTAATTCAATTGTCTTAATTGAATCATCATTTGCTGGAATTGGATAATGTACTGTATCAGGATCGCAATTTGTATCTACAACACCAATTACGGAAATACCAAGTTTATCTGCTTCTTGAATTGCAATATGTTCTTTTTTAACGTCTACCAAGAAAATGATGCCTGGTATACGTGTCATTTCTTCTATACCACCAAAAACTTTACGTAAACGCTCACGCTCACGATTTAACATTAAACGTTCTTTTTTTGTAAACTTTTCAAATGTTCCATCAGCTTCCATTTTATCAATAGCTACAAGCCTTTTGATACTTTTGCGAATAGTTGGAAAATTAGTAAGCATTCCTCCTAACCAACGTTCTGAAACATAATATGAGCCACAACGCTTTGCAGCATTTTGAATCGCATCTTTTGCTTGGCTTTTAGTACCAACAAATAATACAACTTTTCCCATGCTTGCTGCTTCAAAAGCAGTTTCACGGGCAATATCTAATAGAATTTTTGTTTTACGTAAATCAATAATGTGAATCCCATTGCGCTCTGTATAAATGAACTTGCGCATTTTAGGATTCCAACGACGGGTAAGATGGCCAAAATGGGCACCTGATTCTAGAAGGGCTTCGACTGTTGATTCTGTTGCCATTGGGCAAACTCCATAAATTAGTTGTTTACTACTGCACTGATCATCTTATATCACAAACTTTTTATCAAAGCCACAAATGATATAATCACAATGCATGATTATTAGTTTGATAGCGATTGCTACCTTTGATACGATACATTGTCATTCAAAAAGAGAAATTTATGTATCTTCACTTAACAAGCAAAAACCTCATCTACAAAAAGAAGATGAGGTAAATGCCAATATATTTGTCGAATTAACGCTTTGAGAACTGGAAACGCTTACGAGCTTTTTTCTGTCCATATTTCTTACGCTCTACCATTCTAGGATCGCGAGTAAGAAAACCTGCAGTATGAAGCTGAGGGCGAAGTTCACCATCAAAATCAATAAGCGCACGTGCAACACCCAAACGAATAGCACCAGCTTGACCACTTTTACCACCACCTGTAGCCTTTATGTGTAAGTCAAACTTACCATCCATACTTACTGTCTCAAGTGGGCGAAGTGCTTCACGGCGATTAAATTCAACCGGAAAATACTCTTCAATTGGAGATTTGTTAACCATTACTTTACCGGTGCCAGGTAACATTCTTACCTGCGCAACTGCTGTCTTACGACGTCCGGTAGCTGTGATATTATTCATATATTACTCTAGTTTTTATTCAGCACTATGTTTGAGGATAAATTCTTTTGGCTCTTGGGCAATATGAGGATGCTCTGCACCTGCATATACTTTAAGTTTTTTACCCATCTTACGGCCTAAAGCATTCTTTGGAAGCATACCTCTTACCGCTAATTCTATAACTTCTTCAGGCTTGCTTACAACAAGATCCTTAAAAGAGCGATAGCGATCGCCACCTGGATACCCAGTATAATGGAAATATTCTTTTTGTTCTTCTCGTTTGCCTTTAACTTTTATCTGGGCAGCATTGATAACAATAACAAAATCACCACAATCAACATGAGGTGTAAAGTCAGGCTTATGCTTGCCTCTGATAAGGAATGCTACTTGGGAGGCTAATCTACCCAATGTTTTGCCTTCTGCATCAACAATATGCCATTTTGCTATAACATCTTGTTCGCGTACAGACTTCGTAATTTTACCGGATAATATCACTTCTAATCCTTGCTTGAAATAAGGAACTCTTATAGAGCTGGCAAAAATAAGACATTAAAAGTTATCCACAAAGTTTTTTTTTACACAAGTTATTAACATTGTTGAAAAACATATGTGGAAACCTATCCAATCTTCATATATAGTATGTTATTTTCGAAGTTTAGCAGCATACATAAAAACTGCTGAACTAGAAGAAACATTAAGAGATTTTACATTATTGTACATTGGAATATCTATGATTTCATCGGCTATTGATAATATCTTTGATTCTATGCCTTGCCCTTCGCTACCGAAAACCAAAGTAAAGTTATCAGGAAAAGTATAATTTTGCAAATGATGTGATCGTTCAGATATTTCTGCACAAACGATAATGGAGCCTTGATTTTTTAGTGTTATCAGTGTATCTACTAAATTATCTTGGATACTAATATTAGCTTTTGAAGTATAACCCATAGACACTCTAACTGCTCTTCTTAGATATGGAGAACTAGTAGCATTATCTGCAAGAATAGAGGTAAATCCGAATCCAACTGCATTTCTGATGATACCACCAACATTATCAGAATTGATAATATTGTTCATAGCGATATAAGGAGGTTTTAAAGAAGCAAAGTGTTCGTTTTTGGGTTGAGTAGCAATTGCCATAACACCAGAATGAAGTCTAAAACCTACAATTGATTCCATTAATCTTTTTGAAGCAGTAAAAACTTGACCTTCTGGAACTTTTGCTTCAAGTAAAGTTTTATGTTGATAAATAAAATCTTCTATTGCAAAAACTGACTGAATTTGAACTTGGCTTTCTAATACAACCAAAGTTACCTTGTCGCCATCACACAAAAATATTTGTTCTTGAGTATGATGTGTTTGCGATTCTTTCAATGAAAGATAATTACTTATCCTTTCATCAGTTATATCATTAATATGTATGATTTTCATTAGTACTATAGAGAGCAATGAAACATTTCTTGTGATCTACATGATATTCAATAGAAGTAAAACGCTATTTTTGTACTGTAAATTCCTAAAGTAACCATTATAACAGAAATATGACAACACCAAAATTTAATAAGATCCAATCAACATTCAATATAGAATTAAGAAATAGAATCACACAATACTTTAAAGAAAATCAGATATCTCCAACAGGTAATACAAAGTTATATTTTAAAGCGATAATTCTTATACTTACATTTATTGCTGTATATATCCATTTGATAATGTTTACACCTTCTTTACTGATAGCATTATCAGAATGTATTGTTTTAGGGTTTCTGACATCATTTATTGGTTTTAATATAATGCATGATGGATCGCACGGTTCATTTAGCAAATCTACATTTATAAATTCCATTGCTGGAATGTCTATGAACTTTTTAGGTTCAAATGTACATTTCTGGAATACAAAGCACAATGTTATCCATCATACATTTACGAATATTGATGAGATTGATGATGACATTGATGTAAAACCATTTCTTCGTTTAAGTCCAACTCAAGAATATCATTTTTTTCATAAGTTTCAGCATGTGTATTTTCTTGCTGCTTATTCGATTTTCTTTTTATTCTGGATTTTTTATACTGATTATGTGAAATATTTTACAAGAAAAATTGGTGATTATCCAATGCCACCTTTTAATGTGAAAACACATATTTCTTTTTGGGCATTTAAATTGATTCATGCGGTATTATTTATTGTTTTACCAATAATGCAATTTGGGTTTTTTAACTGGCTTATGGGTTTTTTACTATATACAGTAGCTACTGGTTTAATATTAGCTATAGTGTTTCAAATGGCTCATACTGTTAATGAAACAGAGTTCCCAATTATCAATGAACATAATTCATTAGAAGATGAATGGATGATTCATCAATTAAAAACAACTGCAAATTTTTCAACAAAGAACCCTATTTTATCGTGGTTTGTTGGTGGGTTAAATTTTCAAATTGAACATCATTTATTTCCTAAAATATCTCATGTTCATTATCCAGCAATAAGTAGGATTGTTAAGAAAACATGTCAAGAATTCAATATTCAGTATATTGAATTCCCTTCAATATTTGATGCTTTTTTGTCTCATTATAGACATCTAAAGTTTTTAGGACAAAATGCTTAAAAAAAAACCGGTGAATACCGGTTTTTTCATTTAAATACTATCAAATCTACAATAGGGCTTTAATACATCTGGCAGAGTGATATGTCCATCTTCTGTTTGATAATGTTCTAAAATTGCTACCATCAATCTAGATGTTGCTAGGCCACTACCATTAAGAGTATGCAAAAACTCGAGTTTTCCAGCTGAATTCCTATAGCGAATATTAGCTCTTCTTGCTTGATATGACTCGAAATTAGAACAGCTAGACACTTCTAACCATTTATTTTCGCATGGTGACCATGCTTCTAGATCATAGGTTTTTGCGCTTGAAAAACTTGTGTCACCACTGCATAAAAGTAATACTCTATAAGGAATTAAGAGTGCTTTTAGAATATCCTCTACATCTGTAACTAATACTTCTAATTCATTATAAGAGTGTTCGGGTTTTACGAATTTCACTAATTCTACCTTATTGAATTGATGAACTCTTAAAAACCCTTTTGTATCCTTGCCATAACTTCCAGCTTCTCTTCTGAAACAAGCAGAATATCCACAATATTTAATTGGAAGGCTATCATTAGATAATACTTCATCGCGATGAAAATTCGTTAGAGGAACTTCTGCAGTAGGAATAGCATATAAACCATCTAAGGGCATGTGATACATATCTTCTTCCATCTTGGGTAATTGTCCGGTACCGCGCATAGAAGCAAAATTAGCAAGAAATGGAGGCATCATTTCTGTATAACCATGTTTTTCTAGATGAAAATCTATCATAAAATTAATAAGGGCTCTCTCTAAACTGGCTCCTTTGCCTACATAGAAGCCAAACCCGCTACCACTTACTTTTGCTCCTCGTTCAAAATCTAGAATATTTAACTGTTTAGAAATTTCAACATGATTCTTTCTAAATCCACAGTCTATTGTCTGGCCAAATCTGCGGATCTCAATATTATCGGCTGCGCTTTTACCAATAGGGACAGAGCTATCTACCATATTGGTAATTCGTAGCTGAATATCTTCCATCTGAGATTCTATTGAACGAAGTGAGTCATCAAATGACTTTATGTTCTCAGAAACAATGCGCATTTCTTCGATATACTGATCTGCATTTTGCTTAGATTTTTTTAAAACTGCTATTTGTTCGGATACAGTATTTCTGGTGCTTTTTAATGATTCAACTTGTTGTATGATTGCTCTGCGTTGTTCATCAAGATGTATGAATGTATCAACATCAGCAGATTCATTTTTATTAATAATATTTTGCTTAACAGCTTGGGCATTTTCGCGTATAAATTTTAAATCAAGCATGTATTTATTTCCAGATTAATTTATCATATGAGAATAGTAACATAACAAAAGTACTGAATTTCCATATTTCTTAAGGTACTAGGGTGAATGATCTCAACAAAGTATCTTTGTAAATACTATTTATTGGAATGATGTAATGTCTATTAATAGAAAGCAAAAAGCTGACTTATTTATGCTTTTAATCACTATTATTTGGAGTGGTACTTTTATTATTATAAAGAATGCTTTATTTGATGTACCTCCATTTTTATATACTTCTTTACGTTTTTTTGCTGCTACCTTTATTGGCTTGGTTTTATGGCATAAGCAGTGTAGAAATATTACTCTACAACAGTGGAAACAAGGTAGTATTTTAGCTATCTTTTTCGCTCTTGGATTTATGAGCCAAACGTGGGGTTTACAATATACAAGTGTTGCTCATTCATCATTTATTACGGGGTCAATGGTTGTTTTTACACCAATTGCAGCATATTTTATTGAAAGAAAAAATATTACTAGAATTCAGGTTTTGGGTGTAGGCATTGTATTGATAGGACTTTGGTTCTTTACTCAAGCAGATAGTATTGGTACTTCTTTTAATGTAGGAGATATAGCAACACTTTTTTGTGCTGCTATATGGGGATTATATATAACATTTACTGATAAATTTATGCGAGATGCTAAAGATATTCAAACAGCATCTGCAAGATTAACATTAGTTCAATTTGGGGTTACAGGTATCATATCTTTAATAGCTTCATTATTGTTCGAAGTTAAGCCTTATCAGATTCCAGATGCTATCTTTTCGGCTTTTCAATCTAATAGTTTTATCATCGCATTTTTGTATACAGCTATTCTTGCATCAGTGGTAGCAACATATATACAAACCCGTTATCAACATGAAACATCGCCGGTAAAGGCAGCTCTTATGTTCTCTACAGAACCTGTTTTAGCTACTTTATTGGCTGTTGCTTTTTCTGCTGAATATATTTCAACAGAAAAGTATGTGATTGGGGCTATCGTTATAATAGGAGTGCTTTCTGCACAAATAGAAGACTTTTTTCCACGATTATTTAAAAAGTAAATTTACGCATCAATCTCTGTAAATATATGTGGGCTACCAAAGGCTGAAAGCTGTTCTGTTAATATGTCTATATCACCAGAAGCAGCTATAATTAGAGTTTCGGGAGCAAAAAACTGTTTCTGTATTGCAAATAGATCATGTGCGCTTGCTTTAGATAAAGCTACGAATTTTTGGGTAAAATAATCTTCAGGTAGATTATAGCTTTCTATAGTTTTTACTCTTCCTGATAATTGCTGAGCTGTTTCCATGCCTTGTACCATAGAACCAAGCAGATATTGCGCTGCAATTGTACATTCTTCTTCTAGGATAGGTTCAGTGTTTATTCTTTGTAATTCTCGTAAAATTTCTTCTACTGAATGCCTAGTAACTTCATTGCCAATATTTGTTTGTATGATATAAGAAGAGCATGCTTTTCTTGTATCTTGATATGAATATGCTCCATAAGTGTATCCATGTTTTTCTCTTAATAGTACATTTAATCTAGAGGCAAAATAGCCTCCAAAAATGGTAGAACATATTTGAAATAAAGTATAATCAGGGTGATAAATACTAATAGAAGGCATTGCTATTTGAAGAGAAGTCTGTACAGCACCTTTTTTTTCTGCAAATACCAATTGTTTGCCAATGTTAAACTGTGGTTTTTCAATAAGAATTGACTGATTTATAGGTTTCCATGTACCAAAGAACTCCTCTAACATATTGAGAATAGAATCAATATCACAATTACCAGATATGATAAAAAAAGAATCAGCAGTTTGAATTAATGATGAATGCCAATGTTTGCAATCTTCGGAATGTATAGAGTTAATTGTAGATGCCGTTCCATTTCTGGAATGGCCATATGTATGGTTTTCATATAAAGTGGCATTGCAAGCTCTAGAAACCAAGTATTCTGGGTCTGAAGAAAGGTATTCTAAATCTGCTAGTATCAATTGTTTGCGTCTTTTGATTTCATCTTCTGGGAATGTTGAATATAGCAAGCATTCAGACATCAGTTGTATCATATCTCTGGTATATGTAGCCAAAACAAGAGCATTCATATCGGTAGAATCCCAATTACACGATACCCCAAAACTAGCTCCTATTACATCTGATTGTTGGGCAATTTCTTCCGCATTTTTTTTACTATTACCCATCACCATAAGTTTAGCAACGCATCTTCCAAGGCCAGGTATATGTTCTTGGGCAGCTCCCATTGGTATAGATAGGCCAATATTTACCAATGGTTGCGAATTATCCTGCACAATCAATACTTTTAAACCATTACTTAGAATATGCTTTTGTGATGGAGGTATATTAAAAACCGGCATTTCTTTAGATATGGGGGGAATGGATCTGTCTAGTATCACAAGTTTTCCTATAATTTTTTATTCAATTTAAGCAATTGTAATAATTCATGCTTTTATCGTACAAATCAATTGTGTTTTTTAATGCTAAGAACTAAAGTAGGATATTTAACTATGAAAAAAAGAGCTTATAGAAGCAATGAAGGAAAAGTTATAGCAGGTGTTTGTAGTGGATTAGGAGAATATTTACAAATAGATACTTTATTTATTCGTATTGTTTTTATACTTTTTCTTTTTGAACCCCCAATTGCAGTCCTTGGTTATATAGCATTATGGATTGCAATGCCAATGAAACCAATTGGGCTAATCCAAGAAACAGATGAAGAAACAATTCCACGTTTTAAAGATTTTGTTGAAGAAGTAGAGCAAACTGCCAAGCAGACAATTAACATTAAAGGTGAAGTTAAATCTGGACTGATAGGCGGCAGTTTATTAATAATCTTAGGCTTTTTATTTCTTGCTAATAATTTTTTGCCAGATTTTGATTTTGGAAAATTTTGGCCCATTATTTTAATAATTATTGGATTAATTTTATTATTTGGAAATAATAAATCCAAACAAGGTAAATAATATGAAACCAGCACGTCTTTTTTATAGTTTTTTTCTGATTTCTACAGGTACTTTGTTCTTACTACATAATTTCGGTATCATATCATACTTTACGGTAACTACAGAGATATGGCCCATTATGTTGATTTTATGGGGATTATCTTCTATTGTTAATAAACAGATATTTAAGAATATCATTGCTTCTATCAGTGGAATAATTGCTTCTGTAATTTTAGCAGGATTTATTATCGATAAGAGCCCAGACTCTGAATCTTTGGACATTATCATTGATAATAAGGAGCAAAGTTATAATAAAGTTGATACTCTTTCTATTCCTTATGACTCAACTATTGTTAAACCTGCAAATCTTAATATTGATGCTGGTGCTGCTGTAATTTCTATTAAAGGTGGCGGAACAGATCAATTATTGATATTAAAAAGATATATCAATAGTGATTCTTTAGAAAAAAATCCTAAAAGTACATTTAAAATATTGAATAAAATCTTTGATGGAACACACACTATCGATTTAGAATTTGGCACTGATATAGAAATCTTTAAACATAATGTATTGCAGACTTCAGAAATTAAACTTCATCCTAATACCTTGTGGAATATAAACTTGCAAGGTGGCGCATCTATGAGTTCATTAGACCTTTCCGACTATAAAATACAATCGGTATCTCTAGAATCTGGAGCTTCATCGGTGTATTTAAAACTTGGCAATAAACAAGAGATCACAAAAGTAGAATTCGAAGGTGGTATGTCTACATTTACAGCAGAAATTCCAGAGTCTGCTGGTTGTAGAATACATAATGAAAGTGGTTTATCTGCAAATGATTTCGAAGGCTTTAATGAAATTTCTGAAAATGTATATGAAACGCCAGGATATGCTAAAGCAAAACAGAAAATTGAAATGAATATTGAATCTGGTGTAAGTACTATAAAGGTAAAAAGATATAAAGATATTGTTTCACCAAAAAAAGATATTGTTCCAAATAAAGAATCGGTAAAAATGTGAGAAAAATGTGAGTGATATCCTATCATCTTTCATTGTAAGTTGCAAACATTACAAAGAGTGAAACACATTGTTGAATGTCAGGGGTAATGTATGTATTCTCGTTTATATTCGGGATCAGTTTTTGGAATTTCTGCTTTTCCTGTAGAAATTGAAACGCATTTAGAAAATGCTGTTCCAGTTTTTCTTATGGTAGGGCTCCCAGATTCTGCCGTAAAAGAGTCAAGAGAAAGGGTTTCAGCAGCAATAAAAAATTCTGATCTTCCATTTCCTAATAAAAAAATCACTGTCAATTTGGCCCCAGCAGATATAAGAAAAGAGGGATGTGCCTTTGATTTACCGATTGCACTTGGAATAATATCAGCAATGGGCCTTTTAGATGAACAAGCATTGCAAGAATCAATGTTTGTAGGAGAACTTGCATTAGATGGATCTTTACGGTCTGTGCATGGTACTTTGTCTATAGCATTGATGGCCAAAGAACTTGGGAAAAAACAAATGTTGGTTCCATATGATAATGCAGAAGAAGCTGGTTTGGTAGAAGACATACTTATTATTCCTGTGAATTCATTAGCCCAATCTTTGCGATATCTAAAAAATGAAGAGAAGATTGATCCACATAAATCAGATATTACTTCACTTTTTTCTCATAAAAGTTCAAGTGATATTGATATTTCTGATATAAAAGGACAAGAAAATGTAAAAAGAGCTTTGGAAATAGCAGCTGCTGGTGGACATAATATTAT
>JBMOIC010000042.1:0-10298 GCA_049317525.1 Bacteroidota bacterium | reverse complement strand
ATAATACATACCCACCTGAGTAGTATTTTGCAACCAATTTCGAATTATTGGATTGCTTTGTGCTGATAAATCAATAGCTAAAATTAATAATATAAAAGCTATGCTAAATCTCTTCATATGAATACCTTAGAAATTTATTTTAAATAAGAATATTGTTTATTAAATACAAAAGATGAATCATTTAATGTAAATAAAAATGAAATTAATTCAACTTTTTGCTCGGAGCTTAATTGAATTGGATTTTTTAATTCTTTTGGAAGATATAATGAATAATTAATACCAGAAGTATAATATTGAATTACCTTTGATAGTGTTTTAAATCTTCCATCGTGCATATAGGGAAATGAATATCTCAAATTTCTTAAAGTTGGAATTTTAAAATACCCAGAATCTGCGCTCTGTAAAGAAATTGATACTCTTCCATAATCAAGCAATGTACTATCTAAGGGCAAACCATTATGTGAAAAAGAATAAGAGCTAAATAATGGTTCTGTATGACAAGCATTACAGTTCTGCAAAAAAACTTCATATCCTTTTTGTTCTTTTTCTGTAAATGATACTAAACCTTTTTTTACACTATCATATTTTGAATTTGCAGAGATAAACGTTAATTCAAATTGTGATAAAGCTTTTAATACATGCTCGGTTTTTATTGAGCTATCGTTAAAAGCAGAAAAGAAATAGTGTCTATAATTACTATTATTCCTTAACCTTGAAAGAACATTTTCTAATGAATTATCCATTTCATTTGGATGTGTTATAGGCGCTAATGCTTGCATATCTAAATGATTAATAGCACCATCCCACATAAATAGTTCTTGCCAAGCAAGATTCATTAATGCAGGAGCATTTCTTTTTCCTATTCTATCATAAATCCCATGGCTTAAATCATGATCAACATGGGCAAATGCATTGTATTGTGAATGACATGAAGCGCAAGAAATAGTACTATCACGGGATAGAATTGGATCGTAAAACAATCTTCTACCTAATTGTATTATTTCTTTTTTTAATGGATTTTGAGAAAAATTATAAACAGGTTTTGGAAAATAATCAGGATAAGTAAATTCACTTGATTCAAAAGAAATCAACAGAATGGCAAAGCCGAAAGCACAAAAAAGAAATATATATTTCATTGAATGATACTAAACATTGTAGACATATTATCTGACATTTCTTTTGCTTTTTTTCCGGGCGACATAATCTGATATTCTTTACTTAAGTGCACTTTTTCTAACATGTTCTGTACATTCACTTGAATCTTAATACTTTGAGTTTTTTTTAATACAAATGATATTTTTTGTGCTGTTTGATATGGTGCTTGATATCCACCAATATGAAATTGAAATAGATTGTTGCGTCCTTGACACTTAGGAGTAATTCCTTCAATTTTCATATTAATATATCCGCTATTCCATGCCCAATACATGCCATTCAATGGGTCTAGATCACCATCCATAATTCCGCTTATATTCGTTACACTATCTATACCAAGAAGAAAAGAGATAGAGTCGGCATAAAAAGATGGTGGAATTGGAAATGACATAGCGGTTGTATTGGCATTTTCTATATCTATTAGATGATATCTATCAAAATGTAGAACAGTATCTTTTGAATGTAATGTGAATTTTCCCAAATAAAACTTGCATTCTTTAAAAGTTACTTGTTCTCCTTGCAAAGAATCTATAACCGGATGATCAATTTGTAATATTTGTCCATAATACATGGGCTTTATGTTGAAAGTAAATGCTTGAGAATATGATGCTTCTGAATATAAAAGAAACATCAAAAAAGGCAGTATATATGTAATACAATTACAAAGCATGTGAGCAATATCTTAAAAAGGCAAAAAAAAAGAGGAAATGAATATTTCCTCTTTTAATAACATGTTAAATGAATTAATGTTTCATCAATTTAATAGGCTTTTGATTATCAATATGGATAAAATACATTGAGGTTTGTAAATGGTCTATATTGATTGTAGAAGATTCACTGATAATTCCTTTTAAAACACTATTTCCAAGTATATCTGTGATATAAAATTCAGTTTTTTGTCCAGAATTTGGTACCATAAAAAATATCTTATCATGTGCTGGATTTGGATATACTGTAATTGCATCTTCAGAAAGTGAATTAACAATACCAGAAACAGATTTTATAAAAAGAGTAACTGATTGAGAAGTATCAATACAATTATTGGATGATGTTATGCAGCGAAACTTTTGATTATTATTTGTATTGCTAACATAACGTATGAGTAAAGTGTCTTTATTAGCGCCTGAGTATTGTCCGGCATTTGTAAGATTCAAGAAACCAACACCAAAATCTGTTTGCCAAATATAATTTGCCATAGGATCATTATGTTTTACAGCAAAAAAGGCATCTTCTCCAACATTTACCGACATATCGAAAGGATCATTTTCTATACTTCCGCACACAGTTAATGTAGCAATGCTAGATGTATCGGTACAATCATTGCTTTTCACTAAACATCTAAAGGATTGATTATTATTTGAAATAGTGATATTATTAATCGAAAGAATACTATCATTTGAACCAGAGTATTGTCCTAAATCACTAATTTTTTGGAAACCTTGTCCTAAATCTGATTGCCATTGATAAAATGCTTGTGGATCGCTATTTCCGACACTTAATTGAGATGTTTTTCCAAAAGGCGCAAAAGCACTTTTTGGTTGTTTTATTATACTACCGCATACTGATAATTTTGCAGGAAGCGAAGTATCTGAACAAATAGATGAATTAGCAATGCAGCGAAACGTATATCCATTATCTGACCAAGTAACTGCATTGATTTTAATAATATTTGTTTTTGAACCCTTTACTCTACTGTCATCATTTAAAGTATTCCAACCGGCACCAATATTAATTTGCCAAGCAAATATTGTAGAAGGATCATTATGAATAATGGCAAACTGTGCATTATCGCCAATTTTGACATTTTGCGTGATATTTTGAGATAAGATACTGCCACACACTTTCAATAAAGCCTTTTGCGTAGTATCAAAACAAGAAGCAGATTTTATGATACAGCGGAATTCATTAAAGTTATTTGTGAAAGATAGATTAGCTACTTTAAGAGATTTTGTTGTAGAACCTGAATACTGGAGAGTATCCATAATATTGGTGAAACCAGTTCCCTTATTTATTTGCCATTGATATTGTGCTAAAGGATCTGTATGATTAGCTGTGAATGTAGCTGTAGCACCTTTTGCAGTATTTACATTTTCTGGACTTGATACTAAAGCCCCACAAATAAATATATTAACAGGCACGATTGTATCTGAACATACTCCAGATTTAATATAGCATCTATATGTGTGAGTAATTCCACCTAAATCTTTATTCAATATGGTAATTGTAGATGTTTTAGTACCAGAATAAATCCCAGAATCTGCTATTGAAACAAAAGAAGATCCAATCTTTTTTTGCCATTGATATTGAGCAAGCGTATCGGTATGCCCAATAACAAAACGAATTGTATCTTGTCCTAATGCTTCAACACTTGTTGGTACTTGAATAATCTTGCCGCATACTGTCATTGTTAATGCAGTAGTTGTATCACTACAAATTCCAGATTTTACAATGCAACGAAATGCATAATTGCTAAACACAATTTTACATGCATTGATATGTAAAGTATCAGCATTAACACCAGTAAAATCGGGTAATGTATCTGAAATATTATTGAATCCACTTCCAATATTTACTTGCCATTGAAAACTAGCATTTCCATCTTTTGAATACACCCAAAATTTATCGGGTGCATTAATATCAGGGAAAATATTACCAGACTGTTTAAATACTAATCCATCACCACCAGAGTAAGGTGCATCTTCAACAATCGTAGCATCACCTTCTAATTTTAAGTGATTATTATTGCCACTGATATCTAATACAATACTATCAGCACCAACTGAATTAAACGTATATAATACTTTGGTATCAGCATCAGATTCTAAGTTTTGTGGAGGCGTAAAATCTTGAGTATATCGTATGGTTCTAGAAACCCTAAAATCATCTATATGGGCATTTAAAAACCAAGATTTATTTGGATCTACAAGATCAAAAGCAGCACCAATTCTGGAGCTATTATCTACATAATTCCAATCTGGGGTACCTTGATTAGTTGTTCCAATAAGTAAACCATTTCTGTAGATTTTTAATTTTGCGGTTGGTCCATCCCCAGTAATAGCATAATGTTCCCATGTTCCTTGTCTGATTCCAGCAGAATCTGTTCCATAGGTATTAGTATTTTTATATACCATCCTAACACCAGAGCATGGATATATTCCCATATATGTGCCATTTCCATATTGACTCCATACCGCAGGATATCTAGTAGGATTATTACCTAATTTAATATAGAATTCAATAGTAAAAGTAGATTGATTTGGTATCGTATCAAAAAATGAACTGGAAATTCTTCCAAAATCATCAGTTCCATCTAAATACAAAGAACCATTACATAATGTTTTTTGAGCATATGACTGCGTATAAAAAACAGTCATCATAAATAGAAAGAAAAATAATTTTTTCATGATATGTCCAACTAAGTGATTAGCTATATAATAAAACAAATTTACACAAATGCTTTCAACAATTATGCCGATTAAAACAGAAATTGTAACAATAATTTAAGGTTAAGATATTGCAAATTTATAAATCTAACAGTACTGTGAATGTAATAATAATTGATTACTTTAGTAATAGATACTAAAGAGGATATACTTATGATTATTGGTGTTTTAAAAGAACCAGATTTTGAAACGAGAGTATCGCTTTTACCAGAAGCAATTCAGCAACTTGTGAAAAAAAACATAGTTGTGTATATAGAGCAAGGTGCTGGTGAAAAATCGTATGCATCAGATGATGATTATCAACATAATGGTGCTAAGATTGCAAGCAAAAAAGATATTATTGGCTCTGCAGATATTATATTATCTATTCATCCCGAATCTACAACAGATATTCAGAATAAAATTTTGATTGGAAATTATCAGCCCTTGATAAAATCAGAATTTCCTGTACAATGGTCTACCGCACATAATACTGTTTTTTCACTTGATATGCTTCCAAGAACAACTCGTGCACAAAGCATGGATATTCTAAGTTCTCAGGCAAATATCGCAGGATATAAAGCTGTTTTAATTGCATCGGCAATGTATGCACGTTATTTTCCGATGTTCATGACAGCTGCCGGAAGTATTGCACCTGCAAAAGTACTGATTTTGGGTGCTGGTGTAGCAGGTTTACAGGCTATTGCAACTGCAAAGCGTTTAGGGGCAGTAGTAACAGTATTTGATACTCGCCCAGCAGTAAAAGAGGAAGTGATGAGTTTGGGTGCTAAATTTATTGAAGTTGAAGGTGCTGCAGATGCAAGTAATGCAGGAGGTTATGCAGTAGAACAAACTGAAGAGTTTAAGCAAAAACAAATAGCAAGAATAGCAGAATCTGTACTAAAAGCCGATATCATCATTACAACAGCGCAAATCCCCGGAAAAAAAGCTCCTATTTTGATTACAGAGCAGATGATTTCTACAATGAGAAAAGGTAGTATTATCATGGACTTAGCCTCAGCAACAGGCGGAAATACTCCTTATACAAAAAATAATGAAACTGTGTATCTTAACGGTGTTTCAATTATTGGAAATTCAAATCTAGCTGCAACAATGCCATCTGATGCAAGCAAATTATATGGAAAAAATGTCTTGAATTTCTTGCAATTAATTATGAATTCAGATATGAACATTCATCTGAATTTTGATGATGATTTAGTAAAAGGTTGTTGCATAAATCATGCTGGTGCAATTGTTCATGAGCGTTTACTCGATATTTAACATCATATACTTATAAGATATTATTATGGAACTTATACAACAATTTATTACCAATAATCAGCAGATGATATATATCGTTATTCTGATGATTTTTGTTGGTATTGAAGTTATAGGAAGAGTGCCTAGTGTATTACATACACCCTTGATGAGTGGTGCAAATGCAATACATGGCGTTGTGATTATTGGTGCTATTATCGTTATGGGCAAAGCAGATTCTTCTGATTACATTGCATTAATATTGGGATTTCTTGCAGTTATCCTAGGAACATTAAATGTAGTTGGTGGTTTTGTTGTTACAGATAGAATGCTGGAAATGTTTAACAAGAAAAAGTAGTCATCTTATGGAATATAGTTTACTGACAATTTGTTATTTGATAGCCTCGATTACATTTATTCTGGGCTTAAAAATGTTAAGCAATCCAGCAAGTGCTCGCAAAGGAAATCAAATAGCAGCGATTGGTATGGCAATTGCCATTTTTGGAACCATTTTCCTTTATGAAAATGAGTCTATAAAACTTGGTAATTATCTCTGGATTTTTGGTGGTATTGCTGTAGGTACAATTATAGGAGCATTTGCTGCTAAAAAAGTTAAAATGACAGATATGCCACAAATGGTAAGCTTATTTAATGGTATGGGTGGTGCCTGTGCTGCTCTTATCTCTATTGTAGAATTTAATCATTTGGTTCATGCTTATAATCCAACAGATTACTCTTTTTTTAGTAATATCAATGGAACTAATCTATTAATAATAATGGCTGGGTTAATTATAGGGTCTGTAAGCTTTACTGGAAGTATGATTGCTTGGGCAAAATTGGATGGTCGTTTACATGATTATTCTTTTAAAGGACAACATCTAGTAAATATATTTTTGCTGCTTGCTGTAATTGATTTAACAGCATTTGTTTTAGTATTACGTCCAGAAGAGACAATCCTATTCTTCTATATCATACTCGGTTTATCTGTTATCTATGGAATTCTATTTGTAATGCCTATTGGTGGCGCAGATATGCCTGTAGTAATTTCTTTATTAAATTCTTTTACAGGAGTAGCTGCTGCCTGTGGTGGATTTTTATACGATAATAAAGCAATGATGACAGGTGGAATATTGGTAGGAGCTGCTGGTACATTGCTTACAATGTTAATGTGTAAAGCAATGAATCGCTCTTTGACTAATGTATTGATTGGTTCTTTTGGAGGAAATGCTGCGTCTGCTGCTGCTGGAGGCTCTCAAGGACAATACAAACAGATTTCATTAAGTGATTCTGCTGTGTTAATGGCATATTCTTCTAAAGTAGTAATTGTTCCAGGTTATGGCTTAGCTGTTGCCCAAGCACAACATGCATGCCATGAATTAGAAAAATTACTTACCGAAAAAGGTGTTCAAGTAACATATGCTATTCATCCTGTTGCTGGGCGTATGCCAGGCCATATGAATGTTTTGCTTGCAGAAGCAGATGTTTCGTATGAAAAATTAAAAGAAATGGAAGAAGTAAATGATGAGTTTCCTTATGTTGATGCGGTTCTAGTTTTAGGTGCAAATGATGTTGTAAACCCAGCTGCTAAAACAGACCCAACTTCTCCAATTTATGGAATGCCTATTTTGGATGTTGAATTAGCAAAGCATGTAATTGTAAATAAAAGAAGTATGAAACCAGGATATGCAGGCATAGAAAATGATTTATTCTTTCGTCCAAAAACCTCCATGCTATTTGGTGATTCAAAAAAAGTGATTCAAGATCTTATAGCTGAAATAAAAAATTTATAATTGTGATATTTATCGTTTATTAAAAAAGGGACATATTGCTGTCCCTTTTTTATTTTAGTTCAATATTTTTAGGTTATGTAATGAAAACTTATCAAGATCATGGTTTAGCACTTTTAAGAATTAGTTTTTCTGCTTTAATGATGGTTCATGGCTGGGGAAAGTTAATGAAGTTAACAGCAGGAGGCGAAATAAAGTTTTTTAGTTTTATGGGCTTAAGTCCGGAAATAAGCTTATTCCTTACTATTATTGGTGAATTAATAGCACCTGCACTTATTTTGATCGGATTTCAAACACGTTTATCTGCTATTCCTGCTTTTTTTACGATGGCAATTGCATCTTTGGTAGTTCATGCTTCAGATCCATTAGCTGAAAAAGAACTTGCTTTACTATATATGTTTGCTTTTTTAATCATTATGCTATGTGGTCCTGGATCTTTTAGTTTAGATAAAAAACTAAACAAAGTATAAGTATTTATGATGCAAAAGCTTATGCATAATTCATATATTCGATTTGTATTGATTCTGATGTGTACCATAGCAAGTACTGCTTTGGCATGGAATAATAATATGCATTCGATCATTGGGGTAGATGATGCCAATATCTATTTTGTCTATATGAAGAATATTGCACAAGGATATGGCTTTGTCTACTCAATTGGCGGTGAACATGTAGAAGGATTTACCTCTTTATCGTGGACTTTATTAGGATCGCTTTTTTTTAAGATATCTGAATATCCCGAATTACTTCTTATTCTATTTAATATTCTTATTATTTCTTTTACTCTCTTTCAGCTTACCAGATTCACCGATTCATTATTCTCTTCCTCGTCTTTTTCTATTCAATCCATAGTTTTATTATGCTGCGTGTATTTGATACCTGGTTTTATAGAATGGACAATTTTATCTATCATGGAAACTGGTTTATGGAGCTGTTTGATTACTCTGCTAATTCTACACATACTATCAATTATCAATAAAGAAAGTACAAATAAAGAACAATATGTTTTTTCTTTATTACTTGGCTTATTAGTAATTACCAGACCCGAAGCCATGCTTTGGAGTATATTTTTTCTGATTGCTAGATATGTACTTTTATATAAAAATACTTCATCTATTGGAATTAGTTTTAACAAAAGTATTATCCCTTTAAGTGTATTTGTCTGTACAATTATAGGCTTAATACTTTGGCGTTTAAGCTATTTTGGATATCCATTACCCAATACATATTATGCAAAAGTATCTTCTGATATCCTGTCAAATCTTAAGCATGGAATTGGATATATATATAGATTTTTAAGTGCAAATCCACTATGCCTTTTATCTACTCTGGCAATTAGTAAAATCCTATGGGATAGAATATTTAAAAAACACAGCAATACTCATTATAGTCCTGCCTTATATATTCTTATCAGTACCATTATTATCAGTTTTGCTATACCCTTATATTCTGGTGGAGATCACTTTGCATATTTCCGTTTTATGCAATCCACATTGCCAATATTCTATATTGTTTTAATGATGATACTTAACTTCTATGGCTTAACAGTTACAAAACAATTTGCCATCATATTATGTTTTTTTGCAATTGTTTCTTCTGGATTAATAGATGCCTTGGCAGGAAAATCACCCTTAAAACATGAATGGAATATAGCAATCGAAGGTAGATCATTAGGAGATAAATTATCTGACTTCTTTATTGATGAATCTACTTTGCCTTCTCAAGGTGTATTAGTTGCAGGCGGAACTGCTTATACATATAAAGGTAAAACAATAGATCTTATGGGATTAAATAATACTGTAATGGCTCATGCAGACAAGATAAAAGATAAAAAACTACTGAAAAATCATGCTTCATTTAATAAAAAGGTCTTTTATCAGTTACAACCCGACCTATTTTGGATTTCTGGGGGAATAAGTGATTCGGTAGATTATTCATTATTACATATTGGAGAGTTTGCATCAAAAGCCTTTAAACAAATTGATGTAGATGATTCATTTAAAAAAGAATATTCTCCATGTATTATTCAAAAAACAGGAATAAAACACAAGCTACATATTTATGCAAGGCATTCATTTTTACAAAGATTAGACACCAATATATATTCTGTATTACTCCTGAATTAATGCTATGAAAACAACTCATATATCTGTAGATGCTTATATAGATAGTTTTCCAAAACATATACAAGATTATCTATATGAAATGCGCATAATCATTAAATCAGTAATTCCGGAAGCTGAAGAGATGATTAGTTATAATATGCCAGCATATAAAACAAAGACAGTATTGGTATATTTTGCTGGTTATGCAAAACATATTGGCTTTTATCCAACTGCTACAGGAATACATTATATCAAGGAAGAATTACAAGGTTTTACATATTCTAAAGGTGCAATTCAATTTCCTTTAGATAAACCCTTACCAGTTGATTTGATTAAGAAAGTAGTTGAATTCAGAAAACAATACTCTAAACCTTAAAAATCTAATGAAAAAGTTTCCTGGCACATTATACCAGAGCATTTAGATGCATTATTTAATAATGTACAAACAGCACAAAATTAAGGCAAAGCACTGATGAATATGAAGAAATTAATAATTAAGATGTAGAAGAGAGATTTAATTAAGTAGCATTTAATTGCTTATGTGAGCCATCACAGCTTGGCATTTTACCAGA
>JBMOIC010000041.1:0-11277 GCA_049317525.1 Bacteroidota bacterium | reverse complement strand
GTCTGCTTTTTTTATGTCATATGAAATCACATATATGTGAAAGTAATCATAAAAACATGAGTGTTTAATGTGTCAAAAATATGGTACAATGTCAACCTACACTTTACATTGTAGACACAATATATTTGTCTTAATAATGGCAGTAAAATTTCTATAATATAGAAATAATGTTGTTGTAACTATATGAAAATAAATTAGTTAAGAAATAATATTCCATTAACAAAACAAAGTTGGCACATCTATTGTATTAAGTATAATATTCAATGTTTTATGGGTGGCTTTTTGAATATATAAGCACAAAAAATAATAGGTTATTGTGCAGTACATTTTTAGAGTTTTGAATTTCATTATCTAGAATACCGGTGGCTATGATAATGAAATGAATAGGACGATTGAGCTATTATTAAAGAAGGGTTGCAGTGATCAATATACACTGCACATATGGGTATTTTATTTTTAATTTTTATTTGATGAATTAGGTGATACAATGATACGATTGGGTATATGGATATGTGTTTTACTGTGTATATGTATGGGGCAATCGGTAGCTAAAATACCAGATTATATCCCAAAACAAGGATTAATTGGATATTGGCCTTTTAATGGTAATGCACAAGATGAAAGTGGGAATAGACTTCATGCCTTAGTTAATGGACCTATATTAGTTGACGATAGATTTGGAAATCCCGAATCAGCATATTCATTTTCGGGAATTAATGATAATATAGTTATAGATACTGCATTTTTTAATAATGGTTGGGATTCATTTACATTTACATGTTGGGTTTATCTAAATGAAACAAAAAATCCTAGAAATCCTAATAATAGCCATGTATTTTTAAATACAATGCCACATAATGGCTTAGGTATAGGATATAATTGGGGAAATTCTGAGCGATATAGTTTTAGTGTTGGTAATGGGGAACCAGCACCACGATGGAATACAAATCTTTTTGATGCAAGGGGATTTTCTTCGTTTGAGAAGCAACAATGGAAAATGGTGGTTTTAGTAAAATCCCAGAGAACTTATACCATGTATGTAAATGGTATTAAAGAAAATACCTATGAATGTGATCAAGATATATTATCACACTATTATAAAGTTGTTTTGGGAAGTTGCGATCAAGGGGCCTGCAATGAAGTATTAGATGGACGATTGGACGATCCAGCCATATGGAATAGAGCATTAGATTCAAACGAGATTTATACAATCTATACTGGTAAAAATATTACGACAAAGTTACCAGATAATTTGCCAAAACAGGGATTAATAGGATTTTGGCCATTTAATAATAATGCCAATGATGAAAGTGGGAATGACAATCATGGGACGGTAATAGGGAAAAGTATCTATCCACAGGATAGAAAAAATATTGCAAATGCATCAAATTTCTTAGAAAGAACACCCGAATTTATACATGTTCCAATAAAGAAATTACCTTTAGATAAAAAGAATCTTAGTGTTTCTTTATGGTTCAAAATTCCAAAACAATATAATCATAGCTCACTCTATTTTATAAGGAATG
Source organism: Bacteroidota bacterium (assembly GCA_049317525.1). Taxonomy (GTDB): domain Bacteria; phylum Bacteroidota; class Ignavibacteria; order Kapaibacteriales; family UBA961; genus UBA961. The sequence goes on along the minus strand of JBMOIC010000041.1, from coordinate 9,751 downwards.
GAGATTTTATAGATGATGGATTTTCATTATGGATAGATCAAAATAATACAGTTTATGGCGTGAATAAATATGCTGTCGGAATGTATCTACCAAAAGGGATTAATAAATTATCATCTTATGATAGACAAGCAATGTTTATAACCGATCAGAAAACTGTCCAAGAATGGAATAACCTCATTGCAACATATGATGGATCATTGTTAAAATTATATCTAAATGGTAAACTTAAGTCTTCAAAAAAATGTGAATCAGACATAACATTAGGATCTAACTTTTTAGCTTTTTCTTCTTGGTATAATCCAACCGATCCAACTCATCCAGAACGATATGTAGATGATATTGCTATCTGGAGCAGAGTATTAACAGAAGATGAAATCATACAATATGTAGATAGAAAACCAACTTTTTCAAAGCGTGAATGTAAGTTTACTATAAAAGAAAATGACACAACAATTTGTAATGGAAATTCGCTTGTTTTAACAGTTGTACCACCAACTGATAATGCATGTTTTGGTGAAGAAAAAGTATGTAGCAAAATGCCATATACAAAAACGTTGGGACAACAAACATATATTAGTGTAAATGGAAATGATGAATTAGGGGATGGTTCATTAGAAAAACCATTTAAAACAATTCAAGCTGGAATAGATCGTACAGAAACTAAGGGAATCATAACTGTATTAGATGGAGAATATAAGGGGATTGGAAATCGTGATATTAGTTTTAAGGGCAAAGAATTAACACTTCAAAGCGAAAATGGATCAATATGTACTATCATAAATCCAGAACATCAAGGCAGAGTATTTATTATCGATCAAGGTGAAACAAAAGCGACAATAATCAAGGGATTTAATCTAAAAAATGGGGCTAGTAAAATACCTGTGCAAAGTAAGCGGGGGACAGTAGAAAACTATGGTAATATCATGTATGTTGAAAATCATTCTGGAATTACTTTACAGCAGTGTATTATTGAGAGTAATGCTTATGGTATAGATTTAGCATTCGGTTATGGAGAAATTGCAAATACTCAGGAAAGCGAAATTTCTTCCTGTATATTTCATTATTGTATAGCTGAAGGTGTTGTTATTCATTCTGATAAAAAAACAGTAACAATTAATCAATGTTTATTTGAATCTAATACTAAAGTTCTTCATGGAAATGGTCATTATTCACAACCAGCATCAAGTATAAGTAATTGTGTTTTTAAGAATAATACCGGTTCTCAATTAGTACAAATTCATCATACAAAGAAATTATATAATTCAATTTTTGCTAATAATAGAACTACACAAGGCTTAGTATATATGGGTACCACTTGGGCAGGCTTGGATACAATAGACCACTGTGTTTTTTTTAATAATGCTGGTTCTCTAACAAATTCAACAATTTATGATCATATAGGTATTGTAAAAAATACAATATTTAGTGGAATTGATAATAATGGAAGAAATCATATTTCAGGTAATCAAAACAAAATAGATTATACCTATTGTAATGGAACTGGTTTTGATGGAATTGGGAATATCAATCAAGACCCTTTATTCGAAAATCCAAGTATATATAATTTTGCTTTAAAAAATAATTCTCCGTGTTTAGGAACTGGTGAAAACTTATCAAATATGGGTATCGATCTAAGTACTATACCAACATGGTTATTAGATTCTACCATTAATGAAAAGAACTTTTTTATTGAAAATACCGGCTCACCAAACACAAGTTCATATCCTAATGGACAAGATGGTGGATTTATAGATTTAGGAACATTTGGACAACAACAAGTTTTCTCTGTGTCCATGTGGGTGAAAGTTCCTGAAAAACAAACAAATGAAGTATCTATATTATTGGATTGTTCTCATGGTGGATCTACAAATTGGGTTGTACAATCTTTAGATTATGGTACAAACTGGGGATGGCATGATATACCATTTACGCTCAAATCTAATACATGGCAATTTGTACAATTCACCTATGCACATGGCAAAAAAAGTGTGTTTATAGATGGAAAATTAATTGCAGAAAATAATAATCCAATTAATTATTCTGGTAATCCTTCTTTAGTACTTGGAAATTGGAAAGAGGGTAGCAGACGCTTTACAGGTGCTATCGATGAACTATATATCACATTAGATGAAACAGTATTTCCTGCTGATAATATGCCTAAAAGAATCGAACAAATCTCTGATTCAACATTCGGATTATGGCATTTTGATGAAGGCACTGGTAATTCAATCATTAATGTTAAAGATTCAACTGTATATCCAATCAATAATTGGGAATGGAATAGCACCGAAATTTCTCATTCAACTCATACTACTCTTCCTTTAACATATGAATGGTTTAATGGAGAAAAAGAGTCTGGAATAAGTGTAGCGCCTAATACAACTACCGTGTATTATCTTTTTACTAAGTATGGAAATACGATGTATATAGATTCTATCATTGTAGAAGTGCCAAATACTTCTATTAGTATTTTTGGTGAGAATAAAGTTTATGAGCAACAGCTGTACAAAGAATACTATGTACAAAATCAAGAAGGTAATACATATACTTGGGAGGTTTTAGGTAATGGTTATATAGAAAGTACAAATGGTGGTTCTGTAATCATGGTTAATTTTACTCAACCAGGTAAAGCATTTATCAAAGTTCATATTGAAACTAAACAGGGCTGTGTTCAAGATACAATATTAGAAGTAGAAATATATAAATCGCAAGGGACAACAAATATTAATGATGGATCAATGGGTGAATATTCCGGCTTGACAGTTTATCCAAATCCAGTTCATGAATCAGATATGCTTTCTATAAGAAGTTCGCTTATTCTAGAAGAGCATGCACATGTAGAATTACTGGATGTATTAGGAAATCAAGTAATGAGGATTCCACTGTCTTCTAATAATAGTAAACAAGATCTTATCATTCCTATTCCAATATCAGGCTTAAACAATGGAATGTATATGATTAGATTATATAATGGAGAACACATTCTCACTGAAAAAGTGATAATTAATAGATAAATATCTATCTATGCATACAAATGCCCCAAAACAGTGAAAATTGCTTTGGGGCATTTCATTTATAAAAAACGATGAATAGTTTAGTATTTCTATGTAGATCGTGTCAATTAAATCATAATAATTCAATAATGATTCAATAATATGTAAGCAGTTAATTTTGTCTACTATTTTCCGAATGTATTATAGATTATAAGATTGTTATGAAATACTCATCGTTTAAATTACTAGTAACTTTTATGGTTATTTTTAATTTTCAGTTTGTTTTAGGTAACCCTACAACATTATTACACTATTGGAATTTTAACAATAATAGTATGTTAACTACGATGTTAACAGCAAATACGACTATTGTTAATGGTGCTTCCATAGTTTTTAATCCGGGTCCAACAAGTGTTATTGATTTGGTTGGGGGAACAGGACAAAACTTTTCAATTCTAAACCAAAATGCACGTAATGCAGATGTTTCTGGAACACATCTTAGGGTAAACAATCCAATAGGTAGTGAATTAATTTTTAGTACTCCAACGAATGCTTATAAAGACATAATTATAAGATTTACAACAAGAAGATCTGGAAGCGGTGCTGGTTTGCAATATTGGTCATATTCTGCTGATGGAATAACATTTACTGCCGTAGATACTATTACTGTTTTGGATGGCGATCCAGTTATGGAGACGATAGATTTTTCGTCTATTACCATGATGGATAATAATCCCAATGCAAAAGTAAAAGTACAATTTGCAGCAGGTAATGGAAGTACTGCAGGAAATAATCGATTTGATAACTTTTCTATAGATGGAATACTTATTCCTCCATATACACTTATCCATTATTGGAATTTCAATAATAATGCATCGATAAGCTCTATTACACAACCTTCATTTTCTCTTATTGGTAATGCAAGCCTTATACATTCACCAGGTGGAACCAGTATCATTGACCCACCAGGAGGAACTAGCCAAAACTTTTCAGTATTAAATCAAAATGCAAGGAATGCAGATGTTTCTGGAACACATCTTCGCTTTAATAATCCTATAGGTGGAAATTTAATTTTTTCACTTCCAACGGTAGGTTATGATGATGTATTAATAAAATTTGCTACTAGAAGATCTGGAAGTGGCGCAGGAACTCAGATTTGGTCTTATACTACAGATGGTACAAACTTTGTTTCCAAAGACACGATAATCGTTGCTGATGCTGACCCAGTTCTTTGTACACTTTCATATTTAGGGATTACTGGTGCTAACAATAATCCAAATTTTAGGATAAAAGTAGATTTCTTACAGGGAGCCGGTGGAACAGTTGGAAATAACCGATTTGATAATTTTACAATAGAAGGCTTGTCCTTATTGGGAATAGATACATCTTCTCCAAATGTGACAATAATTCCATTAAATAATAAAAAATATATTGATCCATTGGTTCAACCATCTTTAACGTTTAATGAGCAAGTTCGATTAGTAGACAATTCTGCATTAACATCATTAAACATTGCAAATGCTATAGAATTAAGACAACAGGATACCCTTGGAGCAATCATTCCATTTACAGCCTCTTATATAAATAATATTGTAACTATTACTCCATTATCAACTCTGGAATTAGGCAAAAAATACTTTATTGGAATTATACCTAATACTTTAGAGGATGTATCAAATAATCCAATTGTGAATCGAATAGGAAATACATTTACAGTACTACCACCGCAAACAAATTTCCAAGCAGGAGATTTATTACCAATAGCATATAGAATGAATGCAATTGCAACAGATGATGAAATTGGATTAATAAATTTAATAGATATTATCCCTGAGACAATATTACAATTGACTGATTCTAAGGTTATACAAGGAATGCCGGTTCAATGTCCAGGTGGTATAACATGGATATCTCCTGAGAACGAATGTATACCTGCTGGTTCATTTATTAGCATAAAAACAGAGGCATTAACTGCAAATAAAGGATTAGTATCTGGAAGTGGATTTGGATTAAGTTCCTCTGGCGATCAAGTGATTATTTATTCAGGAACTAATACGAATCCAAAATATATAACCGCATTATCTTCTAATTCATGGATTGCATCAAATTCTATATGTACTGGTTCATTTTCTATGATACCTCCGGGACTTATAGATGGACAGCATTGCGTATCTATGGCATCAGCACCAGGAAATGTAATGGGTAATAGTGTTAATGCATATTATAATGGTACTCAAACAGGAGCTCCTTCTTCATTAAAAAATGCTATATTAAATCCAGAAAACTGGATCGTGTCAGCAGCTGGAACATCACCTCAAATATGGCCAATATATTCATTTCAAGGTCCACCAAGAGTACAAAGTATTACAGTATTGAGTAGCAGCGTAATTAGAGTAATTTATAGCACTAATATGGATTCTGCAAGTGTAATAAACAAAGATAATTATGTTGGATTACCTACAATTCAGACTATTTCTGTATCAGACAATGGGATATTACCAGATACAGTATTATTAACCATGTTTGCACCTTTTGTTAATAATCAAACGTATACTTTAGCAATTCAACAAGTTAAAAATGCTTTTGGACAAACTATGGTTTGCCCATATCAATATACATTTAATTATAGGACAACCATTGCCTTTAGAAATGCATTCTTATCAGTTTCTGAAGGTGTTGGTACATTAACAATCCCTGTTGATATTATCAATCCATCTCAAGGAAGTTTTTCATTTCAATTGATGAAAAAACCTTTTAGCACTGCTGATAGTAATGATTTTGGTTCATTTCTTTCTACTTTTACCATAACTCCAACCACAAATTCTATACAAATATCAATACCTATAAAGCAAGATACTATCCAGGAACAGCACACTGAATATGCAACATTCCTAATTAAATCTCTGCAGAATTGTGCATTACTTGGCGATTCAACGATAAATGTATTTTTGCGGGATGATGACCGGATAGCGCCAAAAGCAAATGGGAATTTATCGATAAAGCATATTGCTAGTTTTACTCCTTCATCTGTTAGGTCTAATTCATGTGAAGTAGTTGGATATGATGCATCAACCCAGAGGCTATTTACAACAAGTGGTGTGGAAGGATATATAGACATTATAGATTTTTCTGAACCTACATCGCCTAAGCTTATCAGATCGATAAATATGAATTCTTTTGGTTCAGTAACATCTCTTGCAGTAAAGAATGGTTTGCTTGTTGTTGCGTCCCCAAATGTTCAGGCACATCTTCCAGGAAATATAATTGCTTTAACATTAGATGGTAATCCTATCAGACAATTTGTAGTTGGTGCCCAGCCGGATATGATTACATTTACTCCTGATGGTACTAAAATTATTGTTGCCAATGAAGGACAACCCTCGCTTGATTATTCTATAGATCCTGAAGGTTCTATTTCTATTATTGATATCAGTAAAGGGATAGCTAATACACAACAAAGTGATGTAAAAACTCTTGACTTTACTGCTTTTAATACACAAAGTCAAACCCTAATCGGGCAAGGTATAAGGAAAATTAAATCTTCAAGTACACTTTCTCAAGATTTTGAACCTGAATATATTACTGTTGATGCAAATTCAGACATTGCTTGGGTTACGCTTCAAGAAAATAATGCTATCGCAGTAATTGATTTAAGAACTCAGCTGATTACTTCAATATTCCCAATTGGCACGAAAGATATGTCAATCATTGGCAATGGTTTTGATGCTAGTGATAATAATCAAGTGATTGCCATTGCAAACTGGCCTATCAAAGCATTTTATATTCCAGATGCAATTGCCAATTATAGTGCAAAAGGAAAACAACTATTAGTTATAGCTAATGAAGGTGATGAGAAAGAGTATGGTGCATTTACTGAAAGAACTACTGTAGGAGCATCTACATATCTTCTTGATTCTACTGTATTTCCTCAAAGGAATCAACTAAAGAAAAACCATATGCTTGGTAGATTCAGAGTTACAAATGTTAATGGCGATAAAAATGGTGATGGCATATTTGAAGAGATTTATTGTGTTGGAGCCCGTTCATTTTCTATTATGGATGCAACAACAAAAAAAATAATTTATGATAGTGGTGATGATTTTGAAATGATAACTTCATCTCTTGCATGGATATCTCCCATTTTTAATGCTGATAATGAGAATAATACTTTTAAAAGTAGAAGTAGGGCCAAAGGGCCAGAGCCAGAGGGAGTTACTATTGCTTCCATTGATGGAAAAAGCTATGCATTTACCGTCTTAGAAAGAATTGGTGGGATTATGGCTTATGATATTACTGATCCAGATAAAGTTCAATTTGTAGATTATGCCAATTCAAGAAGTATAACTTCTTATTCTGGTGATCATGGCGCAGAAACTATTACATATATACCATCTACTTCACACAATAAAAACAGAAGTTATCTTGTTGTAGCTAATGAAATTAGCGGGACGATATCTATATATGAAGTAGTAAACAATAGAATTTCCCCAAATATAGGTGACTGGGGAAATGCCGATGCAGATGGATCTAGCTTGCCAGGAAAGAAACATTTTGGTTTACAACAAAATAGGTATACAACTCAATCGGATGCTCAACTTATCATGAAATGGTTAGTAAATAATAATATACTTCATGATTCATTAAAAGTAGATAGTCTGACTGGTTCTAATGCATATAGAGCTGATGTTAATCACAATGGACGTTATTATTTTAGTAATCGCACTCCAGATAATTTGCGCGATACATTAATGTGGAAAAGAATGATTGATATTGGTACTGATGGAATTCGTTTACGAAATGATTCTGCTAATATTCTATCTTATATGCCTCCTGATGCAGGGCCATTATCTAAAGTCTATTTTGAAGCATCACCTTTTGATGCAGCGTTAATTCTTCACTATTTAGCTGGAAGAGTTCCTACTTTACCTTGGTTATTAGATACCATACCCTCATTTGGTAAAGTAACAATTTCACAACCCCTTATCAGAATCAAAGAAATACACATTGATGAAAAGTCGTATACATCTACTTATGCTGTCTTTTCACAAAATGAGAACATTTCTCCATTAGCTTTCTCTTTAAATGATAGTTCAAAGATTAGTCTTCAATCAGTCTACCCTTATTTATATAATTCTGAAATTGCATATAATACAAAGTCTATACATTTTGCTGGTAGCGAGATATTCCCAAGGTCAGAACCATTGATTACATTTTCTATACATGGATCAAGAATTAATGCAATTCCTGTGATTATTAATGATCTAAAATTCGATATTAATATTGAACCTTTAACTACATCTATAAAAGAAAATGAAAATACTTCATGTTCTTTTACATATAAAAATGATGGAATTGAATTCTTAACAGATAACAGTGGTGGAGAAATAATGCTGATCGATTATTTGGGTAAAAAAGTTTTTCAAAAACAACATCTCAACACGATAACACATATCTCTTTTAGTGAAATTCCTTCAGGTATCTACCAGATAATTTATGTACATAACAATAATCTATACACCGAGAAAATCTCTTTTATTAAATAAGATTCTTGTATTAATCAAGTATAATGTGTGGTTTTGGTAAGGACAGAGATTATCGCAAGATTTTATGCTGAGTATTCCTTCAATAAGTCTTTTGAAAAAAAACATATTCAGCTAAAAAATGATAAAATATCCAATAAGCAAAAAAGGCATCCCGTGCACTGCCCCCCAAAAGTTAGACGCTTTAAGAATTAGGTTTTAGAATAATGAGCTCGATATTGTATCGGGCTCATTCCATTTATATTGAGTTTGAGAAATTGAGTTGTACCTGATATGTAGAATTATGCAGTATAAAAGCCCTCTTAAGAGCTGTAAATCTCTTGTAAAGGGCTTTGTCGTTGTTCAATCAAAATACAATTTCAAATCTCTTCGATATTGTCTCTTTGAGTGACATATTTCTATCAATTCTCAGATTTTATAAAAGTACCATCAAAATCATAATATTTCTTAGTGTTACTATTTTTATATTTAACGACAATATATTTTTCAGTCACATTGCTTACATATGTAGGTTCGCTTGCAGTATGGTCTATAGCATTAGTTATAGTTGTAACAGATTCTCCATTCTCTCTGAATATCCTAATCGTTATTCCAGAACAACTAACTACAATATACTTTGTATTAAAACCTGAAAGTTTACAACTGCCATTTACAATATTAGGGAGATTACTTTTACCGCTTCCTGTGGTTACTTCAATAGTGTATTCACTGACTTGATTCACATCGATAATTTCCGAATGGACTGCTTGCATATTGAATACAAAAATGAATAAAAAAATTACTAAATATTTCATACTATTCCTAAAATTGATTGTTCCTACTCTTTTCTGGATTTTCGGAATACTCCAATAAGAAATTAAATACCTAAATTTGCTTCTATGGCTTTGGGATCTGGACCATATTTGTTTTCACACTTTTCTCCCTCAGTTAAAACAAGTACCAAATTGTAAATGGGTATTAATAAATACCATCCACTCTTGCCAACATCATGAACTCTTCTTACAGCAACAGCCAAACTTGGAATAAGCATTACCAGATAGAAAATTGTACCCAAATCTGGGATATTTCCAAATACTGTAATTATGTTTACCAAAACGGAGAATATGAGATTGAATAATGTAAACATCCAATATTCTTTCCTTCTTGCCCTACCTTTAAAATCCGCAAATTGCTTCAAACATTTTAACAACCAAAACATAAAACCTCCTAAAACCTTTT
>JBMOIC010000040.1:0-11390 GCA_049317525.1 Bacteroidota bacterium | reverse complement strand
TTCTACAACTGGTGCTGCTTCTTCGACTGGTGTAGGAGGAGCATTTTTACGAGCTAAGCGAGAAGCTTGTTTACGAAGATAACGAGCAGTAGCATTTTCTTTGTGTTTAGCAATAGCTAATTCAATTTCTTCTGCTGTTTTACCTTTGAATTCCATTTGGCGGCGAAGCATAACACCATCAACACTCATTAAAGAGCGAACGATGTCAGTAGGCTGGGCGCCAGTATTTAGCCAATAGATTACTCTATCATGCTTAAAATTCAAAGTTGATGGCTTATGCATTGGATCATAATATCCAACACGTTCCAAAAAATCACCGTCACGACGTGAACGACTATCGACGGCTACAATATCATACGTTGGTGCTTTCTTACGGCCTTTACGGCGTAAACGAAGTTTTACCATGAGATACCCTACTCAAGTTAAGGGTGAATAAAATCCGGTACTTCAGCGTCTGAATCCGGTAGGTATTTTGAAATTCGGCATTTTCATTCCACGAAGTTTTTGCATAGGATTATTTTGGTTTTGAGACATATTTTTCATCATTTTTTGCATGTCTTCAAATTGTGTCAATAAACGATTGACATCGCTGATTGATGACCCACTACCTAATGCAATCCTTCTTTTACGAGAGCCACCCAAGATTCTAGGATTATTACGTTCTTCTTTAGTCATAGACAAAATAATTGCCTCTACTTTTCCGAATGCTTTATCATCCAATTGAACATTTTGCATGGCTCGGTCCATTCCAGGGATCATGCCGAGAAGATCCTTTAATGAACCCATTTTCTTTATCACCCGTAATTGCTCCAAGAAATCTTGAAGTGTAAATTGATTTTTACGGATTTTTTCTTCTAAACGTTCTGCTTCCTTATCGTCAATCTCCTGTTGGGCCTTTTCTACAAGGGTAATAATATCACCCATTCCCAATATTCTAGAAGCTATACGATCAGGATGAAATTGTTCTAATGCTTCAACCTTTTCTCCAACACCAACAAACTTAATTGGCTGGCCAACTACTTTCTTAATTGATAGTGCAGCACCACCCCTAGTATCACCATCTAATTTTGTAAGAACAACACCAGTCAAAGACAAACGATCATGGAATGCTTTGGCAGTATTTACAGCATCCTGGCCTGTCATGGCATCGCATACGAATAAAATTTCGCGTGGTTTAGTTTCAGTTTTAATGTGCTCAATTTCTTGCATCATCTGCTCATCTATCGTAAGGCGGCCTGCAGTATCGATAATGATGACGTCACGAGCATAATTCCTAGCATAACCAAGAGACTCTTTTGATATTTCTACCGGATTTTTACCTTCAGAAAAATATACCGGAACATTAATTTGCTGTCCTAACATTTTTAATTGGTCAACCGCAGCAGGACGATAAATATCGCCAGCTACTAATAATGGTTGACGTCCTTTTTTCTTTAGATATAATGCTAATTTTGCGCAAAAAGTGGTTTTACCAGATCCTTGCAAACCAGCAACCATAATCACTGTTGGAGGAGAAGAATTAAAATTAATTTCAGATTTACCTTTACCCATCAATTCAACAAGTTCATCATGAATCAATTTTACTATCATTTGTCCAGGTAAAATATTTCCTTTTACCTCCAAACCCAGCGCCTTTACTTGAACTGTTTCTATAAATTCCTTAGCAATAGAAAAATTAACATCAGCATCTAGCAATGCATTACGCACTTCTACCAGGGCTTCTTGTATATTTTCTTCTGTAATTTTAGACTGCCCACGTAAACGTTTTAAGGCAGATTCAAGCTTGCTTTGTAAATTCTCAAACATTTCTAATTTCCGGCAAATGCCAAATAGTGAGCCACAAAAATAAAGTAATTATAACGTATTAACAAGAATTTATATGAAAATGTATGTAATTAGAAAAAATATAGATAAAATCTTATTGTTTCAGTGACTGTAGGGATATTTTTAAGCCATCAATAAATTCGTCAATTTCTTCTTTTGATATTGTTAATGGAGGTAATAATCGCAATACATTGATTGCAGTTGCATTTGTTATAATATTATGCTTTAATAATTCTGTTACTAATACTGATGCCTCATACTTAAGAACTATTCCTTGCATACATCCACATCCTCTAATTTCTATTATGTGGTCAGAAAATTCTTTTTGCACTTCATATAGTGCATCTTTTAAGTAACATCCCATTTCTTTTGCATGTTGTTGCACACCATTTTTAAGTTCTTCCATTACAACAATACCCGCTACACATGCCAGCGCATTGCCTCCATAGGTGGTTCCATGCATTCCTTTTTCGATATAACCAGACAATTCATCTGTTGTCACAATTGCTCCCAATGGAAGCCCGCCGCCCATACCTTTGGCCATCACAACAATATCAGGTTTTATAAGATATTTATCAAAGTAAAAGAAAGATCCTGTTCTTCCTGCACCTGCTTGAACTTCATCTGCAATGATCAAAAAATTATATTGTTCTTTTAATGATTCTAGAGCATTTATAAATTCTGGTTCAGCATGAATAATTCCGCCTTCACCTTGTAAAAATTCTAAAGCTACCGCACATGTATGTTCATTAATAGAGGAATAAAGTGCATCGATATCATTAAAAGGAAGTACATGCATATTTGGTAAAAATGGCCCCATTCCGTCTCGATAAATTGCTTTATCCATTAAACTTAAAGAGCCATATGTTCTACCATGAAATCCACCATGGAAAGCATAAATATCTGTTTTATTATGTTTAGAACCCCATAACCTTGCAATTTTAATTGCTCCTTCAAAACTTTCAGCACCTGAATTACTAAAGAATACTCTTTGATAAGCACCTAATTCACATATCAGCTCAGCCAGTCTTATCTGCGGTTCTTGATAAAAGAAATTTGAAACATGCATAGCCTTTTGTGCTTGCTTCACAACTGCATCAACAAGTTTAGGATGGCTATGTCCTAATGCATTTACAGCAATACCACTAAGAAAATCTAAATATTTCTTTCCTGATATATCGTAGATATAAGATCCCTTACCGTAGTCTAATTCTATAGGTAATCTTCGATAATTTTGAAATAATACTTCATGTTCTCGGCTAATTATATCTGTACTCATAGTATATGTTCTAAATATTTAATCTTTATAAAAGGAACTATTATAAACAGAAGGCAGAGGCTTTCTTCTAGAAAACCCTTCATACATTCCATGATAATGGCTTATCGTTTCTTCATCACTACGCCAACATAAAAGAATTTCATTTCCTTCTAATAATGAAGGGAAATCTACAAGCCCAACTGAATAGCTCCAATCTTTGTACTCACAGCCTAATTCTTCTAATTCTATATATAAATCTTGCAGAGATTCGGCTAAAGCTATACAATCTTCATCATCTTCGGGCTTTCCTAAACCACTGGAAATAACAAAGGAAGCTCGATCTTTTAATGCTGATCCAAAACGTAAAATATCTTTGACAATACTTTTTACTAATGGTAATGTAGCTATTGCTTCTTGAGAGGTAAAGTATTTTTTCATATCTATTTACTTCATATACATTGGTTTAGCTTTAACTTTACTACCTGGTTTCATTAAAGAAGCTCCGGCAACTAATACAGTATCCCCTATATTCAAACCTTTTATAATTTCTAATGAAGAAGCAGTTCTCATTCCAGCTTCTATAGGTTTAGGCTTTGCTTTCCCTTGTTTTAATAAAAAAACTCGTAAACCTCGAATATCTGGTACTATTGCCTCATTTGGAATCATGATAGCTTTTTCTTCTACTGATAAAGGAATTTCTATGTCTGCAAAAGCTCCTGGCTTACATTCTTCTTTCTTATTTGCATACAGCGCAATGATCTTTGTTGTTCTCGAAATTGGATCAATCATTGGATTTATTGCACTAATTTTAGCTTCGAACGATTGTTCATTTCCATATACATGGAATTGAATTTTCATATTTTTTTTAACTAAAGGAGTATATCTTTCTGGAATAGAACATTCAATTCTTATGGGGGAAGAATTTACCAAATAAGAGATTTTAGTACCTGGTGATACAAAACTTCCTTCGCTTACTTCTTTTAGGCCAATAGTTCCAGAGAAAGGAGCTTTGATTTCTGTTTTAGCAATAGCTGCTTTCAATATTTGAAAATCTGATTGCAGCGTCAGGACAGTATTATCGGCTCTTTCAAGTAATTCAGCGCTGGTACCACCACCTTTTAAAAGTTCTTTTTCTCTTTTTGCATTGATTTCTGCTAAATCGATTAATGCTTTTACTTTACTTAATTGTGCCTGTAATTCGGCATCGTCAAGTTTAACAAGGACACTTCCCTTTTGAACAAAACTGCCTTCATTAATAAATAATCTTTTAATTCTTCCACTAATTTCTGGAGCAATCGCAATTTCATCTTGAGGAAGTAATGAGCCTGAAACATGAAGCAATCTTGTAAGAATTGTATCTTTAACTATAATATACGTAGATGCAATTGGACTTAATAATCGTTTATTTTTTGAAATATCGGGAATAGATGAATCTTTGATACCAAACCATATTCCTATAGATACAGTTAGAATCAATACAATATAAATAGTAATTTTTTTCATTGATTATTTCTTTATATCTACATTGATACCTAATTCACCGAGTTGTTTTGCAGCTACTCGAGAAGGTGATTGTTCCATTAAAGCATATGCGCTTGTAGTTTTTGGAAAAGCGACAACATCTCTAATATTTTCTGTACCTGCAACCAACATAGATAATCTATCAAAGCCAAAAGCAATGCCACCATGTGGTGGTGCACCATATTGCAATGCGCTTAATAAAAAGCCAAATTTCGATTCGGATTCTTCTGGAGTAAAACCTAATAAATCGAACATTCTTTGTTGAACAGCATTTTGATGAATACGAATACTTCCACCAGCAACTTCATATCCATTGATAACCAAATCATGAGCTTTTGCTCTAGCTTTTTCGGGTGCTGAATCAAGCAAATGAACATCTTCATTCATAGGTGCGGTAAATGGGTGATGTCTGGCGATATAACGATTTTCTTCAGGACTAAATTCAAGTAAGGGAAACTCTGTTATCCAAAGAAAAGAGAATCTACCTATTACAGCATCTAATATTCCAGTTCTTTTGGCAATTTCGGTTCTTAGTGCGCCGCCAATTATACAAGCTCTTTCCCATTCTCCGGCAGCAATAAGTATCATATCACCTTTCTCTGCCGAGCAAGCCGAGAGAATACTTTGTAATTCGTCTTCTGATAAAAATTTTGCTATTGGAGATTGAATATCTCCTTCAATACTCCATTTGATCCAGGCTAATCCACCGGCCCCATACTTTTTTGCATGATCTGTTAATTCATCGATTTGTTTTCTTGAGAAACCAGCACACTGTTTTGCATTCAGAGCTATAATTGCACCATCTTTTAATGCACAAGCATCTTGGAACACTTTAAATGCTGAATTATTAACCAAATGAGTAATTGAAGTTAATTCAAGAGCATAACGAGTATCAGGTTTATCGCTACCAAATCTATTCATCGCTTCATGAAAGCTCATTCTGGGGAATTCAGAAGGAATATCTTGTTCAAGAAGTTCTTTCCAAACAGTTTTAATAAATGTTTCGGCTAGATTGATAATTGTGTCTTGTTCAATAAAAGACATTTCGACATCTATCTGTGTAAATTCCGGCTGACGATCTGCACGTAAATCTTCATCTCTAAAACATTTTACGATTTGCATATATCTATCAAAGCCAGCAATCATCAATAATTGTTTATACAATTGAGGAGATTGCGGCAAAGCATAGAACAAACCATTATGTACTCTGCTAGGAACAAGATAATCACGTGCACCTTCGGGTGTTGATTTTGTTAGTATAGGTGTTTCTACTTCTATAAAATCATGCTCAGCAAAAAAACGATGTGTTAGCTGATACAGTTTATTACGCATGATAAAATTTTTCTGAAGTGTAGGCCTACGTAGATCTAGATAGCGATATTTCAAGCGTAATTCTTCATTTGCAAGATTTTCATCACTAATCTCAAAAATTGGAACCTCAGCTTTATTAACAATGTGTAAATGCTGCGCTACAACTTCAATTAAACCTGTGGGTATATTCATATTAGGGTTTTCTCGCATTCGAACAGTGCCCTTTATTGCTACCACAAATTCTGCTCTAAGTTCTTTAGCAATTTCACCTATTTCGGGCATTTCATCTCTTTCGATAATCACCTGGGTGATGCCATAGCGATCTCGAATATCCAAAAAAGTAACACTACCAAAATCTCTTCTGCGATGAATCCATCCATTTAAAACGACTTCATTGCCACTGTGTTCTGGTCTTAAAAAACCACATGTTACCGTACGCTGTAAAAAAGACATATCTTATACCGAAATTGTAGAATCAAAAGAAAATCGTAGTTTCATGAATCAATTATCAATAGATATACTAATAATATGATCGCAAAATTCTATCTATATATACTATACTCAATCTGTATAATGAGTTGTATGCTAAGCTCTTGTGCAGATGAAATAACTGAGCAAGATAAAGAATTCATCACTGTATATACTGAAATTTTAAAAGCAAGAGAAACATTTCCTGATACATTAAGTAGTAATAAAGCGGTTAAGAAAATATTGAACACTGTTAAGCTAAGTGATACTGCATTTTCTAAACTGTATAGGGAATATTCACAAAATCCAGAAAAAATGAGAGCAATAATGGACTCAGTACGTTCTCATTTAGAATTAGAACTTAAAGTAGCTGATACTAATTCATTAAAAAAATAGAGTTTATTCTTTATCTGCATTCTGTTGAATAATCTGTCTTATATCATCTAAATTTCTAATAAATAATGTCATACACAGTAAAAGTGCAAATAAAGTATGTTCAGCTCTTTCTGCAAATGGTATAATCTGAAATGTGTTTAAAATCAATGCTGGTGTAGTTGGTGATAATAATGCAGTTCCTATTATTCCGCTCATCATTGCAATTGCTTTTTGTTTTCCTAGCACTCCATAACCAGTAAGCCACATAATTGCAAAAAGTATCATAAGAAATGGGCTTGTTATGATAGCTGCACCTGTAGCAGACCAAAATCCTTTATTTCTAAACCGGGCAAAAGGATTAAATGTGTGGAATAAAGCTGAACTTGCTGATCCTAAAGCAATGGCAGAAAAAGTTCCAAAAACACCATATCCGATAAGTCCTGCTATAATTGGTATACAAAAAGCCAAAGAATTAATGATAATCTTTTGATTTTTGCTAAGAGGTGCAAATGCTTGGGATTTGCGGAGTACATCTTCAAATGGAATTGCTCCACAAAGTGCTCCTAGACCAGGCATCATTAATAATTCAATAATATTATTTTGCATATATGTTAGGCTTATGAAATGCTTCACTATTATATGCAAAATAATCAATTTATGATGTCTTTACTTTATTAGATTCAATAACATTTTCATTCATACATATGAAATCTCAGATTCCATCGGTTTTACAATTATCTAAGCCACTTGTTTTAGCTTCTCAATCTCCTAGACGTCGATTATTACTTGAACAATTAGGTCTTACATTTAGTGTAATTCCAGCAGATATTGATGAATTAGCATTACCACTTGATATGATTCCTTCGGAATATGTTAAAGCACTTGCCTCTTCAAAAGCTCAAGCTGTTGCAGAAAAACTAGGCAATGAACCAGCAATAGTATTGGGTGCAGATACAATTGTTGTGATTGATGGCATGATATTAAATAAGCCAGTAGATGCTAATGAAGCATATTCTATGCTTAGATCTTTAAGTGGTAGAACACATTTTGTATATACTGGTATTGCTATTACTCAAGTTCCTTTAATGGAAACAATATCTTCATATCAAATGACAGAAGTAACATTTAGAATATTAGAAGACGATGAAATCTATGCATATATAGCAACCGGATCGCCAATGGACAAAGCAGGTGCATATGGAATTCAAGAAGATTTTGGGGCAGTATTTGTGCAGAAAATTGTAGGATGTTATTATAATATAGTAGGGCTTCCATTAGAAATGATTTATGGTATCTTAAGAAGTTTTCAGAATTGATAATTTGTTGAATAGTATAGCTATTCTTAAATTTATATTAGTTATTCATTAATAATAATATTACATATGAAAGTATATATAATTAGCTTGATTTTGAGTTATATGTGTTCATTTTCTGTAAACTCTCAACCACAAGGGGCAATAAAAGCATCACCCAATATTATGTATTATTCAGGAGGTTCATGTGAGTTTTTTGATGTCTCAAATGCAAAATTACTAAGCGTAGATAAAAATGAAGCAGTTTGGTCTGTGTCCCCAGCTAAAGCAGCTTGGGTAATAGTAACCCCTGCAAATGGAGGATATTATGAATTTCCAAATTACTCTTCATTGTTGAATCCAGAATATAATCACATGCAATATTTAACACCATTTTGGAAATCTGACACTATTTTTGATGAACTTGTATTACTGGATAACATTAGTGCAGAGGCTGACTTGATGTATGTACCAAGAACCATTCTCTCAGTCAAAAACTATGATGGATCTATTACTTTTGAAAAGGATAAAGACTATACTTTATTTAATAGAACTATTAAACAAATTTCTTCAGAGATATCCAAAAACGTATCGATAGTCCCCGGAAAAACAGGAAATGGAAATTCAAATGGACTTATTAATACGCGTCATACATCATGGACTAGAGTAACATATATTGTAGATAGAAGCAAGGATTATATTCCAATTGATATAGAAAATAAAAAAGTATTACTACCTAAAACTATGTCTAAACTCTCCGGTGGTGAATCTTTAACAATTCAAGCTGTTGGCATGAGTATTACTGCAGGTTTGAATGTTTCTGGATTTATTGGGGACAATAAGAATTTTCCTGCTACAAAACCTTATATGAAGGGATATATTGAACTATTCTCCGAGCAATTACAAAAACAATTTGATATTACAATAAATACCATCAATAGTGCTGGAAGTGGCAAAACAGTTGGGTGGCTCTCTAAATATGCCGAGGCATTAGTCAATAAAAATATGCCTGATTTAGTTATCATAGATATGGGTATGAATGATATTTGGGGAACAACTTCCCAGGCACAATTCAAAACTAGTATTGAAAACATAATTAATACCATTAAAAAAGATGTTCCACAAGCAGAATTTATTCTTATCGGAAATATGATTCCAGATATTAAAGGCACTGGGGCCCCTACTAATGGAGCCACTTTGATGTTTGGTTTTTTAGAGATGCTAAAATCACTCGAAAAAACAGGTATTGCAGTTTTTGACATGACAAGTTTAAGTGAAAACATTTTTCAAAGAAAAGGTGCAAAACATTGTCTTGCAAATGCATTACATCCTAATGACTATCTCGCTCGCTGGTATGCGCAAGGCCTCGTAGCTTTATTTGGAAATGGAACAACAATACAAAAACAACCACGAACATTTTATGTGAATACCATGGGTGATAATTCTGATGGTTTATCAAAGGAAAATGGATGGACTTCATTAGATAAAATCAATGGAATGACTTTTGTTCCAGGAGATACAATTTTATTTGAAGGTGGGGCTACATTCTCAGGTGCTATTGAATTACAATCCAATGATGGTAATAATCCAGAAAATCCAATTGTATTTAATTCTTATGGTCAAGGAAAAGCAATCATTCAAACTACTAGCATCAAACAAATTGGCTGCAAAATTACAAATGGACAAGGAATAGAGTTTCATAATTTGATTTTTAAAGGTATGGGTGGATTAGTACAAAAAGATGCCGATGGAATGTTCTTTTATTCTGATAAACCATCTGGACATTTACGCCATATTACAATTAACAATGTTGAAGTGAAAGACTTTGGTTATTGCGGAATTAGATTCTATTCAGAATGGAATAAAGATGTACAATCTGGATATAAAGATGTAGTAATTAAAGATTGCAAAGTACATGATTGTAAAGAAAATGGTATTGTATCTTTTGCATATGATACCCAAAACACAAATTTCTATCATCATTCTGGATTTATCATCCGAAATACAGAAGTTTTTAATATTACCGGATATGATGCTCCTAGCCATAAAGGAAGTGGAATTGTATTATCTCAAATTGATTCTTCTGTTATAGAATATTCACGAGCATATAATAATGGTACTGACAATACAGCTTGTGGTGGGCCTGGTGGTATTTGGGTATATTCTGCAGATAATATTATCATTCAATTCTGTGAATCATACAATAATTCTTCTGGAAAAGGCAAAGGATGTGATGGACTTGGATTTGATCTTGATGGTGGTGTAACAAATTCGGTCATTCAATATTGTTATTCGCATGATAATGATGGAGCTGGATTTTTGTTTGGAAACTTTGGGGGAGCAAGACCTTGGGGAAAAAATGTACTGAGATATTCAATTAGTGTCAATGATGCACGTACAAATAATAGCAGTATCACATTGTTCACAGCACCGAATACTGAGTGGGATGATTTTGTAATGTACAATAATACAATTATTACTACACCGGCAAACAAAAACAACTACCCTAGTTTTGCTGCAATTCAATTAACTGAATATGGTTCTGTTATGTCGAATATTAGAGCATATAATAATGCAATTATTACAGATGGTGTGAAATTATTAGATATACCACCTTCCCTAATTGCACAAAAACCTCATTTCAAAGGAAATGGATATTGGGCAAATGGAAAATCATTTTCAATGCGATTTGGTAAAGATATTTCATCACTTGAATTATTCAGAGCAGAATGTGAAGATTGTGAAAAAATCAACAATAGAGATGTTGGAATATACGCGAATCCTGAAATATCAGGATTTGGTAAAGCAGCACCTATAAACTATCCTAATCCACATGATTCTTTGAGATTCTATCGTATTTCGGCTAACTCACCATTTGCTGGTACAGGTATCGATTTATATAAAGAATTCGGCATTACACTTGGTGATAGAGATTTCTATGGAAGATTTACTAATAAATTGATTCAATCCATTGGAGCTTATGCTCCTGAAGAAATTATTAATTCAATCAAGCAATCATTTGATAATGAAATTATGATTAGCCGCTTTGGTAATCATCAATTAGTAATCCATTCACCTAAGTGTAAACCAATCCAATATGTAAGTGTCTATTCTATTCTTGGTGAAAAAGTATATGAGTCATTCGTACCTAGTAATCTAGATTCATATATAATGGATTCATCCTTACTTCCAAAAGGGATGTATTTTATTATTATAAAACATTCCTCTGGATTCAATTCATTACCATTTGTAATGGATTAATAATTAGCATTGAAGATATGTAAATGTTTGAATAATAATATTAGACAATATTACTTAGAGGGGAACCTGCTTCTTTTTCC
>JBMOIC010000039.1:0-11820 GCA_049317525.1 Bacteroidota bacterium | reverse complement strand
TGTCACGATAACAAGAATCACTACAAATGGCGAAGTGCTCGGTAAATTTGATTCATTATATATCAAAGATGGCATTGTTTCGACAGTAAAGCTTAAAGATTCCGCAGTTACAACTGAGAAGATAAAAGACCGTGCCGTTACAACAGCTAAATTGGCTGACAGTGCAGTTACAGCATCAAAACTATCAAGCATGGGTGCTTCAAGTGGGCAAATTATAAAGTGGAATGGGACAACATGGGTTGCATCGAATGATTCAGTGAGAACTTATTATGCTGGCAACGGAATAGCAATAAGCAATGATAGTATAAGTTTATCAGAATTTGAATCGACAAGAAATAAGACAGGTGTTAATAGTTCAGTTGCAGCACATAGATTGCAGTCAAAATATACAGGTGAAGCTAATATCGACATGGCTTTATCTCCAAAAGGCACAGGAGCATTATTAGCCCAATTACCAGATGGTCTTGCATCTGGAGGAAATAAACGAGGTGAAAAAGCGGTTGATTTACAGATGTCAAGAACATTTGCTACTCAAGTTGCTCAGGGAAATACATCTTCAATTCTTGGTGGCGTATCCAATAGAATAGAATCAACAGGAACAAGTGCTGTAATTGCTGGTGGAGAGCAGAATGTAGTGAGTGTATCATATGGTACAATTTCTGGAGGTTCTTCTAATACAGTAAGTAAAATTGGTGGTGTAATTTCTGGAGGATCCTCTAATACAGTTGATGGACTTCAGTACAATGCAATTCTTGGAGGTTATGGTAATTCTGCAAATGGTACTAGAACAGCAATTGGCGGTGGTTCTGAGAATCAAACCGATAATAATTATAGTGTCGTTGGCGGAGGTTATAGAAATAAAGCATTATCAGATGGAAGTGCAATTTTTGGAGGCTCACAGTTAACTATAACTTCTAGTGCTGTTGGTTCTTTTGGTTTTAATGCAAATCGCTTGACAGGTGGATTTTACGATAGAGATATGACAATCAGTACGGCTAAAGCAGGAGTTTTTAATAATGTTGATTTATGGATTGCAAATAATGATAGTTCTACTAGATCACTCCGTTTTTATGAGATATATAATACAGCAGGATCATTCCCAGGTTCATCAAATTATGTAGGTTTTAAAGCTCCAAATTCAATTGCAGCAGATGTAACGTGGACACTTCCTTCTACTGATGGAACTGCAGATCAGCTCTTAAAAACAAATGGAGCAGGTGTTCTAAGTTGGGCAACAGATTATAGCAGAACCTATTTTGCAGGCAATGGTATTGCAATTAGTAATGATAGTATTAGCTTATCTGAATTTGAATCTACAAGAAATAAGACAGGCGTTAATAGTACTGTAGCAGCTCATAGATTGCAGTCAAAATATACAGGTGAATCTAATATCGACATGGTTTTATCACCAAAAGGTACAGGAGCATTATTAGCTCAATTACCTGATGGTACTAATACTGGAGGTGATAAACGTGGAAATTATGCAGTTGACCTTCAGATGGAAAGAGGTTCCAGTGCACAAATTGCTTCTGGCATTAACTCATCCATCACAGGTGGAAAAGGTAATCGTGCTCTTGGAGCATTATCTACAATAAGTGGTGGTAGAGTTAATTATATAACCGATTCTTTATCTGTAATTGTTGGTGGTGATTCAAACTATGTTTCTGGTAGGAGAGCATTTGTAGGCGGAGGCCAAAAAGATTCAGCAACAGCTGATTTTGCCGTAGTTGTTGGTGGTGATAGAAATAATGCATCAGGTTCTTGGTCTGCAATTGGTGGTGGTATCGTTAATAAAACAAGTAATTGGTATACCACTATTGCTGGCGGTGCAAATAATACTGCATATGGTGAAGGTAGTGCAATATTTGGTGGAATTGAAATGAATTTAGATGCAAATGCAGATAATTCATTTGGCTTTAATGGAAATTCTTTAAATGGGGTTACAGGTATGTATCAAAGAACCATAACAATTAGTGCTCCTAGAACAGGTGTATTTAATAATGTAGATTTATGGATCACTAATAATGATAATACTCCTAGAACATTACGTTTTTATGAACAATATAATACCCAAGGAGCTTTTCCAGTAGCAGGTACAAATTATATAGGTTTTAAAGCTCCAAATTCAATTGCAGCAGATGTAACGTGGACACTTCCTTCTACTGATGGAACTGCAGATCAGCTCTTAAAAACAAATGGAGCAGGTGTTCTAAGTTGGGCAACAGATTATAGCAGAACCTATTTTGCAGGCAATGGTTTAACTGTAAGTAATGATTCAATAAGATTTGCCGATTTCTTATCTAGCAGGAATAAAACAGGTGAAAATTCTACAAAGGCAGTACACTCTTTAACTCCTTATTTTAGTGGTGAAACAAATTTTGATATTGCATTGGTACCAGGTGTAAATGGTGCTGTTTTAGCAGATATACCAGATAATCTTCCTTCTGGTGGTAAAAAAAGAGGAAATTATGCAGTAGATTTTCAAATTGCTAGAGCATTAAATACCCAAGTTGCCAAGGGGGCATATTCAGTAATTAGTGGTGGAACTAATAATACTGCATACAGCGACACTTCAACAATCTCAGGTGGTTCAAATAACTTTGCAGAAGGTGATTATTCTGTTATTTCAGGTGGCGATAGAAATACAACTTTTGGAAAATATTCAACAATTGGTGGTGGTTATTTAAATTCAACTGATGGAAGATTTGCTACTGTTGCTGGAGGAACAAATAATCAAGCAGCTGATACAAGTGTAGTTGGTGGAGGTACAACTAATTGGGCTAGGGGGAATTATTCAGGAATTCTAGGTGGTAAAGGTAATTATATTGATGCAGATCTAGTAGGATCTTATTCTGCTGTTCTTGGTGGATTAAATAATGATATTTATGGATCCAGTTCAAGCATTTTAGGAGGCTCAAATAATTTAATTAATAGTGATTTTAGTACAATTCTAGGAGGCACGAATAATACAGTTAATAGTGATTTTAGTACAATTTTAGGTGGTAGAAAATTAACATTTACTACAAATGCTGATAGATCTATTGGGTTTAATGCAAGTAATTTAGCTGGAACTAAACAGTTGATTATAGATGATCCAAATGTAGCAGTATTCAATAATGTAGATTTTTGGTTAGCAAATAATGATAATACAACCAGGATGTTAAGATTCTATGAGAAATTTAATGATCCAACAAATAATGGATTATTGACATCTGTCAATTTTGTGGCATTAAGATCAGCTGATGTATTATTAACTAATCTTGTTTTTACTTTGCCTTCCACATATGGAACTGCTAATCAAGTATTGAAAACTGATGGATCTGGTGTTTTATCGTGGACAAGTTTGCCAAGCGGTGGACTTAATTTCTTTACCGAAGCCAAAGATAGCACTGGAATTAATACTTCTAGGCCAATATATTCATTAAGACCAAATGGCTCAGAAATAAATATAGATGTGGCTATCAGACCAATTGGCGAAGGTGGATTTGCAGTTAATGTAGCAGATGGAACTAATACTGGTGGAAATAAAAGAGGGAAAAATTCAATTGATTTACAAAGCAAAAGAAGTAATTCTGCAAATGTATCAAGAGGTGATATGTCTGTAATTGCAGGTGGCGAAGATAATAAAGCTGATTCTACCTGGACAGTAATTGCAGGTGGTAAATCAAATTCAATTACAAAAATTTATGGCGCTATTTTAGGCGGATATCTGAATGATATCCAAAGTGAATATTCTTCTATACTTGGTGGGAAGAGTAACTCTGTTTCTTCAAATTATTCAACAATTGGTGGTGGAGATCAAAATACAGTTTCTGGTGGATGGTCTGTAATTTCTGGCGGTACAAATAATACTGCAACCGCAAATTATACCACAATTAGCGGGGGAAGAGAAAATAGAGCTACAAATATATATGCTACAATTGGTGGTGGGTATTTTCATGATTCTACAGGAACAGCAGCAACCATATCAGGTGGTTATATTAATCATGCCCCAGGAGAATATGCATCTATAACAGGTGGAAGTAATAATAATATTAGAAGTGATTATTCCACTATTCTAGGTGGAAGAGGATTTACTTTTGAATCAACTGCAGCAAGATCAATTGGATATAATGCAAATAATACTGCTAATACACGCGATATTTCAATTGTTGCTTCTAATACAGCAGTATTTAATAATGTAGATCTGTGGCTTACCAATAATGATAATACTCCAAGAGATTTACGCTTCTATGAACAATATAATACTGCTGGTGAATTTCCTAATGGTTCAAATTATGTGGCTTTAAAAGCGGCTAATAATATCGCTGCAAATGTTACTTGGACATTACCTCCAGCAGATGGTACTGCTAATCAAGTGTTAAAAACTAATGGTGCAGGCGTTTTAAGCTGGGCCAATAATGCAGCATCTGCAGGTTTACAATATTTTACTGAAAGCCAAGACATAGCGGCACCAAATGCAACTATTCCAGTTCATATGTTCAAAGCAAGCGATGCCTTATATACAGATATCGATGCTGCTTTTTCTCCAAAAGGCAAAGGAGCTTTACTTGCAATTTCACCCGATAATACGATAACAGGTGGAAATAAACGTGGAGAATATGCAGTTGATTTCCAAAGAATTAGAGGCAATGTTAATCAAGTAGCTACAGGTAATTATTCCGCTATTCTCAATGGTGAAAATAATAGAATTAGTAGCGATGGACATCATTCATCAATAAGTGGTGGTTCAGACAATACAATTACTGGGTCTTATTCTACTATTGGCGGCGGCCAAAATAATAGCAATGCTGGCTCTCAATCTTCTATTGTTGGTGGTAATGGTAATACAATTAGTAGTTCAGCATCTAATGCAACAATTGCTGGTGGTAGTAATCATACAGTATCTGCTTATAGTGCAACTGTTTCGGGTGGAAATGAAAATAATGTCACTGCTGATTATGGTTCTATTTCTGGTGGAACAGAAAATATTGTTGCCGGAGAAAGTGGATCTGTAATGGGTGGAGAATTCAATGCTAATAATGGAGATCATTCTTCAATTCTTGGTGGAAGTAGTATGACTTTTACTCCAACTGCAGACAATTCCATAGGATTTAATGGTGGTACATATGCTCTTGCATTAAAAATAAGTGATCCAAATGTTGCTGTATTTAATGATGTTGATTTCTGGTTAACCAATAATGATAATGTTGCTAGGGAATTACGCTTTTATGGTGCATCCACCTATGGAAAATTTGATTTTCCTATTGATGGAAGCGATATATCATATTATTCTGCATTTAAAGCAGGTACTCAAACTGCTAATATTACATATACTTTACCTACAAGTTTGCCTACTGAATCGGGTAAACCACTTGTTACAGCTACAGATGGAACTCTATCTTGGGGAACAAGTACAATTAATGCTCAAAATATTAATGTGGATTGTCCAAACTTGATTGCAAATGGTGGTTCTGCAAATGTAGATATTACCGTTACTGGTGCTGTAGTTGGAGGTACTGTTACGATTTCCCCTAGAGCAGATTTAGAAGATGGACTTATTATTGCATATTCTAGAGTTACTGCTGCAAATACGGTAAGAGTAAGATTTGTTAATGCAACAGATGCACCATTGAATCCCGCTGCTGTAAATATTGATATTACTGTGATTCAAC
This sequence comes from Bacteroidota bacterium, assembly GCA_049317525.1. Classification (GTDB taxonomy): domain Bacteria; phylum Bacteroidota; class Ignavibacteria; order Kapaibacteriales; family UBA961; genus UBA961. The sequence continues at coordinate 6,166 of JBMOIC010000039.1, read as the reverse complement.
CATAAAATCTTATGAAATCAATAGCATTCTACATACTTATTCTTTTGCTTTCTTGTGAAGTGTATTCTCAGGGTTTACATCGTGGTGTGTGGGGAAGTGGTGGTACAACTGCTACTTCTGGCAATACTACAATTCATGGAACAGTTAGTCAAACTGCAATTGGAAGAAGTATCAATAAAAATGGCGCAGTTCACAGTGGATTTTGGTATACTTTATATGGTAAATTACCAAGAAATGATGCTGGTTTTTTAGTTGTAATTCCAAAGTTTTCTGCCAAAGCTGGTGATTTAGTAGATATGCCGGTAATTCTAGAAACATCAACAAATCTTAGATATGCAAAATATTGGAATTTTGAAGGTAAAATAGAGTTTAATGCTACAGTTCTGGAACCAATAAGTAATTATGATTCTTATAGTAGAAATGGTGATATAGGTATCATTACATTTTCTGGAAAAAGCTTAGATACCGCGGGAATAATCAAAAAAATCAGCTTTAAAGCTAAGTTGGGAAATATTGCAATTTCTGATGTTAATGTATTGTCTTTTACTGTTAAAGAATATCCCAAAGGTACTATACTTACAAAAAATGGACAATTTTCATTGGAAGATTTATGCTATGCAGATGGTAATCCTAGACTTATATTTTCATTAAAACAAGGATTAGCTTTATTTGCTTATCCATTACCAGCATCAGAAAAACTTACCGTAAAAGCAGAAACAGTAGAGCTAGGAAATACCGAAATATTTCTTGTTGGAACAGATGGCAAGATTATTTCTACATTGTTTTCTGGCTTATTAAAACCTGGCTTACATGAATTACCAATAAATACAGAATATATTCCATCTGGATCATATTTTTTAATGATGAAAACCCCTAGCGATCTCATGAGTGCACCGTGTATCATATCAAAATAATATCAATATTCATTTTACTACTATCTTCGTTCTATAAAGATACTGTACAAGCTCAAGATTCCCTTATTGTTGATAAGTCTCTTTGGCGAGCAGGTATGTCATTAGTGCCTGCAATGTATATTCATTCAGCTACTATGAAAGGCTTTGAAGGAATACCAAGTTGTTGTCCACAATATAGTTCTGGAAATGGTTTTTTGGGTTCTATGGGGTTTGATTTTACTTATGATCTTCCATATTCTGGATATGCTATACAAGGAAGAGTAGACATCAAAGGGAGTGGAGGCGATTTGAATGCTACAGAGATTAAAACGATAGATAATGGAGCAATTACAGAGGGAATAATCGAACATCATTTATCAACAAGCTTATATTCCATTGGAGCAAATGTATTAGGTAACTATACATTTATGCCAAATATTTCAGCAACTGTAGGATTTCGATTTGCAAGTTTTATTTCATCGTATTTTGAACAAGAAGAACGTCTATTAAGCCCGAATAATGTTACTTTTAATAATGGCTTAAGAACAAGATTGCAATATAATGGCCAGATTCCTGGTATGTCTTCAATAGAATTTGGAGCACTATTTGGGGCCAGATATACGCTTCCATTAAACAAATCAAATAGTATTAGGGCAATTCCTGAATTAATGTATGAATTACCTCTTACTAGTATCATTCAAGGTGATGACCATTGGAATATGCATAGTATTCGCTTTGGTGTTACTGTAGCATATGCTTTTGTCCAAGAATCTGATATGTCTTTACCTGACATTGAAAATCCATCTATAAATATTCCCAAAATTGCCATTCGAGGCGCAACTAAATTGCAAGCACCTGTTAATAATTCATTAACATCATTGCTTCAAGCCCCAATGAAATCTGTATTATATGATAGTTCAGGGAATATCTTGGACAATAGTATAGCAGTTCAAAAGAAAGTATCAAGAACAATGTTCTCTATTATTAATTATGTTTTTTTTGATTCAAATTCTGCTGTTATTCCAGATAGATATCATAGAATTGAAAAAGGAACTAGTAACAAATATGGTGTTGATCAAATAAAAAATGATTCAACATTAGGTGCTTATTATGAAGTGTTAAATGTAATTGGAAAACGTATAAAAGATAGGCCTGGTACCAATGTAACTCTTATTGGTACAAATTCTAATTCTGGTGCCGAATCACAAAATCTTGCTTTATCTAAATCTCGAGCTGAATCAGTTAGAGATTATTTTAAAGAATTTTGGGGTATTGATGAAGAAAAGATAAAAATAGAAGTAAAAAATCTACCCGACCAACCCTCAAGAATTAATACTGATTATGGTGATGAAGAGAATAGGAGAGTTGAAATTGTAACCGATAATCCTGAAATCTTTTTGCCTTTAAAATTTATAGATACATCCTCTTTTACAATAGTATCTGATATCAAATTTGCAACTGATCGACTAGATAAAAATAATTTAACTCGATGGCAATTAAGAGCAACAATTGGTAATAAAGTCTATACATTACAAGAAGGTACAACCACAATAGATGATACCCTTAAAGTTGGAGTTCAAGGATATGTTAGAGATTTAGAAAATAATGATAAGGTATTGTATAAAGTTGTCAGTATAGATAATGATGGTTTAGAAAGAATATTAGCTGAAACGATGGTTCCTGTTAAACAAATAATTTCTTCAAAAAATAGAGTTGAAAAATATAATTTGATCACTTTTGGTTATAATTCTTCTAATGTTAATGAAACCAATAATTATATTATTGATGATATAAAAGGGAATATAAATGATAATTCTACTTTAACTATTAAAGGATATACTGATCAAACCGGGGCAGCTGCTTATAATAGGCAGCTATCTTTACGCAGAGCTGAAGAAATATCTCATTATTTTCAATCCAATAAAATTATTACAAAGGGGGTAGGTTTTGATGAAATTCTTTATCCATTACAATTCCCGGAAGGAAGATTTTATTCAAGGACTGTAAATATTATGGTTGATACAATTGAGGATAGTAATTAATTACATTCTGGTTCAAGTTTATACATTAAAAACTGAATTAAATCTTTGTTCTTATCAAGGCCTAATTTCTTTTTAATTCTATATTTATGATTCTCTAATGTTCTCACTGATATTCCCATAATATCACAAATTTCTTTACTACCCATATGAATACATAGCAAAGAAATGACTTTCATTTGTCTGATTGACATTGATATCCCTTCTTTACTTAAAAGAACAGAAATATGTAATTCATTGCCTGTTTCTGAGATTTGATGGGTTTCTAATTCATTCAAATACTCTTTCAATGATTTTTTATAGAGCTTATCTGATAACTTTCTTTGAATAATACTTCTCATATTATCTATTGTTGCTGGAACCTTATCCATTAATATTGCTATTTCCTTAGAAGATAAGCCAATAGATAATAAAATACATATATCAGTTTCAAGTGAAGATACAATGGGGTGTTTTCTGATTAGGGATGTTCTTAAATGAATCTTAGGTAGATTTCTGTAGTGAATCAATGTCTCTTTACAAAAAGTAGATAAGTTTTTTTGATTGGCCCTAGAGATAAGTGTATGTTTTTTTTGGATTAATGAAATAAATTCATCTCTTTTCATTACTTGCATCATTAAGAAATTAAGCTCTTCATTTTTGACTTTTTCTTTTTCTTCTAATAGATAAATACTGTCCTTTAAATCTCTTATCATAGATTCATAATACTCAGATTCCTGTTGAGCTGTAATTGCAATTGTATGTACTATGTTATTTCTTTCTACTGAATGATGAGCAAATACAAGTTTTTTACTATATATTTCTGCTAATGTTTGATCTTTCATTTCATGAGCAACATACATTAAAGCACACCAAAGCAGTGTATTTACACTAAGTATTTCTGCACTTTCAATATACTGCAATGCTTGTAAAGCACATATGTTTCCTTTTTGAATATCTTTCTTTACATATATATGATATAAAGCCAATTCACATAATAATTGCCCTTCTCTTAACTTAAATGTTCCTTTGAAATTCTCGGTATATATAGGGTGAAAACTTGTCTCAATCGTTGGATTGATTCTTTTGAATTTAATTATTCTTGTTTGTAATTGCATTTCTTGAATAATACTAAATGTCTTATTATTTGAGATTTCTTTCAATAATTGCAATGCAATTAAAGGTTCATGTATATAAGTAAAACAGTCAGATTGAATGATGAGTGTTTGACGAACTTGATGAACAGTTAAGGCATTATTGTTTATGTTGTTCTTTATTAATTCAAGTGCCTCAAATGGATTATTACTCCCTAATAATACTTCAGCTTTCCTTAATTGAAAATCAATATATAAACCAATCCATTTATATTTATGAGAAACATATAAACCTTTCTGAATAAGCTTAAGAGAAGAAGAAAAATCTTGCTTTAAAATGTAAATCGTTGTTAAAAGTGAAATGATTTTACAGTGGAATTTATTACTTTCTTCAAATTGATTTGTGCTGAAATACTGTTCAATACTATTTATTGCTTTTTTAAAATCCCCTTGTTCGATAAAAATATTAGTCCTAATAAATAATATGGAAAAAAGAAAATATTGTTTATTTGATCTCTTAAATTTACTCTCAATATCTGAAATTAATTCAAGTGCTTCATTAAACTTTCCTGAATGATAATAATATTTTATCCAATGAATATCATTATACATTAATTCTTCTTCTAACTTGAATTTGCTTAAATATTTCTTACTTAACTCTAAATAAGAATAAGAATCAATGTCAATGTGATTTATTAAATAACATCTTGCAATCGCATTCATTACAAGTGCAGATTCTGGCAAAATCATTTCTTTAGGATTTCTATAACTTATTATTTCTTTTGCCTTATTCAAGGCCTCTACATACTGATAGTTATCTAATTTATGATGAATAATGAATGAATATAGATTATATAGTTGAGCTAAAGACCCATTACATTTTACATCCTCTATTAGCTTGTGTTGTTCATTTTCTAATTGATTAACATCTGTATTTTGAGCCGACAATTCCCTTGTGTTCCTATAAAAGTTCTCAATCTTTTCATGTACACTGCCATCTTTTCCCGCATTACCATAGTTCTTGTTTGAAAAGTCTTTCATATAAATCTCTTTTAAAATAAAAATAAAAATATTACAAATAATCGTTCCACCCTTTACGATCTCTTTATACCAATAGTTATTTAATCATAAGCATTGTCCCATAGTTAATAATAAAGTTATCTCTAATGCAATATCGCAGATTATATAAAGATCTTATAGTATCTTTTATTAAGAGAGATAAAACAGTGAATTATATGAGTGATATTCCAACAACACTCATCTTGTATGTTGCATCCGAATATTAGCATACACTTAATTCTTTATCAGAGGGCGCAATGAATTACTGGTTTTATATCTTTTATATTGTTTTATTTAGCTTACAGTATTCCCAAGCTCAAAATCCTACCTTTACTTATCAAGGTATACTTACTGATAATGATAATAAAGTATTTCCAGATGGAAAATATACCATTGTATTTAATTTATACAATACTCCTACTACACCCTTATCATTATGGTCTGAATCACATCAAGTGCAGACAAGTAATGGATTATTTAATTTAATTATTGGTAATAAAAACCCTATTACGATCGATGCAAATTCTAATTATTGGTTAGGGATTACAATCGATAATCAAGCAGAATCTGCTCCAAGAACCCAGTTAACATATGTTCCATTTGCAATATATTCCACTATTTCTGAAAAAACAAATGGATTTACAGAAAATGCTTCTGGATTTATAAAAAATATAAATGGATTGGACGGAATTATTGAATTAAAAAGTGATAGTACCATTAAAATTGAATATGATGGTAATAAAATATTATTCAAAACTACTCCTCGTAAAACATTAAAAGTAACTGATTCAATTTTGTCTTTATATGAAGATAAATTGCATCAATATATTTCATTATCAATAAATTCAATTGATGAGCAATTCATTAAAGATAATTCTATTACTTCTGACAAAATTGTTGATGGACAGGTTGTCCTTAGAAAAATTAGTTCTGGTGGTGCTTTAATCGGACAAGTATTAAAATGGAACGGATCTATATGGGAACCTTCTTACGATTTACACACAGATTATTTCGCAGGTAATGGAATTAGCATTAATCAAGGGATCATTTCTTTAGATAATAGCGATAGTACTCTATTGATGAGAAATTCTGTTGCTGGAGG
>JBMOIC010000038.1:0-15439 GCA_049317525.1 Bacteroidota bacterium | reverse complement strand
TAGAGGGGAATTAGCTTCTTTTTCCCTTTTGGAGGGAAGCCCCATGGGCGGGGTGGAAAAAAAGTATCAAAAAAAATCAATTGTATAATCTAATACTCAATTTATTCATAAAACAGGATATCACAAAGTATGTAATATCCTGTTTTATATGGATAATAATTGTAAAATTACTCTGTTATATGTAAATGTAAGTTCTCTTATATCTTAGAAGATTTAATTGGTTTTTGTGACCCCATCACAAACACTCCATGAACATAAGGCTTATTATTATGCAATGTTCTATATATTTTGAATGCAAACAATGTAGGTTGTTTTGATAATAATAATTGATTATGGCCTGGACTACTAATCCAAGCTGCAAGAAACTCTTCAGCTATTTCTTTTATTGAAGATATTGTAGGAGTTATGATTGTGTCTATTCTATACGGAGTAAGCCAGGATAGACGTTGCATTCTTATGACTCTGGTATAGCCAGGAAAAACAGCCATATTTTCACCTTGAGCAGAAATCCTACTGTTTATGTTATTAAAATCTGTTGCATTAGATAAAAATCTATAATGTAAATTTCTTAATCCATCCTTACACTGAAAATTGGAATCAGTAAAACAATCATCTGTTCCTTGTGCAGATTCAACTAGTCTAATCATTGCAAAAGAATCTAATTGCATATCATATTGAAGTAATGGTAGATTGTTCTGAATCCGATATTGATTGTACACTTTAATAAACTCAATTGATAAAGAATCTTGAGCAATCAGTACATAATGTGAAAGTACTACTAAGAACATTGATATCTTGTACATATTCCCTCCAGTTGCTGTTGATTATGATCAAAATGTATAATTATACTGTTTTTTTATCATCCCTTTTGTCACTGTAAATCGCTGTAATAAAGCTCTGTCAAAAATTTGTGTATCACCTTTTATAAACACATTTCGGGCTTCAAAGTATAGAATTCTTCCTTGTTCATCTAGAGTATATGTAATTTCATCAGGACATGCTGACAGCAGATATTTAAAGTCAAACATATAAAAGAACAAAATTTTATATTCATTATAGTATCTACTTGACCCCAAAGCAGAAACATATCCTTTAATTAATTTCGGATCTACATTCCTTTTATTTTCTAAGAGTGTGTAGATGTAATTTCTTATTTCAAAATAATTTGCATCATTATCTATCAATTGATTTTGAAAATTTATAAACTCAAATTTTAAGACTCTGATGAATTTAGAATAAATGTCAATAGTTTTTAAATTATCTTTCATTGTAAAGGTCGTTTCTTTCGCTTTTATATGAGTACAAAGCAAGAAAAGACTAATCATTATTATATTCAGTTTCGTTTTCATAATGTATTTCTCCCTTAAATGAATGTTTTGTACTATTAGACACTTAAATTCATGACTTTAAATTCATGATATCTAAGAATACTATCGGACCCAATTGATAAACTCTGATACAAGCATGTGCATGAATAAGAATGCTATTTTACATGCGTTTTATAGGCTGAATTGTGATATGGTGTATAAGATGAAATGCCCTTAAACAATATCACTTGGAAGTGATTTGTGGAGTATTGTTTAGATAATGTAATCATCATTTCACCTTTAGATTTGGTTTCTAATTGATGAATTGCAATGAATGTGCCAACTTCATTTGTATGAAAATAAAAGCGGTCTACTGTATAGAATTGATGAATTTGGGGTCTTTTATGGGTAAAATAGTCATAAACAATGTACAATTACTTTGACACTGTCTAATTGACTTAACAAAGTACATTGCTCGAATATGATTGCAATTTTATGATACATGAACTAATCGCATGGTTACAAAAGAGGAAGGGGAGATCATTGATAAAGAATTCTTAGAAGTACAATCTCCCGTTCACTAAGAATACAAGTATTTATGCAAGCGCTTGATGTAAAGCATCTAAAAATATATCAGGTTCTTGAGCACCAGAAAGAGCATATTTTTGATTGATGATAAAAAATGGGACGCCTCTAATACCAAGATGTTGAGCAATTTGCATATCAGCATTTACTTCATCTATACAGTCATTTCCTTTTAAGAAATTCTTTATCTGTTTTGAATCTAGACCAATACTTTTTCCAAGACTTACTAATGTTTTACCATCGCTGATATTTTTACCTAAAGTAAAATATGCATGAAATAAACATTGTGCCATTTCATTGCCTTTATTATTCTGTGTTGCAAAATGAATCAAACGATGTGCATCAAAAGAATTTGCCACTTTAGCCTTATCAAACCTAAAATCAATATCACAAGACTTCCCAGCTTCTACAACTTGTTGATGCATAGATAATGACCAATCCCTTGATTTACCTTTCATATGCGCAACAATATCATATGTATCCATATCTGGCTGATAAGATAGATCAGGATATAACTGAAAACTATGCCATTGGATACTTACAGTATGTGGGAAATCCTGTAGAGCTTTTTCTAATTTCTTAATGCCTATATAGCAAAAAGGACATATGATATCGCTCCATATGTCTATCGTTACACTTGTTGCCACTGAAAATTCCAATTTAAGAGGGGATACATAAATGAAGCGAACTTAGATGTATGATCAGCATGAATCAAGAAGAATTACATTTCCCTCTTCATTTTACGAAGTTTATTTTCTAATTCAATATATGAAACAATCTCATGAGCATCTTGTGTTCTGCCAATTTTGGTATACGCTTTTATGAGCATCCCACATAAACGATTTCTTAGTTCATATCGAATAGTTTTATCTTTGATTTGGATCCAAGATTTTTGCTGAAATGGTCTTTCTAGAGTAGCAATTACTTTTTTGGGAGAAGTTCCAGTATCTACTTCTGCAGTATGAATAACCAAAAGGACGCTATCCACATATTTTTGAGGTGTCTTGCTATTATTTGTTCCAACAATAGATTGCACTTTTTTATCAATTTTCTCTTCAATGATTTTCAGATTAGCAGAATCAAAGTTAAAAACCTTAAGTCTAGCTTGAACATTTGGCATCATTCTATTCCAAGTTCTCCCTTTTGTTGTTGAATTAAACCCTTTACTCCTAACTTCATTAATAAGATATTGAGCACCTTCATAAGACAAATTTGTTGTCGACAATGCCAGCGCTGCTCTTAATCCAATCCCTCCAATCAGAGTATTTGTAAAGTCGAATGACCTTAAAATCGCTTGTTTGATAAATTGTCCTTGATCGAATGATCTTTGCTTATCACCAGCTGCAAAAGCCTTCCTTGAACGTATCACTCTTAAAGCATTCGATGCATTATTAGAATAACCCATTAATTCAATGATACCAATTGCTTGAGAAAATCCAAATTCAACATAATAATCAATAGGGGACACTTCGGTGATACGCTTTATTTCCTTTAGATATCGCTCTCGCCCCAGAGTTAAGCGAACATTACCAACTAATTGTCCATTAGGATCGGTAAATTTAGCATCAGCATATGTGCTTCTGGGAACAGAAATGATTTCAATTGCACCCGAATCTAAAAAAAATCTAATAAGATGATTTGCATCTGCTCTGGCCGTTTTTTCACCTAATCGTGAATCGATGCCAATGATCATAATATTAACAATGCGACCAGACGGTTTTGGGAAATCATCAGGATCTAGAATAACGGATGAGTCTAAAGATTCTAGCGGTGAATTAACTGTATTTCTTAATGAGTCATATAACAGTTGATATGTAGCGTCTTGAATTCTAATTGCTTTCAATGAATCCTTAACCACAGAATCTCTTTTGTGCTTGATAAGCATTGTTTTTATTGAGTCTTCCCGATATACTTTTTGCTCAGGAGATTCTCCACAAGAAATCAGAAAAAGAAATACAATATAGCGATAGAAAATCTTAGCAAAAAAAACTTTGCCCAAAGGTGTTATTTCTTTAATCATTTGATTGTATGTACTTTATTATCTAATTCGATAAAATCTATAATCTCTTTAGATTCATTAAACTTACCTGTCTTACTATAAGCTTGAATCAGCATATTACATATACTATTTCTAACGATTAATCTTTCTGATTTATCTTTGATTTGTAACCAAGATTTTTGCTTATATGGAAATGCCAAAGCATTGATTACGCGGATAGGGGATTTTGCAGTATCAGCACTAACTTTTTTGACAAGATGTTTAATTCTTCTTTCATAACCAGCCGGAGTTTTCCTAGAACTATCTGCAAGCATATATCTAACCTTTTTTTCAATTTGTTTCTCTATAGTATTCACATTAGATGAATCAAAATTGAACAGCTTCATACTAGCAAGATAATTTGGTTTCATTCTTACCCAAATTCTTTGAGAACTAGCTGATGAAAAACCATGCTTTTTTAACTCAGATAATAAATAGCTGGTTGCATCAAAAGAAAGATTTGTGGAAGCCAATGCTAAAGCAGCTCTAATTCCGATTTGACCAAATATTCCATCTGTTTTATCACATACTTTTAAGATAGCTTGTCTGATAAATTGTCCTTGATTATACGATCTTTGATGATCACCAGTAGCAAATGCTTTTCTAGACCTTAAAACCCTTAATGTTGAAGCTGAATTATCATTATAACCTAATAATTCAATAATACCCATAGCTTGAGAAAAACCAAATTCGATATAATAATCAATAGAGGAAATCCCTGCAATTCTTTTAACTTCTTTTATATATCGTTCTTGACCATAAATAGAACGAACATTGGCTATTATATTACCACCTGTTGTATCACCTTTTCTTATTCTTGCAAATGTACCTCTGGGTATAGATATTATTTCTATCTGGCCAGAGTCTAGAAAAAATCTTACAATATGATTTGCATCTGCCCTAGCAGACTTTTGCCCAAGCCTAGAATCAATACCTGTGATAAGAATATTTACAACTCTTCCAGAAGGCATTGGAAATTCCGTTCTATGAAGCAAAACAGATGAATCTAGAACTTGATTTTGCTGAGTAGTATCTATGATTTGTATACTAGTATCTAATACTATTGGAAGAATTGTATCAACTTTTGGAACAACAATGCTTGTATCAATTGTGTCTGGAATGGTATCGATTTGTACTATCGGTGCTTTTTGATCTACTTTTTCTGTACATTGAAATAACAAAATACTTGCGCAAGCTATTAGCAAGCTTCTAAACATACTGCCCATTGATTAACCCTTAAATATACTTTTATCGCTACACTTGTTCTTTTTTAAATCGTATTGTCAACCTAAATTCAATCAAACATCTACATAAAAAGGGAGCTAATTATACTAAACTATATCGCAGAATAACAATTACTCATTTCAAGGAATAATAATAACCTGTTGTAAAATAATGAAAAATGATAATATTATGATAAAGTAAATATATTAAGGATGAAAACTGAATCTTTATATTTTTTATCAAATCAGTAAATTGTTCTTATATTCAAAAATCACTACTACAACATGAATCTCACAATATCTCAATTAATGCAGTGTGCCGAACAATTTGGTACTCCTTTATATGTATATAATGCTGATAATATATCATATCAGTATAATATACTCCAACATGCATTTGCATCACATCCTACACGATTTTTTTATGCATGTAAAGCATTAACAAATATATCTATCTTGAAATATGTTTATCAATTAGGTGCTTCGCTTGATTGTGTTAGTATCAATGAAGTGAAGCTTGGGCTTTATGCTGGCTATGATCCTAAGCGTATTCTATTTACACCTAATTGCGTTGAGTTTTCAGAAATTCAAGAAGCTAAAGAATTGGGTGTGTTAATTAATATAGATTCCATTTCTGTATTAGAATTATTCGGCAATACTTATGGAGATACATATCCAGTGTGTATTAGGATAAATCCTCATATAGAAGCGGGTGGTAATTATAAAATATCTACAGGGCATATAGACAGTAAATTTGGCATATCTATTCATCAAATTAGACATATCGAAAGAATTGTCAAGGCAACAGGTTTGCATGTTCATGGACTTCATATGCATACTGGTAGTGAAATTAAAGATATTGATGTTTTCCTTCAAGCACTAGATGTACTGTTTGATATGGCCAATAGATTTCCTGAATTGGACTTTTTGGACCTTGGAAGCGGATTTAAAGTGCCATATAAAACAGGTGATACCGGAACAAATATTCATAAATTAGGTGAAAAAGTAAGCTTAGCTTTTAAGGCTTTTGAACAAGAGTATGGACGTCCTTTAGAAGCTTGGTTCGAACCTGGTAAATTTCTGGTAAGCAATGCTGGATATTTATTAGTAAACACGAATATCATAAAACAAACCACAGCTACTGTTTTTGCTGGGATTAATTCAGGTTTTAATCATTTAATAAGACCTATGTTTTATGATGCTTATCACGAAATTCTTAATATTTCACATCCCGATGGACCCGAGCGTATTTATACAGTAGTAGGAAATATTTGTGAAACCGACACTTTTGCTTGGGATAGAGTAATTCCTGAAATAAAAGAAGGTGATATCCTTTGTTTTAAGAATGCTGGGGCCTATGGTTTTGAAATGAGTAGCAATTTTAATTCTCGTTTAAAACCTGCCGAAGTCCTTGTACAAAATGGGACTCCTAAACTTATACGAAAAAGACAAACTTTCGAAGATCTTTTGCATAATCAAGTTGAATAGAGAATATTGACTTTTACCAATTATAAAGAGCTTACTATGAGATTAAGAACAGTTATTTATATGTTTATGTGTACTATGATTAGTATCATTAACTGTTATGGCCAAGAAACTGCTAAGCCGAACTTAGGAGACATGCAAAAAGCCGATAGTACTTGGTATAAGATTGAGCTAAAAGATGGAACTTCGCTCACTGCAAATATTCTTACGCAAGATCAAAAAACAATGATTGTTTCTACACAATCGTTGCCCAGGCTTGAATTAGCACTTGATCAAATAATTTCTGTAAAAAAAATACAATCTGTAAATATTAAAAGTGGGGAATACCGCTTTCCTAATCCAAATGAAACCCGATATTTATTTGCACCATCAGCGATAAATCTTAAAAAAGGAGAAGGATATTATCAAAATACATATCTACTTCTTCATTCATTTAATTATGGAATTACAGATAATTTTTCAATTGGTGGTGGCTTCGAATTTTTAAGTACAATTGGTTTGATAGGAGATTCTTATTTTAATCCAATTTGCTTTATAACTCCAAAATTAGGTTTTCAGGTGCAAGAAAAATTATATCTTGGTGTTGGTATGTTGATAGGAAATGTTCCCGGAATTACACCATTAATAATGAGCTATGTACTTGGTACTTATGGGGATACCGAAGATAATATAACATTAGGAATTGGTATGAGTTCAGCTGAACTTAATCTTCCTAAATCACCTGTATATGCTATAAGTGGCATGACAAGGATATCAAAAAGGATGTCTTTAATTACAGAAAATTGGATTTTACCATTGGATATCTATAAACCAATTTTTTCATATGGAATTAGATTTTCAGGTGAACAAATGTCTGCAGATTTTGCTTTAATCAATAATGGAGATTTTGCAGAAGATTTCATTTTAGGTATTCCATATGTAGACTTTGTAGTTAAATTTTAGGATTAATTCGGCCTATATCCAATTGTTTCAGAATATGTTCCAATAGTTTGCCAAGATGACTTACCTGCTTGGCTTTGTATACCTAGCATGTCGAAACTTGCATATTTCCTATCGCCATTTTCATCTAATATTGTCCAACCAGTTGCACCATAATATAATTCTGCTTGTTTCATGATTGATTGTCTGAAGAATTCCTTACTCATATCCTTGGAATCAGATCCCATAATAGATAGTGCTGTAATCATTATTGCATCATATACTCCTAAAGCATAGGCATCGGGTGTATTGCCTGTTTTATTTTTAATTGCTAAGATTATTGGATTAGCTTTTGTAAAAGCTTCTCCAATCCCAAATGCTGGACACGGATATCCCACTTTTTCAAAGAACTTGGGTTGCGTTAATAATGCTTGTGACCCAACAGTTCCATCACCACCATACCAACTAATCGATGATAGAACGGTGTCATTACTAGTAATGTAAGATGCTATGTCGACAACTTCATCAAATCCTGGATTATAGATTGCTATAGCATTAATTCCATATTGTTGAATTGCGTTTACACAGGTTTCTTTTAACGTTGCAAGTACTGTTGAATAATCACTAATTCCTGGTTCATAGGATATATCATTTAAAACAATTCCTCCATTTTTGGCAAATGCAGTTTTTGCTGATACGCTAAGACCTTTATTTCCAATATCATTTCTCCAAAATGGAATCATCACTGTCTTTGCTTCAAATTTCATCATAGATGCGATTGCGGGGCCTTCTTTAGTGTCATTAGGACATATCCTTAAAATATAGTCATTTGGAATTGCCAAAGAACCTGCAGTGCTGGATGGACTAATTAATAATATTCGGGCACTATCGGCATAGGATTTTAAAGCAGATAATTCTGCACTTGATTGTGGCCCAATTAGAACTTGAATTTTCTTGCTATTAGCTTCTTTAAGTGATGCTAAGGCTAGTTCAGGAATTAATTTTGTGTCAAAATTATTAAATGAAAATCGAATTGATAATCCTCTTTCAGCTGCAATTACATTTGCTTGATTAATCGCAATATCAGCAGCTGCAATGGCATCTTTACCTAAAGTATTCCAATTGCCTGTAAGTGAGAATAATCCTCCAATCACAATCAAGGAATCTGAATGATCATCATTATGTACTTCGCTTTGATTTTCTTTACATGATGAGAATAAAACACAAGAAATAATGAATAGCGTAATAAAAGAATGTTTCATGGGAATAAATATCATTATTAAGTTCAGAAAATTCAACATTTACAGTATTAAATATAGCAATACTATTGATGCTACAGTCATTATAATTAATGCTATAAATCCTGCAATATTAATGATGGTAGTATTGGTAAATTCACCCATAATACTTTTATTATTTGAAATGTGTAGTATGATAGCAATTAAAACAGGTGCAGTACAACCATATAAAATTGCAGTATAAAGAAGGGCTTGTATCGGGCTAATTCCTAAGTAATGCAATGATAAACCAAAAATTAAGGAAATAATAATGATTGTATAAAATGCCTTTGCTTCATGAAATTTCTTATCTAACCCTTGTTCCCAATCAAAAATTTCAGATATCATATAGGATAATGATCCACTTAAAACGGGAATAGCTATTAATCCTGTACCAATGATACCAATTGAAAATAATAAATATGCGGCATTTCCTGCAAGAGGCCTCAGAGCCATAGCAGCTTGCTCAACCGTCTGAATATCATGTATATTCCCATTATACAGAACAGTTCCAGTAGTTA
Source organism: Bacteroidota bacterium (assembly GCA_049317525.1). GTDB lineage: Bacteria > Bacteroidota > Ignavibacteria > Kapaibacteriales > UBA961 > UBA961. The sequence continues at coordinate 6,085 of JBMOIC010000038.1, read as the reverse complement.
AAATGATAAAATACATAATCAGGCCAGAGAATCCCATTCCAAAATCGACATCGCCATTAATTTCAGAAATTGTTTTTTTATTGATGACTATTTCTTTTTTATGACGTCTTTCCTCAACTTCCATAGAAGCTTGCCAGAAAAATAAATAAGGAGAAATGGTTGTTCCAAGGATGCCAACTAATATTCCAAAATATTCTTTAGAAAACGTAAAAGTTGGAATGAATGTGTTCTGGATAATTGTCGATACATCTTGTTTATATAAAAAAGGCACAATGAAATATACCAACATTGAAATACATAAATATTTCAGTATTGCAGCAATTTTTTGATATGGAAGATAAATGATAAGGATAATCAAAAGAGCTGTAAAAAACACACTAAACCACATGGAGGCGATGTGTGGAAATAACATATTGCCAACAGCACCCATCGCAAAAATATCTGCTCCAATATTTAATATAATTGCAGGGAAACTAAATAAGAGCATGACATATAATAACTTCTTAGAATAATACTGTTTTATTGTTCCTGATAAGCCTTTGTTAGTAACAAAGCCAATTCTAGCACACATTTGTTGAATAGCCGCCATCAGTGGAAATGCAATTAATGATGTCCATAATGTTGCTAAACCAAAAGCTGCACCAGCTTGAGAATATGTTGCTATACCAGATGGATCATCATCGCTAGCACCTGTTACTAGTCCTGGCCCAAGCTTAAGAAAAAATTGTTTTATGTTTGGATATTTTATGTTCAGCATAGATTGTAATCTTGAAATTAGAAGAAATTATATATTCATTAATGATTAATAATAAATGGGATGCTTTGATTCTGAACAATAATAAAGTACAATCCAGAGGGTAAATCCGAACAATTAACAAAATTAGTTGAATTAGTCTCTTTCATATATTGATTGCTATGATAATCTAGTATCATAATCTTATTATTTATTATAGGTATTGAATCATCAATAGTAAATCCTTTATCGCATGGATTGGGAAATATTTCGGCTTGATGTTCTTTAAAATCAGTGCTAGAAATAATATCCTTTCCTTCTAAACTACCCATACTTTGATTGGTAAATCTTGGCGCTACTTTGCACAGATGTTCATATTGAAATTGTGGTTGTAATGAAAATTCTATTTTTTTTCCATTTTGATTATATGCAGCAATTCCTGGTAGCACTGCATTCATTAAAGCAGGAGAATTTTTAGATAAGGTGAAATCATACACTTCAGGATTATTAAACTGTACATCTTGAATCGGAATTATTCTTGTATTATGAGAAGTATCGAAGATTGAAGCTTTTCCAATAAGCATTGCACCATTTCCAGCAAAAATATTATTTACCCACGTCAATAATCTAGTATTTGTATCAATTCTAAAGAAAGTACCAGCAGATCTTTCATTAACGAAAGTATTTGAAGCTATGAATAAGCTATTATCCAGAGAATCTCTCAAACCCTCTAAACCGTAGCCAATTGTGTTCCCATTTTCTGCATTTGCACTATGCTGCAAAATATTCCCAATGATAAAAGAAGTGCCTCCATTTGGTAAATCAATATTTCTAGATCCAGTTCCTTTTTCTTGAGAAATATTATTAAAAGCAATCATATTAAAAGCAGCTCTGGATTTTACTTCATGTCCAACTTTTGTACCATGAGCATAATTAAATTGATAATAAAAAGCTTTGATATGGCCGATATAGATTCCATGCGATAAACCATCCCCAGCTCCACTGTTTTCAAATTCACATTGTTCTATTATGACAGTACTATTAGGATTTGCACCACATAAAATTCCATCTTGATTATTTCTAAAAGCACAAGATCGCACAAGAATATTTGTACCTTCAATTCTTATTCCTGCGCCATTTCTATCAATTACAGCGCAATCCCAAAAATCGATACCTTCAACAATACAATCATCACCTTTGATAACCCAAATAGCCTTTTGCTCTGCAGCTTTGCCATTAGCTTTTAATATAGCACCTGATTCACCTATAAAATAAAGTCCTTTAGCATACCATGAGCATACATCGCCGATATATTCTGCTTTATCAATATAAATAGTATCAAAATCTTTAACCAATAAAGCAATGTCACTTGGCTTTTTATACTGTCTATTTGGCCCAATATTCCATTCAGAAGCGAATATTGAATTCGAATACATAACAAATAATACAATGAAAAAAAGAGAGTAAGCATATTTCATATTATACCTTAAGGGAAAGCTAATTGATTGATAATTATAGGAATATATAAAGTAACTTAACATATTATTTCAGCAAAGGAAATTAATTAATAGTGAGGTTTTTATATATTTGTTGAAGTTAAGAGGGAATGTCTTATTAAAACTTTGATTATAGGCATATAAAAGCCTTTGGGCATCTGCTTTGATTTTTTAGGTTGAAATATATTTTATGAAGAAAACACATTATTCAGCCATAGCGGCTATGTCTATTGTAATTGCTAATATGATTGGGACAGGAGTTTTTACAGGACTTGGTTATCAACTTTTATCGATTCAAGACTTTACAGCAATTGTTTTACTATGGATAGTAGGTGGATTTTTATCTTTATGTGGAGCATTTGTTTATGCGGAGCTTGGATCTATGTTTCCTCAATCCGGAGGTGAATACAGATATTTATCAGATATACTTCATCCATCTTTAGGGTTTTTGTCTGGATGGATTAGTTGCACTATCGGTTTTACGGCACCTTTAGCAATGAGTGGTATGGCGGTTGGTAATTATATTAAAGGATCTATTGGTTATGGAGATCCATTACTTATTGGTATTATTTCTTTATTGATATTAACGCTTATACATTCAACAAATCATTCGGCAAGTGGGGGATTTCAATCTATATTTACTATCCTTAAAGTATTGGTAATCATTGCTTTAATTATTGCTGGCTTTATGTTTGGAACAGAAGATATCCATAAATTTATGCCTCGTATCAATACTATTCAACAAGTATTTTCTGAGCCATTCGCTATTTCTTTGATATATGTAATTTTCGCTTATTCCGGTTGGAATGCATCAGCATATATTGCTTCTGAAATTAAAAATCCACGGAAAAATCTTCCCATATCTATTATTGGTGGAACGATTATCGTAACGATACTGTACGTTCTTATCAATATGATGTTTCTTTATACTGCTCCTATCAATGAATTAATGGTAGATATTACTACGATGCTGCCAAAAGAATTAGTGGTTATTGCTGGTTCAAAATTTTTACCACCATTTATTGTTTCAATTAGCGGTTTAATAATAGCATTTATGCTTATTTCCTCTATGAGTTCTATGGTAGTTGCTGGGCCCAGAGTACTTAGAGAAATGTTGTTTGAATATAAACTCTTAAAGAATACTAAAAGCAAAGATAATATCCCAGTTTCTAGCATATGGATTCAAACCATTATTGCTTTAATAATGATGATAACCAGTACTTATGATACATTGATTACATTTACTACAGTATTAATTACCATTATTTCATCGCTTACTGCTATTGCTGTTATCTATGCAAGGTTTTCTTTGAAACACATAGAAAGGCCTTTTAAAATGGTTGGTTATCCAGCGACACCTTTATTGTTTCTTATGATTAATGTATGGATACTCTATCATATTACTGTATCAAAACCTCAAGACATTAATATTGTTCTCGCTATTTTGGGATTAGGTTTTATCGTTTGGGGAATATTACAATTCAGAAATAAAAGGTTATTAAAACTATGATATGTATGCTAAGAAATATGGGTGCAGTTTTGGCAATTTCTTTGATATTGAATGGGTGTTCAGATCAAGAGCAAAAAAGGGTGATTGAAATTAAAAAAAAGGATACAGTTAAATCTGATACTATAAGCAAGACAATAGAATTTGTACACATAGAAAGACAACAATCAGCTGATAGTGTAGAATACAAAGTAATTATTCCTGATTCTAGTATATCGGGTATTGGAAACTTTTCACCCATATTCTATGATACTCTTCCTGGATACTATACATTTAGAGGCACATCATTCAGAGATCAAAAACAGATGGGAGAATTAGATTCTATACCTACGCAAATCCATATAGATTGGGTATTTAGAACTTCAATTGGTGCAGGAAATACTGGGGCCATTGGTTCTCATCGTGGTTGGGGTGGAGGAGCAGGATGGACAGGCCAGCCTAATTTGATAATATCACCTGATAAAACAAGAATGAATATACTTCAAGGTTCACTATGTGGTAAAGTATATTCACTAGATTATGGTACTGGAAAAGAAATAGACTCAGCTTTTGATACAAAAAATCCAATCAAAGGATCTATTTCTTCAGATCCAGAATATCCTGGAATAGTGTATGTAGGACAAGGAATTCGTTATACACAAGAGTGCGGAGCAAGAGCAATCAATATTAAAAAGAATACATTATTATCTTTTCTCTCAGGAGATGATAAGCATGCTAAGCGCTATTGGGGAGCATTAGATAGTTCGCCTTTGATTTGGGGGCAATTCCTTTTATGGCCTGCTGAAAATGGAATATTATATAAACTTATTAGATCTGAAAAGGGCCTAAAGATCCATTCTAAATTTGTGTATACAGTTAAAGGTAATAACCATTTAGGAATAGAATCTAGTATAGCAGTGTATGGTCAATATGGCATTATTACCGATAATGGAGGTAGTATTATTTGTGTGGATTTGAATACTCTACAACCTATGTGGTATTCCAATAATAGCGATGATACAGATGCAACCCCTGTGATATCAATAGAAGATGGTAAACCTTATGTTTATACAGGCTGCGAAGTTGATAAACAAGGAAAGCAAGGATTTGCATTATTCCGCAAATTAGATGTAGTAAATGGCAAAGAAATCTGGCGATTTTCACTTGCATGTCATTCTATTGTGAATGGAAGTTATATCTATAATGGTGGCATGCTAGGAACGCCATTATTAGGGAAATCTAATTGTTCATCTATGATTTTTACTTCGTTTTCTCAGTATAAACCAGGTAATACAGGACTATTTGCTGCTTTTGATAAAATAACTGGCAAGGTATTATGGCAAACACCATTATCTGCATATACTTGGTCTTCACCAATTGGATATATCACAAAGCAAGGACAATTTATCATCTTATTAGGCGATGTAATTGGAAATCTCTATGTAATTGATGGTCTGTCAGGAAAAATTATAATACAAAAAAGAGTTGGACAGAACTTTGAGTCTTCACCAATTGCTTATGGAAATACTGCAATTATTGCTTCCAGGGGTAATTCATTTTTTAGGATTTCTTTACGATGAAACACGTCATATTGTTAATCTTTGGTTTGTTTTTTATTATTTCAGAGGCTTTTACAGGGATAACTTCATATAAAAAATCTAGTTTCGGCTATCCATATATGCTTAGTATGCCAAAAGGTTCTACAAAAAAAGATCTGCTGCCTTTAATCGTATTTCTTCATGGAAAAAGTTTAAGTGGTGATAGTCTTGAAAAACTACATCAATACGGAGCGATTGCCGCTATTAAAAAAGGCAAAAAAATTCCTGCGATTGTATTAGCGCCCCAATGTCCAGAAGGTGAAGGTTGGAATCCCGCTAAGATTTATCGTTTGATACAAAGAATAAAAAAAACATATACTGTAGACACAAATAGAATATATGTAACAGGTATGAGTATGGGTGGTTATGGAACTTTTAGATTTGTAGCTAAATACCCTGATTTAATTGCAGCTGCCGCGCCATTATGTGGAGGTGGAGAAATTAATACAGGGCAATCCTTAAGTAAAGTTCCTTTGTGGGTAATGCATGGTGCTCGTGATACAGAAGTGCCAATTATACAATCAAAAAAAATGGTGAAAGCAATTTATCTTTGTGATAGCACCAAATGTTTATTTACCGTTTTTCCTAAGTTAGGCCACGGTGAATTAACGCAATGTTATGAAATGGATGAATTATATACATGGCTTTTATCGCATAAAAAAGAGAATGGAATCAGCAGGTTTATTCCGCCATCAGCATTAATCACTGAAAACAAATTCTATAAAATCAAAAAAAAGGCTGTCCCACAAAAGATAGAACAGCCCACTGAACA
>JBMOIC010000037.1:0-15543 GCA_049317525.1 Bacteroidota bacterium | reverse complement strand
CAATCCAATAATTCGAAATTGGTTGCAAAATACTACTCAGGTGGGTATGTATTATATGAAAGGTAATTCTACTGCAATTAGTAATAATATTCTTGCAAATGTTCAGAAAGTTCAGTTTTCGAATTCATCTGTTTATATATCTACAAATGGAATTCCTGCCTATCCAACCGGCCCATTTCAAGATGGTAATCCATCAGTAGCGCAAAGCCAAAATGGAATTTTTAAATTTCCCTTAATTCCTCAAAAAAATACTGGAGCACCTTCTGCTACAACTGGAGGTAATATTGGGCTTTTTATAAATGGAGTGGCACTATTTGATTATAGGGATGCAGTTTCATGGAATAATGCAGAAGGTAGGCTTCGTGGTGGACCATTACAAGGAATGGGTGATAGAATATGGAATAGAGATGCAGTAGTTGCAGAACGACTTGGTTTTGACTGTGCAAAAGGACATCCTGCTATGGGGAATTATCATCATCATCAAAATCCATCAACATTTAAATTAGATAGAAAAAATATTTATGATGTGTGTAATCTATACGATGCAGATGGATTATATGCTATAAATCCTGCAGCACATTCTCCATTATTGGGCTTTGCTTATGATGGATTTCCAATCTATGGTGCCTATGCTTTCAAAAATACAGATGGTACCGGTGATATTGTCAGAATGAAGTCTAGCTTTCAATTAAGAGCCATAACAGAAAGAACTCATTATGCAGATGGTAAAGATGTAATAGATGGTCCACCTGTTAATGCTACATATCCTCTGGGTTATTTTCGTGAAGACTATGAATTTATTAGCCATCCTAATGAATCTGATTATGTAGATGAACATAATGGAAGATTCTGCAAAACACCCGAATATCCTGATGGTACTTATGCTTATTTCTGTACAGTAGATGAAAACTGGAATTCTGCTTATCCATATGCAGTTGGACCAAACTTTTATGGAATAAGAAATGCACAAAAAGTTCAATCAATAAGTGAACCCACTACAGTGTATACTTCTGCTACAGATATCAATGATCAATATTCCCTTGCTATGAATGTTTTCCCAAATCCTACATATGATTTGTTAATTATACAAGCTGGGCAACTCATTACCGAATCTTTACCAATAATCCTGACTGATATGAAAGGAATTATAGTACATGAATCTACCTTAAAACAAGGAAGTTCTCTTGCTTATGCTGATATATCTATGATCTATTCAGGAACTTATATACTTACTATTGGTAAAGGAAAATCTAGTTTTACGCAACTCATTCATATCACTCATTAACATTAAAAAAACTATTATATGAAACTATTCCTGCTTTGTTTATTGTGTTCTTATACTTGTATCATTGCTCAAAGAAATGTTGTATTAATCATTGCAGATGATTTAAGCAGCGAATACTGTGGGTTTATTGAAAATCACCGAGATACAGTCAAATTACCCAATATCAGACGTCTTTTAGCAAAGGGAATAGTATTCAATAAAGCATGGTCTAATCCATTATGTTCACCAACTAGGGCAGGCATTTTAACAGGCAGATATAGCTTTAGAACTGGTGTAGGTGATGCTGTTGGTGGCCAAGGCTCTAGAGTATTAGATACAGCAGAAATGACAATTCCACGTATGCTACATATCTTTAAACCTAATGGCATAGCAAAAGCTAATATTGGTAAATGGCATCTTCATTCTGCAATGCCTCAAACCAATTATATTTTACCTTTAACTTTAGGATATGACCATTATGAAGGTAATTTTGCCGGACAACTTCCAAGTTTTTATTCTTGGAATAAAATTAAAGATGGTAAGTCTGCAGTATGTAATACATATGCAACTACAGAATTAACTAATAATGCTATCGATTGGGTTAAATCTGTTCCACAAAATAAACCATTCTTTTTATGGCTAGCTTATAATGCTCCACATTCTCCTTTCCATTTACCACCAAGTAATCTTCATTCTTATACAGAATTAAAAGGAATTCCTTCTGATACTGCTTCAAGTGTTATTCCATATTTTAAAGCAATGTCAGAGGCATTAGACAAAGAAATCGGAAGACTTTTTGATACCCTACAAGCACATAATATAATGGACAGCACAGATATTATATTTATTGGCGATAATGGTAGCGATATGAAAGTTTCACAAGTAAAAGGTGGTGCAAAAGGTGGTATAAGCCAAGAAGGTATTTCTGTTCCATTTATTATTTCTGGGCCATCTGTCAAAAATCCTGGTAGATATTCCAATGCATTAGTTAATACTCATGATTTATTTGCTACAATCATAGAGCTTATGGGGTTTTCTAATTGGAAACAGAATATTCTGCAATCTAAACCTGTAGATTCCAAAAGCTTATTACCAATTATTTATGATCAAGATTCTATAATTAGAGATTGGGTTTTTTCTGAGGTATTTAAGCTAACTCCCGTTGCAGGAGATGGAAAAACTATGAGAAATAAAGAGTATAAATTAATGGATTATGATAATGGAACTCAAAAATTTGTCAATCTATTAAAAGACCCCGAAGAAAACATTGATTTACTACAAGCAAACTTAACCGGAAATGATAAAACTAATTATGAATATCTATGCGGCGAAATGTCAAAATTAGTTGGAACTGGTGCATTTTGTACTGCTTTGTCTGTACAAGATTCTGATACTGATGAATATTTTACCTCCTATTTTGATAGTCAATCATCCTTATTAACTCTTCAGTTTCATAAACCATTACAAAAGCAAGCTACTGTACATATATATTCCGCTAATGGAAAATTAGAGCAATCTGTAGAAATACTTCCTCATCAATATTCAATTCAAGTTGATATGAATAATGTTGCTGCTGGGCTTAAAACAATTTCACTAATACATGATGATTTACAATTCAAAAAAGCGATATTGATACATAAATAATAAGCATTTACTTTTTTAGAGTAATATTTATGTTCCGATTATTTCTCTTTTTATTCATTTGTATCATTAATGTAAATGCCCAAAAAATAAGCAGATACAAGGGTGAATCTGCTGAATCTTTTATTCTTAGAATTAAGCCCTCTTCATCTATACTATATGATAAAGTGATTGAAACTTCGTGGAATAATACTTCAGTGATTATTGCTTTTCTTTCGGAAACATATCTTCTCCCATTGCATGATGATCTACAACAAACAGCATATACAAGGGTAATTGCAACATTATATGCATCTGATTCTTATAAGAAAAATTATATAGAATCAATTATTGATACATTAATTGAAGAGGAAAGTCCTCCAAAAATCGAACATATATTTTTTGCTAATGCCGATAATGACAAAGAAAAAGAACTGATAATTCTCACTACATGGGATATCAATAATTCTAGTGTGCATGGCAAACTATATTCTACATCTATTTATGATTATACACAGAAGCTACCCAAAAAGCTTTTATTCTTGAATGATATTAGTAGTAATGTCAATGGTGGATGTGATTGCATATGGGAAATTGGGAGAATACATAAATCAATATTTAAAAGCAAAGCAGATATTATCAATGGCTTACAATCATTAGGATATATACAATAAGTATCTGTTAACAATGAAATACGATATGATACATATCAATATGAGAAAACACATATATCTTTTTATGCTCTTTATTTACATGAATACTTGTGAAGTATATGCACAACCATATACAATCAATAAGCAGGTTAAGGGCAAAAAGCACATGATTGTAACTGCGCATCCGCTGGCATCAGAAGCAGGACTGATAATACTAAAAAAAGGAGGTAATGCCATAGATGCAATGGTAGCTGTCCATTTTGTACTTGCAGTTGTATATCAAAGAGCAGGAAATATTGGGGGCGGAGGTTATCTGATATACAGAAGAAATCATTATGATATTCAAGCATTAGACTTTCGTGAAACAGCACCAGAACTAGCTAGTAGGAATATGTATATTCAACAAAATGGACATATTAATGATAGTGTAAGCAAGGATGGACATCTTGCAAGTGGTATTCCAGGTTCGGTTGCAGGAATATACGATGCACATAAAGAACATGGTACATTACCATGGAAAACTCTTTTACAATCTGCTATTTCATATGCAGAAAATGGATTTTTACTTACAGAAAAAGAAGCCGAAGAATTAAATAAGAATAGATTAGACTTCAAACGTTTGAATAATCACAAGACAGTTTTTTATCAAGATATTCCTTGGAAAACTGGAGATAAGATTGTCCAAAAAGATTTAGCTAACACTCTTAGAATGATCCAAAAGTATGGTAAAGATGGTTTTTATAAAGGAGCAATTGCGGATTTAATAGTAAAAGAAATGAAATCCGGTGGTGGTATCATTACTCATAAAGACTTATCAGAATATAAACCCATTTGGCATAAACCTATCGAATTTACTTATAGAGATTCATTTACTGTTTATACAATGCCACCTTCTTCAGCGGGTGGAATGATACTAAATGAAATGATGAATATGAGTGAAACAATTAATCTTCATTCATTGGGATTTCATACTACTGCATCTATTCACTGGATGGCAGAAACCGAAAAAAGAGCTTATGCCGATAGAGCTGTCTATTGCGGAGATGCTGATTATTATAATGTTCCTATAAAAGGATTAACAGCAAAAAATTATGCAAAACACAGAATATCTACTTTTAATCCAATGAAAACGATTCCTTCAGAGCAAATGAAAGAAGGTACATTACAATATGCTTCAGAAGAAACAACTCATTATTCAATTGTAGATTCATATGGACAAGCCGTTTCTGTTACTACTACTTTAAATGGAAATTATGGATCTAGAGTAATTGTAAAAGGGGCAGGTTTTGTTTTAAATAATGAAATGGACGATTTCAGTGTAAAACCAGGAACACCAAATATGTTCGGTTTAATTGGTGCAGAAGCAAATGCTATTCAGCCTGGGAAAAGAATGTTAAGCTCTATGACACCATTAATTGTTCAGAAAAATGACTCTTTATTCTTAATTGCTGGTACACCAGGTGGAGCAACAATTACTACTTCTATGTATCAATTGCTGATAAATATGATAGATTTTGATATGTCTTTACAGCAAGCTATACATAGTCCAAGATTTCATCATCAATGGTTACCAGATATTCTATATCATGAAGCAGATTGTTTTGATACTGCTACAAAAAAAGAATTAGAACAAATTGGATATACTCTAAAACAGAGATCAGCAATTGGGCGCATCGATGCAATTTTCATAGCTCCAGATACTTCTATCGAAGGAATTGGAGATAATCGTGGCGATGATTCTGCCTCGGGCGAATAATACGTTTTTACATTTTATATCTATTCATTATGAAATTAATTCAAAGAATATTTCTTTTTTTAACCCTTGTATTTTCAAGTATAATATATTGTGATGCGCAAGATACATGGAAATTTTCAACGGGATTAGGATTGCCAGAATTGGCTCATATTGGTGTGAGCTATCAATATTCACAAGCAGAATTTGGACTCAGATTTGGCACCTTACCATTAAAAAATGAAGATATTTATCAATATTCAGCAGAATTTCTATATCACTTTGCAGGTGAGGCAAAAACAGGAAAACAAAAGCCTTGGTTTGGAAAATTAGGCGCTATGTCTTTTAGAGATGAAACAGAAAAAGAAATACATAAATACACGTATCTCAATGCAAAAGTTGGGCATGATTTCTTAATCGATGAACATTGGGGAATAAGTGTTGATGCAGGTATATTCTATGAATTATCTAATCAAGAAATAAAAAAGACATCAAGTAATAGCTGGTTTAATCTCGATTTTGATTTCCATATACTACCAGCAATAGGAGTACAGGTATTTTATACATTATGATGTGTACTTTACTTGTGATTTCTTTGTGATAAACCAACCACAAATAAAAATTACGGCAAATAATGCAGATCCATATACACCAGCTTGTGTATCAAAAATAAAAATATTACAGCTGGTATAAAGGCAAGACAAAATGAAGAATCCAGTAGCAGCATGAATTAATGGAGAGATTTTTTCTCCTTTTAAACGATATAAAGTAGATATTCCTACTGCTAATCCAATGCTATCTAGAAATATCGTATAGTTAAGTATCGTTTCAAAAGATTTTCCTGCAAACACACAAATAATACTTAATAGTGTGAAAATAATTAAAGCAAAAACATTGACACCTTTTTCTGCTTTTCCTTTAGCCCAAGTTTTGGGTAATACACCATCTTCACTCATAGCTTGCAATACTCTTGGATTAGATAACATCGATACATTGATATATCCAAAAACAGATATCACCAATACTGCACTTAATAGTAAAGAACCAGCATTTCCAAAAAGTGATTGAACAACAATAGCTGCTATAGATTTTGCCTGAGCTAATTGCGAAAAACCTATCACATGAACATAAGCAGCATTAGCACATAGATAGAGAGAAATAATAATGATAACACCAAGGATAATTGCTTTTGGCAATGTATTTCCTTTATCTACAATATCTCCACCAAAATTAATCGTCTGCTGATATCCACCATATGTAAAAGAAACAGCAATTAAAGCCAAACCAAAAGATTCCATCAAACCTTGATTATGTATCAAAGGTGCTGTGCTTTGCATTTCTGGAACTATTCCAATTGCAGAAATAACACAAAGCAGCATTATTACTTTGATACCAATTAAAATATTTTGGACATTAGCACTTGTTCTTAATCCTAATAGATTAACCCCAAATAAAGCGATAATCATCATTGATGCTAAAATAGAAGTATGTATACCTGGAAAATATGCACTGATATATTCTGACCCAATAATTGCAACACCTGCAGAAGAAGCAGCATTAGAAACAAGTATTAAGATATTGATTGCAAATGCAATAGAAGGATGATATGCCTGAGCAAAAATTCTATAATATGCTCCCGAAACAGGCATTCTACGTCCAATTGCAGCAAAACCAAGAGCTCCACACATTGCAATAATGCCACCTAAAATCCAAGCGGCATAAAATAAGGTTTCATTACCAGCCCTTAAAGCTACTGTAGCAGGCGCTCTAAAAATGCCCATTCCAATAACAAGGCTTATCACCATCATTGTGATATCAAAAAATCTTAGTTTATTGGTAATTTTCATAATAAATGTTATTTCTATAATCCACGTGCAATAAACTAATCAATAAAATGTATCTCAGCAAATAGCAGTCTATAAATTTATGTCGATATATTATCATTCCATTCAAAGGGTTATTTATGAAGCAGTATCTTAATTCAATTATTATTGGTATCACAGTAATAATAGCAGGGTATGCATTATCATCAACATTTGCTAAAAGAGTAAAAGCTGATGATTCTATTACTGTTACAGGTTTAGGAAGCACTAATTTCAAAGCAGATTTAGCAATTTGGAGCGCAGGTATTTCTGCTCTGCAATTAGATTTAAAAGAAGCATATGCAGTTCTTGCTGCAAAAAAAGAGAAGGTAAAATCTTATCTCATCAGTAAAGGAATAAAAGAACAACAAATAACCTCTTCTTCAATAACAATTGATAAGGGATTTAAAAATGTATTTGATGGAAATGGCAATCAAATAGGTTCTGAATTTATTGGTTATGATTTAAAACAAACCATCAGAATTGAATCCCATGATGTTACTCGAATTGAAAATATTTCTAGAGAAATTTCTGAGCTTATACATAGTGGAATTGAAATCACAACTTTTGAACCTGAATATTATTATACCAAACTGGCAGATTTAAAATTAGAAATGATTTCAAAAGCAACCGAAGATGCATATAAAAGAGCTAAAAAAGTTGCAGAGCATGCAGGAAGCTCATTAGGAAATTTAAAAAGTGCTTCAACTGGTGTATTTCAGATTATTGGACAAAATACCAATGAAGAATATGAATTTGGTGGATCTTTTAATACAGCCTCAATTAGAAAAACAGCTACAGTTACTGTCCGTTTATCGTATAATATAGACTAAATATGAAGCGATCAGATTTTATCTCTTCTTTAGCTACTATACCTTTATTGAGTTCATCAATGAATATGAAATATTTAGAAGATTTATCTTCCTCTTTACATAGAACTGATCTTATGCCTATTTTATTTTTAGGGCATGGTTCTCCTATGAATGCTATAGAAGACAATGAATTTGTAAGAGAATTCAAAAATCTTTCAAGCTACATTCCCAAACCACAAGCTATTGTATGTATTTCTGCACATTGGGAAACCAAAGGAACATTTATTACTGCCATGGATTTTCCTAGAACAATTCATGATTTTGGGGGCTTTCCTAAAGAACTATATAATGTTACATATAATGCTCCTGGAAATCCAAGTTTAGCTAAATATATCAGTCAAGAAGTTAATAATGTAGAAATTGGTTTAGACAATTCTTGGGGTTTAGATCATGGAGCTTGGAGTGTTATTAAACATATATATCCTAAAGCAGATATTCCAGTACTTGAACTTAGTTTAGATTATACAAAAGAACCATTTTATCATTATTCTCTAGCTAAACAATTAGCTTTTCTTAGAACAAAAGGAGTATTAATAATTGGCAGCGGAAATATTGTCCATAATTTAAGCAAAGTGGCTTGGGATAAATTACATGAATCAAATTTTGCCTATGATTGGGCATTAGAAGCAAAAACAATAATTAATGCTGCAATTATAGATGGTAATCATAAAAAATTGCTTGACTATCATTCACTTGGTTCAGCAATTTCTTTGGCTATTCCAACACCAGAACACTTTTTACCATTATTATATATACTTGCATTACAACAAAAAAGTGAGCCCTTAACTGTATTTAATGATAAAGCATTAGGGGGCTCACTTACAATGACATCGTTAAAAATAGGCTAGAATTACATTTTTAATCCAATTTCTCTAAGACGCTGATCTAAATATTCTCCGGCGGTAATATCCTTATAAGCTTTTGGATTTTCAGCACTTATACAAGAACCTAAACAAGCTAAACTCATAGATGATTTAGGATGTAAAAAGAATGGAACTGAAAATCGTGAAGTACCCATTAATTCTCTAGGTGGATTTACAACCCGATGAGTTGTTGACTGTAAAACATTATTTGTTAATGTTTGTAACATATCACCCACATTCACCACTATATCTTCACCTTGCGCTTGGACAGCAAACCATGTTCCATCTCTTTTTAATACTTGCAATCCATCTGCGCTAGCTCCAATCAATAATGTAATCAAATTGATATCTTCATGCGCACTTGAACGTACCGCATCTTCTGGTAATGCATCTGGATTTTCTATAGGAAAATAATGTAATGCCCTTAAAATAGAATTGCCATTATGCACATATTCCTCAAAGTAATTTACAGGCAATGATAAATATTCGGCAATAGCCATTAATAATTGTCTGCCCATATGTTCTAATTGGGCATAAATATCTATCATTACTTGATTAAAAGAAGGAGACTCGGTAATCAAGATATTTTCTGGATATATATCTTTTACTGGGTCGCCATCAGTAACTGTTTGGCCACATTGCCAAAATTCTTTTAAATCTGGGGTATTAGCATTTTTGGCTTTTTCTTTTTCTTTACTTGTATAACCTCTTTGGCCAAATAGGCCTGGAATTTCATAATTCTTTTTGATATGCTCATCTAAGGAAAAAAAACTCTGTATTTCAGAATATAAATCATCAATCAACTGTTGATCAATTCCATGATTAGCTATGGTGACAAAGCCGGTTTCATTAAAAGCCTTACCTAATTGCTGCGAAAACTGTTTTTTTTGTTCAACATTTCCCTGAGTATAGTCAGGGAGAAATAAACGAGGTATAAATTGTTCACTCATCGTATGTCCTAAAATTCTTCACTAATATAAGCGTAAAATAAGAATCATTGATAATTATATCTGGAAATAAGAATATGAATAATAAAAATGAAAAAATAAAGAATGATTTTAAGTAATAATTGCTGTTTGGCATAATCTATGTTAGCATACATTGAATTAGCATTATTTTCTTTAGGAATATATGAAGTTTCAATTATTAGTATTCTGTTTGGCTTTTGTTTTTATTAGAATAAGCTATGCTGAAACACCCAATGAGCCAGCTAAAAGGCGCACAGCAAGAATAGCAGGCACATATAGTTATGGATTTACTGTAGAAGAACATCATGACCCAACAATTTCTCCAATTACAGGTGGTTCCCAAGAATTAGGACCATCTGGAAGCTTATATATTTACCCTGAAACTGATTCCACTGTCTTATTCTATTTTGATATATCCTCTGGTTTTCCCTCTTATAATGTAGGAACACTGTATGGAAGATTATTGATTAAGAATAATAAAGGTATATATAATTATAAACTACCAGGTGAGACAGGTTTTTGTAAGCTGTCTTTTGATTTTACCAAGAAACATATAGTGGTTAAAACTGTCGAGGGAATGACTGCTTGTAGTTTTGGACCAAACATTATAGCAGATAATCGGTATTTCCGTTATAATGGGGCTATTCCAGAATCTGTAAAGTCAGGAAATGAAACGATCGTATTTTCTACAATGAGCCCAGAAAACTACAATCAAAGTAAAAAAACTACTATTCCTTAATAGGTTCTATTAAATCCCAAAGATTCCCATATATATCCTTAAATACTACTACCTTTCCATAGTTTTCACTTCTTGGTTCACCAATAAACTCTATCCCTTTGCTTTTATAATTGGAATAATCTCTGTCTATATTATCAGTATGTAAAAATAGAAAGACTCTTCCACCTGTTTGATTGCCTATTGCTAAAATTTGTTCGGCATTTACAGCTTTAGCTAATAGAATTGTACATCCACCTTGATTTCCTTCAGGTTGTATTCTCACCCATCTTTTCGTTTCACTCAAAGCAGTGTCTTCTAAAAGTACAAAGCCAAGCTTTTGTGTATAAAACACAATTGCCTCATCATAATCCCTTACTAATACACTTATTTGTATTAATTGTTGATTCATATATTCCTTAAAATAAAAAAAGCCATCTCGAAATTCGTGATGGCTTTAATGGCTCCGACTCGCGGACTTGAACCGCGGACCCTCTGATTAACAGTCAGATGCTCTAACCAGCTGAGCTAAGTCGGAACTGAATGGAACGCAAAAATAAGCGATTTGCTTATATTGAGCAAAAATATTTTATGAATTTCACATAATTAAGTGCAATACGTGATAGATATACCCCAAATATGTGCTGTTTCAAAAGAGAATTTTGATGCATTTTTTTCTTTAATTGAAGAATTAGCAGATTTTGAACATCTCTCTAAACCTAGTTATGAAGCCAAACAAAGACTTTTTATAGATTGTACTGAAAACAATTCTAGGATAGAAGCATACCTTATTTATTCAGAAAAAAAAACTATTGGATATACCATCATATTCTATTCATATTCTTCTTTTTTAGCTAAACCAAGCTTATATCTGGAAGATATTTATGTTCAACCTGAGTTTCGATCTAAAGGAATAGGTGCTTTTATTATGAAATTTCTTGCTAGAAAAGCCCTGAATTCAGGATGTGGACGTATGGAATGGGTTGTTTTAGATTGGAATACTTCCGCTCAAATATTTTATGAAAATCTTGGCGCTGTTCATATGAAAGAGTGGTTTCCCTATAGAATGGATGAATCTGCTTTACAAATATTAGCTAATACATAATAACTATATCATTAAAACATGAATACTATTTTAAAAAACACTGTGATTTGTATCACCGGAGCTTCTAGTGGTATAGGTGCAGCATGCGCTTTTAAATTCGCAGAACAAGGCGCAAAATTATTATTAATTGCACGCAGAATTGAAAAATTGAATGAAGTAAAAAATGCAATTCTGTTAGTATATCCTGATACTCATATTTTAACACAGCAATGTGATATAAGACATCAAAACGAAGTATCATTATTATTTGAATCATTATCTGATGATTGGAAAGATATTAATGTATTAATTAATAATGCTGGTTTAAGCCGAGGTCTTGAAAAAATTCAAGATGGGATTTTGCAAAATTGGGAAGAAATGATAGATACTAATATCAAAGGGCTTTTATATGTTACAAGATGTATCGCACCCAAAATGGCAGAAAGAAAAACAGGAATGATTATTAATATAGCTTCAATTGCAGGACGTGAAGTTTATCCTGGTGGAAATGTATATTGTGCAACTAAGGCTGCAGCCAGAACTCTTTCTGCTGCTACACGAATTGATATGAATGGAACAGGAATACGAGTTGTAAATATAGACCCCGGAATGGTAGAAACAGAATTCTCACTTGTACGATTTCATGGAGATTCTCAAAAAGCATCATCTGTATATAATGGATTTATACCATTAACAGGTGAAGATATAGCTGATACAGTTATATTTTGTGCCACAAGGCCACCCCATATAACTATTGCAGATATCTTAATTTTACCAACAGCTCAAGCCAGCACTACTTTGGTGCATAAAGAATTATAATAGTATTATCAGTTCCTATATAGATTTTACATTTAATGATTGTACATACTTATTCTCTTTGGATTATTATATGAAAGTGTCGATTAATATTCTTTTCTTTTGTCTTTTAGGATTATTAACTATGAGTGAAACAGTAGCTGCAATAGCAGATGATAAACAACATGCAAAAAATGAATCTTTGCCAATTGCTCCTCCAATAATTACAAAAGGATCAGTAACTATTCATGGTAAAGTTATTTCATATACAGCCACAACTGGATATATGAAAATAACAGACGAAGAAGGGAATCTAAAAGCTACTATGTTCTATACTGCATATACAAAAGACAATAGTTCATTGGAACAAAGGCCTATAACTTATGCATTTAATGGAGGGCCCGGTTCTTCATCTGTGTGGTTACATATGGGAGCATTAGGACCAAAAAGAGTTGTTTTGTCTGATAAAGGAGATGCCTTAATGCCACCAGGAACAATGGTGGACAATGAATTTACATGGCTAGAATTTACTGATTTAGTTTTTATCGATCCAGTTGGAACAGGATATAGCCGTCCGGCTAAAGATGAAAAAAAGGAACAATTTCACGGTATTGATGAAGATATTGCTTCTGTTGGTAATTTTATTAGACTATATACTACACAAAATAAACGCTGGGTTTCTCCTAAATTTTTGGCCGGAGAAAGCTATGGAACTACACGTGCTGCTGGATTAGCAAATCATCTTGCTGATAGACATGGAATGTATGTAAATGGAATTGTATTGATTTCTATGGTTTTAGATTTTCAAACTTTACGATTTTCTACATCAAATGAATTGCCAAATGTTTTATTTCTTCCTACTTATGCTGCAACCGCTATGTATTATAATAAGTTAGCAGCAGATCTTCAGGTTAATCAAGAAAAAACACTACAAGAAATTAGAAATTGGGCTTTGGGTGAATACTTTTCATATTTAGCAAAAGGTGATGCTGTAGATGAATCTACTCATGATGCTATTGCAATCACATTAAGTAGATATACTGGGCTTTCTAAACAATTTATTAGATCGTGTAATAATCGTATTGATATTTTTAGATTTACTAAAGAATTATTAAGAACAGATAGAAAAACTGTAGGGCGTTTAGACAGCAGATTTACAGGAATTGATATTGATGCAGCCGGAGATAGTTTTGAATATGATCCAAGCTATAATGGAGTCATTTACGGGCCTTTCACCGCAGTTCAACATCATTATATGAGATCAGACTTAGGCTTTGAAAGTGACCTTCCATATGAAATCTTAACAGGCCGTGTACAACCTTGGAATTGGGGAAGTGCAGAAAAAGGTTTCCCTAATGTTGGAGAATCTTTAAGAAGTGCAATGAGCAAAAACCATTTTCTAAAAGTATTTATAGCAAATGGTTGGTATGATTTAGCTACTCCATTTTTTGCATCAGAATATACTATCAATCACTTACATCTAGACCCCTCATTAAAAAATAATATTAGTATGAAATACTATAAATCTGGGCATATGATGTACATAGAAAAAGAATCTCTTGTTACTTTTACTCAAGATATCAGAAATTATTATTCATCTGTATTAGGAAAATAAGACTGATGGATACAATGACATTAGATGGTAATAAAGAAGAAGATATTAATACAGCTGCTTTAATGTTAAAACAGGGGAAGCTTATTGCTTTCCCCACTGAAACAGTGTATGGTTTAGGTGCTGATATTTTTAATTCGCAAGCATTGAAGTCCATTTTTTTAGCTAAGGGACGTCCCGATGATAATCCTCTTATTGCCCATATTGGCAGTTTAGAGGATATAGATCTTATAGTTTCTCATTTTTCTGATAATGCCAGAAAACTTGCAGAAGCTTTCTTTCCTGGGCCTTTAACATTAATATTACCTGTTAAAAATTCTATTCCCAAACAGGCAACAGCCAATTTAGATACAATTGGCATCAGAATGCCAAATCATCCAATTGCATTAGCATTATTAAAAAAATCTGGTCCTGTGTGCGCACCCTCTGCAAATATTTCTGGCAAACCTTCGCCAACAAAAGCTATACATGTTTTGCAAGATTTAGATGGAAAAATTGATGGTATTCTTGATGGAGGTTCTTGTGAAATTGGAATAGAATCCACTGTATTATTGGTAGATCCAATACCGACAATTTTACGTCCTGGTATTATTACTGCAGAAATGATAGCTGAAAAAACTGGAATACAAATTGTAAATAATCAAGTTGCACAAGATAATCCACTGTCACCTGGTATAAAATACAGACATTATGCCCCTAAAGCTACGATACACTTGACTTCTTCATCAGAAGAGTTTTTACATTTATTAAACAGATTTCCCCAATCTTTAAAATTATCTACTCATATCACTACACAATTTTCTGAACTTATTCCTTTAAAAGAATCTACATTTTATGATGTTCTCCGTTCGGCTGATGCAGGAAATATTGCTGATATTATCATATTATTTCCTCATGCTGATCGTATCAAAAGTCCTGGATTAGCCAATAGAGTAGAAAAAGCTTCCAGCACATAATTTATCTAAATTCTTTATCTACTATAGTTATTCTATTTGGATACTGTATATCACCAATAAAAGTTGATACTGTTGGTAATGCATCAATTTTTAAACGTGCTCCACCACCGCCTAAACCAGATACAGCAAGTGCAAGATTAGCCATTCCTTCATAACCTTTCTGCTCTAAATATTCATAAAGCTCTACACTCATTTCTAAAGGGACTATTGTAGTTTGTCCATTACCAGGTATCTCAAATGGTTTTGAAAGATTTCCATTTATCGTTGGTATATCATCTATCAATAATCGCCAATCCATACTTTTTAATGTTGCAGATCCATTAAAGCCATTTGATTCACCCATTCCTTTATTCGGATTCTTTACAGCAATATTCACCGTCATACGCAATGGCATTTTTTTTGTTGATACCATTAAAGCTAATGTCAAAGTTTCTTTCACAGAAAAATCATTTATTGCTTTTTTACCACCTACACTTACGCCCCCTAAATAAACAGATTCTATTGATTCAATTGAATATGTTAATTGTTGTAAAGACATAATTCCCTG
>JBMOIC010000036.1:0-17863 GCA_049317525.1 Bacteroidota bacterium | reverse complement strand
TTCGCCCGAACGGGTTCGCCCGAACGGATTCGCCCGAACGGATTCGCCCGAACGGGTTCGCCCGAACGGGGAATAGGGGCGAATAGGGGATTGGGGCGAATAATAATTCGCCCGAACGGATTTGCCCGAACGGGAATAGGGGCGAATAATAATTCGCCCGAACGGATTTGCCCGAACGGGAATAGGGGCGAATAATAATTCGTTCGTACGTAGGGGATTTAATAATTAAGGAGTAAAGAGGTACAATGTCCTACAATCCTAAAAAACATCATCGTAGGTCTATACGATTAAAAGGGTATGATTATGCGCAAGCTGGATTATATTTTATCACCATTTGTTGCAAAAATAAGGCTTACTTGTTCGGTAATATATCAGTAGAAGGTGAAAATATTCTACCTAAAATGATATTGAATAATGCAGGTAAAATAGCAGAAGAATGTTGGTTAGATATTCCTAAACATTTTCCAAATGTAATTTTACACGAACATATTATTATGCCAAATCATATACATGGTATTATTGAATTGGTGGTTGAAAAAAATGTTTCGCCCTACAATGAAAAAAATAATGCGGAGTATTTTAGAAAAAGTACAAAATATGCTCTAGCTGTAAGATGCTCACCGTCAAAAACAATTGGTTCGGTTGTCAGAGGTTTTAAAATTGGTGTCACAAAATGGTTTCGTGAGAATACTAATATTGATACCGTTTGGCAAACCAATTATTATGAGTGTATAATCCGAAATGAACAATCATATCAAAACATTTCACGTTATATTATCAATAATCCTGTAAAATGGTATTATAAATATGTTCCTAAATAAAGTTCATATTGCTTCAAAACTCATGATAATTCTAATTGGTAATTATCATTATACATAGTTAATTAAATCCTCCATTTGCACTTTATCTACCAATCAGCATTTTTTTTAGTTCAGTAATTCTTTTTTTTGTTTTTATGGCTAAGCAATCATGATAAATCATGGCATACATGCTTCCACCTTCATACTCTGCTGCTTCTTTGGTGCAGCTTGATTCTTTCATTTTGATCCATTTTCTTTGAGCAGTTTTTAGGTTTGTTTTTTCTTGTTCAGACATTTTACCTATTACTTGTTTGTATACAAGATTAAGCTCTTTATCAACTTTTTCATATGCACGAATTGCATCATCATTCATATCTAATTGGGTTTGAGCAAAAGCAGATACTGTTAGCCCTAAAGATAAAACAAGACTCCATATCATTGTTTTCATAAAATTCCCTAAAAGTTAAAATATTAATGCTGAATAATAATTTTTTCCAGCATTGTGTCAGTTATAAGCATATATATTCCATTAGGTACCGCACTAATGTCTAAAGTTTGTGATGCATTATTATTATGGATAAGTTCATTGCCAAATAATGATCGTAAAGAAACAAAATGATATGGTTTAGCGAATGAAATTCTCTGTTCAGCTGGATTTGGGAACACTTCATTGTAAGACTTTTCATGATCTTTGATAAAGGTAGTATTGCACCCAATCTTATCATCGATTATTTTTTGTAATTCATCGATTGGCTCTACCATTTCACCATTATAGGTAATATACGATTCAAATATAGAGGGTTTACCATAAGAATCAGTTGGTTTTGCAACTTTAACAAAAGCAAATAAAGATGATGATTTATTAGCAGCACATCTAGTATCGGCGCCTATCACTTTAGCTCCTTGTAATGCAGCCATTAATCTACAAACAATGCTTCCATTAGTATACCGGAAGCGTGATTCCATAGAATCTAAAATATGTTTACCTAGTAAAATATTTCCTTGAATTGAATATGCTATACCCTGCACAGAACCAGTGATATGCTGTTTATAGTCGATACAATTTGCACCAGTAAATCCGGCTGCTACAGCTTTTTTGCCTGTAAATCCTGCAATTCCATATTGTCTAATTTCTGGATTGTCTTCAATATCATGCGTTTTAATAAACTCAATGATTTGCTCTGGAGTATCACCTTCTCTCATTCTAAATCTAGCATTTTCTTGATTACCGGGCTGATATGCAGCTTGAGTATTAATTGCACCAGAATCAGGAAAAATATCTGCTAAAAAAGATGCATCTGTAATGCCAAAAGCAATGAGATCAACGCAAGATGCTCCTGCGCTTCCTACTTGCCTTGTCACTGAATCTGCACATACTATAGAAAATGTGTCTTGTGCTTTCGTTTGGCAAAAAGAAAACACGATTAAAGCAATGATTAAGATGTATGTAGATTTCATAGTGTGTTATTTATTTGTTAATATCAATGTTGTAAAAGGGGGAATCTTATTATCAGAAATATTCTGTTTTTTTCCTAAAGTTAAACTTTGAACAACTTTATAAGTATTCATAGAATAATTCTGTTCAGTGTCTGAAATATTATGAACGATAATCAATGATTCATTTTTTGCTGTTCTTGAATAAGCTAAAACTTGATTTGTTGAAGGTAATGACTCAATAGTACCAGCTAATAGGGAAGCATAAGAATTTCTTAGGGCAATGAGAGATTTATAATGATGATATAGCGAAGCAGTATCTTGAATTGCATCTTCAATGGATATTGATGATGCAAGATTATAATGAGGTTCTCTCCATGAGGTAGTGCCATTGCTTCTTTTTTTATTCCAATTCAAACACTCTCTAATTGCTTCATCAGGTTTTTGACCCATCATGCCAATTTCTTCGCCATAATAAATATAAGGTTGTCCAGGCAAGGTTAGATAAATTGAAGCAGCCATTGCGGCCCTTTTTTGATTGCCAGATAATTGACTCATAATTCTATTTTGATCATGATTTGTCAAAAATATAGCATCAATACAATCAGTGCGAATTTGTTTATGATTATCAATTGAAGTTTTTAATTTTTCAACAAAATTTGTTGGTACTTTTTCGGAAGATACCATGGAAATAATAGTTGACCCTAAATCGAAATGAAAATTAGCTTTTAAACCTGTAAAGTAGCCAGCAACTATAGAATCAGCATTAACTATTTCACCTACTAAGTATAGATCTGGCTTGACAGTATTCATTGAATCACGAAATTCATTCCACCATGCTCTGCTTTTTTCATGTTCATTCAAATCATATATATGCTGGGCTGCATCTAATCTAAAACCATCAATTCCAAGTGATATCCAAAATTTTCCATATCTGATAATTTCTTGTCTCACTTTAGGATTATCATAATTTAGATCTGGCATTTCCTTCCAAAAGAATCCATAATAACGTCCGTTTTGCTTAAAAGAATTATCTATTTTATGCCATTGCCAAGGCAAACCTGGATTATATGGTTTTGATTCCCATCTATGTGATTCAGATTCATCAGCCCATAGATAATAATCATGATAAGGACTTGATCGATTATGTAGCGCATCTAAAAACCATGGATGTTTGCTGCTAGTATGATTAACAACAAAATCCATAATAATCTTGATATCTCTTTTATGAGCTTCTTTAAGAAGCTTCTTTATATCTTCGATTGTTCCATATTCTTTGTCTACAGAAGCATAATCAATAATATCATATTTATGATAAGTAGGAGAAGGATTAAAAGGAGTTAACCATATTCCATGTATACCTAAATCTTGCAGATAATCTAATTTTTGAATAATTCCTTTAATATCTCCAATACCGTCTCCGTCTGAATCGGCAAAGGACCTAATAAATATTTCATAATAAGCAGTTCCTTCATGATATGTATTAGTAAGTTCTTGATCTGAATAGACGTGCTGAAATGTTATCAGCATACATATAAAAGTTAGAATGCAATGTTTCATATACTTATTATCTATTATTCAAAAAGATTTTCTCGGTAAAGCTAGATTTGGAATCGTTAAATCGTAAAAAATACATTCCAGATGCCAATGATAAATGCTTTACTGACATCGTATCAGAATGTAATCCAATAGAAGTTTGAGGCAATGTCAATGAAGACAAAATCTCTCCTTGTACAGAAATCAATGAAATAGTTAAAGGGGATAGAGAAGTGCTTGTTTCATAATCAATAATCATTTCAGCATCATTCGATATAGTACGATGAATTTTTATGAATTGATGTGCTTTCACGTTTTCCGAAGAAGATTTCATTGTTGAATAGGGAAAAAACCAAGAAAGATATGTATCCACATGTGCTTTCCAATTACCCCAACTATGTCCTTCTGAATATTCATTATATATAAAATTATATTTCTTAAGAGATAATATTTGTTTGAAATTTTTTACCATTGGTATCAGAACAGGAATATCATAAGTACCAATATCTACATATACTTGCAAAGGAAGCGTATTAGCATTATATGCTGCAGAAATACTTGTAATAACATTGCTAGACTGAGCAGCAATTTTTCCAAATTGATTCGGATAAGCCATACCAAAGTATAGAGCTATGTTTCCACCATTTGATGCTCCAGCAACAGCTCTAAAATGTGGCTCTTTTTTTGTTTTAAATCGTTTATCTACCCAACCTATAATATCTTGAACTACAAATTCTGTGAATTGTTGCATTTGATTTCCAGCATATTCTGCATTTCGATTTATAGCAGGAATAAACACAGCAATAATAGGTTCGCATACTTTATTAGCAATGAGATAATTCAGTGTTTGGTTTGCATTACCAAGTTGAAGATAATCTAGTCCATCATGAAAAATGATTAATGGATATTGAGTTGTATCGAATTCAGAATAGTTAGGAGGAAGATAAACTTTTACCGTGCGATTATTATTTAATACTTTACTTCTAAATGAGGTATCAATGAGTGTTCCTTTGGGAAGGGAAGGGTCAAGAATAAGTTCTGGTTGTTTAGGATAGTTTGACATTCTTAATTCAGAATTTGGACCAAATCCTCCCATACATGTGTATGGATTTAATGGGTCTAATATCCAATTAGATCCTACAATCAGCTTATAATCTAATCGTGCATCTTGAGGAAAGTATTTAATATGATAGTGGGCATTAGTGCCAGGAATTCTTTGTAAAGTATCACCATTCGCACTCCAATTTTTATGATCTCCAGTTAGAATTACTCGAGATTGACTGCCCCGATAGAAAAACAAACATGACTGATCTGAAATTAAGGGAAATATCTTTTTTTCATTAATAAATGCATCAAGAAGAAGTGATTTTTGTAATGAATCAGGCGTATTCTGAATGTCTATTAATAGATCAGCAAACTCTTTACTCTGGGTTGAATGCAGAGTAAAAAGTACGAAGAAGAAGAATATACACTTTCTCATTATTGAACTATAATTGATTGTCTTGATTGCTTTGTTCCATCGCTACTTATACACAAAATGCTATACATTCCAGATTGCAATGGCATCATATGCGCATAACCTTCATTGTCTATAGTGGTAGAAGATATTTCTGATCCATGTATATCATATACTTTGGCAATTCCATCAGAAAAAGAAGTGAAGCATGTAAAGTGTTGATGTGCAATTGCGGGATGAGGATAAATGCCTTGTTTTGGAATTTCTTCTTGATTGTCTAAGCCTGTAACAGACCAAGATTCTACTGATGGTTTTGGCAATTGCACAGTTGTAAAAACATGGAATTCACCAGGTTTTAAGGATAATACATTGCCATTTGAGTTTATCTGCAATGGAGTACCAGTAAAATAGTCATAATATGTTCCGGTACTTGGAAAAGGAGGTTTTACTGTTCTTTGTACCATATCTAAATTTGCGATAATCAGAGCATTCATTGATGGATGTTCATATGATATCCACCTTATAGTATCACCTTTAGAAGCTTTAAAGGTTAATTTAGAATCTAGTGAGGAAAACACTTTTTGTGTTCTGAGATTAATAAGTGCAGAATAGATTTGTTGAAGTTTATTTCTTCGAATATCTTTAAGATAATCCCAATGTAAAGGCTTGATATTCATACGAATACTTGCATTGTCGGTACAAGATCCTGTTAATTGAAGTCCTTCATCATATCCTAATTCTCCAAATTGCCATATCATTCTAGGGCCTGGAATTGGGAAAAACAAAGAAGCAATAGCAGCAGATCTTTGCAATGCAATGGAAGTATCTTTAGTTGTATATCCAGCAATAGATTTCCCATAACAATAGTGTTTTTTTACTAATCTCTCTTCATCATGGCTTTCCATATACGCTATATTTCCAGGTTGATTGAGAGATCTATTTTTATAGTAAACAGATGCAGTCCCCTGGTCTGATTGACCATTTATATAGCCCATAGAAGCTTCTATATATGTTGGATTCATATTATGCCACACCATAAAAGAGCTATCTGTTAATTCTCTTTCTTCTTTTGTATCTGCAAAATGTTCAAGAATTAAAAAAGCAGTAGAATCATATTGTCTAATAGCATTTCTCATTCTATGCAAAAGTTTTACTCTTACAGCATCATAAGCTGCCCATGTGCCATAATTACCTTTCGAGTCTAATTGAGTAAATCCTTTCGATAAATCATACCTATAACCATCTGCTTTAAACTCAGTGAGCCAATATTTATTAACTCTATCAATATATCTTTGCAGGGCTTTACTTTCATGATTTAAATCATTGAATACACTATAAGGGTGTGGCGCAAATACATTTGCATAGGGATTGATTGATGATGGTGGACCATATTTGCCGTCTGCCCACATTCTTATTAATGGGGAAGCGCCTGTAAGATGATTAAAAACGATGTCTAATATAATAGCGATGCCACGTTTATGAGATTCATCAATCAGCTCTTTTAGCTGATATTCTGTCCCATAATATTTATCTGCACCAAAATGAAATGCTGGATCATATCCCCATGAAAGATTTCCATCAAATTCCATAATTGGCATTAATTGAATAGCATTTATTCCTAATTTTTTTAGATAATCTAAAGAATCAATGATGGCTTTATATGATCTTTTCTCGGTAAAATCTCTAATCAAAAGTTCATAAATGACTAAATCTTTTTGAGGAATTCTTGTATAATTATGTTTCCATTCATATGGATATATTTCTGTTTGAGATTTTGGACGCATTGTAAACACAGATACGAATTCACTGGTTTGTCCTTTTGGATATGGCTTTAGATTTGGATAACGATTTTGATTGATAATTTCATTGTCAAGCGTTTCATGGAGAAATTTATGAGCAAATGGGTCTGCTACACGGATAGATCCATCTACAACAAATTGATAGCCATATTCTAAGCCTTGTTTTAATCCTGAAACTTCTAACCAATAGTATACATTATCTTTATCAATATATGCTCTATTCATTTGATATTCAGGTAACATCATTGTATAGGAATTGAAATCTCCAATTAGATGTACTGATTTATGATAAGGAGCAAAAAGACAAAAAATAGCTGTTGTATCGCTTGTTATAGTAAGTCCTTCGCTAATTCCAGAGGGTAGTGGAACTTGTTTGGATGCGGGCACAACAATCACTGAAATTGATGAAGTTTTTATCTGATTTGCGGTATCTATTGTTTTTAATTGCAGGATATAAGAGCCTGAATTTGTGGGGGTAAATACTGTATCAATTGTTGTTTTAATACCTGCATCAACATATATTTTTTCATTGATGAGTAAAGAAAAATTCTTTAATGCAGTATTATTTAACGAAACAAAAGCAGATAATGATAATTGTTCACCAACTTCTAAGAGAACCGATTGGGATAATGGGTTTTTGAATGTAGGAATAGCCCCAATTTGATACAGATCTATAAAAATATCTTTATTGCCGGTATCTTTTCCTTCTTTATCAGAGAATGCACTTCTGAATACGAGAGCAATTTTCAATATTTGTTCTTGAGAAGGTACGCCATAATAAGAACGAATATTTGGGATTGTTAAGCGCCATTTATCAGGAGCAAATCTTGTGAGTCTTGTTTCTGCGGTGTTTTGTCCCCAATTCGTTTTCACATATCGCCAATCAGATGGACCAGTTGATTTTGATGTAATAACACCAGTATGTGCATAAACATCGCCTGTAAAACCTTTTAAGCCACCAGATCCTCTATCAGAATAAAATATTATTGAAATTGAATCATCTGCTATTGGAAGGGTTGGAGTGGACATAACTACTTGTGCATGAACAGTATTAATTCCAGCAAGACAAAGAAATAAACAGAAGATAATGTGATACATATATTTTTAGCACGATAAATGGATATTAACAGTTTTAACAGTAAAATTTACAATCAAATTTACATAATACAAAGTTCTCACAGAAATGAAAAATATAAAAAAAGGCCTCTTTGTTCAAGCAAAGAGGCCTAAAAGAAATGCTATATTTTGTATTAATTATTTACAATGATAGTATTTGATGTTCTGTATTGTCCAGATTGAATAACATATATATAAGAACCAGAAACAACTGGAATTCCAGCATCATTGTTTTTGTCCCAATATACCATGTATTGAGCAGGAGTTTGATCTTCATTAACGATTGTACGAACAATATTACCTTGCATATCATATACTTTTACAGCGATACGTTGTATTGTATTAAGAACACGATAATTTATCATTGTAATTTCTTGATTTGACGTTGGATTTGGATATACTGGGCTTAGATCATAAGCTGTACCTTGACCATCTTTCACAGATGTAGATGTACCATTGATAATCAATTTATAATCAGCACCATTATCTTTACCTTCTGCTTTACCATCTTTTCCATCATTAAATACCATTCCATAATGAGTTACTACATCTGTTTTGTAGAAAACACTTGGAGTAAATGTAAGACTAAAGATATTAGGAGCTTGAAGAGTCATATTTCCAATTGCATCATTTCTCCAACCATCTGAGTCGAAGGTTGTTTTAGTACCATCTTCGCTAGTTCCTGGCTTTTCCCAGAAATTAGCACCAGCACCAGAGTGTAATAAGCACTTTTGGGCACCATTCATCGAAGCAGCACCATCTGGCTTTACATCAGCTGGTTTTGGATCCATTTTATCAGTAAATGCAACCATTGTTACTGGCTTCTTTGCATCATATTTGCCATCTTCTGAATAAAATTTGATAGCATCATATTGAGTATCGCCACCTTCTTTAATATAACCAATTTCAATTGGGCCAGCTGGTTTTGTTGGGATAATTAATTTGTAATCCGCACCATTATCTTTACCTTCTGCTTTACCATCTTTTCCATCATTAAATACCATTCCATAATGAGTTACTACATCTGTTTTGTAGAAATCTTTAGGAACAAATGACAATGAAAAGATATTAGGAGCTTGAAGAGTCATACTACCAATTGCATCATTTCTCCAACCATCTGAATCGAAAGTTGTTTTTGTACCATCAGCACTTGTTCCTGGTTTTTCCCAGAAATTCGCACCAGCACCAGAGTGTAATAAGCATTTTTGGGCACCATTCATCGAAGCAGGACCATCAGGTTTTACATCCGCTGGTTTTGGATCCATTTTATCGGTAAATACAACTAATGTCACTTGCTTATCGGGTGCATATTTACCATCAATGGAAAAAAACTTTACGGCATCATATTGTGTATCGCCGCCTTCTTTGGCATAACCGATTTCAACTTGGGCATATGTGGCTGTTCCTGCCATTATTGCCATAAGACCTAAAACTGAGAAAAAACGTTTCATAGAAACACCTTATAAATTGATAAGTATAAAAAGTATATGAACTTAAAAAATTCTTAATATTATGTTGTCATAACATAGTGTAATTGCAAACTTACAAAAAAAAATATTTTTTAAGGATTTAATTCTATTCCAGGATTTCCACTTATTTCACTATCAGGTATTTTAGACAGCAATTTATTATCATTCCAAGCTAAGCCTCTAATATTATTCGATTTACTACGCTTTAAATAATGGAAACGATCTCCTTCAAAACACATTTCTATTCTACGTTCTTTTGCAATTACATCAAGAAGTGCTGATTTCCCAGTAGTTGCATTATCTTCAGGAATTCCAGCTCTTTTTTTAATGAGATTAATATCTGTTCTTATTTCTGATTCTGGCTTACCAGTTTCTAAACCAGCTTCAGCGTGAATAAATAAGATTTCAGCATATCGAATAATATTCACATTGCAAATTGTGGTATCATACTTAATACAGTATCTAGTATTACCAGACTGCTTAATATATTGTTGTTTTCTTAAATCATTATTTGGCAATGCATCAATTGCAGTATCGAGACTTTTAGAAACAGTAAATGGAGGTTCACCAAAGGCTGTTTTTTGATACATGCCTCTGATAGATCCAAAAGTATTTGATTGTGTATTATTTGCAATTTGCATGATTGCTTCAGAATTAAATGCTTTATAGAATGCATCACGTGGGGCTGTTGTTAAAGAGAATTTTCCACTTTTAACGATAGCATCTGCATAAGAATAAGCATTAGCAAAATCATTCATTTGAAAATATACTCTTGCTAAATAGGCTTGTGCAGCAGATTTGGTAGCATAACCATCTTTTTTAGCATCAGACAATAAATCTTCTGATTCTTTTATATCTTTAATTACTTGTTTATAGCAATCTTCTACGCTTGATCGCCCAATTGTAAGGCCTGCAGCACCACGAGTTGGAGTTGTACGAATGATGATACCAGGTTGAGAATTATCTGCTTTATAGCCATATTGATGTCCCCACATTCTAAGTGCTTCAAACACCATAACCCCACGTAAGAATTTACATTCTCCTTCAATTTGCTTTTTTTGCGCTTCTGTTAAATCAGCAATATCTGGCATTGAAACTAATACATTATTGATAGCATTTATTCCACGATACGTGTTTTCCCACATACCACGAAATTGAGGTGTAAATAAAGACATATTTTGATTCCATATCTCTAAATAACCATAATCGCTGCCAACATAATTAATATCACCTGCTAAAGCCTCTGTAGGTGCTGCTGGAATGCCAGAACCAAGGATATTTTGCAGGGAATTATAAATTCCTGTCATTGCAACATTAACAGAGCGAGCATCTGATAAAGCTGCCTCGGTGGATAATTGTCCTTCATTGCGCACATCTAATACATCAGAGCAAGCTCCAAAAGCAAGAGAGCTTAATACGATATAAAGAGTTAATGCTATTTTTTTACTCATATATTTCATTATATAATCCTTTTCTTATTGATGAATACCGTGATTTAGAAATCTACATTAATACCTAAATTATAAGAAGTTGCTTGTGGAGGAGTAAGATAAGTAACTCCTTGATTTCCATTGCGTTGTTGATCGCCATTGTGATCTCGAACAACTTCTGGGTCCCAGCCTGGATACTTGGTAAATGTTAATAGATTTGTTCCGGTAATATACACTCTCATAGAAGAGAAGCCCATTCCTTGAATCATTGATTTAGGTAATGTATAACCAATAGTAAGAAGTCTGAAACGAAGGAAATCGCCATTATAGATATATCTATCGGTATTTATATCTCTATTTTTTGTAAGAGTCAATTTAGGAACTGATGTTTCATCACCTGTTTTTTGCCAGCGGTCTAAGGTCATTTCCATTTGATTCCAACCAAATCCCATATTACCTACTAAACGTTTTCCGGCATCATCATAAACAGAATTTCCTATTTGATACACAAATTGAGTTGAAATATCAAAATTGTCAAAACGGAAAGTATTTGTAATACCTCCAAATGCATCTGGATAATTCTTACCTGTTGGAACTCTCCAATTTGCGCTCCATGGTAGTGGCTTTCCACTTGCATCACGAGCTTCTTCTAATTCTAATGGCCTACCATTCACACCATTATTTTGGACAGCTTTTCCATTTACAGAATCTGAAGTTGGACGATAATAAATTGGTTCTCCAGAGGATTTATCAACTCCTGCAGAGCGTACAATAAAGAAAGAAGCGAATGGATATCCAACGATTGCTCTTGTTTCACCAAATCCTAAATCAATGCCATCAGGATTTGTGATACTTCCCAATGATTCAATCTTATTTGTATTAAAAGTTATATTAAAATCTGTAGTCCATTCAAATTCTGGAGAACTTATATTTACAGAGCGAATATTAATTTCTAAACCTTTATTGCTCATCTCTCCTACATTCTTAATAACTGAACTAAAACCAGAAGATGAAGGAACACGTTCATTAAGTAGCATACCATAACTCATTCTATGATAATATCCTATAGAACCAGATATTCTATCATTAAATAATCCAAAATCAAAGCCGAAATCTAATTGTCTGGATGTTTCCCATGTTAAATCACTATTTGGTAATTGCCCTGGCATTGTTCCTGGTAAGCCATTATAATTGCTTCCTGTATTATATACACCTTGCCATGTAAAATCACCAATTGCAGCATTACCACTTATACCATAACTTACTCGTAGCTTAGCAAATGTTAATGCTTCATTGCCATTTAGAAAATCTTCATTGCTAAGGATCCATGCTGCTGATGCTGCTGGAAATGTACCATATCTATTGTTTTGTCCAAATCGTGATGAACCGTCGGTACGAATACTTGCACTAAAAATATATTTATCTTCTAAAGAATAGTTCGCTCTGGCTAAATATGATATGATGCCATATTGCGTTGCATATGCATATCCATTTCTAACAGATGCGGATTGAGGAGTAGTAAAGTAATTATTTGGAAAAGTATTTCCGGTTGTCCCTAAATCTTTTTGTTCAGATCTTTGGGCTTCCATACCTCCAACAATTGTAAGAGAATGATTATCGGTTTGCAATGCTTTCCAGGTAAGAATTGCATTACTTGTCCAGTTAAATACTTCTACTCTACGTTCTTCAGCAGATGGATCTGCACTAATAATAATTGGAGTAAATCTGTCTTCTCTTAAGCTCATAAAATCTACGCCACCAGTAAAGCGAATATTAAGATTTTCATGAACATTAACTTGGGCATATCCATTTCCAAATAAGCGCCATGTTGTTGCAAGAAATTTTCTGTTTTCAAGATCGGCTACTGGGTTTAATCCAGATTGTGGACGCCAATAATTGCCTGTTGTATCACGAATTGGGAAGATTGGCAATGATGCAGAAAAAGCATTGCCAAAACCACCAGCCCATGCAGAATTTACTCGATTATTTTCTTCTCTATTAGCATTAAAAGTACCGCCAATATCTAACCAATCATTAGCTTTTTGATCTAATGTTATACGTGTATTTATTCTTTGATAATCATTACCAACAATAAATCCATTCTCATTGTAATATGTTGTATTGAAATAGTATTTAGTAGATTCACTTCCACCAGACACAGATAAAAAGGCTTCTCTGGTATTTCCTGTGCGAAGAGTTTGGTCTAACCAATTTGTATTTGCTGCTGTTGCTTTGGTAAATCCTTGTGGCATTTTTGTATTATCTACAGAAGCTTGCAATTTGGGATCTGCAGCTATTGCAGCTACTGCATCTTCAAAGGTTTTTCCAGTAAATGCAGATGATTTGGTTAATAAAGAATCTGCAATATCATTTCTTCTTGCTTCATAGAATAGATTAATCCATGTATCGCGGTCTATTAATTGCAAACGATTAGACTCTGTTTTGATACCTTGAGAAAATCCCATGCTAACACGTGAAGCACCTAATTTTCCACGCTTTGTAGTAACAAGTACAACGCCATTAGCACCACGAGATCCATAAATAGCAGTAGCAGCAGCATCTTTTAGAATGTCTATAGATTCAATATCATTTGGATTTAAAAATGAAAGTGCATTTGCATTGGTTGCAATATTGCCAGAACCATAATCTCCTGTTGTTATAGGTACTCCGTCGACAACATATAAAGGCTGCGTATTTGCAGAGATAGATCCAACACCGCGTACTCTTACAGTTGCAGCAGTTCCAGCCATACCATTAGATTGTAGAATTTGCACACCAGGAGAGCGCCCTTGTAATAAACTCTCGAAGCTTGGGGAGGGCCTATTTACGATTTCTTCGGATTTTACTGTTGAATAGGAGCCTGTAATATCTCTCTTTTGAGTTGTTCCATAACCCACAACAACAGTTTCATTTAATTTTAGATAGTCTTGCGCCAAATTGACAGTGATATCTGTATTATCATTATCCTTTGCTTTTACAGATATAGATTGTTTTTTATATCCAACAAAATTTACCGATAATTTATAGTCACCACCTTTTCCTACTTTTAAAGAAAAAGATCCATCTTTATTGGTTAAAGAACCAATTGTTGTACCATCAATTCTTACGGTTGCACCTTTTAACGGTGCATTTGTTTTGGAATCAAATACTTTTCCATTAATTGAAGTTTGAGCAATTGCAATACTTCCAGATGTAAAAAGTACCAAGAGGAATAAAAGAGAGTAGCGTATATTCATATCTCTCCGCACAATATTGTGAAACAAATAATAATCTTGATTTTTTTTATTCGGATTTGGTTCCAAATAATCCATAATAAACGATGTATAGATAGCATGCAATCGGAATAATAAAAGCAAATTGAAGTCCTTTGATATCAGCTAATTGTCCTTGAATATAAGGAACAACTGCACCTCCTACTATTGCCATATTCAATAAACTTCCACCTTTATTAGTTAATGGCCCTAAATCTTTTATTGCCAAGGTGAAAATCGTAGCAAACATAATAGAATTCATTAAGCCTACTAGCAAGATTGAATACATGGCAAATGTTCCAGAACTTACAATTGCCATAATAATTAATACAACAGCAATTGCAGATTGGCCAGCTAGTAATTTTGATGGATTTACTTTTGTTAATAGTGCAGATCCAATAAATCTGCCTATCATTGCTCCGCCCCAATAATATGATATAAATCCAGCTGCTTGGGATTCAGGTAATCCTGCGATTGTGGGCAATCCAATAAAATTAACCAAATAGCTTCCAATTGCTACTTCACCACCTACATATGCAAAAATGCCAATCACACCTAATCGAAGTCTTCTTACTTTCCATACTTGAGAATATGTGGTTGATTTTTCTTGCTCTCCTTCTACCGAGTTAATTGAAGGTAAATAAAGGAAATAAAGAATACTTGCTAAAACTAATAATGCAATTGCTAAACCGACATATGGCATTTGAACAGAAGATGCTTGACCTAATTTATAAGCAACTGCTTTATCTGCACTTAATGAGCTAATTTCTGAAGCAGTTAATGTAGCACCAGCTAAAATGAGCATACTGCCAAAATATGGAGCAAGAAATGTTCCTACAGAGTTAAATGCTTGAACAAGCACTAATCTGCTAGACGAAGTTTCTGGTTTTCCTAAAACACTTACATATGGATTAATGGCAACTTGCAACAATGCAAATCCAGCGGCCATGGTAAAAAGAGCCAATAAAAAGAAGGAATAAGAGGGGAATGATGCTGCTGGATAGAACATCAATGCTCCGATACCAGCAATAGTTAAACCTAAAATTGTTCCTTTTTTATAGCCAAAAATAGAAATGATTTTACCAGATGGAATAGCAGCAAAAAAATATCCAAAAAAGAATGCTAATTGAATTAATGCTGCTTGAGAATAGTTTAAATCGAATACTATCTTTAAATGTGGAAGTAGAATATCATTCAAACAGGTTATAAAACCAATCATGAACATTAAAGATGCCATGATTGCTAATGGTCCTGAATAATTATGAGAACTGTTTGTTGAACTCATAGTCTTGTCAGTAGGTATCGAATGTGCCACGTTTATATCCTATCTATAAAGTTTAATTTCCTATTCTTGATTTACCTAACATTGCTGCTCCAACTAATCCAGCATTATTGCTAAAAAATGCTTTTCTTATTTCTACTAATGATGAAATAGTTGGTAAAGATCTTTGTTTTAAGGTAAGAAGAGCAGTATCTAAAAATAATGAACATGATTTTGAAATTCCACCCCCAATTACAACAATTCGCATATCCAAAATTGCGAGAATAGATGCTAATCCTAAACCTAATAATGTGCCTGCTTCTGTCATACATGCTATGGCGGCACTATCACCTTGTTCTGCACAATATGAAATATCTTCTACATCAATGTTTTCATAGGTATGAATGATTGAGTTAGGATATGATTGTGCATGCTTTTGTGCCATTCGAATTAGGCCCATTCTTCCAATATATTCTTCCATTGTCCCTGTTCTATATGATGCTTCATCTCCTTTACTATCATCTGCTTTGATTATGATATGTCCTATTTCTCCAGCACCACCACGTTCACCAGTAAATATATGATGATTAAGTATAATACCACCACCAATACCTGTTCCTAAAGTAACATATAAAAAATGGGAAGCATTTTTGCCGGCACCCAATGTGGCCTCTGCTAATGCTGCTACATTAGCATCATTATCTATTGAAACTGGAAGAGTTGTACATGATTGTAATAATTGCACTAATGGGACAATACCCCAACCTGGTAAATTTGGAGGATAATATACGCATCCATCAGAAGGATTAACAACAGATGGAAAACCTATACCAAAAGAAAGTACATCAGGGAAAGCTTCGGAAATATCATTGATAAGCTTTTGTAAGCGGGATATCATATACTCAGGGCCTTTTTCTGGCTCTGTTGGAATAGAATCTTGAAATAATATTGATCCATCTTTACTGGTGACACCATATTTGATGCTTGTACCACCAATATCTATTCCTGCATACATAAAAACTCCACTATAAAAACAGCGATAAATCTTCTGCTATTATATGTACTGTTAACAGAAATCCATCAGAAATAATGGACTTGTAAAGCAATACCTATCTTTAATAAATACAAATGTTATATTTATTAGGCAGACAAAAGGAGGGAAGTAAACTGGTTTTAATTTCAAAAAATCAGTTGGCAAATTTACAAAAAAATGATCCTGTAACAAGAAAAATTTATACACATTTAACATTATGTTAATTGTTGATTCATATACTTTTATTATGAATATTTTTCACCAAGTAAAAATTATATCTTGATTATCATTTTTATATAGAATTGATTGAATAGGAATAGTCTGAGAAGCAGAATTCCCGCCCAATGGATCAAAATTACTGAGTGCTTTCATAAACGATGCCTGTTCAGAAATCATAGGTATTGATTTCCCATTTACTTTACTTTGAAGAGAAGGAGTATTCATTCCATGGATAAGTACTTTGATAAAGGTGAACTTTGATATAGATCCACCCTCGACTTTATGAATATGTATCGATTTTTTATCAGCATGATACATCATCAATCGCTTGTAAAATCCGCCCTGTTCATAAGCATATGTTTTACCATCATCTTCATAATATATTTGACTAAAATTTCCTTTATTTGTTTGCCAAACATGAACAAATAATGTGTCCGTTGGTTTTTGTTCAGTATGCTGAATCAATGATTGCATTGGAATAATAGATCCACCTTTTACAAATACAGGTAATCTGTCTAAAGGTGCTTCAACAAGGATTTCTTGATCTCCAACTAGCTTTCTATCATTATAGAAATCATACCAAATATTCTGATTATCTGGTAAAAATACTTTTGTAAATTCTTGTTGCGAATTCACAGCTGCAATCATTAATCCTTGCCCAATAGTAAATTGATGCTGATAGCGTCCATCATATACTCTATTATCAAATGGATATTGAATTGCTAAACTTCTCCAAATCGGCATTCCTGTTGTATGCGCTTCATAAAAAGAAGTATATAAATAGGGAAGTAAGGTATACCGAAGATTAAGATAATTTCTTGAAATATCTTCTACTTTTTCACCAAAAGACCATGGTTCTTGATCTTTATTATCTACACATACATGTGCTCTGCATAATGGAGAAAAAGATGCTATAGACATCCACCTTGCAAATAATTCTTTTGATGGATTTCCACTAAAACCACCTATATCCATTCCTACAAATGGAATCCCTGTTAATCCCATGCTACTTAATAATCTAACACCAAGCATCATATGATCATCACTAGAAACATTATC
>JBMOIC010000035.1:0-18987 GCA_049317525.1 Bacteroidota bacterium | reverse complement strand
TTAGCAGCACATCCACAATATCCATCTTTATTTAAAGCAGCTTTTGGTACAAATGAAATTACATCTGAACGCATGATAAAAGCATTATCACAATTTCAAGTAATGTTTATTTCGGCTGATTCTAAATATGATAAAGTAAAGCGTTCTGAAGGAGCACAATTTACAACAGATGAACAGTCTGGATATACACTTTTTAAGGCTCATTGCGCTTCATGTCATTCAGAGCCATTATTTACAGATAGTAAATTCCATAATAATGGAATTGTGATTATGGATCTAAAAGAGCTTGGAAGACAAAATATTACGTTAAACCCGAATGATGCTTATAAATTCAAAACTCCTACGCTGCGAAATGCAATATGGACATCACCATATATGCATGATGGAAGATTTGAGACATTAGAGGAAGTGATAAATCATTATTCTAATGGAATCATTGATCATCCTACAGTAGATACTTCACTTAATAATCCAATAAAAAGAGGATTACAATTTAGTGAAACACAAAAAAAACACTTACTTACATTTTTGAATACTTTGAATGATACAAGTTTTATTCGTAGAAGATTATTATCTGAATTTTAACATTGCTGTATGACAAACAAATTGATCACATGATAATTTTAAGTGTCATATGATAATATAAAAACAGTAATTTACTTGGTATTGATTAAAGAAATTACATGTATCATAAACATTATCTATATGAGAACATACCTCGATATAAGCACATTTACGTATATTTCGAGGTTTTTCATGATATATACTATTGCAATATAATTTGCATTATGTAAAGTAAAATAAAAAGGAAATCCCCCCTATACGATGAATGCATCTGATATACATAAACAAGCTCATTCTATACTAGAACAGTTTTTTGGATATTCATCTTTTCGTGAAGGTCAATTAGACATCATTCAATCTGTTTGTAATCAAACTGATACATTAGTTGTTATCCCAACTGGTGGCGGAAAATCTATATGTTATCAAATTCCAGCTTTAATGCTTCCTGGTTGCGCTATTGTGATTTCCCCACTTATCGCTTTAATGAAAGATCAAGTTGATGGATTAATTCAGCGTGGTATTCCTGCAGCATTAATTAATAGTACAATAAGCACCGAAGAACAATATCATATTCAACAATTGGTATTAAATGGACAATTAAAATTGCTGTATATTTCTCCAGAACGTCTTCAAAATCAACAGTTTATGGAGTTTATGTCTCATGTTGCAATATCCCTTATTGCAATCGATGAAGCACATTGTATTTCTGAATGGGGACATGATTTTAGGCCTGCTTATACGGCAATTTCTGTTTCTTTAAGACAATTAAAAAAATTACCAGTATTGATAGCATTAACTGCAACTGCTACTCCCGAAGTTCAACACGATATCATCAAACAATTATACCTTCATAATCCATATTTTCATATTGGTGGATTTGATCGTAAAAACCTTCATTATCAAGTAGTTAAGACAGATAAAAAATCTACATGGCTTATTTCTTTTTTAAAAGAATATCTATCTAATCCGGATGCCGAACAAGGATCAATTATTATTTACTGCGGATCCAGGCGTAGAACCGAAGAATTCGCTTTAGTATTGAAACAGCAGAATATTCCGATTCTGATGTATCATGCTGGATTACCTGATATTCAGCGTAAACGAATGCAGGAGCAATTTATACAAGAGAAGCATCCTATCTTGATAGCTACAAGTGCTTTTGGTATGGGAGTAGATAAATCAAATGTTAGATATGTTATTCATTGTGATTTAACTCTTACAATAGAAGCATATTATCAAGAAGCAGGCCGTGCAGGTAGAGACGGTATGGAGTCTCAGTGCATACTTCTGTATCATACAAGTGATAGAGACTTAATGGATTATTTCCTGAGGCAAACATATCCATCTAAAAAGGATATCATTTCTGTTTATGAAACTATATATGCCCAATGCCCTATAGGTTTTTATCAAACACAACCCGTGTATATGTCTGCATTGCAGATAGGTAATGCATGTGGCTTAACCCAGAATACAGTACAGACAATTTTACAGATTATTGAAAAGAATGCTATAATAACCATAGGAAATTCTAAGCAATCAATTTCGATGGTTCAGATCATAGCAAATGAAGAACAAATCAAGAATTATATAGATAGAATATCAGAAGAAAAAAGAAATGTATTACTTGCATTATTAAGAATGCTTGGAGCAGAATCATTTATACGTCCTGTGAAATGTGATATTCATCGTATACTTAGAACATACCAAATTACAGCAGTTCAGTTTGAAAAAGCTATGCAATCATTCGAAATGGCTAGAATGATAAGTACTCAAAAATCTCAATTTGGAAGTGGAATAAGTTTATTATTAGAACGATATTCTGTTCAAACAATACCTATTGATTTTGAAGGCCTTGAAGCACGATATCAATATGCTTTAAGAAAATTAAATAGTATGCAAAGATATGCCGAAACCCCTGGGTGTAAGCGAAATTTTATATTGGAATATTTTCAAGATATATCTCCTACTGATAATAAGCCTTGTCT
Organism: Bacteroidota bacterium; assembly: GCA_049317525.1. Classification (GTDB taxonomy): domain Bacteria; phylum Bacteroidota; class Ignavibacteria; order Kapaibacteriales; family UBA961; genus UBA961. Next base: position 16,438 of record JBMOIC010000035.1, on the reverse strand, counting down.
AACATGCTCTTCTTGTAAAAATCAGAATATCTCTACACAAAAACCTGCATTTTCTCATCAAGAACAATTTATTAGACATTCCTTATTAGTTGCGGCAGCTGAATTAGATGGAAAGTTTGGCAAAAAAACTGTCCTTGCTGTTGCTATAGGAGATATAAAAGATAATAATGTCAAAAAATATCAACTTGATAAAGCACAATCTTTTGGTAGGCTTAAAGGCATAGCTCTGTATTCAATACAAGATGCTGCATCTACATTAGTGGGCGAAGGGCTTTTGCATATAACAGCATCACAATACCCTATGTTGATGATTGAAAGTAAAGGAAAAGAAGCCCTAAAAGAAAAAGTAAAGCCATTACAGATAAAGTATACTATCGATGAATCAAAAAAAGTACTTCAATCATTACAGAAAGTTCGTACTGAAATCGGACAAAGGGCAATTGAAGTACATGATTATTTTACGGATAATGTATTAGTAATGATGTCTTCAATGTTGCCGGAAACCACCAATGAAATGGCCAAATTGTGTAATCTTCCACCTGAAATCACCAAAAAATATGGGAATCTATTCCTGATTAATCTGAAGTCTCATATGGAAGATGAAAAAGATCAAATTAATGGAATAACACAGACAATTCTTATTACCTATAAATTAGCAAAGAATGGTTTGTCACTTCATGATATATCCCAAATCAGGGCTTTATCAATAGGTACGATTGCACATCATATTCAGGTTATCATAGAAAATGGATTATTTCTAGAACCTTCCCAATTTGTATCTACTCCCCTTTTACATGCAATAAAAACCTATCTACTTAAGTTTCCTTATGCACTATTGAAACAAATAAAAAAAGAAATTGGTGATTCTTATGATTATGCTGAAATTAGAATAGCTTTGTGCTTTGCTCGAAAAGAAATCAAGTAAGTCGTTGAAAATCTAATATAATAGTCTTTCCAATTTCATCCCAAGAATGATTCTGAACGATATATTTTCTTGCTTCAACACCTAATGTTTGTGCAATATGGGGATGATTCATTAAGAACACTGAATGTTTGGCAAAGTCTTCGGCATTATCACAAATAATCAAACCTTGATTTGCTGTCGCTAGAATTCCTTCTGCAGCTATAGAAGAAGCAAGAACAGGCAAGCCTAGGCTCATTGCCTCTAAAATTTTGATTCTGATACCACTACCAACAAATAATGGTGCGATAAAAAAAGAAGCTGCCGAGTATTCAGGAACTATGCTAGGAACAAAGCCTTTGGCAAAAATATCTTGATTTTTCATATTCATAATGCCTTCAGGAATATGTTTGCCTAAAACAACTAATTCTGCATAAAGTATTTGTGCTTTTATAGCAGGAAAAACCTCTTTTAAGAACCAATACAATGCTTCACGATTATGAATCCAATCAAATGTAGAGGCATGAATCATTCTATGTGGAATTTTCTCTATTGTATAATCAGGAATTAGTGTATTAAAGTAAACACCTGCAGTTAAAGTAGATATTGAAGCTTGTGGGCTGATGTGTTTAGCTATCATTGCATCATGATGAGTAATTGCATAACACATAGAAACTTTATCATAATGCATAGCTTCAAATGATTTCAATTTTTTAGCCTGAGAAGCTATAAACCAATGCACTGGATTGAATCTAGAGAGTCTATCGGCATATCGTTCCCAAATCTTAAATTCAATATTATGAAGTCTTACAAATACAGGAATTCCCTTTTGTTTAGTAGCTCCCCATAAAGCTGATTCAATCATGCATGAATGATCACAAAAAATCCCATCAAAAGTACATTTCTGTAAAATGTCTTTTATTGCATATTTGAAATGCTCAGAACGATGTTTTGTTATATATAAAGGATATATAGAATTAAATACAGAAAGAAATATACTCATTAATGTATTTTTCGTATTGTGTTGAATACATGAAATGCCTGCTCCTGTATATTCCTTAAAACCCTGAATATCATTATCTGAAGGTATGGTTCTAGATAAACATAGTACATGGACATATGCTCCATTATCTACTAATGATTTCGTAATGGAAAGCATGCCAATTTTTCCACCATCAGTAGGTGGAAATGGAAATTGCGGACATAATTGTAAAATTCTCATAATCATTTATGAATCAAACTCTTAAAACAAATGCATGCATTAAAAAAGTAAGTTGTGCATAAGAAAAACTATCTTTATTTTTGGGCTTTAAACAGCATTAATTATTATAAAATTACAGAAGAGAGGAATAGCATGCATCACTTTGCGCATTTTCTTGTGAAAAAAAGTGTAAAAGCTATAGTTGGTTTATCAATTGTTGGCCTACTTAGTACAGTCTTTGTATCGGCTCAAACACTTGCACCAGCTACAAATCCGATACGATTAACATCTAAGATTACAAAAGATGATAATCCCAAAACACTAAAAACTGTATTGACTCAATATAGCCATGGTGACCCAACAGTTCAAGAGCAATATACTCTAGAATTAATGAATAGGGCCAGAGCAAATCCAAAAGAAGAAGGTCAACGCTTAGTTGCTACACCCGATCCAGATGTCCAAAATTCTTTCACATATTTTAATGTTGCTAAGTCATTAGTTACAAGTCAATTTAATACATATCCTTCACGCCCACCATTAGCTTTTAATGAAAAGTTAATTAAGGCTGCCAGAGATCATTCTCAAGATATGAAAGAAAAAGACTTTCAGGGTCATACTGGTTCAAATGGAAGTGTCTTATCTGGAAGATTAGATAAAGCAGCATATACTGGTTGGTCAAATTGTGGTGAGAATGTTTTTTCTTATGCTCAGAGTATGTGGCATGCACACGCAGGATTCAATGTGGACTTTGGTCCAGAAAATCAAGCTCAATTAGGCCATAGAGAAAATATTATGAATTTTGGAAATTATGTCTACACAGAAGTAGGTGTTGGCGTAAAAGAAGACACTGATCCCTCTACCCAAGTAGGTAAATATATTGTTACTCATGATTTTGGCAAGCGTGGTGATGTCTATCTATTAGGGGTTGCATATAAAGACAATAATAATAATGGTTTTTATGATATGGGTGAAGGACTTCCTGGGATAACTATTAAGGTTTCTAAAGGAAATTATTTTGCCATTACCTCATCTTCTGGTGGATATGCTATTCCTGTAACTGGCATTACTGGTTCGGTTACTTTAGAAGCATCTGGAACAGGTTTAGGTGGTACAATTACTAAAAATGCAAGCTTACAAGGTACAAATCTAAAAGTAGATTTTACTTCTGCTTTACCTGGACAAGTTTCTTTGATTTATCCTTCTAATGAAAGTACTGAAGCAATTAAAGATATTACATTTACATGGTATAAAAGTCCTGGATCAGTTTCGATGTATAATTTTGTATTATCAGAAACTGAAGACTTTTCTTCCCCATTACTTAATGTTGAAATCACCGACACATCAAATGCTGTAAAGGGTTTATTAAAAAATGCAAAAGATTATTTCTGGAAAGTAAGAGCTAAAACTCAAGCAGGTTGGGGTGATTTTACTTCAGCCAATATGTTCCAAATTCGCATATATCCAAAAGATGTAAAGATTATTTCACCAGATAGTAATGCTCCAATTTTAAGAGATACAACTACTCTGGTTTGGACAAGAACCGATACAACAGCACTCAAATATTGGGTGCAAATGTGTGAAGATGAATGGTTTGAAACAAATGTAATTGATGATTCCTCAATTGTTGGATCAGCAACTACACTAAAAGTAAATGTAGAATATGATAGAACATATTTCTGGCGTATTTGTTCCAGAAATGCAGAACTTTGGAATGAGTTTAGCACACCTGGCGTTTTTTACACAGTGCAAGTTCCACAAGGAATCCAATTAGTTGCACCAGCTAATGGATTTACTACATCAAATAAAAATATCCGCTTTACTTGGAATAAAGATCCAATGGAAAAAATCATTGTAGATAATCCTTTCTATCCAAAAGGTATTTTTTATTGGTTTGAACTAGCTGAGGATTCAGAATTTTCAAAAATGTTTGTACGTGATACTGCTACAAAAGATTCTACCAAATTTATTGGTAATATGAAGCCAGGAACAACGTATTATTGGCATTTAAAAGCCCATCATGAAATGGGAGAAGGCCCCTTTGGTGAGACTAGAACCGTTAAGATAACTGAACCGTCTTCTGTAGAAGATGATTTAAAATCTGCTGGAATAATCTATCAATACACACAAAATGGTATTTCTCTTATTGCTCCTTCTTCATCTAAAGCCTTAAAGGTTTCTGCTTATAGTATTGATGGAAAAACACTCTTTAGCAATAATCACACACAATCTATGAATATAGAATGTCCAAATAATTCTGAGATTATCTATATTCATATTGAATATGGCTCAGCATCATGGATTCTTCCAATGCAATGTATTCGTTAAACAATCTGAATTAAAAAGTAAAAGGCCTTTGATATTTTCAAAGGCCTTTTTTTATGATTACATATACTGTTTATATAAGTCAGGTCTTAATCGCTTCGTCTTTTCTATAGCCTTCTCCAATCTCCATTTCTTAATTAATTCATGATTGCCACTTCTTAATACTTCAGGTACCTCTAAATCCCTAAACTTAGCTGGTCTAGTATAATGAGGACAATCCAATAAACCATCATTCATAAATGCATCACTTAAAGAAGATTCAGCATCACCTAATACGCCAGGAATTAATCGTACAATGGCATCAATAATCATTAAAGCAGGCAATTCTCCCCCACTAACCACATAATCTCCAATAGATATTTCGGATGTGATTAAATGCTCTCTAATGCGCTGATCGATGCCTTTATAATGTCCTGCTAAAAAGATAATATTACCACATAAAGAAAGAGAATTTGCCATGTCTTGATGAAATTTTTTTCCATCTGGGCTCATATACATAATATGATCATATGTTCTTTCTGCTTTCAATTGTTCTATGCAAGCAAAAATAGGCTCACATTGCAATATCATTCCTGCGCCACCCCCAAAAGGAGTATCATCTATATGTTTATATGTATCGGTTGCATAATCATGTAAATTATGTACATGAATTTCCACCAATTGTTTGTCTTGAGCTCTTTTAAGAATACTAGTTTGCAAGGGCGATATGAAGATATCAGGGACAGCAGAAATCAAATCTATGCGTAATAAACTCATATTTTATCCGATAATTGATTGTAAATAAATGAGTATTTCATCGGCATGCAAATAGATTATATAACATAGAAAATAAAAAAGGACAGCATCCCAAGAATTTCGGGTGAAATTCCTTAGATATGCTGCAAAAAGCGATATGACATATATACTAGCTATTATGGATGCAGTTAGTATTGTTTTATCTAAGATGAAACTAAAAAAAACGAGAGAGAGAATACTGCTACATTGTATACCTATCCATGAACTAAATCCTCTTCTATTCATAAATTCTACAAAATATCCCATGCATAAAATAATACAGGCAATTGCCAATTGTACTTGTTCTGGTTGTATTAATGATGCATATGAATAATCTGTCAAAATAAAACTATATCCATAACCACATAAAAATCCTCTTAACATCAATGCAGGAAGAAAACTTGAACCTGGCATTGCAGAAAATCCAATTGCAGCTGGATGTATTGATTTTGCAATAAAGAATAAAAAAAAGAGTATCAGATATATCAAGATCTTAGGATATAACATAGCTGCCAATATCATCACTGCAATGCTAGTTAATCCTATAGCTATTTCATGCGATTCAGTAAAAAGTATAATCTGAATTGGAAATCTATCGCGATATTGAAAAGTATCAACGGTTTTCAAGGAAATCAACCTAATTGTTTTTTTATATCTTCAATATAAATGAGAATATATTCCTTCATTGCATTTTCTACTTCTTCATGCGCAGTTCCTTTTATCATATGTGCAAGTTGTGGACAATATGATGCATAATTAGCATCATTATCATAACGTCTAATTAGTACATCATAATCCGAAGGATTTGTGCTTGTATTCGTGCTCATAGTTTCTCTTTAAAGTAAGGTGAAAGAAGATTCTGAATTGTATATCACTCAGCAAAATTACATTAATTTAGCGTAAATTTGCCATTGCTTTACAGCATTATATTCTCTCATACTTATACGTGTTTATAGAGAATGAATTCCCTATTAGATTATATTCTTATATCGTTATACTAATAATTAAGTGTCCTTATGTTTATCAAGAAAAAATTGCTCTTTATTTGCCTATATCTTATATGTGTGATATCTATTCATGCACAAGAAACATATCATAAGGTCATCATTCATAATCCCGATGGCATCGGAATTCCTCAGCTTATTCAGTATGGCTTAGATGCAGATCATGGAATGGAAATAAAAAGTAAAACGATAGAATGTATTATTTCTCATTCATCGTATAAGTCTTTGAAAAACAATGGGTTTAATATAGATATTGCTGTGCCTGATATGCAAGAATATTATGCTGAGAAGCTTAAATCAGCACAAAATCAAGCAGTAAAAGATCAATTAATTCCTAAAAATCTAATAAAACCAGATAATTTCATTACAGGATCTATGGGCGGATATTATACGCTAGAAGAAATCTATAATGAAATGAAAAAAATGCAAGAATTTTCCCCGGAATATATTGGCAAGCCCGATACACTTGGATATACAGGTGAAAATAGACCAATTCTTTCTTGGCAAATCACCTCGCAACCATTTAAACAATTACCTAAAACTTTGTATACCGCATTGCACCATGCAAGAGAACCAGCAGGTGCAACTACACTTATATATTTTCTTTGGGATTTATTAGAAAAAGGTAAAAAAGGAGATGCCCAGGCACAATATCTCTTGGCTAATAGATTATTAGTGATGATACCTTGTTTAAATCCGGATGGTTATGCATTTAATCAAGAACAAAAACCACAAGGTGGTGGACTTTGGAGAAAAAATAGACGAATAATAGATGCAGAAAAAGGAGTAGATCTTAATCGTAATTATGGACCAGAATCATATTGGAATGCCAATAATGGTGGTTCTTCTACAGATCCCAAATCTGATGTGTACAGAGGTGAAAAACCATTTAGTGAGCCCGAAACGCAAGCAATTAAAAAACTTTGCGAAACATATCAATTTGGCTTCATTATGAATTATCATACTTATAGCAATTTATTTATTTATCCATTTGCTGCGATATCTCAAGAAACTCCCGATTCTACCCTTTTAAGAGGCTTTGCTGCTGATATAACACGATATAATAAATATTCAGCTGGTAGAGATTTAGAAACTGTAGGTTATACTACAAGAGGAAATTCTGATGATTGGGCATATAGTACTTTTGGAGCAATGTCATTTACTCCAGAAGTGGGTAATCCATTCGAAGGATTTTGGCCTGGTATTCAAAAAATTATACCACTTGCTGCAGAGAATCTTCATTGCAATTATCAAGGATTATGGAGTTCTGCCGATAATATATGTTTAAGACAAGCAGTTCAAAATATAGCAACATTACAAGATGATGGTGGAATAATAGATATAGATTTTCAAAATATTGGTAGATTATCTGCTGATTCACTTACGCTGATTTCTATTAGATTTTTGAATGATCATATCATCAAAAGTGATACATCATTTGGTATAAGATATATTAAATCAGGTGCTTTTTTTCGTGCTTCCATCTCATATCGTTTACAAAAGAATTTTCGAAATGGCGATACTGTTCCTTTTATCGTTTCAAGAAATCAATATGGTGTAATAAGGTCTGATACATTATCTATGCGATTATATAAACCAGAAATCATTTCTGTTTTTTCAACGATAAAAGATACCTCCAACTTTATCTTAAATTCATGGAAGCCAATTTATATTAAACAATTAAATTCATATGCTTTAACCGATAGTCCAACCAAAAATTATATACCACAAGTCGATTCCTATACCGAATCCTCTGTATTATTTGATCTATCACAATATCGTGCTGCAGAATTTCAATTTATCGCTAAATGGAGTATTGAACCTCGATCAGATTTTGCAGTAGTACAGCTATCAGATAATGAAGGTAGAACATGGAATTCTTTACAAACTTCAAGAATGAAGCTTGGTTCAGGTATTGGAGGTGGTAAACAAGACCCAAAAAGTTATGGTTTTGAAGGAAATTTCCCTGATTGGGAATATCAAACTGTTTCTTTACAAGATTATATTGGAAAAAAAATCAAACTTCGTTTTGGTGTATTAAGTGATGAAGGTGCTGAATTTGATGGTTTTTATATTCGTGATGCAAAAATTCTTGGCTTTCAAGATACAATGAGTGATATCAAAGATACACCTCAAAATTCTCATGAATTTGTGTCCGAATTATTTCCAAATCCAGTTTCTTCTCCTACTATATATATTACTTTAGCCTATAAGCAAGCACAATTGCCTGCAATGAATTATCGGGTTATGATTCATGATATTAAAGGAAAAGAATTATATAGACAATCATATTCGACTCAAGGAAGTAATGAAGAAATAATACCAATCAATGTATCAGGTTTCTCTAGTGGGATGTATACAGTCTCGATTTATGTAGATGATTCAATAGTATATTCTCATTCATTACACATCGCATATTAATGAAAAATATATATATCCATCATTGGTATCAAAGGCTTGTAGCAGGTGTAATGCTTGTATTGATATATATAGGAATCTCAATACTTTTTCCTGCTTTTCAACTATTTGGTATTTGGCTTCTTCCATTTGGTATGATAGCAATTGAATATATGCGCGGTGGTAATACAAGCACTGCTGGTTTTGCAATAGATTCTTATACTATAAAAGAAATAGTGATAGGAACTCTGGCCGGCATTATACCCGTACTACTTGCAATAGTTATCCTATACAGTGCTGATTTGCTATCGATAGAATATGGAAAAGGTATTTCTTTTTCAACTATGATGATGATATTTTCTACTGCTTTATTGGAAGAATGTATTTTTAGGGGGACAATATTTCAGGCTCTAGCTGATAGATTCTCTCCAAGTAGGATTATTATCATTATTTCTATTGTATTTTCATTATTACATTTATCTAATCCCAATGCAGATATCATATCAACACTCAATACTTTTTTGGCTAATTGCTTCATGAGCATAGCTTGGTATCGTAGCAAAGGACTTTGGTTGCCAATTTTATATCATGCATCTTGGAATTTTACACAAAGTGCTGTAGGAATAGAGATCAGCGGAATTAAATTTGGTGATGGTTTTTTAAAAACAACAATACATGACTCAACATTTTCCTCGTTTTTTATAGGCCCATATGGAATTGAAGGAACTTTCTATTGTACTGTAGTTTTGCTTCTTTTAATTGCATATACATATACATTAGGAAACTCGCCAATTCGTCATGCCAAATTATTCAGATTAATGTACCCAAGCATTCAATCTTCATGATCATCATTAATCATACTCTTGTTTCAGTATAATTATAAATTATGAAAATCTTACTAGTATTATCTTTCTGTTGTATATGTTCAACAAGTACATTGAAAGCCCAATGGATAATGATGAGATCTGATGCAGATACATTAGTTCAAATGGGCGCAACAATGATTTATAATATGGAATTTGATGCTGCAAGTGCATTGTTTAATAAAGTTATTAATCTATATCCTAAAAATCCTGCAGGATATTTTCTTGATGCAATGGTGGAATGGTGGCGAATTCAAGCAGACAGAAAAAGTAAACAAAATGATGAAAAGTTCCTGTATAAATGTGCTCAAGTAATAACATTATGTGATGAATTATTAGAAACCAATCCAAATGATTTATCAGCACTATTTTTTAAAGGTGGAGCCCTAGGTTTTAGAGGAAGATTTTATGCCGGCAGAGAATCATGGTTAAAAGCAGCAGATGATGGGCATATTGCATTTGAAATATTGCAAAGATGTCACCAAATTGCCCCAGGAAATCACGATATCATGTTAGGGACAGGATTATATAATTATTATGCAGCCGTATTACCAGAACAATATCCAGTATTAGCAAGTGTGATGATGTTTTTGCCTAAAGGAGATAAGAATCTGGGTCTTATGCAATTAGCAGCAGCAGGAAGAAGTGCTAAATATGCAAAAACAGAAGCCAAAGTTTCCTTATTACAAGCATATTTTCAATTTGAAAAAAATCCATCAGAAGCCTTAAAAGTAGCCCAAGACTTATTAAATCAATATCCCCAAAACCCATATTTTCACAGATATGTTGGAAGATGTCAAGTTATGATGGGAATGTATCCACAGATGGAACAAACATGGAGAAATGCAGTTCAGGCATGCATTGATAAAAAAGTAGGATATGATCAACAAACCGCCAGAGAAGCACTGTACTATGTTGGTTTAGCATTGATTAATAGAAAAGAATTAGACTCATCATTAAAATACTTTTACAAATGTGATGAAGCAGGAAGATATTTAGATGAAGATGTTTCTGGATTTACTGTAAAAGTAAATCTAAAAATTGGCAATATATATGATATGAAAGGGCAAAGAGAATTAGCAATTCAGCAGTATAAAAAAGTATTAGCATGGCAAGAAAGACAAAATTCTCATGAAGAAGCTAATAGATATCTGCAAAACCCTTATAAATAATAATTTTCTTCTATTGGAGAATAGCGTGTCTGAACTTGAACAGAATGCATATCTTTCTTGGAAAGCTATTGCACAGAAAGAATTGAAAAATCAATCTCCTGAATTACTTGAAAAAGTAAATGCAGAAGGAATTACTATAAAACCATTATATACTGCAGCTGATCTTGAATCATTAGCTATTCAAGACTCTATGCCAGGTATATTCCCTTTTACTCGTGGGCCTTATGCTACAATGTATACAAATAGGCCTTGGACTATCAGGCAATATGCTGGTTTTTCTACTGCTGCAGCATCTAATGCTTTTTATAGAAGAAATCTTGCTGCCGGACAAAAAGGATTATCCGTAGCTTTCGATTTAGCAACTCATCGTGGCTTTGATTCTGATCATCCAAGAGTAGTTGGTGATGTTGGAAAAGCTGGTGTTGCAATCGATAGCGTAGAAGATATGAAAATTCTCTTCGATCAAATTCCTTTAGATACGATGTCTGTTTCCATGACAATGAACGGCGCTGTTATCCCAATATTAGCCATGTTTATTGTTGCTGCCGAGGAACAAGGAGTTCAACAACATCAATTATCTGGTACAATTCAAAATGATATTCTAAAAGAATTCATGGTAAGGAATACATTTATTTATCCTCCAGAACCTTCAATGCGTATTGTTGCTGATATTATCGAATATACTAGCAAGCATATGCCAAAATATAATAGCATTAGTATTAGCGGTTATCATATGCATGAAGCAGGTGCAAGTGCTGTTCAAGAAATGGCCTTTACGATTGCAGATGGACTAGAATATGTACGCATAGCCTTAGCAAAGGGTTTAGATATTGATGAATTTGCCCCAAGACTTTCATTCTTTTGGGGTATTGGTATGAATTTCTTTATGGAAATTGCCAAAATGCGTGCTGCCAGACGCTTATGGGCAGAACAAGTAAAACAGTTCTCACCTAAAAAAAATAGCTCGCTAATATTAAGAACACATTGCCAAACCTCTGGTTGGTCTTTAGCTGCTCAAGATCCTTATAATAATATCATTAGAACTACTATAGAAGCTATGGCTGCTGTATTGGGTGGCACTCAATCACTACATACGAATTCATTTGATGAAGCTTTAGGATTACCTACAGATGCATCCGCCAGAATTGCCAGAAATACTCAATTAATCATTGCTGAAGAAACACATATTACAGAAGTAGCCGATCCAATGGGTGGTTCATATTATGTTGAATCTTTAACAGAATCATTATATCAAGAAGCCAAAAAGATTATTGCAGAAATAGAATCTATTGGTGGTATGACAAAAGCAATCCAAATGGGAATTCCCAAAAGGCTTATCGAAGAATCTGCTGCAAGAAAACAAGCTTTAATCGATCAAAAACAAGAAATTATCGTAGGTGTTAATAAGTATATTCCAGATGAGCAAACTGAAGTAGATGTATTAGATATCGATAATACAACTGTTAGAGCATCTCAAATTGAATTATTACAGACCATAAAACAAAATCGAGATCAAAAAGCAGTAGAAGAATCTTTATCTGCAATATTTACTATAGCTGAAAATAATTCTGGGAATCTTTTAGAAGCTGCCATTCATGCTGCCCGATTAAGAGCAACTCTTGGAGAAATCTCCGAAGCAATGGCTTCATCATTTGGACGATATGAATCACAGGTATCTATAGTGAGTGGAGTATATGCACATTATAATGAACATAATGAAGGATTTCATGCTGTGCAAAATGAAATAATCGCTTTTGAACAAAAATATGGAAGGCGTCCAAGAATTATGGTTGCTAAACTTGGACAAGATGGGCATGATCGCGGAGCGCATGTTATAGCGACTGGCTTTGCAGATGCTGGTTATGATGTCGATTTAGGACCATTATTCCAAACTCCTGAAGAAGCGGCAAGACAAGCCATAGAAAGCGATGTCCATGTAATTGGGATTTCTAGTCAAGCAGCAGGACATAAAACCTTGATTCCCCTTTTGATTGAAGAATTACATAAACAAGGTTCATCTGATATCATTGTAGTTGCTGGAGGAGTAATTCCACCAAAAGATTATGAGGAACTCTATCATGCTGGAGTTAAGGCTATATTTGGTCCGGGCACAAATGTATTGGATGCTGCCCGAGAAGTTCTCCATAAAATAGAACAAGCGCTTAGTTAAAACACAAAAGGCATTCAATAAAATGAATGCCTTTATTTTTTGCTTAAGCTTATATATTTCAACTACAAATTTTTGCAACTAAGTCAATAACTCGATTAGAATAACCCCATTCATTATCATACCAACCAACTACTTTAACTAAATTACCCATTGCCATTGTAGATAGTGAATCTACAATACAAGAATGAGGATTACCTAAAATATCAACAGAAACCAAAGGATCTTCAGAATATTCCATAATTCCTTTAAGAGAAGAATCAGCAGCTGCTTTTAAGGCTTGATTTATTTCTTCTTTTGTAACATCACGATGTAGAATTGCTGTGAAATCTGTCACAGATCCATCGGGAACAGGCACTCTGAATGAAAAGCCATCTAATTTTCCTTTTAATTCAGGTAAAACTTCACCAACTGCCTTAGCTGCACCAGTTGTTGTAGGAATAATACTCACAGCAGCAGACCTAGCCCTGCGTAAATCTTTATGAGGTAAATCAAGAATTCTTTGATCATTAGTATAAGCATGTACTGTTGTCATATACCCTTTTTCTATGCCAAAAGAATCATGCAATACTTTTACCATTGGTGCCAAACAATTCGTAGTACAAGAAGCATTAGACAGAATCACTTCAGAGCCATTTAATGTATGATCATTCACACCTAATACAATTGTTTTATCTAATGCATCTTTTGCTGGAGAAGTAAGAACAACTTTTCTTCCATGAGCTAAATGTTTAGATAATTGGTCTTTAGAACTAAAAACACCAGTAGATTCAATAATACAATCAAGATTATTCCATGGAATATTTTCTATCTGTTTTTCTGCAGAAATATTAATAGATGAACCGTTTACAAGGATTGAAGATTGATCAGCTTTCACTTCACCATTAAATCTTCCATGAACCGAATCATATTTTAGTAAATGTGCTAATGTAGGAGCGTCTGTTAAATCATTGATACCAACGATTTCAAATAAATCAGGACGTGCACTCGCAACACGAAATACTAAACGTCCGATGCGACCAAAACCATTAATTGCAATACGGATTGCCATGAATCAATTTCCTTGAAAGAAATAAGAGATAAATCAGAATTCAACTTAAACAAAATTACAAATTAGATGGAAGTATTCTAAGATTGTGATAAAAAGTGCACAATTAAAATTATTATATGGTGCTTGTTGAGTTAAATTTAAGCAGTAATTTTGCCAATGCTCTTGGCTTTTATGGTTAACTAAGATTCTATGGCTATTCATCCCCTACTTACTAATTCTGTTGATTTTGAACTTCGTTTTTGTGTCGAAGTTCTCAAACTGGAGTCTCTTCATTTGGGATATTCAGATAATCAGAATGACATTATCGACTCTTTAGACACACTTCGTATTGCTCAACAACGATATACTCAAAGTTTATTAGATTGGACGCCATCCGATGTGCAATCTATTGTTGATGTTGGTTGTGGCATTGGTGATGTTGCATTTGCATTCGAAAAATCAGGTAGAATAGTTCAAGGCATTTCTCCAGAAAAAAATCATGCCTCGATGTTTAAAAATACGCTTCCTGGTAGTTCATTTATACATTCTAAGATTGAAGATTATTATCCTAAACACCAAGTTGATATGTTATTGATGAGTGAATCAAATAATTATTTCTCTCTGAAAGATGGATTAGATGCTTCAACACGTTGTGTTAAGCCAGGTGGATATATTCTTATTTCTGGATTTTATCGAACTTCCAATCATCCCTTGATTAATACCAATATGGTGTATACGTCTGATTTAGAGCGTGAATGTGCTCAAAGAGGAATTACTATTATAAATACTGAATGTACAAGCCATAAAATATTGCCAAGCCTTAGGTTTACTGAATCTTTGTTTAGACACTATATGTTACCAACATTACATATTGTTCAAGATTTACTTATGGGTTTTTCTCCTATTATTCGTCTGTTTTTGAAACTTTTTATGAGAAAATCAGGTGGCTTTTTACATACTCTATCCGAATGGTATGATGCTAATTTAAGCGAGGGCTTTTTTACACAACATATGGCTTATCATAGATTTTTATTACAATTACCTTCTGATAAGAATCATAATGTATGAACAAGTTCATTCTGATCATATTATTCTTTTTTGCTGTTCGTGCACAAAGTGCTGAACAAGTAGAAAATGAAAGTGTTAAAGGTAGTGTCATTTCTCAAAGTATTGAAAGCTTAGTAGATTATCCCTGCTTAGAAGAGTGTTCAACATACAATATAGATACACAATCTGAAATTGCAGCATCAGATGAGACATCAGAAACATTATCACCTCAAGAATTTACATATGCTGGGTATCCACGAACAACATTAATGGGGACAGCAGCATTAAAAAAAACATCAATTAAAAACACGCCATTTTATGTATTAACAGGAACTTATGCTGCAGCAATTACGGCATTACATATCTATCAAGTAAATACAATATGGGATTCTACCTCTGCTTTTAGATTTATAGAAGATGGTAATTATGGATTATATGTAGATAAACTAGGGCATTTTTGGGGTGGTTATTTGAATGCATATATTTTAAGTGAATTTTTAATGGGTTCTGGATTAAGCCATGAAGCAGCAACAAATTGGGGCGCTGCAATGTCTTTTACTTATCAAGCCTATGTAGAAATATTAGATGGTTTTGGTACTAATTGGGGATTTAGCCCTTCTGACATGATATCTAATATAGCAGGAATTGGTTTCTTTTTAGGACAACATTATTGGCCATTTTTACAAAATTTTACACCGAAAGCTAATTATTTCCCACCATCTTGGTTTGGTTCAAATAGCAGACAAGCTTCTTCATCTTTTATCGATGATTATAGTGGTTATACTTTTATGTTGAGTGCTAATGTCCACAATTTATTACCTAACAGTTTATCCTCATATTGGCCAAAGTGGCTAAATCTCGGGATTGGATATACTGCTAGAAATTTGACCTTTAAAAATGGCGATAGAAAATATTTATTGGGTTTAGATATTACACCTGCAATGGTTTTACCTGATGGCCCCCCATTCTGGAATTGGATAAAACAATCTTTGAATTATATCCTTTTACCATTACCAACTATAGAATTTAGTGATAAAGAAGGCCCAAAGTTTAATCTCTTTTATCCTTTTAGAATCACAATTGGAAATGTCCATTTTTAATATTTAAACTATTTTTAATTGCTAGCAATATCAATACAGGCAAGGCGTCTATGCAGCGCGCCCATGGGGATGAAATGGTCTCGACGGGGTGAATGTAGTACGAAGAAGCATGCCGAGCTACGCTGGTGGAGCTCGTTAATACAACCGGCGGAACACATAAGTGGCAACACTATGAACTACCGTTTAGCCGCCTAATCCACAGGACAAAGCCGTTAAACCATTCGACCATCGTCGGCCCTTAGGCGATGAATCGGGTGTAACTTCTTAAAGGGATGCTTTCAGGACATTGAATCGGTACCTGAATTAAGATTATGATTCATCGTGTAATTGGCCTGTCTATTGGTGTACGATTATACTAAAATTATTAATAGACTGAGCATGGAGAGGCTTCGGCTGCAGCATTTCGGACGCGGGTTCGACTCCCGCCATCTCCACAACCTTCTGGTTGTTAGGATACATT
>JBMOIC010000034.1:0-20353 GCA_049317525.1 Bacteroidota bacterium | reverse complement strand
AAGTGTTCGTGGAACTTGAACCTGAGAGATAGCTTTTTGGCTAAATGCCAAAAAACCCAAACATAATGCTATGAACAGCATCTTACCGTTACAACATTTCATAGGTACAACCTTTCATTTAATTGATAATTATATATTTATTTAAAAAATTACTTGTTAATACAGTAAATCACAGCACTAAATAGATTAGTGTAAGGGTATTTAAGGCGATAAACATAATATTTTTTTTTAATTTTTACAAAATATTAATATCCCATAACATTGATATTAGTTACAAATTGATGTTAAAAACAAATAAAACAGTGGATAACACAATCAGTGCTAAAGCAAGTTCCATATAAATAATTAAATTTTCTTCAAGCTTTTACGATATAATTTATACCAACATTTTTAGGTGTATTTTCATTGCCACCGCTATCATGTATCGTAGATGCATTACTAGCAGGAACAGTAGTAAATCTATCATTATGAGCTCTATCGGTATTAATAAAAGGATGATGATATCCTCTACAATCAGCACCATGCCTTAATCCTGCCCCCTTTCATAATCACTTCTTGTATATCCTCCATTACCAATAAAAATTCCGTGATTAAGATCTCCATTCGATAAATTATCAATGAGAGAAAACTTTTTCAATAGAACCAAATGTGTGTTTTACATTACTGATAAAACTTGTAATTATCTCAGTAGAATCATAGCCTTCAATAACTATTTTTAATAATTGAACTAAAAAACTAATTAATGTATTTTTTTTTGTTTTTTTCTAATGTTAAAGGTCTAGTAAATACATAGATTATTTTTTGTCTATTAGTAATTATGGCAAAATCACTGTATCAGGTACAATGAAATTCGAATATAATTTAAAGAGATATGTATCAGTAATAGCAAAAGAAAACTTGTAAATTATCACCGATATTTAAGAGTAAATTTACACTGATAACTATCATTTTCTTTAAAAGTCAACTAGCCCTTTACGATTGATATCTTATTAATCTCATACTATTTTATTGAAATGTTTTTGTAACATTTCAATAAAAATAGTTCTTGTGGCTTGGGATTGTCTTTCAAAATCTTTCTGTTAACATGATCTTGCAAACCAATATTATTAGTTTTAATAATTTTTAGCAATAAAATCAGGAATGTATGTGTATGATGGAATGGTTCTGAAGAATGTTAGGAATGAGCAGCAATCTTATTATTTATGTCATCTTTAGCAAAGCCTTTTCTTGCATTGTGCTAGCTACATTATGTAAAAATGATGTAGAATTTTTAGGCAATAATATTTGCAAAGCATTGTTAATTGAAGATATTTTTCAATATTTCAATTTCCTTTGATTACTCAGAAACTAGGTTGGAATTCAAATAAGTATTTAGCCCTACCGCAACATTTACTGTATTAATCAATGCTGAAAAGCCACCTTTAGAGCAAGCAATTTTGACGATATTCTTATCATCTTGCGACCTCGTATCATTTGGATTATCTGCTATACCCAAACCATTATTCCCTCAAATGGAAAGGATATAATCCCCTTTTTTTACAGTTTCTGAAACATATACTGGAACTTGCCCCATAAAACTAACTTTTTCATATTTAGTTTCTTTACCATATTGAGGCATATTACCAAGAATTAAAGGCATTCTAGAAACTACCCTTAGCTGTTCAGCTTCTTCTGTTTGATATATGATTGAACCTTGATGAATTCCCACAATTTCACCAAAAATAAAATCGCTAAATGAAAATGATTGTATCAATCATTCTGCATAATCTGCAGCATCGCTCTCCTGAAAAGCAATAGCACATTAAGTAATAATGAAAACACCCTATGTAACCACATCAACTAAATCTGGAACATCTTCAGCGGTCCAATCCTGATCCAACAGCTAATAAAGCAGCTTCAGAAGCAATCACACCAGACATAAGCCCATCATTGATAATATTCTTTGAAAATATCATATACATCTTCTGCACCAACTGAGTTATTTCCTATGGCACAAGAATGAGAACCGCTTATTCTGATTATTGTACCGAAGGCTAGAGAATTTGCAGCATTATTATCTTTTCTGGTGCCTCTAAGTATGATATAATTATTCACTCACAGCATCTGGAGCTATATTGGCAGCCATTAATGAATAAGGGAAATTCTCATTGCTTGAGGAATACCATCTACTGCAATTTCTAGAAAGTATTGTCTAACAAATGTTAATTTGGCAGGTAAACCATCGTCCCGGACAATAAGTAAAATTATATAAACCACCAGTAGCCAAAGAAAAAGCATCTGTTTGTTCAAATAAAGGGAAACCACCCAAGGCAGATTAATAAATACCAATTTTAATGATAAGAGATGCTTCCATGAATGTAGAATCGAAGGAATTCGTAAGAACTCCTTATAGGCTAAGTGTTCTTGGAACTTGAACCTAAGCAGAAGCTTTTTGGCTAAATGTCACAAAAACAGAACATAATATTGCAAGAGTACAGAATCTAGACCTATCGTACATGGGATTTCTCAGAGAATATCTAAACAAATAGATCTGATACATCTTTGCAGATAAACTTTAGTTTTAATAGTTAAGAAGTGAGGATGAAATGATATCTGCAATACCTCTTGCATCTAATTTTAATTCTTGTAATAATTCTTCTTGCGTTCCATGATCTACAAAGATATCTGGTATGCCATGCAATAATAAATTACCTTGATATCCATGCTCTGCAGCAAATTCTGCAATAGCACTACCAAATCCACCTTGAATTTGGCCATCTTCTACAGTAATAATTGTCTTAAATCTATTCATAATATCTATTAACATCTCTTCATCCAGAGGTTTTGCAAATCGAGCATTTACAAGATGAATAGATTTCCCTTGTTCCTTTTCTATGATAGCTGCAGCAAGAATACTTTCTTGAACCATTTTACCAAAAGCTATAATAGCAATATCACTACCTTCTTTGATTGTTTCAGATTTACCTAATGGAATGCTAATTGGCTTACTAAGTGGCACCCCAATGGCATTTCCGCGAGGATATCGAATAGCAGAAGGACCATCTGTATAATCATAAATAGCTGAATGCAACATATCACGTAATTCTTGCTCATCTTTTGGGGCCATTACAATCATACCTTGAATCAGGCGAAGATAACCTATATCTAAAACACCGTGATGAGTTGGGCCATCAGCACCAACCAAACCTGAGCGGTCTAGAGCAAACACAACATGCAAATCTTGTAATGCACAATCGTGGACAATATTATCAAATGCCCTTTGAAGAAAGGATGAATAGATAGCGCAAACTGGTACAATTCCCTCGCAAGCTAAACCAGCAGCAAATGTTACCGCATGGCTTTCTGCAATTCCTACATCGATTACTTTTTCAGGATAAGAAGCAGCCAATATATCTAAACCTGTACCATCTGGCATTGCAGCAGTAATTCCAATAACACGAGGATTCTCTGAACATATCTCTGTCATTGCATCGCCAAAAACCTTTTGATAAGTAGGAGGAGGAGCTATAGTTGGAGCTGGTTTTGGAAAAGACTTACCGGTAATTTTATCTACTTTGCCAATAGCATGTAAAAACTGTTTGTCATTTTCGGCAGGTGCATATCCTTTACCCTTTTGTGTAGTGATATGCAACAAAGTTGGGCCTTTTACATCCTTTAAATTCTGAAGCATAGTAACAAGATTATTAACATTATGTCCATTGATAGGCCCATAATAATTAAAACCCAATGCTTCAAATAACATTCCAGGCGTAAGAAGAGCCTTTAAACCATCATCTAATTTATGAGCAACTTTTCTAATTCTATCGCCAACTGTATCCATTTTTCCGGCAATATCCCAAACATGAGAGCGTAATCTGGTAGCTGTAGGCGTTGCAAAAATCTGCGAAAAGTAATTACTTAGTGCCCATACATTTGGGGCAATAGACATATTATTATCATTAAGAATAACCAATACATCTCGATTTTGCACACCACAATTATTCATAGCTTCATAAACCATGCCACCCGTCATTGCTCCATCACCAATAATGGCAGCAACTCTATTAGTTTTTCCAAGGATATCTCTTGCAGTTGCTAAACCTAAAGCAGCCGAGATACTAGTACTAGCATGCCCAGCACCAAAAACATCATATTCGCTTTCACTACGCTTTAAAAAACCAGATAAACCATCTTTAGTACGAATCGTATGAAGTTCATCTCTTCTTCCAGTAAGGATTTTATGAGGATATCCCTGATGCCCTGTATCCAAAACAATTTTATCCTCTGGAGTATTAAACACATAATGCAGAGCAACTGTTAGCTCTACAACTCCAAGACCAGCACCGAAATGTCCACCAACTTTAGTGATAGTATCTATCATATATTCTCGAACTTCATCACTAACAGTTTTTAAAGCACTTTCTGGTAAAGCGCGTAAATCGGCTGGAGAATCTATATCCAGAAGATATTTATAATCGAATTGGCCTGATATAGGCATAATATATCTTTGTAAATGAAAAATTATTAAAGAAGTAACTAGAATAAAAGTAGTAGAAGTTCCACAAATAGTTAATGAAGCTTCAATCCCATCCAATCTACTCTATCTAATACAGGTATATTTTTTTGCATAGCTTCTAGAACATCATCAATATAAAGTTGATTTCTGGCACCAATTAATACAGAAGAAATTCCTTTAACTGTTCTAACAGCATTAAAGGCAATCTGCGATAAGGGTTGTCCGGTAAAATTACCAGGAAAAGCTTTTTCTAAAGCAGAATGTATATACACATTCCTTTGGGCCATTTTATCGAATTTTACTGCATTATATTTATTGATTGTATTGGTAATGGAAGCTAATTGTTTGGCCATATTGACAGACCATTGTATCATAGATTCATCTTGCAATTTATTAATAGCAGTTAATCCAAGTGCCATACTAGATAGCATCATATTTCTGTATGTATGCCACTCTTCCATACTGGAAAAGTTTCGCCATTTTGTTTGCAATTCGGCTACAGAAGTAATAAGATCTACTAAATGATCTCTATCTTTTTGATCATATGGTAGAATGTCAATATTACGAACAAATGTATCAGAAGCCATTGCAATTTGATAGATATCTTCAATCAAAGCTTGCTCATCAATACCATCTTGAAAGCCATTATCTGACAATCGTATCAATGTATTATTTCGCATTGCATTTAAGGGTCTATTTACAAGGCAAACTATATCATGTGCTTCGGCATATTCAATCAATGTTAATGATTCATCTTCTTGATTAAGTTCTGTTGCAGCTTCTGTTTCTATCAAATTAAATGGAAATTGAATCACATGAAAATGATGTTCTTTTTTGATGTTTTCTGCTATATGCAGACACTGTTCTAAAGAGCAAGCATGTTGGTGATCTGCACTTAATGGCAATGTATTCGAGGAAATCCCATAAGAGCGAATAAGCCCTTTTTCGACAGCGGATTCCAACCATTCGAATGCTTTTGCAATTTTTTTATAGAACATATCTCTGATTACTTCTAGAGATTTACCCGCTAAAAGCTGTTTGTGCATTAAGAACATTTCTGGATTATGAATAAGCAATACATCCAAATAGTCTATTTGAAGTCTTTTTAGCGATTCAATTAATTGCTCCTCCAAAAACTCAGGATGAATGCAATATTCTGATCCTTGTTCTAGTTCTATGGCTTCTGGATATGGGTTTTGCTGTGCTTTTCTTTGTTCAGATCTAGTAAATGATTCGCCTTCTACATAGCCAAACTTAGATATAACAATCAAATCAGATCGTTTTATATCATGCTTAATAAGTTTAAGCACTTCGCCTATTGCCCTTTCACTTTCACCATCAGAATAATTAGCGGAAGTATCAACCACATTAATACCACTCATTAAAGCTTTCATTAATGATATTTGATGTTCAGGATTTTGTCTGCCAATACGATAAGTACCAAATCCAGCAATAGATGCCAATTGACCACTAGGCCAAGCAGTATATTGTAATTCAGGGAAATGAGAGGAATATTCTTGTGTAGTATCTTCAAACATAGATGATATTAATTTCGAAATAAGTAAAGGAAAGACATTACAGTATGTTCAGTATCTATTACAGTTTATACTGAATCAAAATAGTGGTAGCTATAGCACCAATAATGGATTCAACTTTTTCAGAAAGATTTGAAGGAGTAAAAAGTTCACCCCTTGCATCATTTCTTCCAAGAAGATTAAATGCATTGTAACCCGCAGAAATATTTACATACCAAGGGGCAAATACTTCGCCATCAACACCAATACGTAAACCCATTCCTAGTCTGGTTGCTGTTTCTTTACCATAAATTCTAGTAGTATCTCTAAAATCTTGATTATCATAATCCAGATTAACAATTAATTCAGACTTCTGAATCATTGATAGTTTTATATCAGCAGCGGCATACAATTTTGCATTTGCTAAAGGTAAACTTAAAAAGGCATATTCAAAACCAGCTGAAATAGTTGGTATATGAACACTATGAGTTGCATAAATATTATAGAATTTATCTGGCAAACGTTGAACACCACTCAAAAACACATAATCAAAACTAATCGGTATTCTATATGTTCTATTTTTATCTATAGATAATGTTGTCCTTAAGCTTAAGGCAGTTTGAGCATTTGGGAAACCTCCACCAACAGTTGTATTATTTCCTTTTGGGAAAATCTGCTTATTAGCTGGATTATCACCATTAAAAGTAATAGAACTAATACCTATACCTAAGTAGGTTTCACCATCAAATATTTGAGCAGATAAGTTACATGTACACAGAATCGTAGCTAGCACAAAAGAATATATACGTTTCATAGAGACCATAAAAGAATGAAAAACAGCTTAATCCAATGTCTCACGAATACTGTAAGCAGTATTCTGCAATGAATTTTTTACAACGAGTTCACCAATTAACCCAGTTGAAATGAGTTGAACACCAACAATAATCATTGCTATCCCAAATAATGCCAAAGGCCTTTGACTAATAAATGTTAGCCCCATAACCCATTCTGCAGTTAAATAGAGATTAGTCATTAATCCAGCCAATACCATCAATGAGCCAACTGTACCTAGCAAATGCAAGGGCCTTTTAACATATCGAGTAGTAAAAAGTACAGTTAATAAATCCAAAAATCCTTTAAAAAAACGGCTAAAACCAAATTTTGAATAGCCATATTTTCTTGCATGATGCAGCACTGGAAGTTCAGTAACATTAAATCCTTCCCAATGGGCTAATGCAGGTAAATATCTATGCATTTCTCCATATACTTGAAGGGTTTTTACAACTTCGCTTCTATAGGCTTTTAATCCACAATTAAAGTCGTGAAGTGTAATACCACTCATAGAAGAAGTAACAAAATTGAAAAATCTAGAAGGAATGGTTTTATGCCATGGATCGTGACGCTTCTTTTTCCAACCAGAAACCAAATCATAACCTTCTTGAATTTTTGCTAATAAAGCAGGCAATTCATTGGGATCATCTTGTAAATCAGCATCCATTGTAAAAACATATTCACCTTGTGCTGCTGCAAATCCGACAGCTAAAGCAGCAGATTTCCCACAATTTCTTCTAAACCTTATCGCTTTATAATGTCTGTTTTTACGATATATATCCCGAATACACTCAAAAGAATTATCTGTAGAACCATCATCTATAAAGATAACTTCGTACATATTATTTGTCATAGACGGTAATACTTTTTCTAGCGCATTATATAAATCGCTTAATGACTCTTCTTCATTAAGCAAAGGAATAACAACACTTACCATTGTAGAATATCGTGGAATATTTCTATTTCTATTGGGATAGTTTTGATTTGATTTTGCAGGTATTGTTTTACTACCAGAATCAATTGATGTAATGGCAGCTTCAACATTTGCAATGGCAGATGTATGCAAAGCCTGATTACCATAAGATTTTTTATGTTTATGGTGCTGATTGCCTTTATCAGAATCTCGCTTTTGCTGTCCAGAAAAACGATTTTCTTGCGTTGACTGCTTATTATCCAAGAAAGGAGTCCTTATTCAGTATTATTGAATATCATCACATACATTGTACATCAAGAAGATGTATATATCTAAAATCTCTTAGCCAAATTACACGATATAAAAGTGAGAATCAAAGAAAAACAATGAAGTACTGGTGTGCTATTGCATGGTATTACTAAAAAGTAGAAAGCATTATTGCAAAATCTTCTTCACTTAAATAATACATTGAATTACAATACTTACAAATCAGCTCATATTGCTGTTCATTTTTCATTGATTCTATTTCTGTTTTTCCTAATACTAATAGATTATCCATAAATTTTTCTAATGAGCATCTACAGAAAAAATCGACAGGTGTATTATTAACAATATCAATATCAAAAGGCATTGCTTGCTTTAATATCTCTTCTGGAGAATACCCATCGTCTAATAATTCTTCTATAGAAGGCAAATCCTCGATTGATCTTTGCACTGCCACAATATCTGAAATGCTTGCCCCTGGCATAGCTTGAACAATGATACCACCACAATGCTCAATTTCTGCTTTGTCATTAATTCTAGCTCCTAAATTTACACTAGTTACTATTTGTTCTGACTGTTCAAAATAAGAGGCTAACTCTGAACTGATATCACCTTTCACTAAGCTGATAATCCCTGTAACAGTATCAGACTTATCGTATAGAACTTTAGAAACTTTAAAGAAACCTTTTCCTAAAACCTCAGATAATGTTTCTGGCATTGGGGCAAATTGATTAAGTACTGCATAACCACGAACTTCACCAACTTGCAATGCTTCTGCAAATAATGTTCTTACAGAGCCAGAACCATCAACTTGCACTATTACTCTTTCTTCTCCTTTAAGGAAAGAAGAAAGTAATACAGCAGATGCCATTGTTTTTCCAAAAAGATATGATGATACTGGATCTAAATGATGTTTTTCAACTGCACTTTTTACAGATATAGAAATATTAGTTGCTGCAGCCCGGAACATTCCGTTTCGGGACATAACTCTCACTACTCTGTCTCGGTGTTGATATTGTTTTTTTAATGTATTCATACAATAGATATGTGATTGTTAAATCGAAGATTTGGCATAATTACTGCACATAAAACAATATCAATAATTAGAAATACATGATGTCTATATTTCATGAAAAACAAGAATTCACAGCTCTTTGATTATACAATGCACTATTCTCTTTTTATCATTGTATGTATATGTTGTATATGTTCTGGTTGTACTTCTGTATTTCATAATGGTATGTCAAATACTGCATATCTCAAAAATAAGGATACATTACTTACTATACCTGAAAATATTAGTGTTGTGCGCAAACAAATTTTACAAAACGCTCAGCAATTCATTGGAACTCCTTATTGCTATGGCGGAGAAAGTCCATTTTGTTCTGATTGTTCTGGCTTTACAAAACAGATATTTGCTAAATCTGGAATCAATATACCCCGAACAGCGCAAGATCAATTTACAAGTACAGTTCAAGATTCCGGAGAACCAATTCCTGGCGATTTACTTTTTTTTCGATATAAAAAAGACGGACCAATTGCGCATGTTGGCATTTTTACTGGGAAGAATTCAATGATTCATGCTTCAGAAAAAAAAGGAATAACCATAAGCTCATTAGAGTATATGATTCAATTTTTGATTGGATTTGGAAGAGTATCTTCACTTGATGCAAGTGAAGATATTTCATCAAAATAGGCAATCGTACAAAAACTAACTCCTGATGATGTTTCAGGTTGATCCCACCATTGATATGAAAGCACTTCTCCTTTTGCAGAGTGCATTGTCTGCAAAAGCATAATATTTGGCGAACATCCACAAATCCTATATTGATCTTTACAATCTGCTATTTGCTGATAAAATCCTTTCGCATCAGCTGCACAAAGAGAATCTATTAATCCAGTATCATAAAGCGCAGTTTCTTGTACACGATCTTGTGCATGAAAATCATCGCCAAATTTTACACCACGATGCGATAAATCTCCGCTAGATACAAATAGCACGCTTTTATGTTCTGCTTTTGCATATGATTGTATGGATTTCACAAATGATGCTATTTTTTCATGTTCAAAAGGATCGGTTTGTGAAGTCATAAATGAATGAAACCCAGAAACTAAGATTGGAATCAAAGTAAATTCACTTGCACCATACACATATTGCAGTATCAGCAAATCAATTTCTATAGAATGTTCTGCCCTATGAGCAGAATCATCTGTAATTAAGGGCACAGAGCAAAATGATCGTATTGCATCGATACTTTTTTTATCTGTTTTAGTAATGCCTAAAGGTGTTTTAAAATCTTTTGATGTTAAGATAAACTGATCTGCATTACTATAATGAGAAGTAGCAAACATAATAATGATATCTGGCGACGCACTTGCTTTTAATGCCTTGATTGCATGGGCATAGGATAATAAACCTGCTTTAATATCTGCATGTGGCATTATTAATCCGCTAAGTACTCTATCAGGATATGGTTCAACAGAATGTTCGATATTCTGCAAAAAAGACACAATATCTTCTTGCTTTTCCGGATAAGCAGAACCAGCAAGATATGGCTCTCGTATCTCTGAATTCAAGAATGCTAATTCTGTTTCTTTTTTTAAGGCCATAAAGCGATCTGTTTGCAAATACCCATGATTATCCAGATGTTTTACAAATTCAAGAATGGATTCTGCAGAAACTGATTGCTCATAGATAGAATCAGCCAAGCCAATACATGTTTTCGGGATAGGATGTAATAATGCATTTAAGATTAATAATGATTGCATGCCAAGTAATAAAGGTTGCTTGGCATATTTCATTGGATCATAAATCAGCAAATATTCTTGCTGATCTTGCATATATTTTTGCACTGTGATATCTTGCCTTAATGGTGGCAATAGACTTTCTACATTATAATTCATGATATATTATTGTAGTGTTCACTACAATTCCTTTGATTTTTTTTTATAGTTTTTTGCTTCAACTAGCCATATGTCTTTATGTTGAATAAGATATGCTTTTGCATCATCATAAACATTAGGAATTAATCCTTCTAGAATTGCTTCTTCAATTGCATTTTTAATATAGCCAACAGCTGGAGATGGATTTAGCGAGCAAATAGACATTATTTCTTCTCCTTTAACAGGAGATTGAAATTCCCTTAAATGATCTCTTTCTCGTACATCTACTATTTTTTGATATACAGCTTCATAATTTCTAATATATTTTTCGGCCTTTTTGGGATTCTTTGTAGTGATATCTGCTTTACAAAGAGTAAATAAATCATCTAAATTATCTCCAGCATGAACGGCTAATCGCCTAATTGCAGAATCCGTTACGCCATTATCTACTAAAACCATTGGTCTTTGATGTAATCGCACAAGTGATTCCACATAAGGCAAATATTCTAAAGGCATTTTCATTCTTCTGAATATCGTGGATTGCCATCTTGCTCCTAATTCTTCATGACCATGAAATGACCAACCTATCCCCTTAAAAAACTTTTTTGTTTTTGGTTTAGCTATATCATGCATCAAAGCAGAGAAGCGTAGCCAAAGATTATCTGTCATTGTACAAATAGAATCAACTACTTGTAAAGTATGATAAAAAACATCTTTATGTGCATATTCTTGCTCACCAATTTGCACTAATTCCACACCTGCTAATCGTTCTACCTCTGGAAATACATATGTTAACAAACCCGTATCATGCAAAATATTTAAGCCAATACTAGGTTTATCAGATTGAAGTATTTTTAAAAATTCATCTGTTATACGTTCTTGAGAAATAATCTGAATCCTAGAATTCATCTTTTTCATTGCAGATAATGCTGCAGGGTCAATGTCAAATTGAAGCCGAGAAGCAAATCTTGCTGCTCTCATCATTCGTAAAGGGTCATCGCTAAAAGTAATCTCTGGATCTAAAGGCGTTCTTAAAAATTTATGTTCTAAATCTTCTATGCCATGGAATATGTCTATTAATTGTCCTAATGAGGATGGGGCTAATGAAAAAGCCATGCTATTAACAGTAAAGTCACGTCTTTTTATATCATCTTCAAAAGATCCTTGCTCTACAATTGGATTTCTGGAATCAGCATGATAAAGTTCTTTTCTTGTACCAACAAATTCTAGATGATAATCTCCTACTGGCACCAAAGCAGTTCTAAATCGTTCATAAATAACAGCTTTAGATCTAAAATGATCGGCAGTTATTTTTGCAAATTCTAAAGCATCCCCAATAACTGTGAAATCTATATCTTTTTTTACATTCCCTAAAAAATAGTCTCGTACATAGCCTCCTACCACAAATACAGTAAATCCATATCGTTCTGCAAGACGAGAGATTTCTAAAACAAGATGATCATTAATTGGGTAGTTTTTCACTGGTGAATATTATCCTTATAATTACCAAATCCAAGCTTTGGCGGCTTGATATGCTTGTTCTGCTGCAAGATCTAAGGTATCTGCAATTGTAGTAAGATGTCCCATTTTTCTGCCTTTTCGACATTCCTTTTTCCCGTATAAATGCACTGTAGTTTGTGGAAATTTAAGTGTATCTACCGGACTATCTGGAATTCCAGGGCCAGATTTTGTACCAAGCATATTTACCATTACCGCAGCAGGAACTTTTAATTCTGGAGAGCCTAATGGCAAATTGAGTACTGCTCTTATGCAATTTTCAAATTGTGATGTATAGCATGCTTCTATGGTATAATGTCCAGAATTATGAGGTCTAGGAGCAATTTCATTCACTAAAATTTCTTCATCGTTGATAAAGAATAATTCTATTCCAAAAATACCGATGCCATGAATTGCTTCTACGCATTGTAATGCAATATCTTTAGCCTTTTGTGCTACTTGTTGAGAAACTCTAGCTGGTGCAAGTACATATCTACAAATATGATTCTCTTGAATTGTTTCTACACAAGGATACACCGCTGTCTCTCCTCTTCTATTGCGCGCTACCATGACAGCTAATTCTTTTGTAAAATGAACAAATTGTTCTGCCATAATTTCTTTTGGTGCTTCTGGATCTGTAAACTTCATCCATGCCATTTTAGCATCTGATTCATTTCTTATAGTAGCATTTCCATATCCATCATATCCTAAAGTTCTTGTTTTCATGATATATGGATATCCATATGCTTTACCAAATTCATAAGCATCTTCAATCGAATTCAAAGCTGCGCATTTTGTAATTGGCAATCCAGCTTTGGCAAAAGTAGATTTTTGAATCCATTTATCTTGGATTAATTCTATTGTTTGAGGCAATGGAAAAACAGGTCTATGTTCAGCGATAGAATGAAGAATGAGAGGATCTATAAATTCATTTTCTAGGGTAATAATATCAGCAGATTGATAAAAGGCCTTCACTTCTTCGGGATTATTCCAACCATGTGGAAATTCTAGATGTGTCATCATTCCGGCAGGAGAATCAGATCCATGCTCTATGATTGCTGTTCTTAAGCCTAATTTCCAAATTTCCCAGCTCATCATTTTGGCTAATTGTCCACCACCTAAAATACCAACGGTTAATGGCTTTTGTTCATATTGTGTATAGATAGAGGGCAGCATCGATTCTCTTTTATTAGTATATCTATTACAAAGTTACATGATTCTTCTTAAGAAAAAATCCGCAATCTTGTTTATGATAAATACCATAGACATTCTTGCGGATTATTTCTAGTATGAGTGTATGATTTCGACTTTTTTATCTATTGATGGTAAAGCCTTTTACTTCGATGAATGGTCCTGCATGAATTCTGCAGAAATAATTACCATTTGGCAATACATTCATTGGAACTGATAATCTATAATCTCCAGCATCTAGTAATTGCTCTACTGGTATTGCAATTTTTTCGCCAAGCGTATTATAGATTTCAATTGTTGTTTTTACAGAGAAACCAATAGAATATTGAATAGCAATTTCACCTGACTCTATAGGATTTGGTGAGATTTCTTTTAGAGCAAAACCAGATCCAGAGAATGAAATTAGTCTTCCATTAATAAAGCATCCATCTAATGTTACAGATGCTGGCTTTGTGGTTACTGGAACACATGCTGAACGATCTAATGTATTTCCTTTTAAGTCGATACCAAATCCGGTACTATCACTTAAAAGCACTAAAAACTCTGCACTAAATAAAGCAGATCCATTTGCTGCTTTAGTACCTATTCCATTAAATGTCATGCCTTTGGATGATTCTATAGCATTGAATGTCCAACCACTTAAACCTGATTCTATTTGTAAAGATCCAGATTTATACTTTAACATATCTTCTTTAAACAACATATCAACAGATAATGATTTTAGATCTGCCTTTGTCCAATCAGAACATGTACCTTTAATTGTATAGCGAATAGTATTTCCTGCTTTAATTTTTGTACTTGGTGGATCGATGCTAAACTCTACAGGCACAGAAAATCCTTTGCCCTTTAGATCTATAACAGCAGTTTTTGGATTACCATTTGCATCTTTAAGATTTAACGGAGTAACAAGAATAATTGCAGCATAATCTTTATTGTCTATTGGAGAAAAAGTAACTGTTACTGTATATGAACCGCCTGGAGGAATTGCCAAAGGATAATTTGGTGCTGTAAATGCAAAACTTCCTTGATCTCCTCCATTTAATTCTAATGAACCAATAAAGAGCGTATCTGTTCCTGGATTTGAAATTGTGGCAGTACCAGTTGGGCTATCGCATAGTATCACAGAACCATAATCAATTGGAGTTGTTTTGATATCTGGGAATCTGGTTTCTATACCTGTTCCAATAATATCTGCATTTGTAATGATTCGTGGATTTTCATCTGGCCCTGGAGCTGCATCTGATTTTACATCTACTCCAACTATTCTTTTTCCAACTGCTGTTGGTTTAAAACGGACAGGAATTCTTAAATCTTGGGCAATCAAAATAGATATATTCTTAGGTAATTGACTTGGATTTTTCCATTCAAAATCGGCAGCATTTGGCCCAGCGACACTAAAATCAATGCTTTCGATAAATAAAGGAGCAGTTGTACTTGTATTAGCAATAATCAACTCGCCATCTGTTGCTGCATAGCTACCTACTAATACTGCTGGTGTAAATTCATATCCTGTTACCTGAATTTTTGGTAATATTCCAAATCCTTTTACAATACCACTGGCAGATCCAGCATTATCTGCAGATGCAATAACAGTAGTTTGATGTTTGCCTTCTGATACAGGTTCATATTCTACTGTCACTGTAATTTTAGAGCCATCATTTCTAAGAATAAATGGCGCGCTTGTACTTACAGCAGGCTGTACATCGATAATTCTAAAGTTTGCATCTTGAGGTTTTTGGAGTTCTACAGCAGTAACATTTGCAGGTGCTGAACCTGAATTTGTAACATATACTTCTTTTCTCTGTAAAGTCTTAACTCTACGATTCCCCCAATCTTGGTCGGTAACTGTTAATCCTGGCTGAATGCCGGTTCCGATCCATAATGAATTAGGAGAACAATCTTTACCATCACTATCAGATTCAAATTGAACAATTATCGAATCTGACTTTGTATTTTCTGCTTTATAACATATTGAGTTAAAATAGACAGCTTGTTTTGGTGCAATTTTAAATGGAAATGCTGGATTGGTTGGACTAGACACACTAAATGGTGGTTTCACGCCTAAAATGCCAGTAACTGTTAATGTATCAGAACCACGATTAAATACTCTTAATCCAGGTGATTGTTGATCTTTACAGACAGTATTTCCTATTGCAATTTTACCTGCATCCCAACCTTCTTCTACTTCTATACATGGTCTAACTCCTAAACCTTGTACTTGCCAAGCAAAAACAGCGCATTGTGTTTTAGCCATCAAAGAATCAACAAGAATATCTTTATCATCCCTGCTTTCTCTATCTGGAGTAAACTCTAAAACAATATCTCTTTCTTCACCTGGCTTTAAGCTTGAAGTATCTGCACTGATTATCTTAAAATTCTTGCCTAATTGAAGTTTAATCTCTTTTAATTCTAGAATAACTAAACTTTCATTTTTAATTTTTACTGTTTTTTGCTGAGAAGTGTTAACTCTTACTTTTCCAAAATTTACTGGATTAGGTTTTAGAGACAATTTATTAACTGTATATCTAATGCTATCAATAACATAATTACCTGCTCTGTCCAAAACAACAAAGATTGCAAATGCATCTTTTGTTTTATCAATAACAGAAAATTTAAAATCGAATGTAGTTACTTTGGGGTCTACTACTATTTTATCTGCAGTTAATAATTCAAGTTTATAATTAACACTAATAGAATCAATCATTTCTATTGTTGCAATTCCCTGATCAATTTGTGCTGTATCTGGTGGTGGACCAAAATTCCTGAGTTCAGTTGCAGTATAAGTAAAATCTCCGCATTCTTCAGTTTTTGTTAATACAGGAGGCAGCGTATCAATTTGATCTAATTTCTTGAGTGCCATTGCTGCAGGCCAACCATAAGAATCAAAATCACTAAAACCGTAAATATAACCACCAAAAACAGTATTACTTGTTATTCTATGAGGGCCTGGCGCTACCTTTAAATTTTGCCAGTATAAATTTGTTCCAGGTATTCTATTAGACAATAAAGTTGGTTTTGTAATCCAAATTGGTTTTCCATCTAATACAATTGACTTCAACTTTTCACCAGCTGCATCATTAGAATCACCCACTGCAACAACATTAAACCAATTAGTAGCAAAAGCTGAATTTGAAGGTGTTTGAAATACAGTAGCCTGGATATATTGCTCTTGCGGAGTAACTACAATATAAAATGGATCAAATTGAGTTCCTTTATCCCAATTGGCAGAATAAGAATATTGCATTACCAATACCGGTTTATCAGCTTCCCAAACCGATACACCTCTAATTGATTCTACAGCACCTAAACCACCCCATTGATTTATTTCTTCATAAAATTCCCCAGCCTGAAGATTACCTTCGCGATTTCCTAATATTTTTCCTGTCACTTTATCATAATATTTCATTTTCCAACGAGTATTATTTTGGGAGGCAATAATCCTAAAAAAGTCACCTTTATTATCTCTGGTATACTCTACTGTGGCATATTTTTTACCCCACGCTTGAACAGGTGGAAGCATTTCTGAAATATGATCTCGACCGCTTGTATTATTAGCCGGAATCATACATCGTTGATGATATGAAATGAGACCAACAGGTTTATTAGCCACTATTTTAGATCCACTCATATCAAATACACCACGAGTGGTTGCATCCCCTTTAATATTATATACTTGGCCTTTCATTAATTGTACTTTAATTGTAGATCCAAGCTTAGTACCTTTAGAGGTTTTAGCTATTGCACCACCTTTTCCTCGTAAATAGACAGACACTTCAGTATCATCTTCAGATGCTATGATACACATTCCTGTTGCCCATTTTCCAAATTCTAAGAAGTCATAATAACTACAATGGATATATTCTGTACCCCACACACTAGTTGGTAAAGCCAAATATCCTTCTGAAGTAACTGGCTTTGCACTTAACACATAAACAGAAACAGGTGCATCAGCAAATACATGTATTGCTATATCATCTGGAATTTCATTTGAATTTACTTCCCAAGATGGTGATATTGAACCATCTCTGGTGCTAAATGTAACTACATCTAAGGCTCGCAAAGCTTTTTTTCTGCTAAATCCTGCCCCTGGTACTTCTAAATTTACAACAGTATTAGAGCTACCAGTAACATATACTTCTAATGCATTCAAAGGAGCATTTGGATTGTCATTCATAGGAAATACAAACCAAAAATCTTTGCCTTGAGCAGAATTGTTTAGCACTGCTTCTGGTGCTGGGAATTTCTTAGCAATATCAGGGAAAAGCTTGACAGGGCTTTGAGAAAATACTGTTGAATTGTCTATCAACAAGAAACAAATTGAAAGCAAGAAAAGGTGTAGAAATTTCTTCATCCTTACATTTCTCCGGGGAAGTATCTTAAAATGCTTGGTTTTTTATATAATTAATAGCGCGTAAAATACATTTTTCTATTGATATTGATTATTTATTTTACACTATGTGGAAATGTTTTTTTGTTTTAATTGCTTGACAATGCATAAAGTTCTAAAAAACTACGTTTCAAGACATCATATTATCAATCAATCTTGTCTTACCCAAATAACCTGCAATCAAAAACACTACTTTACTTTTTTCTTCAAATATATCCGGCTCATGTAATGTTTCAGCTTCAGCACATGAGGCATATTGTATATCAAATTGCGGCAATGCAGACAAAGTTTCATGCATATATGTATTTAACATGAGTCTATTTCTCTCGCCTTGCTGATATGCATTTTTTGCGTTCATTAATGCTTTATAGATAATTGTAGATTGTTCCCTTTCCTCTTTTTGAAGATATACATTTCGCGAGCTTTTTGCCAAGCCATCATCTTCTCTTACCGTTGGCACAATTTGCATTGTACAATCTATATGAAGATCTTGAATAAGTCTTTGTATTACCAATGTTTGCTGATAATCTTTTTGTCCAAAATATGCATGATGTGGTTTTGTTGACAATAATAACTTAGCTACAACTGTTGCCACACCTTCAAAATGTCCAGGCCTAAAAAAACCTTCAAAGGTATTAGTGATATTTCCAATAGAAATTGAAGTACTAAAGTTGGCAGGATACATCTCGTCTTTTGTTGGATAAAACAATATATTGCCATGTGATTGCTCTATGATAGCGCAATCGCCTTCAAAATTTTTAGGGTATATTCCATAGTCTTCAGTCGCAGAAAATTGCAAAGGGTTCACAAATACACTTACTATCACTATATCATTTTCTGATGCAGCTTTTTGTATAAGTGCCGCATGGCCTTCATGCAAGAAGCCCATTGTTGGAACAAATCCAATGGTTTTTCCTTGCATTCTAAGTGAATCACTTAAGGCATGCATTTCTTTAACAGTTTTAATAATGATAATTGACATCTGGGGATTAACTTATGTACAGAATTGTTATGTATTATACCTTGTTTCTACTGCTAAACCTTCATGTTTCAGCAGAGAAAAATAAAGGTAAAGCAGTTCCATCAATAAAAGAATTATATAGTCACGAAAAGCTAGATATCATCCTTCAATCTTGTTCTTCTGATAGAAAATTACATAATTCTTGTATAGATACTAATCTTTTATTTGAGTATATAAGGGATATTCACAATGCAGATATACATTCGATCAAAGATAACATTGAAAAATTAACATGTTTTATGAATGCTTATCATGCTTTATTATTAAAAACATTATTAATGTTTCCGCATGCATTATATACTAAAAATGAGAAGTTATTTGATTCAAGCTTGATATGCATCGATAATCAAGAATTTAACTTGTCAAAACTGAAAGAACATATTGCTTTTAGAACAAAATCAATAGGACATATAGGCTGGTTTGGATTATGGGATGGTACTATTTCTGGAGCACATCGTCCTAAAAGAGCATTCAGAAAACACACATTATTAAAGGTATTACAAGCAAATGCTAAAGCTTATTTTGTATCTAGAAAAAAAGAGTTTTCATGTGATTTCGCTAAAAAGATAATAAGAGTTTCAGATCAATTATTTTCTTTTTGTCATCTAAACTCTGAAGAATCAGAGGAACAGAATAAAGACTATATATTAAATGTAATAATGAAATATGCTCCAGACGATATTGCTGCTTTTACGGCAATCAATAAAAAAGAAATAGAAATTATGTCTATTGAGGTTTCTGACAAAATAGACAGAGATTTTTCTGAATCGATACAAAGTAAAAAACAAATGATGCCATATAATAAAAAATCCCAAAAATAATTTCGGGATTCATTAATCATTTAGATATAATCACAACTTCCGTTCGCCTATTGAATCTTCTACCAAAATCGCTTTGATTACTTGCTATTGGCTTGGTATCACCATAACCGGCTGCGACTATTCTTGTTGGAGCAATTCCTTTTTTAATGAGGTATTGTCTAACAGATTCAGCTCTTTTTAATGATAAGCGTCTATTTGCAAGTTTATTACCTTTAGAATCAGTATGTCCTTCAATTCTGACGCTAAAATTTGTTTTATTTGACATGAATTCTCTTAATATTTCCAATTCAAAAACTGAATCGGGAAGCACAGCACTATTTGTAGGAAATAATAAATTTTCAATAATCAGTTTTCTACCTAATTCCACAATAGATATTGTTCTTTTAACAATCTCTCTTTTCTTCTGATCAACAATTCCTACTGTTAATGAATCTGGAATCGTCGTTTTGTCTGAACGATAAGTAATAGCAAACAGATTAGTAAGCTGGGTAGAATAATCATTTAAAATCGTAGCGAAAGGACGAGAAATATCAAAA
>JBMOIC010000033.1:0-20734 GCA_049317525.1 Bacteroidota bacterium | reverse complement strand
TAGTTCTTTCACCAACTTGGACAATTAATCCCTTTAAACTATCTTTTTCTTGCTCAATTCTTTGAAATCCAACTATATCTCCAACTGCTAATAATGAACTATCTGAATACATAGAAGATAATGTACCTGCAGACATACACTCAATAATCTCATCTGAATCAAAAGGTTGAACATACCAGTTTCTTCCACCCATGGCAAGAACTCTTCCAAGCTCTTTAGCTTTTCCACTATCATCTGTCTTTTTTAATAAAGTTCTTGTTGAAGATTTTTTAGAAACAGATTCTAATTGACTAGAAGAAACACCTAATTCCTCTAGCCAATTGTCTTCTTCAGTGTATAGTTTTCTCTGCTTTACACGAGTTTTCTTCCCGAATTCGACATTCTTTTTTTTCATGAATTTTACATTAGTGTCAGATTATATCCACAAATCTGTCAAAATTATTACACATATAGCTTGTAAGATTATAAAAATTTTGTATTTTTATCTCAGTTTTTCAAAATAAAAGAATGTTTCCCTTGGAATACCGTTGGATTATCCGAGATAATACTGATGATGGTTACTCTAAAACACTTGCACAAACACTAAATGTACCAATAAGCTTAGCCAAAGTTCTTGCATCAAGAGGTATGATAAACCAAACTGATGCGAATCGCTTTTTGTCTCCTAATCTGGAAGAAATACACGATCCCTTCTTAATGAGTGGAATGGATATTGCTTCAGACAGAGTATGTAGAGCCATAAAGAACGATGAACTTATTTGGATTCATGGTGATTATGATGTAGATGGGACCACCAGTACAGCAATGACTCTCCTTTTTTTAAAAGAGATGGGAGCTCGTGTGCAATATTTTGTACCTGACCGCTTGGGCGGGGGATATGGATTATCTGTACAAAGCATAAACAAGGCCAAAGATTGTAATGCCACATTAATAATTGCAGTTGATTGTGGAATTACTTCTGTAGAACCCGTACAATATGCAAAAGATAATGGTATAGACACAATTATATGTGATCACCATGAACCTGCTGAAATTCTTCCTGAAGCGATTGCCATCTTAGATCCTCTTCAATCTCATTGTAC
This sequence comes from Bacteroidota bacterium, assembly GCA_049317525.1. Classification (GTDB taxonomy): domain Bacteria; phylum Bacteroidota; class Ignavibacteria; order Kapaibacteriales; family UBA961; genus UBA961. The sequence goes on along the minus strand of JBMOIC010000033.1, from coordinate 19,652 downwards.
ATATCCATTCAAGTCTTTATCTGCTTGTGGAGTTGCTTTTAAATTAATCCAAGCAATTTCGATAAAACTTCATAAACCAGAATTAGCATATACATATTTAGATTTTGTAGCAATTTCTTCAGCGGCCGATATAGTTGCATTAACTGGAGAAAATAGAATTCTTGTTCATTATGGCTTAGAAGTATTTAATTCGAATCCTAGGCCAGGCTTTTTGGGGCTTTTAGATTGTGCTGATATGCGTCCAGGAGCACTTAATACTACTAATATTGTTTTCGGTATTGCTCCAAGAATTAATGCTGCCGGAAGATTAGGTGATGCAAGAAGAGCAGTTGAAATGATGATTGCATCCGATGAATACACTGCATTTTCCATTGCACAAGAATTAGAAAGAGACAATCGTAAAAGAAGAATATTAGATGAATTTACATTTGAAGAAGCAACCCGGGAAGCCGATAGACTATTAAAAGAGAAAGATCGTAGATCCTTAGTAGTTCATAAATCTAATTGGCATGCGGGTGTTATAGGAATAGTAGCATCTCGATTAGTAGAAAAATTTAATTTACCAACCATACTTCTTACTTCAATAGAAAACACAGCTAAGGGATCTGCAAGAAGCATTAGAAACTTTGATATTCATAATGCATTAAAAGAAAATGAGCATTTATTGATTGAATTTGGTGGACATAAGCACGCAGCAGGCGTAACGCTTAAGGAAGAGAATATACCAGCATTAAGGGAAGCTATAGATGAAATTGCTCATAGCAAAGTTTCAACTGAAATGCTTATTCCAGAAATAGTTGTGGATGCAGAATTGCAATTAAATGAGCTTTCACCTAGATTTTTTGAAGTATTAAAACGATTTGCACCATATGGATATGCTAATACTAAACCAATGTTTTATGCAAAGAATGTACAATCTGCTAATGGTGTTAAGATAGTTGGTGGCAATCATTTAAAACTTCGAACAGTACAATCCAATTTTGTAATTGATGCAATAGGCTTTAATCTAGGCCATAAATTAAAACATTGTACAAATGGCAAACCATTTTCCATCTGCTTTAATTTAGAAGAAAACACATATAATGGTAGTTCCTCACCACAGATATCCATCAAAGATATTCGCCCTGAATTATCTTAATATTGTTACTTTTTTAACCTAAATAATGAACGTATTATGTCTTTAAAGCTAATTTCATTATTCATCATAAAGGTAAGTAATAATCCAATTGAGCCTGTAACATAAATACAAAACCACCCACCCAATTCTGCGCTTATTAAATTTCTATCTGCTAATTTTTCTCCGCCAATTAAACATGCCCAAAACACAACATAAAATAATAAGCTAATAGCAGCGCTGATACCAAAATTGCCACGTTTGGACATCATCCCAAGCGGACAACCAATAAACACAAATACAAGGCATGCACAAGGAATTGAATATTTCTTATAGATTTCTACTAAATATGCTTTTTTCTTTTTTTGTTGTTCAGCAATAGTATAAAGTTCAGATTCAATAGGAGATCTGAGTACAGCTAATCTATTCATCGCCCTACGAATAATTTCTTTTTGATTAGGTTTAGTTACAAATTTAGGATTGATTTTTATCTGTTCCTTCACTGTAGTGTTAACCTTAGTATCAAGCAATTCCTTACAATGTTCATTAATTAATTGCTGAGTTTTGAATTGAGATTTTTGTAATATGTTCGAAGCATCAGAGACAATTAATTGCATATCATGAATGGACATTTCTCTATCACCTCTGCTACTTAAACCTTCATCTGATCTTTGGAATAAAAAATCCCTAGCAGGAATAGAAATTATATGTTTGGAAAATCTCATGACTCTAAAATCTGTTCTTTTTACCTTTTGCAATTGATGTACTTCGCCATGTAATAAAGTAACATTCAATTTGCTAAAATCTTCAGAAAATGCAATTGCTCCGGTATCAGCCGATAATACATTGAGTCTTGAGCTTTGTCCATTATCATAAATAGTTACACCATAAAGAGTTCTGGTTGCCGAATCAATATGTCTTGCAAGGATTGTATACCCCTCTAATTGAGTTACAAATTGTCCAGCCTCAATTGAAAAGGTTGGTTTTTTCCTCTGTATATCTTGCATCAGGATTTTAAACTGATGATTTGATTCTGGTAATATTTTATCATTAAACCAATACATTCCATAAAATAATAAAGAGCCAATCATGATAAGAGGGGCCATCATTCTCCATAAACTTCTTCCCCCAGACTTTATAATCGTTAATTCCTGCGCGGCACTCATACTTCCAAATGCCATTAAAGTAGAAAACAAAACACCCATCGGTACAGCCAATACAACCATCCAAGCCAAACTTAATAGAATTACTTGCACGATTATGCCATTATCTAAACCCTTACCAAGTAATTTATCAAGATTATTCATCAAAAATTGCAAAAGGAACAAAAACAAAACTGTTAATGTACCAAAGAGGAAAGGCCCAATATGCAATCGTAATAAATATCTAGCTAAAATCATTGGTACTATACTTTTTAATCTAAAAATAAATAAGGTTTCCACGCTTCATCAACTTTCCCCATAAAATTTTTCAAGAAAACCACATGATGGGGCTTTCTTGGTAATTTTTGTAAAGGCATATTCGCTTCTTCGGGTGTTCTACTTCCTTTACGATTATTACATTTTACACATGCAGTAATAAGATTATCCCAAGTTTCAGAACCACCTCTAGACTTTGGTATGATATGATCTAATGTTAATGGTGGATTTGTTTTTCCGCAATACTGACATTGGTGATTATCTCTTCTTAATATATTTCTTCTGGATAGCTCGATACTTTTATATCGTACTTTGATATAAGAGCATAATCTTATAATACTCGGATAAGGAAATGTTTGATTTATTGATCTCAATACTCTTCCTTGTCTTTCGGCTACTAAATCTGCTTTTGATAAATAAATCAATAAAAATGCTTTTTTAGCACTACAAACCGTAATGGGTTCATAACTTTGATTTAATACCAACACTCGATTGCTTAATGATGGAGAAACACTCTCTTGAATACTGTCTTCCTCTCCATCAGATTGCTCTCTTTGAAGATTTATTCTATATGAAGATAATGTACTAATGAATACTCCACATGGAAAAGTATAATAAATACTCTATAATCTAATGTCAAAATACATGAATTTTGAAGTGAAAAAAAGGAATCTCTTTTGCACACAATCATTACATTAAATTATCTCTTTATCACTACATACACAGATTTGATTATGAAATAGTAAATTTGTAATGATATCAAGAAGTTCCTTCTTTTTATCATGAAACAGATTCAATGTTGATATGAGCACAAGGTATAATGAGTAAAAAATCCTTTTCATTTTTGTACTGGGTACAGCTATTCCTCTTTTCATTATTGTTGGGTTGTAATAGTTCAAGGGTTTTATTACCATCATTTTTACCCGAATATCATGAAGTGATAGCATCACCTACTTTGCAGATTCCTTATCCGATTCTTCTTCTGCATGGTTTAGGACAAAAAGCCGCCGTTTGGAATAAAAACGCTATCAGTTTTTATGAAAAAGATTTAGGCTTATACCATGCGGGTTTATTAACTCCTTCTAAAAAAGGTATAAGTATTCAGCATAAAAATCCAAAAGGGAAAATGGATTTTTTCACTGTTCAATTTAGTAATCCGGTTGACTCTGTAGAAGCTTGGGTTCGTGAATTAGAACAATGTATTCAATTTGTAAAAAAAGAAACTGGAGCTGAAAAAGTAATTCTTATCGGTTATAGTATGGGAGGGCTAACTGGCCGACATTATCTTACGAAACATCTATTAGATCATCATGTACAAAGATTGATTACAATTGGTTCGCCTCATCAGGGCTCTGCATTTGCTAAAGTTTGGAATTGGAAAACTAATTTGATAAAAGCTTTAGAAAATCATCCTGACTTATTCTCTAAAACATTCTTAGAACAAGGATTAGAGCTGTTAAGAAATGCCGAAAGCGATGTCCCATTTCACTCTGCTGCTATTAGAGATTTAAGAAGACCAGAGGATGGAGGATGGTTTGTACAACAATCTGGAAAAAAAGAACATCCTTTAGATGTGGAGTATATTAGTGTTATTGGCGATGTTGATGTATCTAAAGAAATAACACAGTTTAATAAAAGTGGTGCTCAAGAATTAATGCGTAGAGTATTAGGCATTATTGGCTTTGGCATAGAATCATTATTCGAATCTGGCGATGGAGTAGTAAGTACTAAAAGCCAAACAATAAATGAACTGCCTTGGTTTCAGTCTCAACCGGGCAGACAAAGAATTTCTCATACGATAAAATTACAATCAGTACACGAAGAACATCTTAAAAACAGCAATGAAATTCAAAAAATATCATTAGAAGATCAACCCGAATTTAAAGGGGCTGAAATTTATAGAGATTTGTCAAAAAATAGTAGAGTTCTTGTAATTGATTATATCGATTATTTACCTAAAAAAGAATGCACTGTTTCTGTGTCTTTTATCTCTAAAGAAAAATCTATAAAAGTAGAAATTGATCAAGATAATATGAGTATTTCACATCGTGGCTCTAAGGGAATGATGTGTTCTGCATCGATAGATTTTCCAAGTGAATTCTTGCTTGAAACTGATATTGAATGTTTGATTACCATTAAGAATAGTTTTGGTAAACAATGTACAGGCTCAAAAATGTGGAAAGGAATATAGTAAAACTCATCAATGATTGTGTTGTACATTTCACAAGTACTTTATTAAGGAAATAGATATGGAGCAATTGTGGTCTCCGTGGCGCTCTGAATATATAGATTCATTCTCATCACCAAAAGATAATGAAGATTGTTTTTTATGCACAGCTGCAAGCCCTGATATATGTGATGATTTACTTATTACAAAAGGTGAACATTGCTTGATAATTATGAATAGATTCCCATATAATGCTGGCCATCTTTTGATTGCCCCTTTAAGACATTGTGCAGATCTCTTGGCATTAGATTCTGAAGAATATCAAGAAATGATGAATTGGACAAAGATTATGACAGCTGTTATCAGAAATGTGTATAAACCTCATGGGTTTAATATTGGTATTAATCTAGGACAAGCCGCCGGCGCCGGCGTACCAGGGCACCTACACATGCATATAGTTCCACGATGGAATGGTGATACCAATTTTATGAGTACAATTGGTGATCTAAAAGTAATTTCTCATTCAAATAGTACTATTGCTAAAGAGATTAGAAAGGGATTAGTTCATGTTCAACAATATGGTATTGATTCTATCATAGAAAAAGGTGCTTCACTATGAAGCACATACATAATGGAGTTTTTTCTGGGGGAAGAGTTGCTGCAAAAAGATCTCTTGGACAAAATTTTCTTACTGATAAAGGAAAAGCAGAGAAAATTGCAATGCTTATGGATGCACATTCTGGAGATCAAATTTTAGAGATTGGCCCGGGTTGTGGTGATTTAACGAAGTATTTACTGCAAACAAAAGCACATGTTCATGCAATCGAGTTAGATCCAAGAGCTTTAGAAGTACTAGATGATGAATTAGGATCTCATCCTTTATTAACCCTTGAACATGGAGATTTTTTGAAATTTCCATTAAAAGAGTATGCCCAAAAGTTCATTGTAGAAGAAAATGAAATATACAAGCCTACATTAAAAGTTGCGGGAAATATTCCATATTATATTACTTCAGAAATTTTGTTTCGTTTATTTGAACAAGCGGATGTTTTAGAAAGAGCGGTAATCATGATGCAAAAAGAAGTTGCTGAAAGAATATGTGCGCAGCCAAGAACAAAAGAATATGGTATACTATCAATTGCAGCTCGATTTGTTTCTAAACCTAGCATAGCCCTAAAAGTACCGGCTGGTTGTTTTACTCCAAAACCTTCTGTAGATTCAGCTGTTGTGATCTTTGATTTTACGAAAAGAAGTGTAGATATCGATCAATATAAACGTATACAACCTCTAGTAAGAGCAGCTTTTGGACAAAGAAGAAAAATGCTTTCTAATGCATTAAAATCGTATACACAGTCTTTAGAACAAGAAATACCCGATGCAATTAAAACTATGCTACAAAAAAGAGCAGAAGAATTACTTCCTGCTGATTTTGTTATTTTGGCCGATATATTAATTCCAATTAAAAAATAACATAGCATTTTTACTGTCATGAAATATCCTATTTCTACGCTATCAAAAGCTTTAGATGTAAAACAATTCTTCCGAGCATCAGAATGGTACTTTTTAAGTGTTCTGAGCTTATATACTGTTTTAGCATTACTATTCTTTTCAGAAATTCCTATTGTCACAACCATTTTATTAGAAAATATTCTGATAGCAATAGGTTTGATTTCACTTGCTGCTTTATCCAAATATAAAGCTGAATCTTTCTTCTCATTTTTACATACTTTTTACCATCTTCCACTTATCTATTTATTTTTTATTCAAGTATTTAGCTTTATCTCAGTAGTAAATCCTAAAGATTATGATCATATGTTAATTGCATGGGATTTTTCATTATTTGGGGTCAATCCTACTGTATGGTTACAACAATATTCACATCCAATTCTCACTGAATTTTTGCAAATAGCATATGTACTGTTTTTCTTCCATGCATTTACCCAAACCATTGAACATTATAAGAAAGGCAGAATAGAAGATGCAGATTTTGTGACAAGGACAATTATTTTTGGCTTTTTATTATCGTATTTAGCATACTTCTTTTTACCTGCGATTGGGCCAAGATTTACTCTTCATGATTATTCTCTTTTAAATGTAGAATTGCCAGGAATATGGCTAACCGAGCATTTAAGAACAATTATCGATTCTGGAGATGGAGTTCGTTTAGCAGATGTAAATCCTATGACTCAAGTGCATAGAAATTGTATGCCAAGTGGACATACGATGATGACATTGATGAATATGATCATGGCTTTTAAATTAAAATCGTCATTGCGTTGGATTTTCTTTTTTATGGGTATCAGCTTAATATTTGCGACTATTTATCTACGTTATCATTATGTAGTTGATGTTCTATTTGGTATTGTATTTGCATTTTTAGCTTTATGGTTAGAACCTATTTGTTATAGATTTTTATTGCGATATCATCTGATAAAAAAATGAATCTGATGTATGATTAAACCTTTTATTATGTCAAAAACTCAAAGAGCATGAATTCGAATTTAATTATTACATTTTTTATTTTTTTTGGAGAACCACTATGCGTTCATTAATAGTAGCAATCTTTATTGCTTTAGGAATTACAGTTGGAGCTCAGGCTCAAGATAAAGCCGCAAGTAAAGAAAAAATTCAAAGCGGAAAAGAACAAGTAAAATCAGGTGTTTTAATTGTTAAAGATGCCAAATCTGATGCAAAAGAGTTAAGACAGCAAGTTAAATCTGGTCAAATGACAAAAGAAGAGGCTAAAGCACAAATGCAGCAAGCTCGTCAGCAAGTAAAAACAGCAAAAGAGCAAGTTAAATCTGGTAAAGTTCTTATTCGTGAAGGTAGAAAAGAACTTCGTGATGCAAAAAAAGGCGGAAAATAAATTGAAGAGGTATCTACCTCTAGTTATCAAGAAACTCTTTTTCCATTATTGGATTAAGAGTTTTCTTGTTTTATTTTGCTCATCTATTGCATTTGCACAAGATTTGCCAATTTCCTTTGATGATAGCACTGATTTTGACATTGAGATTATTCAAGATTCTACCGAAGTACTATTAGACACTTTATCTTTGGATGCTGAATTAGCTGAAGAAGAAAGTAAACCTTGGTCAATTACTGCAAGTGGTATGATTAGAAATAAGCAGATACAGAATGGAGTAGATGTTTCTGGAAATAATTCAGTTGGAACAATTAGTACAGATGTATATCATGAGAATGGTTTTTCTGCAGGTTTAGATATTTCTAGAAGAATGGGGGAGATAAACCCAGGATATCAAAGTACTGTAGCCAGAATTGGTTATACATATTCTGCTTCAGATTGGTTAGATATTAGTGGAATATTTACTCGCTATAGATATGCAACGGATTCAATTAATCCTGTAGCGGGTATTCCAAATATGATTTCTGTTTCAGCTACTGCTTATTTTTCTGGAATATTTACCGATATCACTTTTGATAGAATGTTTGGCTTAAATACTGAATCTGTATCGTATATTTCATTAAATCTTATGGGTATGATGTCTGTAGCAGATTTTACTATTATGCCTATAGGTTCTGTAGTGTTGACTAGATATCAACTTGAGAGCAAAAGATTAATTAAGGCATTACCTGCTAAAGTAAAAACAGTTACAGCATTAAGTTTATGTTCGATTGGACTAAGCCTGCGTTATAAGATTTCTGAACAATTCTCTATTATCTCTACACCTAATTTAATGTACACCCCCGATAAAAGTCTTTCCTATTCAGATCTTCAATTTAGTATTTCCGGTGGAATACGATATTCAATAGATTGGTAAAATTCTATCAAACATTCTTGTTGATTATGTAGATTGCCTGCGTGTATCTATATAAAGAATGCTTATGAAACAGAATATTACTATAAATGGTTTAACATTTACCCCCTATATTTCTGCAGAAACTATACAAATAGCTGTAAAAAATATGGCTAAGCACATCCAAAATTTTTATGCTCCCGAAGATGAAATCCTTGTTCTCATTGTATTGAAAGGATCTTTTATTTTTGCTGCAGATTTAATTAGAAATTTGCAACTACGATGTAAAATTGAAATGATAACAGCATCTAGCTATGGCGATGGAATACAATCCAGTGGAGAAGTTCACCTAACTATTCCACCTTTTGATATAAAGGGGAAGCATATACTTATTATTGAGGATATCATTGATTCTGGACGTACATTAGTTGCCCTACAGAATAGATTATTACAAAAACAACCTGCATCTATACACATTGCGGCATTACTTTCTAAACCCACTGAACATCAATATGACCTTTCACAAGCATGTATAGGTTTTGAAATACCTTCTCTTTTTGTGATTGGTTATGGACTAGATTATCAAGAACTTGGTAGGGAATTATCTGATATATATCAATTATTAGAATAATCCATTATGGAGGCACTATTTTGGTGCTATCTTCGGGAATTTCCTCATTAACTTTATCGATTCCTAAAAATGGCAGTGTTTTAGGTAATAAAGAATTAAAAGGACTATTAATTTTAATATCAGGTATTAGATTTTTAAGAGTACTTTTTATTTTTGATTCCTCTTTTGGCTCTTCTTTTACTGGAATAATTTCTTTTGTAACAGTAGGTTTAATGATTAAGCTTGAATCATTTAAAGAATCAACAGGCTGCTGATTTAAAGAATCTGCTTGATTATGCAATTGTGAAGAATCCATTTCTGCAGGACTTTTAATCCTTCCTGTATTTGGATTATATAATCCACTTTGGAATGCAAGTGCCATTTCTACTCCGGCTCTGATATCTTTTGTATATTCAGATTGAGGATATCTTTCTACCAATAGGCGATAGTAAAATACGGCACTATCTCTATTCTTAATATTGTTTTCGAACATCCATCCCAAAGCATATAATGATTTCGGAGCCCAAGGTGATTCTCTATCAGCTTCTGCAATTCTAAAGAATTGTCTTGCCGCAAGTTCATAATTACCAGTTGTCCTAAACCTAGTACCAGATGAAAATAATTCTGCTAATGTATCAATCACGATAGCTTCTGTAAAGCCCAATTGAATGCGTGCATCTTGTCCATAGACAGTTTTACCATAATTATATGCAAGAATTTCTTGTAAAGAATCAGCTAATTCAGGTTCTGATTGTATGATGCTTCTTTGATATCCATACATATACTTTGCCATATTTGTATCAGATTGAACGGCTTCTAAAGCAGCTTTTTTATAGTAAAACAAAGCAGAATCTTTTAGTTCTAATTGTTCATGTATTCGTGCTAACTGAAAATAGGCATAACTTCTTTTATGAAGCATAGTATCAGGTAAAGGACCTTTTACTCCTAAACTATCCATGATAAATAAGCCTTTATCAAGCATTTTTTGCTTATTCATCCAATCAGACAATAATGAATGATATTTAGTAGCTGCTTCGCTGATCATTGATTTTACTGATTTAGCCTTAGTAAAATAGGCTCTTGCTAAATTATATTTACCTTCTTTAAAGAAGCCCATAGCTCTTTCAAAAAAAGTAATTGGTATAGCAGGATTTGCAGCAAATTTTTCTGCATCACCTTCTATATTATTTAATGAATCAAGTTCACCTTGAAGCCTTAAAGATCGTAAACGTTCTGCAAGAATTGAAGAACGCCAATCCTTATAGTTTTCATTATTATCTAAATCATTAAGTATTGTTTCTGCTTCATTAAAACGTTTTAAATATAGCAAAGATGAAGCTCTTAATAAATCGGCTTCAAATTCAGCAATAAGTTCAGGACTTTCATCTAGAACTTTTGCATATTCTTTTTCGGCTTTGTCAAATTTGCTTAATCGATAATATAAAGAAGCCAATTCTAATTGCCATCTAGCCCTAATCTCACCATCTTCACTTTGGGATATTGCTTGTCTATAAGGCCTTAAAGCACCCTCTTCATCTTCTTCAAATAAGGCTTGTTCGCCAATACATCTAAACGCTTCTGATAAAATATCATAACGTTGTTTATACCAAGCAATATCTACGGTTCTAGATAACATGGTTTTCCCCAAAGCATATTTACGTTCAATTAAATATGTTTTGGCTAATAATAAATGAGCATCTGGTGAATAATCACCCATGGGAAATCTATCTATCAATTCGGAACATTTTATCTCGCAAGAAACCCATTCATTTTTATAGAAAAATGATTTTGCCATTAATAGCAATGTCCCTTCTATAAAGTCTGATTTAGGATGTAATTTCAGGATCTTTGATCCCTTGATAATCACTGAATCTAATTTTATTGCTACGGGCTGAAGCCTTCCAGCATCGATGATAAGATCTTTTAAATATTGGGGGATTTCTGACGGACGTCCAAGCGTTTTTGCACCAAAACGAGATCCACTATCAATAGGTGTAATTGCCCTAGGCTTTTGTCTTTTTAAGATTTCAGATCCCTCAAAATCATATTCTGATTCCCATAATAAACGGTTCATATTATAATAGGTATTAAAATATGTTGTGCCATTATCATAAGTTTTACAACCCGAAAAACTGAAGACAATTATGCTACATACAGCAATAATTATGGATGTCCTAGAATACATTCTATGAACAAAAGAAGAAATTATATGTATGAATGTACAAGACATTAATTACCCTTATAACGGTATTTTGTACCTGATGGGAATGGATTTGTAAGACGAAAATCGTCAAAACCACTATTATCTACAAATGTAAACTGTCTATTATCCTGATAAATCCAACGTGCATAAGATCTTCCATCAGAAGAACGTGGCGTTTTATCTGTTTGGAATGGTGGCCCAAGTATAATATATACCATTCCCATATCAGTCATCCATCCATCTGTATACGATCTAAAATTTTTATTAGCAAACTCGATTCTTTCATAATATTCTTCAAATGCTTCATTGCGTGATGATGATGGTGTTGGGTCTAAATTTTTCCAAAACTCATCAAATAATCTCTTTTGTTCATCTGGATCTTTAGATGATTTAATGATGTCTATGTCTGCCTGCATTGCCACAAAACGTAATTGTTTAATTGCTTTTTCTAAATCTGTGTAGACAATTCCATTTATTGTTTTTTCTATAGATAGAGATCGTTTTGATATTGCAAGTATACTATCAGCTATCACGCCATTTTTCGATTCTTTAGCATATAATTGTATTGTATAATCCAGTGCTTTTAAACTGAGAGCTTGCCTTACTGGCATATAGATTTGCTGCACCTTAGATTTACCAGCATTATACATGATTGGCTCTGATTTTAGAACTACTTTATCATTATGATAAATCTCATAATACAGTGCTAAAGTATCATTACTTAGATTTCCATGATGATATAATTCAAAAAACAGGAAAAATCCATCGGATAAATCTGCAATATTATCTGAAATATGAGGTGTGATAAGTATTTTCCCATCTGGTTTTTCTTCAATAGAAGAAGCAAACATGATGCTACTGATTTGATAGATAGATTGCTTGGAATCAGCCAATGGTAATTGTGGGATTTCTATCTTTTTTTCATGTCTATATTCTGATTTACCTAAAGCATCTTTAACTATGATTGTAATAGAATAAGTACCCTTTGGAAGCATTGATATATGTTGATTATAATCAAATTCTGCATTTGCACCCCTTGACTGTTCATATTTTTCAACAAATAAAGATTTATCGGTTTTTTTTTCGAACCATTTTTTACCAGAATCATCTTTAATAGAAATGATCAGTTCATACATTCCCTGAAAACCTAAAGGGACAGGTGTAAATTGTAATGATTGATATGGTACAAGACAATATACATCTACTCTAGCCATGCTATCTATTTCACTGTTGAACCACAGAATATCACTAAATATTGAATGCTGTTCCTTTTGTTCTGAAACTTTATTAGAGAATTGAGCCTTAACTTCATATGGAAAACATAGCAATACACACAATATGAAATATTGATATATATGTATTCTTAAGCTATGAAAAGTTTGCATAAATAATCAACAAAAGTTTAACTATTAATTCTTTCGATAATGCCACCACCAACTACATCATTATCATGATATAGAACAATAGATTGTCCAGGAGTAATAGCCCGTCTTGGTTCTTGAAAAACTACATGCAATTTACCATCTTCATCTAAAGAGCACATAGCCAGGGCACCATCATCTTTATATCTTATTTTAACGATTAACAATTCTGGCTTGTTAAGGCTTGGAAAAGACATAAAATTAACATTACCAGCGATTAATTCTGTTGAAAGTAAATCAGCATCTGTACCAACTTCAACTGTATTTGTATCTGCAAGAACATTTAACACATATAAAGGTTCTGGATAACTAATCCCAAGTCCTTTTCTTTGTCCTACAGTATAACCATGATAGCCGGTATGTTGTCCTATTTCTTTACCATGCATAAGAATTGGGCCACTTCCTGAAATTTCATCTAGATTTGGCACCATATCGTGCATGAATCTTTTGTAATCATTATCTGGTATAAAACAAATTTCATATGATTCAGGTTTTTTTTCTATTCCAAGAGTAAACCGTTCTGCTTCTGCCCTAGATTGTTCCTTTGTAAATCCTGTTAAAGGAAACAAAGTTCTAGATAAATGCTCTTGCTTAAGGCCCCATAAAGCATAGGTTTGATCTTTTCTATTATTGGTATCTCTTTTTAAGTAATATCTTTCAGTGCTTTTATTATAAGAAATTTCTGCATAATGGCCTGTGGCTATCCACTGAGCTCCTAAAGCATTGGCCTTTTTAATCATTTCGCCCCATTTAATTGTTCGATTACATTTAACACAAGGATTTGGAGTATTTCCTGCTAAATAGTCTTCAACAAAATAATCTATAATTTCTTCTTTAAATGTGTCTGACCAATCAACCACATAATGTGGTATTCCAAGTGCATTGCATACACGTCTTGCATCATTAATTCCATCTAAAGAGCAACATGTAGAATCATTTCCAACATTGCCTCCTATGTCTTCATATCGATATGTTTTAATGGTAATGCCAATAACTTCATAACCCTGTTCATGCAATAAACATGCTGCAACAGAAGAATCTATCCCGCCAGACATACCAACAAGTACTCTTTTTGGATGTAATTTCATTACTATTATCTAGGAAATCTTGAAAACTGTGTTTGTAGACGATGCAAAATACTTATTAGTTAAGAGTTTTTCTTTTTTCTATGTGAATTACATTCAAAAAAATAGTGATGAGATAATTTTACACGTTCTTACTTTTAGATAAAAAGGATAGATTGATTCTTGATTATGTAAAATCAGGTGATTTTTATGAAAAATTCAATCAAATATATACTCCAATTTTTACTCGGTTATGAGCGTTATTTATATTGGTTTTCTCTCTTTACCATTAAAACGCTGCCCTGGAAAAAAAATGAAAGTGATTTTATTGTATTCAATTCTTTGATAAAAGGTGATGGGCTTATCCTAGATATCGGAGCAAATATTGGCATTATGTCTTATCATTTAGCTGTCAATCATCCTCAATCAACAATAATTGCTATAGAACCTATACCTTCTTGTTTTCATACAATTCAACAAATAAAGAATAGGTTTTCATTACATAATATTGTTCTAATGCAAACTGCATTAGGTAATACAGAAGGGCGTATTCGTATGAATATCCCAATTATAAGTAATGCCAAACAACAAGGATTAAGCCATATTGCAGATATTCCATTATGGCAGCATGAAGATGGAGAGATTCTTGAGTGTCCTATCACTACTGTAGATAGTTTGATAGATCAATTTGCTAATACATTTCCCTTAGTAGCAATAAAAATGGATGTAGAAAATTATGAATCTCATGTTATTACTGGAGCTTTACAAACGTTAAAGCGTTTTAAACCATTGGTTTATTGTGAATTATGGGATAATGACAATAGATATGAATCAATACAATTAATGGAATCGATTGGTTATACTACAATGGTGTGTCAACATAATCAGCTCAAACACTTTCAGCCAGAATTGTATAAAGGATTAAATTTCTTTTTTATACATGAGTAAACTTTTACACTAAAAACTGATGTTATATATTTCGATATATCATATAAATAGATCGATATTTTGAAACAGGGCAATTTAACTATTGTCTGTAATCAAAAAGTGGATTAATTTGCACTCAATAATATTAAAATTTGATAATATGACCCCACTACATAATTTTCACATCCCTGTTATGGGAATGGCTTTTTCTATAGATACTCCATTGAAAGTTGCTCAATATGGCATTTCTTCTGTGATATCAATTATGGAAGAAGATTTATTGGAATTAATGCGCGAACATTATTGTAAAAAGCATGATATTCCATTTATTCCTGTACCTAAAAAGGAAGAAGATTCCCGAGCCAAGCGCATTACTGCATATTTAGATGTGGTTCATGATTTGATACAAAAGCAAATGCAAAATTTGCTTTCTCAGCCTTTTCAGTTTGGACAAGACATAGTAAAATATTGCGAAATGCTTCCTGATGATTCATATGTTAAGTCGCTATTTAGCAAGATGTTACATACATCTAATAGTCATGAAAGATTACAATTAGAGCAAAATATAAAATCTGAAATTAGGGCTGGTTCCATTGATGTAAATATTATGTCTAAGGTGGATAATCTTGGTGCAGCACAAACAGGGGAGCCATTACCAGTTGAACAATCAGATGCATTAACAGCATTACGTGGATATGCACAAAGTAAACTTCACTCTTCAATAGTATTTTCTGCTGGTTATAATCCTCGATTATATGGTTATTTATCAGCTTTTGATGATTTTTTTCCAAATCAAGATGGATATTTAAAAAAGAGAGTGATTTTAAAAGTAAGTGATTATAGAAGTGCATTAGTTCAAGGAAAAATTCTAGCTAAAAAAGGTATTTGGGTTTCTGAATTTCGTATAGAATCTGGGTTAAATTGTGGCGGCCATGCATTTGCAACAGACGGCTTATTGATTGGTCCAATCATGGATTCCTTTAAAAACAATAGAATAGCCCTTCAACAAGAATTATATGAACTTTGTAATAAATCCTTGATTAATCTTGGTAAAAATGTATTCCCTGAAATACCTAATCAGCGAATTACATATCAAGGTGGAATTGGAACAGGATATGAACAAAAGTTTATGATAGAGCATTATGAATTAAGTGGAACAGGATGGGGAAGTCCATTTTTACTAGTTCCAGAGGCTACAAATTTGGATGATAATACTTTGCAAGCATTATCTACTGCCGAACCAGATGATTTCTATTTAAGTAATGCATCGCCTTTAGGGATACCTTTTAATCATTTTAGAAAAAGTGGTTCACAAAAATTACGTGATGATAGAGTTGCTGCTGGTAAGCCTGGTAATCCTTGTGTAAAAAAACTATTAGTATCAAATACTGAATTTACAGAAGAGCCAATCTGTACAGCATCAATTAAATATCAACGTTTAAAAATAGCTCAGTTAAAAGAGGCACATTTATCAGAAGAGCAATATAATAAGCAATTCCAATCTGTTATCGAGAAGGATTGTTTATGTACAGGCCTTGGAACTGCAGCACTTGTTAAGAACGATATTCATGATAAGCAATATAAGCCAGAAGGCGTTATTTTATGTCCAGGGCCAAATCTTAAATATTTCTCAGGAATATTTACTTTACAAAACATGGTAGATCACATTTATGGCAGGGCAAATGTCCGTAATAATGTACAAAGACCCAATTTATTTATCAATGAATTAGTACTGTATATTCAATATTTAAAGAAGGAAATTGATAAGAGTGCTTTAACACTAAATCAAAATACATTTAGATATTTGAATTCCTTTAAAACAAATCTGTTATCAGGAATAGAGTATTATAAAGAACTTAATCAGCAGTTTATGGAAGGATGCTGTAAAGGTGTGAATGTAGAATGCCCTGATATGCTAGAAGATCTCCATAAATTTCAAACTGAAATCCAAAATATAGAAATCCCTACTTTAATGGTACCCTCGCATTAAAGCGGGGGCTTTATTCTCTCGAATTTTGCCTGAAAAAATCGTAAGTATTTAGGTTCATATACCATTGTTAAACCTCTAATCTTATGTCTTTTTGCATATACCCTGGCTGCTGATTCTGCAATTACATCCATATGAGCTTGTGTATATACTCTTCTAGGAATAGTAAAGCGAACTAATTCTAATTTTGGATAATAATGATCGCCATTACTGTTTCTACCGGCTGATACTATTCCTCTTTCCATAGTTCTAACACCAGAATCAATATACATTTCTGCAGTTAAAGTTTGTGCAGGGAATTCATCTTGTTTTAGATGTGGCAAGAATGCTTTTGCATCTACAAAGATTCCATGTCCGCCTATTGGCTTTACTATTGGGATATTATATTCCAACATTTTATGCCCTAAATATTCAACTTGTCCAATTCTAGCTTTTTGGTGATTATCATCAAGACTTTCTTTTATGCCAATTGCAATAGCTTCCATGTCTCTTCCCGCAAGACCTCCATATGTATGAAGCCCTTCATAAACAACAACTAGATTTCTTGCTTCTTCAAAAACATCCCAATCATTTGTAGCCAAAAAACCGCCGATATTAACTAAAGCATCTTTTTTTGCGCTCATAGTTGCTCCATCTGTATAAGAGCAAATTTCTTTAACGATTTCTTTAATTTTTTTATGATGATAACCTGCTTCTCTTTGTTGAATAAAATATGCATTCTCCGCTACTCTTGTCATATCATGTATGATTCGGATATTATAATGGGAAGTATATTCTCTTAATTCCTTTATATTCTGCATACTAATGGGTTGTCCACCGGCTAAGTTTACATTTGTAGCAAGGCTTATATATGGAATTTTATGAGCACCAAATTTTTTAACTAAGGCATCTAATTTATTAAGGTCTACATTTCCTTTAAAGAGGAATTCATTATAAGGATCATGTGCTTCATCGATGATAATATCTGAGAAAATACCGCCTGCCAACTCTTGATGTAATCTAGTTGTGGTGAAGTACATATTTCCTGGAATAATATCTCCCTTTTTAATAAGAATCTTAGAAAGGATATTTTCAGCAGCTCTTCCTTGATGAGTAGGGATAATGTATTTGTATCCATAATATGATTGAATTGCATGTTCAAATTTATAAAAACTTTTACTGCCTGCATAGGCTTCGTCACCTGTCATGAATGCTCCCCATTGCCTATCACTCATTGAATTTGTACCTGAATCAGTAAGTAAATCTATATAGACATCTTCTGATTTTAGTAAAAATGTATTAAATCCTGCTTCTTTAATTGCTTTCATTCTTTGGGATGTATTTGTCATTTTTAAAAGTTCTACCATTTTCATTTTATATGGTTCAGCCCATGACCTTTTTTCTTGATTTTTTTTCATAGTATTACAGTGAATGGTGATGAAATGTTATTGTATAGGATCGAATAAAGCGGTGAAATGTCTTAAAAAAGGTGGTTCATATACAATCTTAAATCCTTTCGATTGCTCTTTATCTTCCAGAATTTCATCAAATATGTCTAAAACATAATCAATATGACTTTGTGTATAAACTCTTCTAGGAATTGCTAAGCGCACTAATTCATTTTGAGCAGGAATCAGGTTCATTTGCTCATCATAAGTACCAAACATTACACTTCCTACTTCTACGCATCGTATTCCACCTTTTCTATATAGATTACATACTAAAGCTTGCCCTGGAAATTCATTGATTGGAATATGCGGATACAATTTTTTAGCATCTACATATACTGCATGGCCACCAATTGGCCATACTACAGGTATTCCTTTTGCTTTTAGATGTTCACCTAAATAAGCGATACTTTTTATTCTATAATGAAGATAATCTGGATCGAAGACTTCGGTTAATCCAATTGCTATTGCTTCCATATCCCTTCCTGATAATCCTCCATAGGTTGTAAATCCTTCGGATATAATCAGGAGATTTTTACATAAAATTGCTAATTCTTCATTCTTGACAGTTAATAATCCTCCAATATTTACCATCCCATCTTTTTTAGCACTCATGATAAATGCATCAGCCAATCCAAGTATTTCTTTTGCGATTTCATAATAGGATTTATCTTGATATTCTATTTCTCTATGCTTTATGAAATAGGCATTCTCGGCAATTCTACATCCATCTATTACTAACATGATAGAATACTGATTACATATATTTCTAACAGCTTTAATATTAGACATGCTTACTGGTTGTCCACCTGCAGAATTATTGGTTATTGTTATGATTATTGCTGCTATGTTTTGCGGGCGGTATTCTTCTATTAATTCTAACAATTGGTCTAAGTCTATATTTCCCTTAAATGGTAAGTCTATCTCTGGATCTTTTGCTTGAGGATACACAATATCGATTGCTATAGCCCCGGTATATTCGATATTGGCTCTAGTAGTATCAAAGTGTGTATTACTGATAAAAACTTTACCTTTCCCTCCAATGATACTATATAATATTCTTTCGGCAGCCCTACCCTGATGCGTAGGTAAAACAAAAGGCATTCCACTTAATTCTTGAACTATTCTTTGTAGATGAAAAAAACTTTTTGATCCAGCATAACTTTCATCGCCAATAAGCATTCCTGCCCATTGATGATCGCTCATTGCACCTGTGCCACTATCAGTTAATAAATCTATAAATACATCTTCTGAATGTAGTAAAAATGGATTATATCCTGCTTGTACTAATTGTTGTTGCCTATATGATTCTGTAGTTATTCGAAGGGGCTCAACCATTTTAATCTTAAATGGTTCGGTAAGTGTTCTTTCTTTTTTCATTATAAACCAAAGTAATTGAAAGGAGATTGGACTTTAGAACTGTCATCATATCTCATTCAAACTTATGGTGTATGGTGCACGAAAACTATGACCAAAATCATGCAAATAGATAAAAAAAAAGCCCTCAGATTGAAAATCTGAAAGCTTTAAATTGTTACATTATAACACTTATAAAGAAA
>JBMOIC010000032.1:0-20746 GCA_049317525.1 Bacteroidota bacterium | reverse complement strand
ACAGATTTAGCTAAATTTCTAGGCTTATCAACATCACATCCTCTTAATACTGCTATGTGATATGCAAGTAATTGTAGGGGAATAGCTGCCAAAATAGGTGTTAACATTGGCAATGTATTAGGAATATAAATAACATGATTTGCTACCGATTCAATATTTGTATCTCCTTCGGTTGCAATAGCTATAACTTTACCTTTTCTTGCTCGAACTTCTTGAATATTTGAAATTACTTTATCGTAAATATCATCTTTGGTAGCGATAAACACTACAGGCATATTTTCATCAACAAGTGCGATAGGACCATGTTTCATTTCAGCTGCTGGATATCCTTCAGCGTGGATATAAGAGATTTCCTTTAATTTTAAAGCTCCTTCTAAAGCAACTGGGAAATTATAACCACGTCCCAAATACAAGAAATTTCTAGCATCTTGATATTCTTCAGCTATTTGTTTAATGGTACTTTCTTGTTTTAGAATTTCTTCAATTTTTGAAGGGATAGCATCCAAGGCTTCGGCAATTCTTTTACCTTCAATCGAGGATACTTTATTCATTCTTCCTAGATGTAAGGCCAATAATGATAATACTGCTAATTGAGATGTAAATGCTTTGGTAGAAGCCACTCCAATTTCTGGCCCAGCATGTGAATATACGCCGGCATGCGTCTCACGCGCGATTGAACTTCCCACCACATTCACTATTCCGAGGACAGTTGCTCCTTTTAAACGTGCTTCTTTTATAGCAGCTAAAGTATCTGCAGTTTCTCCGCTTTGTGAAATAGCAATAATGATATCATCTGGATAAATAATTGGTGTTCTATATCGAAATTCAGAAGCATATTCTACTTCAACGGGTATTTGGGCCAATCGTTCAATCATATACTCGCCAACAAGACCCGAATGCCACGAAGTACCGCATGCTAAGATAATGATGCGCTTGGCTTGTCTTAATTCTTTAGTAACAGAATTTAATCCACCTAATTTTACATTTCCTTCATCTGTTAATAATCTGCCTCGTAAAGCATCACGAAAAGTAGAAGGTTGTTCATAGATTTCTTTTAACATGAAATGGCTATAACCACCTTTTTCTATAGCATCTAAATCAAAATCAATTTCTTCGATCTGTTCATTAGTAATAACATTATCAATTGTTTTGGTAGTAATTCCATTCCTACTAATCACAGCCATTTCATTATCAGAAAGATAAATAACTTGTCTAGTATGCTGAATAATTGCAGAAGCATCTGAAGCAACAATAAATTCATCATCGCCAATTCCTACAACAAGAGGGCTACCTCTACGAGCAGCAATTACCAAATCAGGATTATCTGAACAAATGACGCAAATGCCAAAAGTGCCTTCAACTTCATTTAATGCAAGCCTTACAGCTGTTTCTAAGTCTTTTCCTTGATTATATATCGAGCCAATAAATACAGCTAATACTTCAGAATCTGTTTCTGAAGTAAATGTATATCCATCTTTAATCAACTTTTTTCGTAAAACAGAATAGTTCTCGATAATTCCATTGTGGACTAATGCAATTTTACCGTGAGAATCTGTATGAGGATGAGCATTTACATCATTTGGTTCACCATGGGTTGCCCATCTGGTATGCCCAATTCCTATTGTGCTGTTTAGCCGATTATGATCCAGCATTTTTTCTAATTGCTTTACTTTCCCAGCTTTTTTCGAAATATCTAATACATTATTTTCTATAGTAACAATTCCAGCAGAATCATAGCCCCTATATTCAAGAAGTTTTAGACCATTTAAAATGATGAGAGATGCTTTTTGATTTCCTATATAACCTACTATTCCGCACATGAAATTGTGGACCTGCCGACCAATATTTGTAGAAAAAAATATACTTGATTTGACGATGCTATGTGCTTTTACTTGTAAGCTTATGCTTATATTTGCTCTGTAATTTGACGTCTGCAGCGATTGCCAACATATATTTCCAATAATTGACCGCTTGTCAAACGCACATTGTTCATCAATTATTTATGTCAAATTCACAGATTATTAAGCATTGCACCATTGCAAAATAGCTTTTATAATTCTATTAATGGATTCTTCATTGCATTTTATCATTTTTTAGGTGATTATCAGTGTCTGACCGCTTTCAACAACAATTACAAACTTCGCTATATTTTTTAATGTTAATAGTGATACCAACATTAGGAACATTAACTGCATTATATTTAGCCTTTTTAGGACAGATTACTTGGCTAGACATAATTTTATGTATCAGTATGGTTATTCTTACAGAGTTAGGAATTACTATGGGATTCCATAGAATGTTGGTTCATCAAAGTTTTATTGCTCATCCAATTGTAAAGTTCATCCTGTTGATGTTAGGTTCTATGGCATTACAAGGACCTGCTTCCAATTGGGCAAGTGTTCATTTAAAACATCATGCACATACTGATGAAGATGATGATCCGCATAGTCCAACGGTTAAGGGTTGGCTTCATTCCCATTGCGGCTGGATTTTTACTATGAAGCATGATGAACATATATCAGCTAGGCAAACTTTTGGAAAGAAATTTCAACAAGATAAAATGGTCCAGTTTTTTGATGCTACTTTTTTTGTTTGGTCTATGATTGGATTATTTATACCATTTTTAATTGGTGGATTAAATGGATTATTATGGGGCGGATTTGTTCGTCTTTTCTTAGCATTAAACTTTACGTGGAGTGTTAATTCATTTTGCCATATTATTGGTGGAAGAATGTTTAATACTGCAGATAAATCAAAAAATAATTTTATTGTTGGCATACTTGCAATGGGCGAGGGCTGGCATAATAATCATCATGCTTTTCCTAGATCTGCCTTTCATGGAATGGCTTGGTGGCAAATTGATATTTCTGGATATATCATTAGATTATTAGAAATTCTTCATCTTGTAAAAAATGTATATAGAGTTCCTAATGCAATTATGCAGGAAAAATTAATTTCTGAAAAATAATAGAGTAATCTCTATAGTTATTGACCTTTTGTATATTCTAAAATACTCAAGACATCGTGTAAATCCTTAATGATAAAATCTGCTTCAGGCACTTGTTCAGCGGAATAATTTCCTATAAGAATAGTGCTTGTTCCGCATATTTTTCCAGCTTTGGCATCTGAGATACTATCACCAATCATCCAAGATTGTTGGGGATTAATATGCCACTTTTCAATAGCTTCCAATAACATCCCTGGATTTGGTTTGCGTCTGAATGATTCTGATTCTGCTAAATCTGGACAGAAATAGATATCATCAAAACACAATCCAATTTTATCCAAAAGGGTAGAATTCATATGGTTGTGAATTGTCTGTAAATCAGATTCAGACATAATTCCTTTGCCAATTCCTTGTTGATTTGTTATCAAAATCAGTAGATAATCATGTGATTTTCCCCATTGAAGTATAGGTAAGATTTCATCTTGCAAGGTAAATTCTTCTATCTTTTTCACATAATCATGTGGAATTTTCTTGTTTACAATTCCATCTCTGTCTATAAAGAGCGCTTTTTTCATACTATTTGAATTAAGACTATAATGAGATTCCACATTGAAGAAGCACATCATCCATTTGTTTATAGATGGCCTCCCATGAAAAATTATCTTCGATTAATGTTCTAGCATTCATTGCCATAGCTATTCTTTTATCAGGATTTTCTAATAAAAAAAGAACATACGATGAAATCTCTTCATTTGTATGTGCAATAAAAACATGCTCATTATGTATGGCCGGAATTCCTTGTATTCCAGTTGGGGTAGTAATTACAACGCATCCACAAGCCATTGCTTGAAGTACTTTATTTTGAATACCAGAAGCACCTTTATGTGGATGAACAAAGATTGCAGCTTGATATAAGAAGTCTTCGGTACTTTTAACATTTGGATAGATATGAATATTATCTGAAGCTAAGGCTACAATATTAGGCGATGGGTCTGCACCTGCTATAGAAAAAGTAATCTGAGGATATACTTTGATTATATTGGGTAAAATATCTTTAACAATGGTTTGAATCATCATTGCATTTGCCCAAAGATCTAATTTCCCAATAAAAACCAATCCTTCTCTCTTATGTAATTGATCTATACTTGATGATTTCATTATACTTAAATCAATTCCATTAGATAATAAAGCATATGTTGCATCAGCATTATATTTCTGCATTTCTTTGATATCATCGTTTGTTACCAGTGTTGTGACATCAAAATATGGAGTGATTGTAGGTTCATATACTTGTAATTTTAATACTTCCCAATGCCTAACAAGCTTTTGAATGATATTGTCACTTGCTTTTGCAGACCTAGATTGATACAGTGCTCTGCAATCTTCGGCGATCAAAACTTTCTTTATTGATACATCTTTTAGATATTCTGCTGTTCTCATAAAAAATGCAAATGCAATATCGAAGTGATGATCTTTAATGATATCGTTTACTTTATTTCTAAATCCAGGATGTAAATAAAACAGGATTTCTAAAGGAAATATTGTCCAAAAAGTACGTATTGATCGTAATGCGGCACGAAATGGAAAAAGAGTGATACAATGAACCTTGATACCAAGATGTTCTAATTCCTTCACATATTCTTTATTGGGAGCACCGCCATGACTAAGAGTAATCAAAGTAACATTGGCATATCTAGAAAGATATTTGAGTATATAGAATGATTTTATTCTATCGCCACCAATTAATGGATAGGGGAATCGTGGGGTTAGAAAGAGAATATTCTTTTTCATATTCATATCTGTAATTGAATCTGTCATATTATTGATCTTCTTCGCCAGACTTAAGCACATATCGTTCTGCAATGTGATGTTCGATGCCATCTAAAAAGCGAGTTGGTGCACCAAGTACCATACCAGTCTCTCTATCAAAAATATTTACTGGATATAAAACAAAAACATGTTCTTTTGCCCTTGTGATCGCAACATACATCAATCGTCTTTCTTCTTCTAATTGATCAATTGATTGTAATGATTTATTTGGAGGAAATTTTCCTTCTAGTGCCCATAATAAAAAGACAGTATTCCATTCTAAACCTTTTGCTGAATGAATAGTTGAAATCGTAAAAAACTCATCTTCATGAAACTCTGCATGTGCCTCGGCAGATTGTATTGGTGGGCCTAATGCCATTTCAGATAATAAGATAGCAATAGAATTATATTGTTCTGCTATTGTTGTAAATGTTTCTATATCTTTCCATCTTTTGGGATAATCGTCATATTTCTTTTTTAATATTGGACGATAAAATTCATTACATAGATACATTTTCTCAGACATCTTTATATCATCTGATTGAATCTTTCTTAAGAGATTGCACAGACGTGAAAGCTCGTCTTTGCCTCTTCTTATTGTATTCCATCCATTTTCAAATCTAAAATCCAATCGATTTTCAGATATATCTTCTATGATCATATTTGCTGTTCCAGGCCCTATTCCTTCTAATAAAAGAAGTATTCTATGCCAAGCTAGAACATCTTTTGGATTATTGACAATCCTAAAAAATGACAATATATCTTTAATATGCGCTGTTTCAATAAACTTAAAGCCACCAAATTTCTTAAAAGGAATATTCGCTTTGGTTAACTCGATTTCTAAATCGAAAGACATATAACCAGAACGAATCAATGCAGCCATTTGATTGAGAGAAATTCCAGACTCACGATATTCTAAGATCTGTTGAACGATAAATTCAGATTGCTGTCTTTCATCGGAAGTTGCTATGATATATGGATGCTCTTGATTATCTAAGGTACTAAATAGGTTTTTTTTATATCCAAAAGTAGCATGTTCAAGAATACTATTAGAGAAATCCAAAATACTTTGAACAGAACGATAGTTTTGTTCAATCGGATAGACATCGCAGTGCTCGAAGGATGCTGGGAAGTCTAAAATATTCTTAAAATTTGCTCCTCTGAAGCTATAAATACTCTGTGCATCATCACCAACAGCCATGATATTTTTTTGAGTTCCAGATAAAGCGAGTACTATTCGATGTTGCAAGCTATTTGTATCTTGATATTCATCTATCATGATATATCGATACTGGGCCTGCAATTGATTACGCACTGTTTGATTTGTTTCTAATAGGGTTAATAAATAAACAAGCAAATCATCATAATCAAGCATATTTTGCTTTCTTTTATAAGCAATATAGGCTCTGAATAATTCTTGAATTTTATCTGTTTCATCTATAAACTGCGGATATGAACTGCGAAGTATTTCTTGGATTGGTAAGCATTTATTAACTGATAGGCTATACATTGAAGCAAGTGTATGCTTTTGAGGAAATCTTTTTTTTCCCAATTCTTTTGTTATCTGCGTACGAATGATATTTAAAGCATCTTCCATATCACTTTGATCTAACACCGAAAAATTTGACTCGAATCCTATTTCTTGTGCAAATTTTCTTATGATTTGATGAGCAAATGAATGAAATGTTCCGCCAGATACTTGTTCGCATTTACCATTAAGCATCATAGATGCTCTTGATAACATCTCATTAGCAGATTTTCTGGTAAATGTTAATAATAAAATGTTTTGGGGCGGGATTCCATCTTCTACAAGGCGTGTTAATCGATATACTAATATTCTGGTTTTACCAGTGCCTGCACCGGCTAATACAAGTGCAGGCCCTTCATTATGAAATACAGCAGCATATTGAGCTGGATTTAAGTCTTCATGATAACGAACTGAATAAACTGTATCCTTATGTATGATTGTTGAATCTGCTATATCATTTTCTTTATGCAGACTTTTCTTCAAAAGGAGTTTTTTCATGAAGATGTATTCTTATTATGAGATACTGTGAATGATAAATTATTAAAAGAAATCCTCTTCTTGTCCAGGTGCATCAAGAAGAAAATCATCATCATCTAAATCTGTATTTTCATCAAATGCAAGATTATCACCTTCAAATTCATCTTCAGAAACCCAATTTCCAGAAGCATAATCATCATTCATTGCATCTTCTAGCTGTTGCATATACGTTTCATTTTCAAATAATCCTATGGATCTATCTGCGTAAATTTGGGCATCAGCAGCATTACAAGACCACACGGCTGATTTCATACCAGCATCTGGTTTTTTTCCGTCTAATATCAAAGACTTTACAGTTTCATTATTAGTAACAGTTGATGTAGCTCCACTGTCTGCATTTGTTGCTCTTATTTCAAATGTTGAAGTAGGCTTTGTAGCAGACCAAATAACATCGAAATAATAAAAATCTCCTTCAAAACTGCGAATCTGTTGTTTCTGTTGCATGTAAAGTTAAATAATGTGAAAAGTGAATAAATAAGGGGGCAAAAATACTAAAATTTTATATTCATTATGTAGATGAAAGCTGATTACTTGGGGTTTTCTAAGCTTTTAATATACAATAGATTTTCTGGGTCAATTAATAAGGCCTTCTTTAAGGTTGAATGCGCTTTATCATCCTCTTTAGCTTGTTTATATGCTTCTGATAAATGATACAATATAATAGCAGATTGTTCACTTGTGATTCGTACTGCTTTTTCTAATATTAGGATAGCTTTATTAATATTTCCTTGTTTGAATAATATCCAACCATATGTATCTAGATAAGAACTATTTTCTGGATCTAAGCTTATTGCTTTCTTTGCAAGTTCTTGAGCTTTATAAAGTTCTGATGATCTTTCACTTAAAGCATATGCAAAATTATTATTGTATAATGGATTATCTGGCTCTAATGCCAAGGCTTGCCCATAACAAGAATCTCCTTTGGGAAACTCATTGTTTTTTATATATAATGAACCAAGTTCAGACCAAGCATCTGCATATTCGGCATCTCTTTTAATGGCCTCTGAATAATATGATATGGCTTCACTGTACTGTTTATTATTATTATTGATTATTCCCATCAAAAAGGGGAATGAAGGATTTTGCGTAAAATGATGAGAATAAAATGAAATAAAATGCTCGGCTATAGCACCGGTACTATTTCTTAATAATTCATAAGCTAAAGAAACAGCATATGGTATTGTTAAAGAATCAGCTAATCGAGAAGATCTTTCATAAAATTTTTCTGCTATACTCTTATTACCGTTATAATCTGCCATTAAAGCAAAACTGTTCAACACTTTCCAGCTTAAAGTTGGAAATTTCTCGAAGCTTGGAAGAAATTTGTCTATAATTGTTATACTATTAGTATCCTTATTGATGATGATACTAAATGCAAGAGTTTGATAATACTCCTCTAATTCTTCATCTAATGAAGAACCAGCAAAATGTTCTATTATCGTAAATGCTTTGTCATATTCTTTAAAAACACTATAAGCTTCTATTAATAATGCCCTTGAACGACTATTTTCTGGATGAGAGTTATACTGATTTTCCATCAGTGATATATACGAAAGTGAATCCCGTATTTGTAGCAATACTCCACCATATTTTCTTACTAGTTCATCGTCATAGGCCGACTTTACAATAGCCTTTTTATAATAATAGACTGCTGATTCTGGGCTTATGCTCTCTGATAATTCAGCTAAAGCAATCAATACTGACAGTCTATTAGAATCTAGCGCATAGATTCGTTTATATAAGTCAATTGCGGGCTCTAGTTCCTTGATATTTTGAAGTTTAAGTATTGCTAATTGTTCTAATGCTGGTATTGAGACAGAATCTAATTTTAGTGATTTTTCTGTGAATTCAATAGCTAAGTCTCCTTGCCCGATTGCATTATAACATTTGCCAATCGAGTAAAATACTGCTGCATTAGAATCAAATCTCAGTACCCTTTGATATGCCAAAATTGCATCTGAATATTTACCCACTAATTCCAATTCAGAGGCTAGAATATAGTATTCTAATGCAATATGAGACATCCTGGCAGAATCTGCTTTTGAAAGGGGTAATGGTTGCTCTCTAAAAAATGAATTCAATGGCTTAACTATTTTTTTACGAGGATTTTCTGTTAATTCTAATGTTGAACTAGCACATCCATAAAAAAGTATACTCATACATATCACGATAATAGACCCAATACAATCTATTATGTGATTCTTATCCTGTATATTTTTTATGTAATGATTACTAAACATAATGGGTTATCGTAACAAATTATCAGCATAAAAAAACCCCAACACTTTTTTTGTGTGGGGGCTTAAAAAGTCAAATCAAAAAAGAAATTACTTGGATTTTGCCTTCATTTCAAGCATCATCGCTGTATAACCTTTTTTGTCTAAAGTACGTAAAGCACGAGTTGTAATTTTTACAGTTACAAATTTACCTTGTTCTGCAACCCAAACGCGCTTCTTCTGAAGGTTAGGTAAAAATCTTCTGCGTGTACGATTATTAGCATGAGATACATTGTTTCCGTATTGAACGGTTGTACCTGTTAATTCACAAACTTTTGACATTATCTTAAACCTTATATAGCTACCGAAACAAATATTCTTTTTTTTAAGAATTCAAATATAGATTGTTGATGTAAAATAGCCAAATACTTATAATAATTTTTACTGTTTATTTTTTTCAGAATTATTCAGAAAGAGTATCATTTTATCTTTTAGACTTACATCAACTAGATAATATTCTGTTAATGGAAGTGATTTTTGTTTGTATACGCTTATGATGGCAAGGCATACAAATCCTAAATATGTCCAATGGTCGAATGTTATCCAAGAATATCCGGATAATCCATATCCAGCCATAAGTATTAAAAAATAAGGTGATAATGATAAGATAAAGTCGGTATCATATGACAAAGAAGCTGCATATGTTTTGGATAAAGAAATAACTTTAGAATAGAGTAAAATCACGAAAATAAAGAACACCATAAATCCAAATAGGCCTAATTCTCCAATAAGACCCGAATAAAGAGCATCTGTATATGGTATTGAATCTGTTTTTGAATAAGAAAATAAGCAACCAGCACCTAATCCAGTTATTGGATTTTCGAACCAAGCACTAATTCCTTGCATACTAGTTTCCATTCTAGAGAAAAAAGATTCTCCTTGAATTGAAGATGAGCCCCCCCCAGAGGTACTTAATACATTGTAAATACCACCAAATCTCATAATAAATAGCTCTATAATACTTGTATTAAGAATTGAATCTATGATTCTATCAATACAGATAAGAAGTCCACCAAATATCCCTGAAACGATACCTAGCATTGATTTTCTTCCAGATTGTTCGATAAATACAATATAGAGTAAAACCATTACTAATATTGTTATTCCAGTTAATGAAAAAGCCACTAACATTCCTACAAGAGATAGGATAAGAATGGTAATAATGCGAATATTTGAAGAAATTAATTGAGGTTTTTTGGTAATATATGGGACTGTGATAAGTGATATTATCAGGGCATTAAAATGTCCTAAAATCGATGATTCACTAAAAAGAGAAGTTGCTCTAAAAAAATTATCAAAATTAAGGCTGAGTTGTTTAAGCCCATCCATAGAAATATTATTTCTTAAGCCAACTGTTACATTATTAATTTCTATCCATGCAAATGGTAAATTAAATGCTCTTGCAAACATCTGATATACCCCAAAAACATTAATAAACACACTAAAATATAAGATGAAAACACAAGCTTTTTTTGCATCTTTTTCTGTAAAAACACCTGTAATAAATACAAGAGCAAATAGCCATTTATAGAGAAAATTAGTACTTGTTTTTAAAAATTGCATCTGCATTGTTGTCGATGCTGATAGAATAGGATTAATGATAGAAGTATATTCAGATAGTAAAATCAGAAAAAATAAGGTTGATATCCACCCTGGAATAAAAGTAAGAGGTTGCCCTAGCCAAATCCATTTATATAATGCAAATAATATCATTGACACAGCACATGCATCACCCATCGTAATGCCATAGGTATCAATGCTGGTTAATTGAAAGATATTAATCCAGTGCAAACTAAACATTAAGCTTAGAAGCAAAGCGCTCATAATTAATTTGGATATAAATGTGCAAAAGTCTGTTCTATATCTTGAACTGATTCAATTGGTTGTTGACATGAATAATTTTTACATATATACACTATAGCATCTTTATCGGTAGCTTGAACCGCTAATGAAGGTGCTAGCAATGATAATTCTTCTGGATTATAATTTTGAATCAAGATTGCATGAGGCATATAATAAGAATGTATCTTTTGAAGAAAAGTTTGATATAAAGTAGAATCTTTATTACCAGCTAAAACGATCTCTTGTCTTGAAGAAAGTAAAAAATCTAATCCACACAACATATAAGAAAAACCAGATGGATATGTTTCAATCTGTTTGCCATATGCATGAATAATATCAAAGGCTGTATTGATATAATGAGGGTTTTCTGTGATAATTCCAATTTTGCCTAGTACATCTACCATAAATGATGGTCCGGATGGAATTGCGCCATCATATGCAGAAGCAAACATGTGAAAATCAGTAGGCGGGATTAATGATTGTTTTACTTTTTTTGTATCAATATCGATAAATGATTCAATGATTGTATCACATAATGTTTTGCAATCAGATGCATACTTAACATTACCAGTTGCCTGGAATAATTCTAATAATCCCTTTGCATACATTGCATAGTCTTCACACATTCCTAGAATAGAAGAAATACCATTTCTATGAGTATGTAATAATATTGAATCATTATTAAACATATGTTCTTTGATATGTTTTTCTATCAAGATTGCATGATCTATATATGAAGTATTAGAGAATGCTCTGCCTGCAAAAGACAAAGATGCAATCATCAAAGAATTCCAGTCTGTAAGGATTTTATCATCTAAAAATGGAGCTTCTCTTGTGGATCTGTAGTGCTTAAGCTTAGAAATAATAGATTCAAAAAGTTCATTTTCTATATCTTCGATTCCCACTTTTAATCTGAGGATATTTTTACCGGTATATTCCCCAGTAAATTCATCATGATAATTACCTTGATGATCAATTTCAAAGCATATTTCAGCATATTCATATTCTTCTTTGCTTAAAATACGTGTAAGTTCATCATGTGTAAAGAGATAGTATGTACCTTCTTCTCCTTCAGAATCAGCGTCTTGTCCAGAAAAAAAACTACCATTATTACTTATCAAATATTCTTGACAATACATAATGATGCGTTCGGCAATATTTTTGTACATGCTATTACCAGTACATAACCATGCTTCTGTGTAAGCTTGAATCAACATTGCTTGATCATAAAGCATTTTTTCAAAATGGGGAACATGCCATTGTTGATCTGTTGAATATCTATGAAAACCTTGTCCAATATGATCATACATACCACTTTGAGCCATTGCAATCAATGTTTTTTCTGCCATGGCTTTTAATACATGATTATTCGTCGTATATGATCTTCTAAGCAAAAAAATGCTGTTATGTGGCGTTGGAAATTTAGGAGCTGAACCAAAGCCACCATAAGCGGCATCAAATCGTTTAATAAATTGATCTTCTGCAATAGTGAGGATTTTGGGGTCGATTAATACAGAACTATGTTGATATTGAATGTCTTTCATAGCCTTTACAATATCATCACCTGCTTTAAGAATAGATTCTTTTTCATTATTCCAAGCTTCAATGATTCTTAACAGAATATCTTTGAAACCAATACGATTGGGCAGAGAAACTGGAGGAAAATAAGTACCCGCAAAAAAAGGCTTTTTATCTGGAGTCATGAACATACTTAAAGGCCAACCGCCATGGCCTGTCATATTTTGACATACCTCCATGCATGCAGCATCAATATCAGGCCTTTCTTCTCTGTCCACTTTTATAGAAATGAAATGCTCATTAAGCAATCGTGCAATTTCTTCATTTTCGAAGCTTTCTTTTTCCATCACATGACACCAATGGCAGGTGGCATATCCAATGCTGATAAATAATGGTTTCTGTTCTTGAATTGCTTGCAATAAGGATTGTTCATTCCATGCTTGCCAATCAACAGGATTATAGGCATGCTGTAATAAATAAGGCGAAAGCTCATTGATAAGAGCATTCGGCTTGCCAGCAGTTGATGACATATGATTCTTACTTTGCATAATGAGCACGAATATTTGGGATTAAATAGTCTTTAAAAGTAGCTGTAAATGAAAAATCAGGATGCCAATTCCAATCTGTTCTAGCTTGAGAATCATCAACTTCGGCGGGCCAACTATCTATGATTTCTTGTCTTTGTTGTTGTGGCTCAAAAGTAATATGTGCTTCAGGGAATTCAGATGTTACCATTTCTGCAATATTCGCAGCAGATGGAGAAAAAGAAGTAACATTATATACTCTTTGAGTAAGGGCTGATAATGGGGCTGCAGCTAATCCTAATAGTGCTTTTACTGCATCGGGCATTGCCATAAATGGAATTGTTGCGTCCGGCCTAACAAAACATGCATATGGTTTATGCTGAGCTGCATTATGAATCATTTCTGGTGCATAATCGCTTGTTCCACCAGTTGGAATTGTAAAAGCAGATATCAAACCTGGAAATCGTAATGCTCGAAAATCTACAAAGCCAGATTCTTTAGTTGGTGATAGCCTTTTATAACAATCAGAATAGTATCTACCAAGCTGCTCATTATACATTTTATTGATACCATACATGGTAATAGGAGAAGTAAAATCTGATTCTTTTGCAGGTTTTGCAGCATTTTTGATAGATAAATTAGGGACGCCATATGCTGCAATTGTACTTGGAAATAGCATTTTTACAGCATTTCCTGTCCTTTTTCCAATTCTATACGCCAATTGAAGAAAATTCATCGTGCCATCTACATTGATATGATGGGCTCTTTCAGGATTTTTTTCACCACTAGTAGATAAAATTGCTGCCAAATGAAATATCTCATTGATATCATATTTTTCTATATCGCGGATTACTTCATCATCACATATATCGCCAACAATTACTTCTTCACACAATGAAGTATGATATTCGCTTAGTGGGGTTAAATCTACTGCTATGATTGTAGCTTTTGCTGCAGAAAGGGTTTCTAATAATAAATGGCCAATTTCACCATTTGCTCCTGTAATAACGACGGTACGGTTAGACATCAATAATTTCCAGATTGAATTCAACATATTAGGTTTTACTTCGCAAATCTACAAAATCAAGCATGAATTTTCTTAGTTGCATTATGATCAATAGCTTAAATGGTATTTTTGTTACGGTTATTTTAACTATTAATTCTTTGTATGAATACTTTTCTTTTCCCACATCAGCAGCAATCATTAGATGATTATGCTATCCATACATGCGGAATCCCAAGTATTATCATGATGGAAAATGCTGCTTCTGGATGTGCACATGCAATTGCCCTTCGATTAGAAGAAGAATTTCCATTCAAAGATT
Organism: Bacteroidota bacterium; assembly: GCA_049317525.1. Classification (GTDB taxonomy): domain Bacteria; phylum Bacteroidota; class Ignavibacteria; order Kapaibacteriales; family UBA961; genus UBA961. Next base: position 6,440 of record JBMOIC010000032.1, on the reverse strand, counting down.
GTATTGCTATTACTGTATTATGTGGACTTGGTAATAATGGGGGAGATGGATTTGCAATTGTAAGACATCTGTACTCTATGAGCCGTTTTTCTATCAATGTGATATGCATTGGAGATGAAAGTTCATTGAAAAACGATGCCTTGATTAATGCTCAAATTCTTAAAAATATGGGTATTCAAATTATATGGTTAAAGAATGAAGCAGATATTTCATCAGCTTCATTTCAAACTGATTGTATTATTGATGCCATTATTGGTACGGGTGGATCTTCCTTATTAAGAGGATTACCCAAAATTGTTGTAGATACTTTAGCTCAGAAACAAGTATATGAACATTCTTTCTGTATTGCTATTGATATCCCAACTGGTGTTGATGGTAATAATGGGACTGCTTATACCAATGCATTTAAAGCAGATTATACATGTACAATGTTTGCAAAAAAAATAGGAATGCAATTGTTTCCTGCATACGATTTCTGCGGAGAAATAGAGATCATATCTGTTGGAATTTCTGATACTATGATTCAATCGTTTGGCAATATATTTTCATTTGAAGATATAGATATTGTTGGGATAATTAAAACAAGAAAACAGCAAACATCTAAAATTGATTATGGAAGAGTATTGATTATAGCTGGTAGCATGGATATGCCTGGGGCTGCTGCCTTATGCTCATTGGCTGCTTTAAGGTCTGGGGCTGGAATAGTTGAATTACTTACATGCTCGGTTCATTCATCTATTCCAATGGAAGTTCTAGTAACTGTATTATCTCATCAAGATGGCATGATCGATATTGAACAAAATAAAGAGAGAATACGAGAATCTTGCTTAAAAGCATCCTCAATTATTTGTGGTCCGGGATTAGGGCAAAAAGCAGGAAAAGAACTTCTGACATTACTATTATCAATTCCTCTTCAAATTCCTGTCTTGATAGATGCAGATGCAATTCCAGCCAAACATGACATTGAACATTTGCCCGAACATTGGATATTAACTCCACATTGTGGGGAATTTTCTAGATTATCTACAATTCCTAGAAGCGATATTGAACAAAATGCACTTCATTATGCAAAACAAGTTGCTTCATTGCTTAAGTGTATCATACATGTAAAGTCTGTACCTGCAATCACTACCAATGGAGACACAGTATTTATCACCCATCATGGTAATCCAGGTATGGCAACAGCTGGCTCTGGTGATGTTCTTTGTGGAATAGCTGGAGCATTATTAGCAAAAGGCCTTTCTCCATTGATTGGAATGTCTTTAGCTTCCTATATTCATGCAAAAGCAGGTGACTTTGCAAAAAGTGTTTTTGGAGAAGAATCATTGATATCTTCTGATATTATTGCCAGTTTACCACATGTTTTTGATCCTTCATTACTTGATTCCTGGGAATAACATGATTCATAAAGTTGAATTGGTATTAATGCCACAAGAAGCAGAAGACACATCATTTATTCTGCAAAAAATACTATCTACTATCGATATACATGAATCTTCGATTACACATTGGCATATCATTCGAAGATCTATCGATGCAAGAAGCCGAACTCCTAAAATTATACTGTTAATCGAAGTATTTCAATATGAAGATGCCCCACCTGATACAAAAAAAGTGTATACTTTTAAACAAATTGATGGAAAAAAATCTGTCATTATCATTGGTGCTGGCCCAGCAGGTTATTTTGCGGCATTAAAATTATTAGAGCATGGAATAAAACCTATCGTATTAGAAAGAGGCAAAGATGCGAGGTCTAGAAGAAGAGACTTAAGAGCCATACAACAAGATGGAATAGTGAACCCAGATTCAAATTATTGCTTTGGTGAAGGTGGTGCCGGAACATATTCAGATGGAAAATTATGGACAAATGCCAAAAAAAGAGGAGATATAGAAAAAGTTCTTCAACTACTTGTTCAGCATGGAGCCCATGAAAGAATTTTGGTAGATACGCATCCACATATAGGTTCTAATAAATTACCAGGAATTATTCAAAATATCCGCTCAACTATTGAAACATATGGTGGGGAAGTTCATTTCGAATCGAAAGTAACAGATTTTATCATTGAAAAATCTACGATTAAAGGAGTGATTGTAAATGGGCAATTAGAATACTATGCTGATGCTGTAATACTTGCAACTGGACATTCAGCTAGAGATATTTTTTATCTACTTAAAGAAAAAAATATACTTATAGAGTCTAAACCATTTGCTTTAGGCGTTAGGGCCGAACATCCACAACAATTGATTGATGAAATTCAATATAAACAGAAAAAAAGAGATCCATATTTACCTCCTTCAACCTATAAACAAGTATGCCACATAGCCGGAAGAGGAGTATTCTCATTTTGTATGTGTCCCGGAGGACTTATCGTTCCAGCCGCAACCGCGCCAGGTGAAATTGTTGTAAATGGTATGTCTATGTCTCGCAGAGATTCTGCTTTTGCAAATTCAGGTATAGTTGTTGCAATAGAACAAGATGATTTAAGTGCTTATCAGCAATATGGTGCTTTAGCTGGTTTAGAATTTCAAAAAGATATAGAACAAAAAGTATTCAGTATTGGCGATGGATCTCAAAAAGCTCCTGCACAGTCAATTCCGCATTTTATTTCACAAAAAACAAGTTCTCGGCTTCCCAAAACATCGTATATACCGGGAATTTACTCAGCAAATATTGCAGATATCTTACCCAAAGGGATCTCCGATCGATTACAAATGGGTTTTGAGGAAATTGGAAAAAAAATGAAAGGCTATATTCACCAAGAATCGATTATTGTTGCTACAGAATCAAGAACAAGTTCTCCAGTAAGAATTCCACGTCATCACGAAACAAAAGAACATCTACAGATACAAAGGCTATTTCCTTGTGGGGAAGGCGCTGGATATGCTGGTGGAATAATAAGTGCTGCAATGGACGGACAAAATACATCAGAAGCAATTGCAATTCTTTTTGGATATCTACATGCATAAACATCCTCATCCTGATTTTGGTGTCTATCTACATATTCCTTTTTGTGAAAAAAAATGTGTCTATTGTGACTTCTATTCTCTTGAAAAAATGGAGCATATGGACATATTTATTTCTCAGATAATAAAAGAAATTAAGTATACCTCGCAGCAATCACAGCAGTATTTTAGGCCAGCTACAAGCATTTTTTTTGGAGGAGGTACGCCTTCTTTATTATCTGCTATACAAATGCAAAAAATTATCAATGAAATTCATACATCGATTGCAATTCATCCCAATGCAGAATGGACAATGGAATGCAATCCAGGAACAATTACATTAGATTCTTTGAAAGCATATAAAGACTTAGGAATAAATAGATTAAGCTTTGGAATTCAATCTTTTCATCAAAAAGAACTCGATTTCTTGCATAGAATACATTCTCCAATCGAATCAATTGAAGCTGTGTCACTTGCAAGACAAGCTGGTTTTGATAATATTAATATTGATTTGATTTTTGCTTTGCCTGATCAACAGATGAATTCTTGGCAACAAACATTAGAGATGGCCATAGAACTTCAAACCGAACATATCTCTGCTTATAGCTTGATTTTTGAAGAAAAAACACCCTTATATACTATGCTTCAAAAAGGATTAGTAAAGCCATCCGAAGAAGAAAAAGATGCAGATATGTATGCTTATACAATAGAAACACTTACATCTGCAGGTTATTCACAATATGAAGTTTCTAACTTTGCAAAGGATGGTTATTCATGTGTTCATAATAGAACATATTGGCAAGCTAAAGAATACATTGCATTTGGCCCTTCTGCGCATGGATTTTTACATAATAAAAGATATTGGAATTATCGAAATTTGATTCGATATTTTGAAGCGGTAGAAAAAAATGGAAAAGGCGAAGCAAATGTTGAAGAATTAAGTGCATATAATCGATTATTTGAAACTGTGTTTTTGTCTTTTAGGGCAGAAGGACTAAATATTAATGATATTAAGACAGAATTTGATATTGATATTTTATCAATATTAGAAAAAGAATTTGCGCTGTGGAAACAAGAAAAATTAATCGAATTACATGATTCTATGATCTCTTTAACAGCCAAAGGATATGCTTTATGTGATGAACTTAGTGTTAGAATAATAGCATCTTTAGAAGTATTTCTAGGCCAAGAATGGGATAATCAAGGGTATCAAGAAGACGAATCTGAAGAAGAAGACACAATTGTTTATACTCTTCCAATTCTTGATGTTTAAAAAAATCATATCTTTTTTATAAAAATATTCACTATGTTTGCAGTTCTAATTTCCTGCCCATAAAATATGTATGGGCTGTTTTATAACAACCACAGGAGCATCGAATGAGCATTCGTCGTTTATACGAGAGCACATTCATAATCAATGCAGCATTGGAAGATCCCGATGTAGAAGCAGTGATTCGTCGCGTTACTGATTATATTGAAAATCATGGCGGACAATTTGTGGAGATGAGCAAGTGGGGACGTCGTCGCTTGGCTTATCCTATTAAGAAAAAGTACAATGGCTATTATGTGTATATGGCCTTTGAATCAGCCCCTGAAGTTTTACCATTGGTAGAGCGTTTCTTTATTTTGGAAGAAAATGTTCTTCGTCATTTGACATTAGAACTTTCTGAAAAACTGCGTGAACATCGCAAAGAGCGTGCTTTAATTTCTGGAACATCAATTCCAGATGAACCAATTGTGGATGTACCTTTAGTAGCTGCAGTGAAACCTATTATTGACAGTTCTGATATTTTACCAGAATAATTTTACCCATTGATACACTAGTTATCACCTTTATGAAAGAGATGAATATATGAAAATCATTCTTCGTCAAGATGTAGAAAACCTGGGTCAGATGGGTGATATCCTAACCGTTAAAGATGGTTATGCAAGAAATTATCTCATCCCCAGAAGTTTAGCTTATTATGCTTCTCCTGCATATATCAATGCATTTGCAAGCGAAAAAAAGCGTCATATGGCAGATTTACAACGCAAAAAAGAATCTGCTGAATTAATAGCTTCCAAATTATCAGAAGTTCAAGTAAGTGTTCCAATGAAAGTTGGTGAAGAAGGTCGCTTATTTGGTTCTGTTACACCTCAAATGATTGCTCATGAATTGGGCGTTTTAGGTTATGATATTGATCGTCGTACGATTATCATTGATGAACCTATTAAGTCTTTAGGTGTATTTGATGTAAAAGTAAAACTTCATCCAGAAGTTATTGCTACATTCAAAGTTTGGATTATTAGTGCTTAATTCTTTATGATCCAGTTTATGAGAGTACATGTTTTTACATGTACTCTTTTTTTTTGACATATTTTTTAAATACAATGGATATTTCTTATCAAACACTAAAAGAACTAGTTGACATTGATTCTCCAACAGGTTTTACTGCGCAAGCCGAAACATATACCATGAATCTATTAAAGAATTATGGATTATCTCCTTATCAAACTAAAAAAGGAGCTGTTATATGTAAGTTTGGAGAGAATCCAATTGTTGCTATCAGTGCACATCTAGATACACTTGGGGCAATTGTTACTGGCATTAAACCTAATGGCACATTATCTATTTCGCCTATAGGAGGTTTAGGTTTAATTAGTTTTGAAGGTGGATATGTACGAATAAGATCATTAGAGGATAAAGTATTTAATGGAACATTTTTATTAAATAATCCAGCTTCACATGCAAATAAAACAACTGATACTGCAATAAGATCAATTGACAATATGCATATCAGATTAGATGAAGAAGTTACTAGCAAAAATGATGTGTTAGCATTAGGTATTCAAGTAGGAGATTTTGTTTGTTTTGACCCCAGATATCAAGAATTTGAATCTGGTTATATAAAATCTCGCTTTATGGACAATAAAGCTTCATGTTTTATCTTATTCGAATTAGCACGATTACTGAAAGAAAAAAATATTTCATTGCCTATAGAGTTTTACTTCAGTAATTACGAAGAAGTTGGGCATGGAGGTTCTAGTGGATTTTCTGATAGTATTAATGAATTACTAGTATTAGATATGGGCGTTGTAGGTGACCAATGCGAAGGAAGTGAAACACATTGCTCTATTTGTGCAAAAGATTCAACAGGTCCTTATGACTATAGTTTTAGAAAAGAATTAACTCTTTTGGCTAGAACGAATAATATTCCTCATAAAGTAGATATTTATCCCTTTTATGGCTCTGATGGATCTGCAGCATTAAGAGCAGGAAGAGATATAAAAGTAGGATTAATCGGGCCTGGTGTTTCAGCTTCTCATGGCGTTGAGCGTACGCATAAAAAAGGTATCGAAGCTACTATCGCTTTATGTATGGCATATGTACAAAAACGTTTTCCAGATGCAGGAATTTAATTGAGATTATAAAGATTCGCCCGAACGGGTTCGCCCGAACGGATTCGCCCGAACGGGTTCGCCCGAACGGATTCGCCCGAACGGATTCGCCCGAACGG
>JBMOIC010000031.1:0-22934 GCA_049317525.1 Bacteroidota bacterium | reverse complement strand
GGATTCTCTGGCGATAGAAAAGATTCTCGCGGTGGTTCAGGATTCTCTGGCGATAGAAAAGATTCTCGCGGTGGTTCAGGATTCTCTGGCGATAGAAAAGATTCTCGCGGTGGCAGCGGATTCTCTGGCGATAGAAGAGATTCTACACGATCATCATATAAGAGAGATGATGCTCCTAAAAGAGATTTCAACGATAAAGATACACAAACAATAAACAAACCATATAAGAAGTACGATGAAGTAGGTGGAGGTTTAGAAGCGCCAAAGAGAAAGGATTTTGGGAAACCAAGAATATATAATGACAGAAAGAAGCCTTATTCATCTAGAAAGAAATAAAATAAAAAACCTTCATGTGCTTTACATGAAGGTTTTTTTTATTCATTATTGTTTTTCTTTTTCTTATCTATTAAAGCTTTTTGGAGTTTTGTCATGAATTGATGTTCAAAGACAATGAGTTTGGCATATTGTTGGTCATCCAGTAAAGATTTTAAAGCTTTTTGTTTTTCTATCGTTGCATTTACTAAAGCAATATCTTTATGATGAATATTCTGAATGAGCTGTTGTATTTCTTTTTCTGCAGCATTATTATGTATAGCCAGTTCTAATTGATTAATAGAATTTTTTAATAGTAAACGTTGCTCTTCCACTTTCCTTTCTTGCTCACCATAGCGAGCAAAGAATTTATCTACATTATTCTCATTTAATCTTAAAATATCTATAAGTTTAATCTTTTTTAACTGATTGATTTTATCTTTGATTTGATTGTTTTGTAGATAAGCAGTTGAGTAATTAAAAGAGGATAAAAAAGCAAACAATATCCATATATATTTATAATGTTTCATCATCTTTTCCTTCAAGTAATAATACATTCTGTATTTCATTTTCAAGTGCAATAGTTGTTTCTGACTGATTCTCTAGAGTCAATTCTCTTTCATAAATAGCAAATACTTCGTCAACAATAATATCATCTAATAATTCTTGTTGATAAGTATTTGACTCCTCAAGAAGAGACAATTGAAAGATATCATGAGTCCCGTATATAAAATCTTGAACTTCATTAGCATCATTTTTAGAGAAATTATTACTATCATTCAATGAATAAGAAGAAACTATTGTAGGATTATGCTTATCAGGAAGATAGATAGAATATAGTATTGAAATACATATTATAACACTTAAACTACAAAAAGCAATAATGTAATTGGAATTGAATAATCGTGTTTTTTTAGTTTCTAAAGCTTGCACAACTTGAACAGATATATTCCTAGAAATATATTCTTGATGAGTTCTAATTTGATCTTTATCAAGAGCATTAAATACAGATTGAACAGTGATAATTTCTGATTGTAGCTCTGTATCGAGTTTTTTAGCATTATCAATTACGTCTTTAAGATGTTGATCAACTTTACCATCAACATAATCTGGCAAAGAATCTAATAAATGTTGTTGATTAGAATTCATGATATTATATGTCTCCATCAGGCTTTAATAATAAGGCTAATTTTTTAACTGCCTGAAAATAATTAGCTTTAAGTCCACCGATACTTGTACCTAACATCTGTGAGATTTCTTCATAAGATAATTCATCAATATATCTTAAGATAAAGGTTTCTCTTTGTTTTTCTGGCAATTGTTTCATGAGCTTATCGAATTTAAGTTGAAATTCCGTATCCAAAGTTGAGTTTTCTGGATTATCATCATATGTGATTGATTCTGGCATTGAATCAAATGGGCTGAATGTAACAAAAGAACGTAACTTCTTTTTCTTATTCATAGAATGACATACATTAATCACAATTCTATATAACCATGTTTGCAAAGAACATTCACCTCTAAAATTTCCAATATTCCTGATTGCTTTGATAAATACTTCTTGTGAAGCATCACATGCATCTTCATATGATTTTAGATATCTTTGGGCGACAGAAAAAACAAATCTTTGATATTTTCTAACAAAAATATTTGCGGCATAATCTCTTTTATCAGAGAGTAAACCATGGATGATATCTTGATCAGTTTGCAAACTTGATCTCTTACAATAGAAAAAAATAAAAAAGCTCTTAAATACAATTCAAGAGCTTAGATAAGGCATACATTATAATGGTTTAATGCTACATTAATTTACCAATTTCAAGTACTTCATATTGTATTTCTCCAGCTGGAACTTTAGTTGATATAATATCACCAACAACTTTCCCAAGTAAAGCTTTACCCAATAAGGAAGAAACAGCAATTTTATTTGTTTGATAATCTGCTTCCTCTGCACTAACCAAAGAATATTCTACAGTTTTACCCGTATTTAAATTTTTCAATTTAGCAGTGGATAAAATATAGATTTTATCATTAGGCAAATCTTTAGGATCTAATACTTGAACCTTCATTAAAGTAGATTCTAATCTAGAGATACGCATTTCTAATAGTTCTTGCTCATGCTTAGCTGCATCATAGTCGGCATTTTCTGATAAATCTCCATGAGACCTAGCATAAGAAATTTTTTCAGCTATCTCTGTTCTACCTTTTGATTTAAGGTATCTGATTTCTTCTTCTAATTTAGCAACACCGTCTCTTGTCATATATACAGGACTTGAAGACATAGTCTCTCCGACAAATCTATATTCAAAAAAAAACAAAGCCGCTATATATATAACGACTTCGCAGTGCTTCTTCGATAGCACTTTCGCAATTTATCGAGTTTTAACCACTTTCCCAAACAGAACTATAAATGGGTAAGAAGATGCCCCATTTTAAATTTTTTAGTTTCTAGATATTTAGCATTTTCAGGATTGGGCTCTGTTTCTATAGGAATTCTTTCTATAACTTTTAAACCATAACTTTCAATTCCAACTCTTTTAGTTGGATTATTGGTTATCAACTTCATATTCTTGATTCCTAAAGAAGCTAAAATTTGCGCACCAATACCATAGTCTCTTGGATCTGGTAAAAAGCCGAGTTTTTCATTTGCTTCTACTGTATCAAATCCTTGTTCTTGTAAAGAATATGCTTTTACTTTGTTTATAAGCCCAATTCCTCTGCCTTCTTGTCTCATATACAACAGAACACCCTTACCTTCTTCTTCAATCATAGATAATGCAATTGAAAGCTGTTTACCGCAATCGCATCGCTTTGATCCAAAGATATCTCCGGTTAAGCATTCACTATGAACTCTTACTAAAACAGGTTCATCTGGAAGCCAAGTACCTTTAACTAAAGCTAGATGTTCTTTACCATCAACGGTATTAGCAAAAACCATTAATTTAAAATCACCATAATCGGTAGGTAACTTTGCTTCAGCTACAGCTTGAATAAGCTTTTCAGAATGTAATCTATAAGCAATAAGATCTTTTACGGTTATGATAGAAAGCGAATATTGTTCTGCATAATCAAGGAGCTTTTCAGTTCTCATCATTGTGCCATCGGCATCCAAGATTTCACATAAGACTCCAACAGGATGTAAATCAGCTAATTTCATTAAATCAACCACCGCTTCGGTATGACCTGCTCTTCTTAAAACGCCTTCTTCAGCAGCAATTAATGGGAAGATATGGCCTGGTCTTCCAAAATCTTCAGGCTTAACATCTTCATTAATCAATGCTTGAACAGTTGCAGCTCTATCTGAAGCTGATATTCCAGAACTGGTTCCATGAATATAATCGATAGAAACAGTAAACTTTGTGCCATGTAAAGCAGTGTTTTCAGAAACCATTGGCGCTAATTGTAAATGCAAAGCTTTTTCTTGTGATAATGCAACACAAATTAAACCTCTGGCTTCTTTAGCCATAAAGTTTATATGTTCTGGGCTACAAAACTGCGCAGCACAAATAAGGTCTCCTTCATTTTCGCGATCTTCATCATCGAGAACAACAACTATCTTACCTAATTGTAGGTCTATAATTGCTTGATTAATTGTATCAAATTGTTTTGGCATGAATTATTGCTGCACTACAGTGATAACATTTTTATCAAAACGAATTGTTGTATTATCTGCTACTTTGATAGCAACTGTTGGTTCTTCATCGCTAACATCAGAAACTGTTCCATGAATACCAGCGGAAGTAACAACTTTATCGCCTTTTTTAATTTTTTTAAGCATTTCCAAATGTTCACGTTGACGTTTTTGTTGTGGACGTATCATGAGAAAATAGAAGACACCAAATATTGCGATCATAGGCAATAATGTTGGTAATAATTGTGATAATGAATCGCCAGCTGGTGCAGCTTGAGCACCTTGCGCTAAGGCTTCAATAGGAAAAAAAGGCATTATATTCTCTCTTTAAAATGAAATAGATTATTTAATTATGTCTAAAATTGAATGTTTCCATTGACGATATGTATTTGAAAGTATTTTCTCTCTGGCAGTTCTTACAAGCCAAAGATAAAAACCTAAATTTTGCATTGTAGCTAATTGAAGGCCAAGCAATTCACCAACTGTAAAGAGATGTCTTAAATAACCTAAAGAATAATTTTGCGATGCATATAAATCTAAACCGGGATCTATGCATTCATCATTAAATTTGTTCTTAAGGTTTTTAATATTCATTCTACCTCTTGTGGTAAATATAGTTCCATTTCTAGCATTTCTTGTTGGCATTACACAATCGAACATATCTATACCCATTTCTATTGCAGTTAAAATATTTTCAGGAGTACCAACTCCCATTAAATATCTCGGTTTATCTGCTGGCATGATTCCTGTAGAATGTTGTATAATATCGTACATATTAAAAGCAGGTTCACCAACTGCCAATCCACCAATAGCATATCCGTCAAAATTCATGTCTATCAATGATTCCATGCATTCTCGACGTAGATCTTTATATGTACTTCCTTGGCCTATTCCAAAAAGGAATTGATTGTGATTATATCTTGGTGTTGAATTATCAAATGCATTTTTATTTCTTGATGCCCATCGAAGAGTTAAGTCCATAGAGGTTTTTGCTTCTTTATGGCTAACAGGAAATTCAGTGCATTCATCAAGAACCATCATGATATCAGATCCAATACAGCGCTGAATTTCAATTACTTTTTCTGGAGAAAAAAAATGCTTAGAACCATCTATATGAGAGCGGAACTGGACACCTTCTTCTGTTATTTTTCTTAATTCCTTTAATGAAAAAACTTGATATCCACCACTATCAGTGAGAATAGGTTTATTCCAACTCATAAATTTATGATGTCCACCAAAATAGGATAATACTTCTTCACCAGGTCTTAGATAAAGATGATAAGTATTACCAAGAATTATTTGAGCACCAATTTCTGATAATTCTCTTTGTTCGATTGCTTTAACGGAACCAACTGTTCCAACAGGCATAAAGATAGGTGTTTCAATGATACCATGATCTGTTGTAATGATACCAGCTCTTGCTTGTGATTGACTATCAGAATGTACTAAAGAAAAAAAACTCATATGTCTTTGCTTATTCAATCATATTATTAATAATGCAAAGATACTGAGTTAACAGTTTATGCTATTATTTTATACTAATTTCTACTCTTCGGTTTTCTATTCTAGCTTCTTCTGTATCACCAATTACTTTTGGCATAGATTTGCCATATCCTATGATTTCTATGAAGTTAGCCTGTATCCCTTTTTTTACTAAATATTGCTTTACTCGTTTTGCTCTATTAAGTGATAAAGTGAGATTATATTGGTCGGATCCAATATCATCTGTATGACCACTTATTTTAATGATGTGAAATCGATGTTTTAACAAGATTTCGCTTAATCTGTTTAATTCTGGGAATGATGATGATTGAAGATTGTCTTTTCCATAATCAAAAAAGACATTAGTAAGTTGAAGGGTTATTTCTTGACTATTGGTATCTATAATTGGATACATGATGATATTTTTTTGTTTAGAATTTCCTTTCAATTCTTTTCTAGCATCAATATTAGCCGAAACCGGGAAATATCCATCTGCTTTGGCATAATAGCCATAGTTTTTACCCAAAGGTAATACAACGATATAACTTCCATCAATTGGATTTGATTGCGCAGAGCCAATACTCTTGCCATCTTTTAAGTCTTCCCATACAATTGTTGCTTTTACAGGTTTTCCAGATTTATCGATTACGAATCCCTTTATAGTAATTACTGGCTGTGGCCGAATATGTTTAGGTAATACAACTTTATATATATCCCAATCTCCAATGCCATCAATTCGATTTTGTGCAGCAAAATAAGCAGTATCACCTCCAACAGTAATTTTATAACTAAAATCATCTTGAACTGTATTTATATTTCTGCCTAGATTAATAGGTTCACTCCATTGTGTCCACGATGTATCGGATAATCTTGTAGATTTAAATACATCTAATCCACCAATGCCATAATGTCCATCTGAACTGAAATACAAAGTTTTTCCATCTGGATGTAAAAATAAAGAACGTTCAGAAAACGGTGTATTTATTGTTGTTCCTAGATTAATAGGATTTGTCCAACCAGTATCTGATTTTATACAAATATAGATATCCATATTTCCATTACCACCACCATGATATCTGCTATTCATTGGTGCAAAAACATTACCTGTCGCACCTGGCCTATCAGAAGAAAAAAGAAGTGCTTTCCCATCAGATGTTAAACATCCACTTTCATCATGATGTTCAGAATTAATGGGTTTTGGTAATTGGCGTAAATTATCCCATCCATTTTCTGTTCTTTCGGCTGTATAAATGTCGAAACGACCATATGAACCTGGAAAAGTACCAGATAATAATAGAGTATTTCCATCAGCGGATACATTGTCAACTGTTTCTTCACCATTTCTGGTATTAACTCCTGGCCCTACACTCAATGGAGTATCCCATTGTTCCATAGAAAGAGTATCTTTCTTTTGTTGAGCATAGAATACATCTTGCCTACCTTCCCCGCCAATTCTATCTCTAACAGACATAAATAAGTATTTTCCATCAGGAGTTGGAATTGGATCCCATTCTGCACCTGTTGTATTTATTGTCTTTCCAAGATTAACAACTTGTATTGAATCTTCTTTATCTGTAAGCAATCCAATACTTTTCTTTATTGTAGATTCAAAGCCTTTCATTAATGGTATATAGCTGCGATATACTTCAGCAGCTTTTTGCCATTCATTATTGACGATAAAATGTGCTGCTATTTTTTGTATCGCTAACATTGCTCCATAACTTGGTGCTGTTCTATTAATAAACCTATCTAGTTGTTGTATTTCTAGATTATTTTTTGGAATCGAAACCAGATCAATTGACTCATATACACTATCTCTAAAGTTCTGCCTAGAAACTAAAAATTCAGATGATGATCTTGCCATACACATATTTATGATTGTATACCCTTGTTCCCATAAATATTGTATTGTATCTCTTATATTTCCATCTGGTTTCATGATTATATGATCAAATGAATGAGTATAACCGTTTTTAATTGTTATAAATGAATTCCCTATATCAAATACTGATGCAGGCCAAATTCCATTCGATTGTTTTTTTGAATTATGAGTACTTGGAACAGTATCTGAAATAGAATATGATTGTCCAGAAGTAATCATTTGTCTATTCATTATCATGACCCATGTGCCATTTCCATAGGCAATCTGAGATATTCGTAAACCATTATTCCATAAAGAATCAATAAGATTTCTAGGAAATTGTTTGGTGATAATCATTTTTTGGTCGATAATTCCATTATCTAATGACATCACACAATACCACTTATTATTTGCATAGGCTAATGAACTAACTCTAAAGCCTGATGACCAGTTTTCTTCTATATCTTTAACCGACAATGTATCTGACAAAAGTAGATCTTGAGGTAAGGTTCCATAGTTCATTAACACGCATATGCCTTTATTACCGGCAGATATCTGAGCAATATGATATCCTTTAGTCTTATTTGATTCCACAAACTGATATGGGAATACACTATCTATACAATATGTTTGGCCAATTCTACTACTATAACGGGCTATATGAAGCACGCTTAGGTCTTGCTCTTGTTGGGCTACTAAAAAGTGAGTAGAACTTAGAAATAGAATACTGAGGAATAAAATCAATGGTTTAATTGTCATATATATTTAATGAATTACCATATAAATGGACACATTTTTGTTTCATAATTGGGGCATTGTAATACTATACAATACAATGAGTTATGCATCATATTTAGAATTGGAATAGATATATTTTCTAATTTATTCATATGCACAGTATTCGAAAAAACCAGTTTTCCTTGTAAAGAATACACCGTATATGTATATGCTCCAGTTTCACCTGGAGATATCTTTAATACTGGAGAGATATTATCATATGCTATTTCTAATGATGTAGAATTACCTGTAAAAAACAATCTAGTTCCATTAGCTTTACATACATTTATTTGTAAAGGTATTGATTCAGTATTTGATTCATACATACAAGAATCAATCTTTAAATCAGATAATTTAATTGAAGATATATCTTCATTTCCCCATGAACTTAAAAAACGAAACAATACAATAGAATCACTGTTTTGTATGGGCATAGTAAATTTTACTTGATAAGAAGGTTGTTCATTTGGAACATTTTGGGCAAAGATATCTCCAAATAAAGGCTTTAAGATCGTAGGATTATATGTCATAGATCCACTAAAAGATACAATTTTTGATACGTTCAATTGTGGAAGTGTTAAGGGAATCAATACGGTATCATGTGTATTACATTTCAGTGTATCTTTATCTAGCTGTAATATTGAATTCAAAGCTGATTTGCAAAATGCTTTACACATTAAAACTATTGGAATATTTCCAATATTGCTTTCTATGAATAAAGTATCATCATTATACCCTTGAACAGAAGGATTACATCTAATATTTAGCTGAAAGGAATCTTGTTGTTGAGCAAATCCTATGCAAGAAAATGAAGAAGCTGTCCCCTTTTTAAGCTGAATATTGTAAAATATAATACCGCTATCAATACCAAATAGCTGTTTATTTTTAAAAAAAACAGATGTATCCTTAACTGATTGAATGATAACTTTGTTAAAAGCTATGGTTTTTATGCTGAGTGCATTGGTAGAGCTGATGATAAGAAGAACAATGCACAGTATAAGGTTGAATAATGTATGTTTTTTTGATAACATGAAATGATCTACTTAAGTATGATACTGTATTCATAATTTGTAATGTTCATTCATTAATAATGATGAATAAACATAAATGCAACCTAAAATAAAACCCGAAACTAATATCTAATATGATTGATTACTTTCGGGTATAACGATTAAGTTGAGTATTTAACGCATTCTAAGCTCTTTTTGTAGCTTTTGTAAATTTTTGTTTAAGCTCTTCTGCGATTTGATAGATTACTGGAACTAGCACCAATGTCAAAAGTAATGAACTCGATAATCCACCAATAAGAGCCCAAGACAGACCAGTTTTCCATTCGGCACCAGAGCTATGAGACAATGCAATTGGAAGCATTCCTAGAATCATTGCAATTGTTGTCATCATAATTGGACGCAAACGTACCCTTCCAGAATCTAATAAAGAATCTATGATAGATTCTCCCTCTACACGCATTTGATTTGCCCTATCTACTAATAAAATTGCATTTTTTGCTACAAGTCCAATTAACATAATGATACCTAGTATAGGGAAAATTCCAAGTGCTTTCATATTTAAAGCCATTGACAATAATGCTCCGGTAAATGCTACAGGTATAGAGAACAACACAACAAATGGATATAAATATGAATCATATAATGCAACCATAATCAGGTATACAAAAAGAATAGCTGCACCAAGTGCTAAACCCAAGCTTATAAAGGACTCTTTCATATTTTTTTGATCACCTAAATAAGAAATCGTTATTCCTTCAGGCAATTTTTCTGCTTCCATTAACTGTTGTACATCAGATACAATATTACCAGATGGGCGCCCTACTACTTGAGAGAATACTGTGATTGCAGTATTTCTATTTTCTCTTTGCAACTTTGTTGGCCCGCTTGAAAGTACTATATCAGCAAATTGTTGTAATTCTATTTGTTGTCCTCTTGCATTAACAAAAGGCAATCTTTTTAATTGTTCAGTTTGTGATCTATCAAATTCATCTAATGCTATTCTCATGGTATATTCAGTATTTGCTTCTCTATACTTTGAGTCATCATCTCCACTTATAGCGATTTTTAGTGAATTGCCGATTTCTGCTACAGATAGTCCAAATGCAGCCATTTTTTCTCTATCTAATTGAATTCTTGATTCTGGTTTTCCATCATCAACACTTAAACGAACATCTTGTGCACCTTTTGTATTTTGAAGATGTCCAGATAAAATAGAGGCTGCTGAATATACATCTTGAAAATTAGTACCATTCACTACAATTTGAATTGGAGATTGATTTGCTGTTCCAAAGATTCCTATCGGGTTTACTCTTACATTTATTCCAGGGATTGATTGAATTTTTTGCTTCATCATCATACCAATCTGATCTGTCGTTTTATTTCTTTGTGACTTTGGTTTTAATGTAACATTAAACTCTGCAGCATTTGTAGAGTTTTGCCCAATAAACCCTTCATTTGATACGCCAACAGAAGAAAACACTCTTTCAGTTTCAGGAAAATCATGTAATAATTGTTCTATATATAAAGCTGTGAAATTTGTTTCTTCTACCGAATATCCTGCGGGCATTTCAATTGTAATGGCAAACTCACCTCTATCTGATTGGGTAATAAATTCAAATCCTACATATCCCAATGGTACTAAAGCAAATGAGGCTAAAAGACTTAATAATGAAAATAAAATAACTGTAATCTTGCCCTTCCAAGAAGAAATACACCATTTTAGAATACGAATATATTCTTGAGTTATCCAATCAAAGATCTTTTCAAAAAACAGAGAAAATCTACCCATTAATGTAGCATTAGTGATATGTTCTAGTTTGGCTATTCTTGAAGCTATCACAGGAGTAATTGTAAATGATACAAATAAGCTCATTAAAGTAGATGAGAATACAACTACTGCAAATTCTCTTAAAATATTACCTACTAAACCACCAACAAATGATAAAGGCACAAACACTACAACATCAACCAGAGTTATAGATAAAGCTGCAAATCCAATTTCATTACGTCCATCAAGTGCAGCTTTTCGTTTATCTTTACCCATTTCAAGATGTCTATAGATATTCTCTAGAACAACGATTGAGTCATCTACTAATATTCCAATTACCAAACTCATTGCTAATAATGTCATAAGATTTAATGTAAATCCTAGAACATACATGATAAAAAGAGTACTTAATAAAGAAGCTGGAATAGAAACCATTACTATTAATGAATTTCTTATTGAATGTAAAAACAGGAACATAACTGCTGCTACCAAAAGAATGGCAATCATTAAGTCATATTTTACGGCATCTGCAGCTTCAATAGTAAACAATGAACCATCTTGAGCAATTGTAAATGACAGATTATCTTTTGCATATGTTTTTTCTAATTCTTCCATTTGTTTTCTTACTCTTTGGCTTACCTCTACAGAATTAGCATCGGATTGCTTTTGCACTAACATTGCAATGGTTGTTTCAGAATTCAAACGACTGATAGTAGTATACTCTTTTATTCCATCATTAATCTCTGCTATATCCATTAAGCGGATATTACCACCTTGTTTAGATCTTCCAATTATTATTGCTTTAATCTGCTCTATACTTTGAAATTTCCCTGCTAATCGAACAACAAATTGTCCATCACTATCTTTAATATTGCCTGTAGGAAAATCTAAGTTTGATGCTTTTATCATTCCAGCAATTTGATTGATACCTAATCCATAGGCTCTTACTTTCTCTATATCTACATTTACTTTTATTTCTCTTTGCTCTCCTCCTAAAAGGGTAATACTACCAACTCCATTAATTTTAGATAAAATAGGCTGGATATGGTCTTTCATAAACTGTGAAAACTCTCTATTAGGCATGGAGCTTTTGACACCAATTCTTAATACAGGTATTTCATCCAATGCAATTTTGGAAAGGACAGGCGCGCGTGCATCTTTAGGTAATAACTGTTGGGCAGCATTTACTTTTCTTTGAGCATCTTGTAATGCAAGATCTATTTTTGCTGATTGTTCTAATTCAATAGTGACAACAGAAACTCCCTCTGCAGAAGTAGATCTTACTGCACTTACCTTATCCAGACTTGAAACAGCATCTTCTATGTATTTTGTTACGGAATTTTCTGCTTCTTGAGGAGAAGCACCAGGATACACAGTAGTTATCAAAATAATTGGTGGACTTATCTTGGGTAATAATTCATACTTAAGCTGAGAATATCCAAATATTCCTAATACTCCAAGCATAGAAAAAATAACTACTATAAGCGTAGGCCTTTTGATTGCAATTTCTGTAATCGTCATATTGTATCTCCTAGTTTGATTGAATAATTAATGATTAACTACGGAGATTTTAGTACCATCTTTTAAATTGTTTTGTCCATCCACGATAATGATATCCCCAGCTTGTAAACCGCCAAGAATTTCAATATTGTATCCATTTTCTGCACCTATTATCAATTTTCTTAATTCTGCTTTATTACCATTTGCAATAAATACTTTGGGATCCTTGATACTTCCTAATAAGGCATTTCTTGGTATAGTAAGTATTTGATGTTTATAGATTGTAGAAAAAGTAATTCTTGCAAACATTCCAGCTTTCAATGGTGTTATAGAAGAATTTGCTAATGATATTTCTACAGGATATGTGTGGGCTTCATCTGCTTTTGAAGATATATATGCTACTGTACCAGTAAAAGTTTTACCTGGATATACATCGGTTGATATATTTACTTTGTCAGCTTTTTTTAGTGTAAAAGCATCCCTTTCTGATACATTAACCTTTACTTTTAATGAAGAGATATCAATGATATTTGCTATCACTGCATTCATTCCAATTATTGCTCCTTTATCAACCATTTTCATTGAAATGACACCATTAATTGGAGTAATAATTTTGGTATCTTTTACTTGTCTTTTAGCAATAATTAATTGTGCCTGGGCGGCTTGTAAACCATACTTTACTTGCTCTAATTGTACTAAAGTTGCTGCATTTTCTTTGTATAACAATTCAATTCTATCAGCATCTGATTGTGCCTTCTCATACATTGCTTGTGCATTTAACAATGTTGCTTTTCTTAATTCAGAATCTATTTCAGCAATAACAGAACCAGCAGATTTATAGTCGCCAACATTTGCATTCAAAACTACTAATCTACCAGCGGCTTCGGATACTATATTGATATCACTTTTAGGTAAAATTGTTCCAATCAAAGAAAGATTTTGTTCAATATCTCTTCTTTCAACAATAGCAGTACTTACTGGAATCACTTTTGCAGAAATATCCTCAACGATAATTGCTTTTTCTGCAGTTGCTTTATTGTTTTTTAATGTTAGAATAGTTGCTATAAAAAAACCTGCAACGATTACAATGACGATAATTTTTTTCATATTAAATCTATGTGGTGAAATGTATATAATTGTTATTGCTTGCCTATAGCTTTATCCATACGTACCGATGCAAGTTCATAGTCTATGTAGGCTTGTATATTATTAACTTTTGCTTGTAATAGTGCAGTTTGGGCATCTGTAACATCAGTAGTTAATGCATTACCAGCTTTAAACTTTTGTGAAATTGTTCTAAAATTCTCTTCTGCTTGTTCAATATTCTTTTTAGTGATTCCAATTTTTTCTAAAGCTTGTTGTAATAATACATATGACTGCATAACTTCAGTTTGAATACCTTCTTTGGTTAATTGTGCTGCGTCAATTGCTTGAGATAATTGTGCTTCTGCCTGATTTGTTTGATTGGATGTAATTCCCCAATTCCATATATCCATAGATAATTGAACGCCTGTTGCCCAGGTTCCATCAAATTGAGATCTGGCAGGTACTATTCTTTGATTGGGATTATTATAATTATACTCTGCAAAAACATTGATTTGTGGATACCACGAAGACTTAATGGCTTGTATATTTTGCTCTGAAGCTTTTACACGAAATTCATTAGCCACAATATCAGGTCTGTTTTTTATGGCATCTTCCAAAAAACCATCCATTGCCAAACTTTGTTGGGGGGCTTCATTATACGATGATAATAATGTCAATTGTGTATTTAAGGGAAGCCTTAATGTATTATTTAATCCTATCATCGCTAATTGCACTTGATTTTTTGCTTCTATCAATCGATATTCAGCATCTGATACTTGTACTTGAACTTTCATCACATCATTATTGGTAACCATTCCAGCTTTCATCATTAACATGATATCTTGCAAATGAGCTTTTAATGTGATAACACTCTCTTGTGCTAAACGAACAAATTGCTCGGCTTTAATGATATTCCAATATTGTGATTTAATCATCGCGATTAATTCTACTTTATCCTTCTGATAGTCTGATTGAGAAGCTTTTGCTAAATAATCAGCAGCCTGCTCCTGACTTTGAAGTCTAAATCCAGTAAAAACAGGCTGTGCGGCCGATAATTTCATTACATAATTATCTAATACAACCGGTGCTATCGTTACAGGTTGAGACCCAGGAAAAGGTAATGTAAAAGTAAAGGCAGGAACATCGCTAAGGCGAGTATAACCTGTGATAAATTTAAGTGATGGATATCGATTTGCATTAATTTCCATTACTTTTTGCTGAGCAATTGTAATTTTAGCATTACTAATTTTTAGAGATTTACTGTTTTCTAATCCTATACTTACTGCATCTTGTACAGACAATTTTACTACTTCTTGAGCTTCAGTTTTCACTGTGAACATAAGAATCAATGAAAGAAGTAATACTCTATTGATATGTCGAAACATGATAAAAGTCCTTAAAGACAAATATTATTGAAAATTTTAGATTTCATTGTTATTAGCTTGCTGAGCATCTTTCATCTGCATTCTTCCTTTTTCTGTGAACATTCCTTGCATCACAAATGTGATAATATGCTGATGATATTGAATGGGTGTATATGGCAAAGACATTAATATTTCTGGATTAAACATATGCTCAATAATCGTTAATTGTATTTTTATCATGATATCTTCTGGTAATTCTTCTCTAAAAACACCCGCTTGCTTACCCTCTTTAATAAATGCCCCAAAACCTCTCGAGATATTTTCTTTTTTATGAGTTTGCATTTCATCATAAATATCAGGAGAATTTCTTTGCAAATCTCTCATCACATGGATAGGCATCCTAGAAACTAATTCTGCTATCTTAGAACTAATCTCAACCATTTTATTGATAAATTCACTCTCTGCCCTTTTCTCTGAAATCATTGCACTTATCTCATCAAAACATCTCATATGTCCCATCATTACAGTGCGAATTAAATCATCTTTCCCCGTAAAATATCGGTATAATGTCTTTTTACTCATACTTAATTTCTCCGCAATATCATCCATAGATATACGGTGAAATCCATATTGCATAAATTCTTCTTTTGCTGTATCAATTATCTTCTGCCTTATAATTTCATCCTTTTCGGCAGCCTTAACTTCTATTATTTCCATGTGTCATCGCGATATAATGAATATCTAAATACTATGAATACTATATATGTGTTTTAAGTTTCCTGCAAAATTACTGTGTGCACAACTTAAAACCAAAATAAATTTATACTTAGAACACTTATTATGTTTTTTAAGTTTCCATAAACTTTCTTCTATGAATCATGCACATACTGTTTATTTTTGCACTTACTATTCTTATTTAAAGAGCATCAATATGGAAAAGATACAAGCATATTTATCAAGCAATCAAGATCGTTTTATCAAGGAATTAATAGAATTTCTTTCTATTCCGAGTGTAAGTACAGCACCTGAGCACAATAGTGATGTTGCTTATTGTGGTAATTGGTTAAAAGACCATTTATCATCTATTGGTATGAAAACTTCAACTGTTTATGCTACAGCAGGACATCCAATTGTATATGCAGAGCATTGTGAAGCTGGGCCAGAGGCACCTACAGTATTGTTTTATGGTCATTATGATGTGCAACCTGTAGACCCATTACATTTGTGGACAAATCCACCTTTTGAACCAACTTTGAGAGATGGGAAGATTTTTGCAAGAGGATCTACTGATGATAAAGGGCAGGTATTTCTGCATTGCAAAGCAATTGAAGCGATGCTAGCAGTGAATGGCACATTACCAGTGAATGTTAAAATGTTGATTGAAGGCGAAGAAGAGATAGGAAGTATACATTTAGAGCAATTCATCAGAGAACATTTAGACTTACTTTCTTGTGATACAGTAGTTGTTTCAGACACACCATTATATGGCCCAGGCATGCCATCTTTATGTTATGGATTAAGAGGGCTTTGTTATATGGAAGTTCATATTACAGGCCCAAATAGGGATTTACACTCTGGAAGTTATGGAGGTAGTATTTCTAATCCACTTCAGGCACTATGCGAAATCATTGCCAAGCTTAAAGATTCTTATGGCAGAATTGCTATTCCTGGATTTTACGATAATGTAAAAGGATTAACAGAAGAAGAACGATTAGATTATTCGCGTTTACCTTTTAATGCAGAAGAATTTCGTAAAGGATTAGATGTTCCAGGTTTATTTGGTGAATATGGCTATACAACATTAGAACATATCTCAGCAAGGCCAACATTAGATGTAAATGGAATTATTGGAGGATTTACAGGTGTTGGAGCTAAAACTGTATTACCATCTAAAGCTTCAGCAAAAATATCTATGAGATTAGTAGCAAATCAAGATACACAAGATATTGCTAGCAAATTCACTTCATATGTGAAAGCAATTGCTCCGCCAACAGTACAAGTAGAAGTAGAGAACTTACATGGCGCAAATCCTGTTTTGGTAGAAAAAACTGGAAAAGGAATGAATGCTGCAAAAAAAGCATTACAAGAGGCCTATGGATGTGAGCCATATTTTACCAGAGAAGGTGGTTCTATTCCAGTGTGTTTATTATTTGATACAATATTAAAAGCACCAACAGTATTAATGGGATTTGGCTTACAAGATGAAAATGCACATTCGCCAGATGAACATTTTAGCTTAGACAATTTTAGGATTGGCATGTATGCATCCAGTCTGTTTTACAACTATTTAGCAGAATAAAATCAAGCCTGATCTTGTACATGAGTAATGGAATAGATGCGCCTATAGCAGCCAAAGCGAATATAAAGTAAAATCACTCTCTACTTGCACAAATTACAATCGCAGTCAGACCCAATTCATTGTCTGACAACTGTTACTAGAACGCTAATCTATCTAATACAATATTGTGTAGATCAGGTTTTTTTATAGGCATTTTATGAATATTACCGTTATCGGAGCTGGCAAAAGTGGTATTGCTGCTGCATTATTAGCTAAACAAGATGGGAACTCTGTATTTGTAACAGAAAGTAAAGATAAATCTTCTTATATAGGGGCTTATGAACAATTAGGAGAATGTTCTATAGATGTAGAATTTGGAGGCCATTCTTCAAAAGCATTACAGAATTGCAAACAAATAATTGTTTCTCCTGGTGTTCCTCCCTCTTCACCAATTATACAAGAAGCAGAGTCTTTGGGTATTCCAATTGTAAGCGAATTAGAATTTGCTTCCTTACACACAACAAATCCTATCATTTCAATCACAGGAACAAATGGTAAAACTACTACTACTGCTTTAACAGAGTTCATCTTAAAACAATCTGGAAAATCTGCGATAGCAGCTGGTAATATTGGTATACCTTTAAGCTCATTAGTTGGGAAAGTATCACCAGAAACAATTTTTGTATTAGAAACAAGTAGTTATCAATTAGACAGGACCTATACTTTTAAGCCGAAGGTAAGTATTATTCTCAATATTACACCAGATCATTTAGGCTATCATGGCACAATGGAGAATTACTGTAAAGCAAAGTGGAAAACTTCTCAGAATCAAAATGCAGATGATTTATTAATTTTGAATGCAGATAATTTTGAAGCAGCAGCATGCTCAAAAATATCTAAAACAAATGTGGCATATATTAGTATTAACCCCCTGCAGCAAGGGGCCTATACTAGCCATTCACATCTGATTCTAGCATCGCATCCGCATAAAGAGGAAGTACTTATGCAGCTTGATGAAATACGCCTACCAGGCGTACATAATCGTTATAACTCTATGGCAGCTATTCTTGCAGCCAGGGCTTTTGAAGTCCGAAATGAGAATATTAGAGATAGTCTTATGCAATTTTCGGGTGTTGAACACCGGCTTGAATTTGTAAGATCACTCAATAGTATTAATTATGTAAATGATTCAAAAGCAACCAATATTAATGCTACTTGGTATGCACTTTCTAGTTACTCCACCCCTATTGTATGGATTGTAGGTGGCCTTGGTGATAATAATGATTATGCAAGCTTAGAACAATTAATTGCTTCTAATGTTAGGTCTATTATTGCAATTGGAGAAGATAAAGAAAAGATTTTTGACATGTATTGCTCAAAAATTCGATGTGTGAAGGCCAATTCATTAGAAGATGCTGTCAGTATTGCTTCTAAAGAAGCTAAATCTGGTGATACTATTCTTTTTTCTCCAGCTTGTAAATCCTTTGATATGTTTGCAAATTACGAGCATCGTGGCCTGGTATTTAAACAAGCTGTTATGTCATTATAGTAATTATGATACAATTTGAACACATACAAAACATATTAAAAGAATCCAATATTGATGGATGGTTATTGATTGATTTTAGGGGTAGTAATAGCATTGCTTGGGATTTATTATCAATTCCATCCACTACCCACTGTACCAGACGCTGGGCTGTTTTAATACCCAAAGAAGGAAAAGTAAAAAAATTAGTACATGCCATTGAACCCTTTACATTAGGCCATATTCAGGCACAAGAAATTATCTATGCTGGTTATGATCAATGGCAATTAGAGCTTCAAGCATTTGTTAAAGAATGTCCGAATATCGCAGTTGAATATTCCCCTCTTTGTGCAATTCCTACGGCTTCAAAAGTTGATGCAGGTACTCTAGAATTATTGAGATCATTTGGTGCAGACATTCTGAGTTCTGCTGATTTATTACAACAGATTTCTGCTGTATGGACATCTGAACAAATAGAAGAGAATGTGTCGTTTACTGCCCCAATGCTTGCTACAATTATGCATGAAACCATAGATAGAATCAGGGAATCTATTGTAAAATTTGGGCATGCTGATGAATTTACCATTCAGCAATTTGTATTACAACGTTTTAAAGATAATAAGCTGTATACTTATAGTGCTCCAATTATTGCCAGAGACAAAAATGCGGCAAGCCCTCACTATGCACCCGATGAGAATCATAGTAGTACAATTGAAAAAGATACCACAGTTTTGATAGATATGTGGGCTACACCAGTTCATGGGCATGGTACATATTCGGACATCACTTGGATGTGTCATACGGGCAACAATCCGAGTGAATTGCACAAGGAAATATTTTCAATTCTTGCTGATGCAAGAGATTCTGGAATTTCTTTAATCGAAACGAGACTTAATTCTGGAATGCCTATTGCCGGATATGAAGTTGATGATGCTGTTCGAAATCATATAAAAAATAAAGGTTATGGAGAGTATTTTGTGCACAGAACAGGCCATAGCATAACCACCGAGACCCATGGTGCGGGGGCTAATATGGATAATTTTGAAACTCATGATACGCGTTTACTTATACCCAAAACTTCTTTTTCTATTGAACCAGGTATCTATATTCACAATCAAATTGGCATGCGTACAGAGATTGATATCTTGATTTTGGATGATGGAAAGCCAATAATTACGGGATTGATTCCACAAAAAAATATAGAATTGCTATTCTAAAGGGTGAAGATGCATTATATCACACCAGATCTGGAAATTGTTCAAAGCACATCTTTGACAATAAGTTCTCATCAAACCTCAATTCTTCAAGAAGAAGAAAAAGCTCCATTATCATATAATAGCAAAATATTAATATTAGCATTATCAGGAATTGGTGATGCCATTATGTTTAGCCCAGCTTTATCAATACTTCGTACATCTTTTCCTGAACATACTATAGATTTACTTACGATGTTTAAAGGGACAGCAGATATTTATGCAGAAAATAAGGATATCAATAAAATTCATTTTTGGAATTTTTTAAAAAAGAATCCATTCGCATCACTACAATTTCTTTTATCACTTAGGCACAAATATTCTCATACTATCACTGTGTTTCCCGCAAATAGATGGCCTTATGCGATTATCAGCTGGCTTATTGGCTCTACATATCGGATTGGTCATTCTTATTTACATGTCTCTAATCAACAATTGCAATTTTTACATACAATCTCTATTAAAGAAATAGACACTTTACATAATTGCGAAGAAAACATAAGACTTGTATCTTTATTAGGCGCTACAATTCCTGATGTATTACCCCCATTGACAATTCCATTATCTGAAGAGTCAATTATGCAGGTTTCTTTGTGGAAATCAAAGCAAGAAAATATATCTGCTACAGACATGTTGATTGGCTTTCATGCTGGATCTGCAATTTTCAAGAATCAAATCAATAAAAGATGGGATTATAAAGAATATGCTGAACTAGCTAAGTTATTGATTTCTAAGTACAATGCAAAGATCCTATTATTTGGCGGGCCTGAAGAATATGAATTAAACTCAGCTATAAAAAATGATATTAGCTTAAGCATTGGAGCAGAGAGTGTACATATTATCCAGATGCCAAGTTTAATGGGCAGTATAGCATTAATGCAAGAATGCAAAGCCTTTATTTCAAATGATTCTGGCTTAATGCATATAGCTGCAGCTCTTCAGCTACCTCAAATATCAATTTTTGGCTATACGAGTCATATTCATACTGCGCCATGGGGAAATAGCAATGCTTTTGTAGCAAGAAGAGCTATTGAGTGTAGTCCATGTTTTTACTTTTCGCCTAAATCTGCTCATTGCAAGTTCTCTGGAACAGAAAAAGAGTTCTCATGCATTAGGGAGATTAAAGCACATGATATTTTTCATAGATTGCAAGCATTAATACATTAATACCCACTTTTTACAGGATTGAGTAATGAAAATAGTTTTATTCTTACTTGTCTCATTATTTACTTGCACTCAATATGTTCATTCACTTGTAGCGCAGGAAACATTAAGAGATATCTATCATGATATAGCACAAAACATTGTAAGTGAATCGCTTAAAGATAGTGTATGTTACAATAGGCTTGCAGAAATGTGTGATACCTATGGTAGTAGATTAAGTGGAAGTAAAAGCTTGGAACAATCCATTGATTGGATTATTAAAGTTATGAAACAAGATGGCTTTGATAGTGTATGGACAGAGCCCGTTAAAGTTCCTCATTGGGTAAGAGGAAAAGAATCATTAGAAATGATTTCACCCAGAAAACATTCACTTCAATTATTAGGATTAGGTGGAACTATTTCAACACCTGCAAATGGTTTAACAGGAGAAATTGTTGCTGTTAAAAGCTTTGCAGAATTAGCCGAAAAAGCTGCTGAAATTAAAGGGAAAATAGTTCTGTTTAATGTACCATTTACTACATATGGAGAAACAGTTCAATATAGAGTAAATGGTGCTGTGCAAGCTGCGAAATATGGGGCAATTGCAAGCTTGGTGAGATCTGTTGGGTCTATGTCATTGTATACACCTCATACTGGAGCAATGTATTATAATGATTCAGTACCTAAAATTCCTCATGCAGCTATTACCTCCGAAGATGCAGATATGTTAGATAGAATGTATCAAAGAAAAACTAAAACTATTGTACAGTTAATTCTTAAAAATGAAAAATTACCAGATGCTGATTCACGAAATGTACTTGCTGAAATTAAGGGTTCTGAAAAACCAGATGAAATAGTAGTATTTGGTGGCCACATTGATTCTTGGGATGTTGGGCAAGGCGCTATGGATGATGGTGGCGGATGTTTTGTCTCTTGGGAAGCACTGAGGATAATTAAAAAACTTGGTTTAAAACCAAAAAGGACAATGAGAGTAGTTTTTTGGACAAATGAAGAAAATGGTTTAGCTGGTGGTAAAGCATATGCAAAAGCTCATGCTCATGAAATCGAAAAACATGTCTTAGCAATCGAAAGCGATGCTGGAACATTTAAACCTAAAGGATTTGAATGCACAGGAAATGAAAGTAATCTAGCTTTAGCCAGAGAAATGTCTGTTCTGCTTGGTTCTATTGATGCTACTATCATTCAAGAAGGTGGCGGAGGTGCAGATATTGGGCCTTTAATTGAAAAAGGAGTACCTGGAATGGAATTAATTGTGGAAGACAGCAAATATTTTAGATATCATCATACGAATGCAGATACTATGGATAAATTAAATCCCTATGAATTGAATTTGTGTTCAGCAGCTATGGCAATTATGGCATATTTAGGAGCAGATATGCCTAAAAAACTATCTGGAAAGAAATAATATTATTCAATTTTATGCAGATTTGAGCTTAAGTTCAAGTCTGCATAAAATACTCCCCATTGCATTAATTCTGTAGTGCCAATTTCATTTAATGGAGTTCCATTAGATAATTCCATGGCTTGGTCTGGACTTTCTGCATAAATCAATGTTAAGCCACCACTTCTATCGTAAAAGCCACCACCACCACATGCAATTAAATGACCAGATTTCTTTAATCCTTTAAGCCAATCAAATAATCTTGGCATGCGATTATCAAATTCACTTTGATCAAAATCTTCATCATTTTTAGAAGCTCTCCAAATACATGCATAGATATCCATGAATTTCCTCTTATATTACTGTAGGCAAAAGTTAACTTAAGAAATGCACATTTAATAATACCATTTTGTTATGTTATACAATGATAAACAATTTTGATTTTCTACGACTTTTATTCTCAATTTTTGTCATAATAACTCATTCCTTTGTTCTATCTGGTAATAAAGAATGGGACTATTTATGCTCATTAACCGGACAAA
>JBMOIC010000030.1:0-23766 GCA_049317525.1 Bacteroidota bacterium | reverse complement strand
CACCACGATGCCTATCATCACCCCGATGTTCATCTCTAGGGCGTTCATCTCTAGGGCGGTCATCTCTAGGTCGGTCATCATATCTTCTATCTCCGCCACTTCTTCTGTCGCCACTTCTTCTATCATCAAATCGTCTATCATCTCTGCGAGGAGGTCTTTCGCTACGTTGTGGTTCTACATAACCTTCTGGTGGTGTTAATAACACTTTATGGCTTAGCCTAAATTTACCATCAGATTGAATTTCTAATAATTTAACGTCAATGTGCTGTCCTGGTTTAAGAACATCACTAACATTTTGGAAATATTCATAGCTAATTTGAGAAATATGTAATAAACCTTTGGTTTTAGGCATAAATTCTACAATTGCACCAAGGCCTTCGCGTACATCTTTAACAGTAGCAGTGTATACTTTACCTATTTCTGGAGGACTTGTTATTGCGCGTATTCTATCGATAGTTAATTGTGCAGCTTCTTTATTAGTAGCAGCGATAATACAAGAACCATCATCTTCAATTGTAATTTCAACACCAAATTCTCTTTGCATTCCACGTATTGTATCGCCACCTGGCCCGATTACAGTTCCAATCATATCATTTGGAATCATAATTGTAGTTAATCGTGGTGCATATTCAGATAAATCTTCTCTTGGGGCAGATAGTGCTTCATTCATAATATTAAGAATATGAAGCCTACCAGCTCTGGCTTGTTCAAGGGCTTGACGCATTAAATGTGTAGAAAGGCCAGCAATCTTAATATCCATTTGGCAAGCAGTAATACCATCTAATGTTCCTGCAACTTTAAAGTCCATATCACCAAGAAAATCTTCATCTCCAAGGATATCGCTTAATATTGCAGCATCGTCTTCTTCTTTAATAAGGCCCATTGCAATACCAGCAACAGATTTTTTTAATGGAACTCCAGCATCCATTAATGCTAGGCTTCCTGCGCAAACAGTTGCCATAGAGGAAGAACCATTAGATTCTAGAATATCGGACACGATTCTAACAACATAAGGGAAATCTTCATTATTCGGCAACATGATTTGTAAAGCTCTTTCAGCAAGTTTTCCATGTCCAATTTCACGTCTGCTAGTGCCAGTCATACGGCCGGCTTCGCCAGTACTAAATGGTGGAAAATTATAATGAAGCATAAATCTACGGTATTCGGTAGGGAATAGGCCATCAATTAATTGTTCATCACTTTTAGTACCAAGGGTAACTGTAGTTAAACTTTGTGTTTCGCCACGAGTAAATAAAGCAGATCCATGTGTTCTAGGAAGAACTGTTGTATCGCAATTGATAGATCTAATATCTGTGGTTGAGCGTCCATCTAAACGCACTTTATCATCTATAATCATGCGTCGCATTTCATGCTTTTCAATCTTATAGATAAATCCTTTTGTTTTTTTAGCTCTTGCATCTATTTCAGATGTTTCCGCTAATGGTAACATTTCTTGCAATGATGAAAGAACTGTTTCTCTTAGTTTTTTTGCAAATTCAATTCTTTGTTCTTTAGAAGAACTTTTGCGAATCTGTTCACGAATTAAAGGAGCAGCTATAGATGTAATAGCTTCTAATAATTCAGTATTTTCTTCGATAATTGGTAATTCTTGTTTTGCTTTACCAACTAATTCTTTTAGTTGCAACTGAAGAGCATTAAGCTTTTTGATATATGAGTGTGCATATTCCAAGGCATTAATAAAGTCATCTTCAGAAATTTCTTTTGAACTTCCTTCCACCATCATAATTGCATCATCGGTTCCAGCAACAATGATTTCTATATCGGATTCTAGTAATTGGCTTATGGTTGGATTAACGATAAATTCGCCATTGATTCTTCCTACTAAAACTTCGGAATATGGTCCGCCAAATGGAATATCTGAAATAACTAAGGCAGCGGATGCACCAACTGCAGCAAGTGTATCGGCATCAATCTCAGGTTCTGATGAATATACAGAAGCAACTATTTGGGTTTCTTTTTGCCAACCTTTTGGGAAAAGAGGCCTAGCAGGACGATCAATCAATCGGGCTGACAGTACTTCTTTTTCACTCGGCTTGCCTTCTCTTTTAAAGAATCCACCAGGAATTTTACCAGCAGCAGCAGTTTTTTCGCGATACTCTACAGTTAAAGGTAAAAAGTCTAAATCAGTTCTTGGCTCTTGAGCAGCACAAACAGTTACAAGAACCATTGTATCACCATAACGAACCATAACTGAGCCATTTGCCAATTTTGCAAAACGGCCAGTTTCTATCGAATATTCCCTGCCATTTAATTCCAGGGAAACGGAATGATGTGCCATAATTTTCCTTTTGAATAGCACTAATAAATCATTCTGAGTATCATCCTTTTGTTTAGCTGCATACTGAGCGGAGGACAACACCATCTTAAAGATGCTCTCCTGCACTCAGATCAGCCCGAAACGTTTACTTACTTAACAAAGAATATATCAAGAATGTGTAATTATAAAGTCACATTGCCAATAATAAAAAAGGGCGCTATAAGCGCCCTGAAATGAGTCAGATTACTTTCGTATTGATAATGCACTGATAATTGTGCGATATCTACGAATATCATTTTTCATAAGATAATTAAGTAATTTCTTTCTGTTACTTACCATTTGCATAAGGCCACGTCTTGAATGGAAATCCTTTTTATGAGTATCCAAATGACCTGCCAATAATGAAATATGTTCTGTAAGTAAGGCAATCTGCACTTCTGGTAATCCGGTATTGGCTTCACTACCACCATATTGCTTTGCGATTTCTGCTTTACGAGCTTGATTAAGCATAATGTTTCTATCAAATGATAAGATATATTGAATATAATTCTATTATGTGCACCCGTAGGGATTCGAACCCCAAACCTTTTGATCCGTAGTCAAATGCTCTATCCAGTTGAGCTACGGGTGCTTACGGAATATTAGGCTTGAGCTGCTTTCATTTTATTAATATGAAGCGCAAGTTTGGATTTCTTATTAGCTACATTGTTCTTGTGTAATATTCCACGAGATGCTACTCTGTCTAATATACTTGTAGCAGTAACAAATAATGTTTCTGCCTCTTGAACTGATTTAGCTAAACGAACAGCTTTAATCGCTTCACGATAAAGCTTGCGATTTGCTCGATTATAAATTGCGCGCTTTTTATTTTGACGCGTACGTTTAATTGCTGACTTATGATGTGCCATAACTACCAAATAATGCGATTAATTGCTTCTATATAAGAGAATGCAAAAATAAAGAGATTCGATGTACTATGCAAACTTTTTTATGATTCAAATGTTTGATTACCTGAATCAACTAAGCTAATATTGAAATTAGAAGAGACTGTAGGACAGAAACAGCTGGTTTTGAGCTTGATTTTAATGTAAGATCAGCATTTCTCAAAAGGAATAAAGCGTTTTCTAATCTTGTATATGTAAAAATTCTTAAGGCTGATTGATATTCGGGTATGAAGTAAGAACTAATTCCAGTCAATTTTGATAATTCATAAGGATTATGAGTGGTTTTAATGGAATCGGATAATTTAAAGAGTGAAACAATATATCGAGTAATCATTGTGATGATTAACATTTCTTGTTTATCATCTTTCATCATAAAATGAATGATTTCGATTGCTTTAGCAGAATCACCTTTGCCGATACTCTTTTGTAATTCAAATACATTATAGACTTTAGAGCTTCCTACAACGCCAAGTACTTCTTGTATTGTATAGGTATCTATAGTTGGTTCATACAGAGTTAATTTATCTATTTCATTTGCAATATCTCTTAAAGATTGTCCTGCATTAGCAATAATATATTCTGCTGCTTCTGATTGAATATCTTTATTATCTTGTTTTAATCTATTAGTAATCCACGTAGATAATTCTTTTTCGTTTACTTTTTTAGATTCATGACAAGGGATAGCATCGATTAATTGATCTAGAGGGAATTTTATGGAGGAGAGTATTTTTTTTGCTTTGTCTTGTTGCCTAGAATTCTTTTTGAATGAAGAGATTCCCCACAATGCTTGAAAATTTCCTAATAATACTAAATATGTAGATGGTTGCGGGTTTTTTACATAGGACAGTAAGGCAGATTTTTTATCGCTTTTTGATGATTTAGATGAAAAAAGTTTATCAGCATTTTTGACAATAACAATTCTTTTATCTGATATAAATGGGAAAGAGCAAGCTATGTCTATAATTGCATGTTCTTTTACGTGTTCAGCATCTACAATATCAATATCAGGTTTTGGATTACAAGAATTTTCTAAGTGTTGCATAACAACATGATAAGCTTCTTCTTTTAAGAACTCCTCTTCTCCAAATAATAATAGGGAATTTGGTAATTCCGAAGAATTATCAAAAAACTCTTGTAATGAATCAATTATCATACGTAGATCTATCTTTGAATTGCTTTAGGATCGAATGCATCGCGTAGGCCATCTCCTAATAGGTTAAATCCATACACGGCCGCAGCAATTGCAATACTTGGATATACAGTTAAGCCCCAATATTTACCAGCAAAAATATATCCATAATGATCTGAAATAAATATACCCCATGATGGTTCTGGCCTTTGAATGCCAAGCCCAAGAAAACTCAGGCCTGCTTCTGCAATAATAGCAGATGCAATGCCAGCAGTAGATAATACAATGATAGGTCCAATGGCATTTGGCAGAATATGTCTGAAAATTGTTCTCATAGAGCCATAACCAAGGGCTCTAGTAGCTTCTACATATTCCATTTCTCTTAATGAAAAGAATTGTCCACGAACTATTCTTGCAATTTCAACCCAACTTGAAATTCCGATTGCGATAAATGTTTGCCAAAAAGGGTTCAAGGAAAACCCCATAATATTATTGGTGAACTTCAATAAAGAAGAAAGGAGTATCGCTAATAGGATAGTTGGATAAGACCAAATAACATTTGTAAACCACATAATTATATTGTCTACCCAACCTCTAAAGAATCCTGCTAATGCGCCAAGCACGATGCCAATAATAAGGGCAATTAACTGTGAAACAACCCCTACTAATAAACTAATACGAGCACCAAAAACTAATCTGCTAAATACGTCTCTTCCTAATCTGTCTGTACCTAAATAATAGGTAGGTGTTGTATGCCATTCAGATTCATTATTTCCATATAATTGCTGAATCTGAATTGTTCCATTAAGTCCTTCAAAATCAATGTATTCGACGCTATTTTTATATATTTTAAAGTTTTGTATAGGTAATACATTGGGTTGAGATTCATCTGAAGGGTTTTTTAATAATAAAACATTGCCTACAAATCCAGAAGGTTTTTCTGCATATTCAAGTACAGCTAAAGTAGGAGAAAATGGGCTAATAATATCAGCCATAGCTGCAATTAACACTAATAATCCTATGATTATCATGCCCGCAATACCAGCTGGATGTTTTTTTAGTTTTTTCCAGGCTAATGCCCCTAGACTTTCAGATCTTTTTATTTGTACAGAGGAAGTAACCAAATTTTTTGACATAATATCTTGAATATAAATGAATTAGCTTAATTTAACTTTAGGGTCTAAGAATACATAAATGATATCAACTATTGCATTCACTACCACAAAAATGATAGCTGTTAATAATACAGTACCTTGAATAATTGGATAATCTAATTTCTCGATGGCACTGATTGCAAGAGTTCCAATTCCCGGCCAATTAAAGATATACTCTACAAAAAAAGTACCAGCCAATAAGCCAGAAAACCAAGCACTTACGGTTGTAACAACTGGATTTAAAGCATTTCTTAAGGCATGGCGTAGAATTACAGATGATTCTGATAAGCCTTTTGCCCTAGCAGTTCTTACATAATCTTGATTTAGTACATCTAACATGCTGCTTCGGGTAACCCTGGCAATAATTGATAATGGCCTAAAAGCTAATGTTATCATTGGTAAAAATAAATGACTTATCCCTTTGTCAATATATCCGGATGATGGCAATATTTTCCAAATTTCTCCAAATAGTAAAAGCAATAATAATCCAAAAACAAAAGAAGGTAAGGAAATTCCTAATAATGCAAAACCCATCGTTGTTGCATCAATCCATGTATTTGCTTTTATTGCGGCAATAATTCCAAGTATGATTCCCAGTAATGTTGAAAAAAACATCGCAGTTATCGCCAATAATGCCGTGGCTGGAAATTTATCAACAATTGTTTCTAGAACATCCCTATTGGTAGAATATGATACTCCTAAATCTCCCTGAATTAATCTTCCAATGTATTTTGTATACTGTTCATACATAGGTTTATCTAAGCCTAATTGAACTCTTAATGCTTGTATAGATTGTTCATCTGCCCTTTGGCCCAACATTAGACGGGCTGGGTCTCCGGGCAAAACAAAATTGATAAGGAATGCTGTTGTTACAACTCCAAATAATACTGCTAAAGCATATCCACATTTGCGAATTATATAAGAAATCATTGAAATAGCGAAATGATAAAAGGTTTAACATGTACGAAAGAGCTGTCAGATGCACATCGCAAATTAACAAAGTTTGTTTTTTGATGCATAGATTATTATTGTCTTATATTTTCATTATCAAAAAAAGCAATATGTTTAGCATATTCCCAAGGATGATGCTCTAAAACTTCTGTTGTAATATTGATTGGATCTTGTAATGCAAATCCAAGACAACGCTCGGCAATCACACTAAATGAATGGACTATATCGGTAGTAAACAAGTGTATTCTTTTAGGCATAGAAGAACTAACTTGATGCGAATGTATTCCTAACATTTTTGTAATAAGTTTAGATGCAGTATAACCACAGTCAATCAAAGTAATATTGGGCAATATACCTGTAATTAAATCTTTTAATAGTGGATAATGAGTGCAACCTAACACAAGTGTATCAATATTCTTTGATAGTAGAGGTGATAAGTATTCCTTTGCTATTAGAGTTGCTGCTGGATGATTCACCCAATCTTCTTCTACTAATGGAACAAAGAGGGGACATGCTATACTAGTAATGTGTGTATTTTTATGTAATGTTTCTGCATAGGTGCTTATTGCTTTTTCATAGGCCTGTGAATGTATTGTTGCCCTAGTGCCTATTATTCCTATATTCCCATTAAGCGATGATTCAATTGCATAGTGGGCTGCTGGTTCAATCATTCCAATGATTGGAATGGGAGAATGTTTCTGTGCAATGTCTAAAGCTATTGCAGATGCAGTATTACATGCAATAACAATTGCTTTTACATTAAATCCTAATAAGAAATCGATGCATTGAATAGTATAATGCTCTATTGTTTGCTTAGACTTATTACCATATGGAACTCTAGCGGTATCCCCTAAATAGATAAATTGTTCATCAGGCATTGCTTGTACTAGGTGTTTTAAGACGGTTAAGCCGCCTACACCAGAATCAAATACACCTATTGGTTGATGAGCATCTATTTTCATGAAACTAAAAAAATAAACTATAGAAGAGTCATATCTTAAAATATCATCAAGATATGAAGCCTTATGAAAACGTGAATATGTTTCACATTAAGCTATATATTTCCAAGAATTACTAGGTATAAGTAACGATCAAACCAATACAATCTAATTGACTTTAGAAAGGGAATCTAATTTATTGTCTAATTTTTTTATCGATTCTTCTAAATTTTTGGTTAAATCTTGATACTGCGTTTTTAGATTGGCATCGTTTTCTTTTGCTTGTTTTTCTAATTGACCTGATAACTCAGTTAAACTAGTTTCTACTCCAGATAACTCTTGCTTTAATTGTTGGATTTGTTTTTTATATCCATCAATAATCTGCTTTGTTTGCCCTTCATATTGCCCTTTAAACTTCATTGTTTGATTATGAAAATTTTGAGCTAAATTCAAAATTTGAGATTTCATAATAGTAAGCACTTGCTTAGCTGCTGATATATCAGGATTGGATTTAGTATTCTGTTGAGCAAATGTTATAGTGGAAGTAATGATCATAATAAATAAGATCACGGAAATTCTACTAATGTCTTTCATAAATCTTCTTCTTCTTTGGTAAAAAATTCAATTATTTGTTCAGGAGTATCTGCTTGTAAAATATTCTCTCTAAAGCTATCACTATTCATTAATCTTGAGATTCTACTTAATAATCGTAAATGTGTCCCTACAGTATTCTCCCTTCCAATCAACATAAAAACAATCGACACAGGTTCTTGATCTAAAGAGTTGAAATCTATAGGATGTTTAAGTGTTAGAAAGGCACCTACTGTCTCATTTATATGATTAGTTTTTCCATGTGGAAGTGCAAAACCTTTGCCAATACCTGTTGACATAATTTTTTCTCTTTCCAAAACAGCTTTACGTGCTTCATCAGGCTTTGCTAATAAACCAGTTTTCTCCAAACAATTAAGCATGGTATCAAGTACTTGCTCTTTGCTTGTAATTTCTTGTTTTAATAGTATTGCTGATGGTTTAAGAATTTCAGTTATTTTCATGGCAATATTGGTATTTAAACATTCTAACTAGCAACAATATCAATTATTTAGCCAGCATTATATGGGAATATTTTTGAAGGCTTATGTGAATTTGAATGAAAATATAGGGAATTGATGTTAATGAACTACTTTTAATAGGCATGATGCCGAAGAAATTGGATTATGTAATCGTACAATATAGATTCCATTTGCTAATAAAGATATGTTATCATTAACTATTGACATTTCACCTGAATCTGCAAATCCATGATAGATTTCTTTTACAAATGCTCCGGTTATTGAATACAATTCAATAGAAATTTTGCCGCTCACTGGATTCTTTATAGAAATATGAACAATGTCAGAAGCAGGAATTGGTGAAATAGTAATTGAAGCAATATCATCAATAATCGTATTACCTGTATTCACTGGACTTTCTGGTATCATTTTGAACAATAATACCCCATGATCTGGTACTTGAGCAGAAAATGATCCTGAAAAAGTACCTATATTTTTACCTCGCCAAAGATCTCTAATGATAAATCTTTTATTAGGATCTGAAATGTTTAATTGCTCCCAATTTACTGTTATCGTTTGATGAATGATATCATCTCTATTGAACATACCAATTGCTAGGGCATTACTATCCAATTTTTTTGCCCATACTTCTTGCCAAATATCTTTAAAAATTCTATTTCCTTGTTTTCCTAATTTATCTTGATTTATCGATAATACTTCTTCGTTTTTCAAAAGATTAAGTGAAAATGAATCTAATTCATCTACATAGCATGATAAAATCAATGGAGAATTTAATAATGCCCATAAGGATACGTGGCTATATTGTTCTTGAGGAGTTAATTGCGTGGGCCTTTTATGAATACCAGGAAGTGAATTTCCAATTCTTAAAAAGTCCATATCATTCCATCCATTAAAACCAGAATAGGCTTGCAATCCTTGTTGAGTAAAACCTATTGTATTTGAAACACTCCACCAATTATCTTGAATATCAGTTGTGGTTCTCCATGAATTTCCTCCGGCAGATCTAGCCCATTTCCACACATCATTATTACCATACTGACATATATTAAAAAAAATATCGCGTGAAGAACATTGTTGTAAATAGTTTGATAATAGTTCAAATGGTCTTTTTGATTCTTTGATAATTGATGCATTGTTTTGTTTCATCAATGAATCATAGATTTGTTGATAATAGCACCAATCATATTTAACAAGATCTGCTCCTACGGAGCAAAAAAGTTCTGCATCTTGCAATTCATGTCCATATGATCCTGGTAATTGAACACATGTTAAAGGCCCGGGCGAAGAATATAATCCATATTTATATCCTAAAGCATGTAGAGTATCACCTAATCCTTTTAGATCAGGGAATCTACTTGATGCTTTAAGACCAGCTTTACTTTGTTGAATACTTGTATCTTGCCATCCATCGTCTACCATGATATAATTGAATCCATAATCTGCTAGACCAGTTTTTTTAAGAGCTACAGCTTGACTTATTATATCTTTTTGACTAATATATTCCCAATATGTATACCAACTAGACCATCCTAAAATGGGTGTATAACTAATTGTGTCTCCAATGATGATATCAAGTTTTTTTGTTTGATTTCCATATTGATTAGTTGCTGTAATTAGTAAAGGATATATTCCAGGAATGGATAATTGCCCTGAAATAATATTTGATATTGGGTCATAAGTAAGCCCTTTAGGTAATGAACTTACAAGTAAATCAATAGGCTTTACGCCACTAACAGGAATATAATATAAGATCTGTTTATTTGGTTTAGCACCATAACTATGTACGCTATGAATCCTTGGTGAAAGTGGTTCTGCAGGAGTGAGGATAATGGCTGAATCAATGATTCTTTTATATGGTTTTGGTATTGTATTTTTATTCATGATAAAATATGCATCGGCCCAATTTGCATGGTCTGAATAGATATTATCATCTCCATTAAACACTAATAATTCACAGAATTGCATAGAATCTAATAAGATATTGCATTCTTTTGCAGGCATTCCTCTTTTCATGATGCCAGAGCGCCATAATACTTTTCCATTTCCTAAAACAAGAAATTCTGCTGACCCAAGATCAGGGAAAATATAATCATCAATACCTACAAATGCATGAAATCTATGAGCATTCTTGTCAATTTCTAATGTGAGTTTACTTCCAGAATGAGTTCCTAAGCCTTTAGTAAATGTTATACCTGCAATGCTTATCTTATTTCCAGTTACAGAACAATTTTTACATG
This sequence comes from Bacteroidota bacterium, assembly GCA_049317525.1. GTDB lineage: Bacteria > Bacteroidota > Ignavibacteria > Kapaibacteriales > UBA961 > UBA961. The sequence goes on along the minus strand of JBMOIC010000030.1, from coordinate 13,065 downwards.
GAATGCCAAAGTCTTGCTTCATATCAGAAATATCGATACGAGTAATATCTACTGTATCAAATTCTTGTGAATATCCTGTGAAATGAAGATACATGATAGAGAATATGATAGATAAAAATGGTTTAATTAGCCTTTTGCTTCCCATTCACTCCATTCCTTTACATAATTAGAATATATTTCAGCTTTAACTTTAGTCAAAGTTTCATCCATAGACTCAACATAAATCATAAATGCTGGTCTTTCTCTGTCTGGCAATAAGACAATCGTGCAATCTTTTTCTACTATTTTTACTCCATCTATCAATGTTCTTTGAAGTCCTTCACTATATTCCATAGCTTTTCTCATCACAGTACCTTTCATATCCCATTTGCATGGAATTGAGATCTGTTTTTGGGCATATTTGGGTAATTCTTCATGGAGGGCAGAAAATGTATAACCTGTTAAAGCAAGCATTTCAAGAACTTTTGCCAGGCTAAACATTCCGTCTGATGCAAATAAATATTCAGGAAAAATAAATCTTCCTCTTGTATCGCCTACAAATAATACATCTTTTTGCAGGGTTGCATCCATCATTGCAGAGTGATTGTTTTTAATTCTAATTACTTGAACATTGTATTGTTTTGCAATAGCCTCTATTTCCATGCTTGCTAAAACAGGTACTGCTATAGAATATGGAGCATGATCTTTATATGATTCTAATACTAATTTGGTAACTAATGTTAATAATCGATTAGGTGGATACCAATGCCCATGAGCATCTACAACTGCTATTTTTTCTGCAGAAGCGTCAATTTTCAATCCAAATTCATAATTCAATGCTTTTACTATATCACCAGTTTCTGCAGCTTCAATATCGGTTCTAATATCAGAAAATCCTTTAATTGTATCCATATAGCTATTAAGCGCTACCACATTTGCAGCTAATTTCCCAAGAAGAGTAGGGAATGTAACAGATGCTAAACCATTAGAATAATCCACTAATAATTTAAAATGATGTTCTTTTATTGCATCTACATTCAAAGCATCAGTAAATCTAGCTGCATATGCTTCTGAACTTCTTTCAGGAAAAACAATACTACCAACTTTATCATAAGAGACTCTTTTTATATCTTCTCCAAAAAAGAAACGCTCTATTGCTTTAGCTTTAGAAACAGGTAAATCTCTTCCATCTCCATTAAAAAGAATAATATCGGTTGTTTCTGGGTGACGAATAGATCTTCTTACATGGAATCCTGCAACTGCTTTACCATTTCTTAATTCTTGTCTGGCCAATGGAATTGGTGTGATTTGTAAATCATTAACTGTTATACCGGTACTCATTAATCCCGCTAATAATGCCCTTTGTGTCATTCTAGATACTGCATCGGCATCTCTACTTGCAACCACAGTAACACCTGCACCTAAAGCATTGCCGATAGATGCTCCTAATTTAGCTGCAAATTCTGGATTGATTTCCAGATTAGACAATCCAGTAACTCGAGAGCCTGTAAATAATTCTCTTAACCATTTTTCTTCTTGTACAAGTGACCGTGATAAAATAGCGCCTTTTTCTACATGCTTTCTTGGCCATAATTTGATATTTGGTAATAAAGTGGCATCATCTCCAATAGAGCAATCTTCTGCAATAAATACATTCTCGCTGATTGTTGCATTATTGCCAATTGTAGTTCCATGACAAATAACAGTATCTGTTAATGAAGCCCCGTCTCCGATTATTATATTATCCCATAAAACACAGCCAGACATCTGAACATTATTGCCAATCTTTACATTATCTCCAATAGAGCAATATTGAACTTTAGAATAAGCGCCAATGCTAGTATGCTCGCCAATAACAACACTACCTTGAAGTGAACATGTAGAATCAATAAGTGAGCCTTGCCCTATATATGTATTACCATTGTTGGCGCCCTTTATGCTTACTTGTGCTTTTCCATGTAAAATATCTTCGCAAGCAATTTGATATTCATTTAAATTTCCAATATCTCTCCAATAACCATTAGCAATATAGCCATATAATGGCAGGCCAAGCTTAAGCATTAAAGGGAATAAGTCTTTACTAAAATCAAATTCTCTTTGAAATGGAACAAGATCTAATACTTCCGGTTCCAGAATATAAATGCCTGTATTAATAGTATCTGAAAATACTTCACCCCATGAGGGTTTTTCTAAGAATCGAGTTATTCGTGAAGATTCATCTGTCATAACAATGCCATATTGCAAAGGATTAGCAACACGGGTAAGCAATATTGTTGCTTTGGCATTATGTTCTTTATGAAATGCTAATGCAGCAGTCAAATCAAAGTCTGTTAAAACATCGCCACTGATAATAATAAATGGCTCTTTTAAAATATCAGAAGCATTTCGTACACTACCTGCTGTTCCATAATCAGCTGCAGCTTGAACATAATCCATTGATATTCCAAATTCGCTACCATCACCAAAATGAGAGATAATATATTCTGGATGATAATAGAGTAAGGAAACAATATCTGTTATATGATGATTCTTTAATAAATGAACTATATGTTCCATCATTGGTACATTCATTAAAGGTACCATAGGTTTTGGAATACTCATCGTTAATGGACGCAGTCTTGTTCCAAATCCACCTGCCATAATTACTGCTTTTTTCATACCCTTTTTCTCCAAACAATTGAATCAACTGATTTGTCTTTATTAATTCTTATAGTAAAATATAGATTATTTCTTGTTCTTTCAAGCTAGTAGAGATGTATATAAATAATTTCACATTGATAATAAGCAAAAGGCCTTACTTTCTTATTTTTGTGTGATAAAACTGAGATAAAAAATTGATAATAAGCAAGGATTTGAATACGATGTTTTCTAAGATATTAATAGCTAATCGTGGTGAAATTGCTTTAAGGGTTATTGCAACATGTAAAAAAATGAATATTGCAACAGTTGCAGTGTATTCTGTTCCAGATGCACAAGCTTTGCATGTTAAACAAGCAGATGAAGCTATTGCAATTGGAGGTTTTACACCCAGAGAAAGTTATTTAGTGATAGATAAAATTATTCAAGCAGCAATTGATACTGGTGCAGATGCGATTCATCCAGGCTATGGCTTTTTATCTGAAAATGCAATATTTGCTCAAGCTGTTGCAGATGCTGGTATCGTTTTTATTGGGCCTTCTCCAAAAGCTATCCATGCCCTAGGAGATAAAACTGCAGCAAGGGCATTAGCAATTCAATCTAAAGTACCGATTTCGCCTGGTTCTAATGGCGCTGTATCGAATCTAGATGAAGTAATAACTATTGCCTCATCAATTGGGTATCCAGTTATTTTAAAGTCTGCTGCAGGTGGCGGAGGCAAAGGTATGAGAATGGTAGAAAAAGAGGAAGACCTATTGGCTGCTTTGCACGGAGCTCAAAGTGAAGCTTTACATTCATTTGGAGATGATAGGGTTTTTATCGAAAAATTTATTGTTTCACCAAGGCATATTGAAATTCAAATCTTAGCAGATAATCATGGAAAGATTCTCTATTTTCCAGAAAGGGAATGCTCTATTCAAAGAAGACATCAAAAAGTTATTGAAGAATCTCCGTCTACTGCAATTACTCCTGAAATTAGGTCCAAAATGGGTGAAGCTGCCGCACGATTAGTAGCTGAATCTGGTTATACAAATGCTGGTACATTAGAATTCTTATTAGATGCTGATGGTAACTTTTATTTTATGGAAGTTAATACTCGGCTGCAAGTAGAGCATCCTATTACAGAAATGGTAACTCGCATAGATTTAGTAGAACATCAGATTAATATTGCTGCTGGACTTCCATTAACTATAAGTCAAGAAGATATTTATCCTATTGGACATGCCATTGAATGCAGAATTTGTGCAGAGGATGTATACAATGATTTTTTACCAGAAACTGGAATAGCTGATGCTATAATTCTGCCTGAAGGCGAAGGTATAAGAAATGATACTGCCTTATTTGAAGGATTTGAAGTTTCTGTAAATTATGATTCTATGATTGCAAAATTAATTTGTTTTGGTTCAACCAGAGAAGAAGCAATCGAGAAATCATTGAAAGCACTTGATATATATCAAGTAGCTGGATTAAAAACCACTATACCTTTCTGTAGATTTACGATAGATAGTCAAGCTTTTAGGACAGGTACATATTCTACTAAATTTGTGGAATTATTTTGGACAGGGGATATTCCTCAAGCAATTCATCCTATTTTATTTGCTGCTGCTGCTTTTGCTAAACATCATCATGACAAAAGAAGGACTCCAGTTTTTAAGCGTGATTAGACATGTTTATCTGATGTTTGCCATTCAACTTTAGGATATATATTACAAAAAGCTGTATAAATTTGATCTACTGTTAATGAATTAACAGAATGATGATCTGTATATGCTATTTCATGTAAGGTTTTATAAGGCGTCCAAAGGGCTGTATGTGAATTATCATTTAAAAATAAGCCTAAGGTTGGGGTTTTCCATGCAGCAGCAAGATGAATAGCTGATGTATCAGGAGAAATAATCATCGAAGCAGATTTTAGCCTTGCTGCATATTGATGAAAAGATTGACTGAATGGGGCGATAATAATATTACAAGCTTGCTTGATTTCTTGCATGATTGCAGCATTCCTTTGCTCTCCAAAAACAATAATTTTTATATTCCTATCTATGATATGATCTTGTATTTTTTTTATCATAGCAATAGCTAATTCAGGCATAATTGTTCTTGCTTGAACACTACCGGCTATGTTTAATGCAATAATAGATGCACCATCAGTTAATGAATACATCTCTTTTTTAGCTTCTACAATGTCTTGTTCACTAAGAGTATATTCTAAGTCCAGATTGCATTGGCTTGGATTAATCTTTAAAGAAAGAAGAATTTGTGCCGTTCTTTCTACGATATGGACAGAATCTCTGTCTTTAGCTATCACGCAATGAGAATACACATGAGCATTATACTTATAAATGCCTATTGAATGCTTTGCTTTTGCAAGCTTAACTAAATATCCAGAGGTTGTACTGGGATTATCCAAAGGATCTATAACAAGATCATATGAATTTTGGGGGAGTTGTATCAGAAGAGTAAGGATAGACTTTAATGATTTGTCGTAAACAAAAATAGAATTCACATATCGTTGAAATTGCGATGTGATAGCAAGATTTGCTTTTCCAACAACAATATCTATGATTGCATGAGGATATGTATTTCTAATAACTCTTATACTTGGAATGGTGATGAGCATATCACCAATGCGGTCTGGCCTAATGATAAGGATGCGAGGGTTTTGTGGTAGAATAGGTGCATCATTAATATCATTAATCATCATACCAGAAAAACGTACTTTTGGCTGAATAAGTAGTTTCCGAATAAATAATTCTGCTGATTTTAAAGCACCTGAACTAGCCATTTCAGAATTCCAGTATAAATAATTATCTACCGCCTGATACAGATACTTTGATATCCATACCAACTTGATATTTACTAAATCCAGGGGATGCTGCACCTTGATTTATTGTTGTTTCATATCTCATAAAAAAGCGGGCAGTAACTCTATTGCTGATGCCATATCGTGCCGAAGGTTCAATAATAATTTGAGTATTACCATCTAATTTTTGGCCATCAGCAGATGTTAAATTTAATACATCATATGTAGAACGTAAAGTTTTTTTATATGAAGCATTTAAAGCAAATTCCATGTCGTTTTGTAAATCCAAACCCAATAACTTTAACTTAAATCCACGTCTATTATAATTAGCTTGAATAGTAGCATCAGTAACAGATTCACCTTGAATTACCGATGAAGTAGGTTGTAAAGTATAGTTTTGTTTTGTTGTAAATCTGAAAGATCCAGTTAATAAACCATTTAATTTCGTCTCATCAAAAGTCATTTGAATACCAAACAATGGTTCAAATCCAGATTGTATTTGCTGAGATCCAGGAATTGTACCATTATCTGTTCTGGTTGAACTTTCTTGATATGTAGATTTATAAGCATGTTCAAAAGTAACGCGTTTTGCTAATCCAGAGAATAAAGGAAGTTTTTCAACACCATCCCATCGTAAAGTCCAGTTCATGGATGGTAATATTCTTAGTATTTCTCTTGGTAAAAACCCCATAAAGTTTGTTCCAAGCCCATCCTCAAAAGAATTAGAAAGAGCGTCTCTTAAAGCTTGATTTTGCCTTAATGTATCGGTAGGATATAAAGCAGAAATTATTGGCTTTTGATTATTATATAATTCAATAACATTTTCGATGGAATTATTAAGTGGAGCAAAGATTAAAAATTTAGGTAAAGATAAATATGTACGATTATAGGTTGAACTCATGACGATATTTGTAAAACGAGAATTTCCTTCAGAATCGGTACTGTCTAATTGATTACGATTAAAACCAAATGAAGATTTCCAATTAATATCAATGGTGGCACCTGCCCACAATGGACGATTTGTACGGAATTCTAATTCTGATTTTTGAAAGAAATTATCCGGTAAAATAGAGTTCTTTGGTCTTTTTCCATCATATGTTGTAAAACGTATAAATGGAAAGCTAGACGATGGCAATACAGAAAACCCACCATGTGGTTGGGATACCAATCCTAATTGATATGCTGCACTTGGCCCCATAGAATTATCTTCATTCATTCCAATTACAGGACGCCAAAAATTAGTCATTCCTGTTTCGCCTAATACTCCTTGATTAATCGAAGAATTTTCTTGCTTAACATTCAAAGTAATCGTTTCATAATCCAAAAAGATTGTCTTGAAAACTCTTCCAATAGATTTTAATATAGAATGAGTAGAATCATTTGTTTTTGAGCCCGCCGAAACCCCCCACCATTTATCAGTTAAACCTTTTAATCGCACATTACTTGTAAATCGTATTGTATTCTGAAAAGAGGATTGTTTTACTGCATCGGATACTAGAGTATCTCTTTGTAAAGGATTTCTCCATGTATACGTAGTTGAAAATGTACCAGTATTATCCATATAATTATTAAGTCCACCAATATCAGGAAATTTAGGCTTAATATTAACTGTTACTGTCTGAGAATGATTTGTGTTTTGTCCAAAATCAATTATCCTATCACCATTCATTACAACTCTTCTTACTAAATCACTTCCTTCTCTTTGTCTACCTGCATCATCTAATTCTAAAGGAACAAGAGTTCCACCTGTAGTGAATGAATAATCTATAACTGGGTTTAACAGCCCATTTTCAGACATTCTCCATGTAAATTGAGCTTGCCTAATTGCGGCAAAATCTCTGATAACTGGACTTGGAAAACTTAGATATCTACTTTTTTCTGTAACCCGAGATCTATTAAACTGAACCGAGGTAGAGAAAGTAGTAGGTAAAAAGAAGATTTTCCAATCTTTATAAATACCTAAAATCGGTATATCACCAATCCATGTTAATGGTTTTACAGAAACTGAACTTGGAAATTGAACGCTATAATCAGCTTTCATTCGCCAATTCCATTTGAAGCGCTCCTCTACAACAGGAGATCTTTCATAGGTTTGTGAATAATCATAACTAAGATTAATTTTATTGATTGTTTCTTTGATTAACCAATGATTAACCGGAATACCAAATTTAAATCCAGATAATGCCCAACTATCTTGAACTCTAATAGTTTGAGATCTTCTTCTTACAGAATCAGCAACCCTTGCCGATTCAATTTCATCACCATTGGTTCTTACTAATTCACTTTCATAAGCAGCTTTTGTAGCAGCATCAATTTTAACATCACTTTGTGCTGCAAATTGCGGGTTTTCAACAAGTTCGCCATGTGTATAAGAAATAGGTATTTTCATTTCTTTAAGTTCTTTTGGTAATAATTTTTCCAAAGAACCTTGCATTTGAACATTCCAATTTAATGTCTGATTTCTATTTCCAAAGCGTTCTTCTAATCTATGAAAATTAGGATTTGACAGATTATACGTGGCATTTACAGTACCTAAATCTGCTAATTTTAATTCTGCAGATCCAATTCCTGCCCAATCTGTTGAACTTTCTGGTTCGGTAAGTCTTAATTCATCTACCCACATATATGTAGAGAGATCTTCGGGGAAGCTTCCTGTTGTTGGATTTGCTATACCATATCCAACAAACTGTATTCTTGTTAAAACCGGATTTCCTTTGATGATATACTGCGTTTCTACAGGGATGGCAAATCCAGGATCAAAAACTGACGATGTATCAATAAATCGTTCGGATGGATCTATTGGAACTTTGTTTTGGGCAGCAACTTGCGATCTTTTTTCTTTTACTGATGTTAATGTTGGTAAATCAATTTCTATGTCTCGCCATCCTTCTAATAGGGGACGTCTTATTTCATAATAATTAGCAGAATCTAATCCAAAGCGTACAAATGCTTGTGCTTTTGTACTTGCCCCATAGGGTATTATATTGGGCATAGATCCATCGCCATGTAAAAAGAACTTTAATTTTTTATAATAAAATATATCCAAGTTTCGCATGATACGAACTGCCATTCTTTCTTGTCCTGCTGGTAGATTTTTTACGCCTACCGATAAAGACTGTTCGTTCAGGCGAACATCCTGCATTGGGTCTGGATTATTAATTTGCCTGGGGCGCTGAACTCCAGGTGGTAAAGAATATTTATCTGGTAATCCGCTATTTTCTTCAACACCTACATATTGAACACTTAAGATGCTATCATTGGCATTTACATTTGGTTGATATCCATTATTTCTAATCCATTGTCCACCAGTAAATTTCCATTCAGCTATATTTATGACAATGGGTGCACCCTTAAACCATACTCTAACATATTGAATATTAGAAAATGTTGGATTACCTACTGTTCTGGTTGGACGTCTTAATGGAATCCTGAAAAAATACCAGCCGGCCCCTTGCTTACCTTCTCCTACAATCTGAGGATTTCTTCTTGGATCTAAATCGAGATTCACTTTATAGCTAAAGTAACTATTATCTAAAGCTATCGTTTGGCCATTATTATTATTAAGAATTTCTCTATCGGGGAATTGCCCAGATTCTGCAAGTGTTGCATTATTTTCAAAATTATTATAAAACCTAAACATCGTATCGGTTTGAAACTGCCTGTCAATCTGGAAATTAAAGTAATAATTATCTCGGGCAGGATCTTTTTCTTGATTGAGTGGATATGGATATGAAATGCCAGGAATAGAAGAATTCTTTTCATCTTGATCACTAATGCCATCATATCCTAGATCTTCACCTACATCTATGATATTATTTGGTATAGGGCTTTCTTTGGTAATGCCATCTTCAGTATTTAATGTAGAATTTCCAATCACATCTTCACTGATTTGTCCTAAATCTATCCACATCTCGGAATTAGAAAATAAGACATCGAATTTTACTACCATTTCAAGATAATCTATATTCTCAGTTTCAAAATTGGTATTAAAGGTAGAAAATAATCGCTGAATACCCCCCCAAGTTCTACTCTGATTTCTGGATAAATAGTCTAAATACTTAAGTGAATCTTGTTCAAAAACAGGATTTAATCTATCTACGAAATTTGGATTTCGATTATAAATACCGCGATATTCAGGGAAAAACCTAAGTTTTAAATCATTGATCGTTGTTAATCTGCCCCTGGTATCTCTATTTGGATATACATCAGTAATAGGAGTTTGCCCCAAGAAATATTGATACCAATAACTTTGACCTCTGAACCAAGATTCTGCTTTTGAAATTGGATCATCATATAAAGTAGAATCTTCTGGTATTGATATATGAGCCCATTGCTGAGGAGTTAATCCAAGAGAAATACTTCTCTGAGCACCTTCAAAATCATCTACATATGCAACTGCAGCGCCATTATCAGAGGGTATATCAGAAATCCTTTTATTAGGTGTAGGTAGCATTGCTGCAACTTCGCCACGAAGTGTTAATGTGGATTTTTCTTTAGTATCATAAAAAGGCATCGCATCTAATGCTTTTGTTAAAAACGGTAAAGTTAGATTTAGATTTCCATCAATGCCAATCATTGTATTTGATACGGGTTCTTCATTTACTCTTACTCTATCAAAAATCAAAGCTTGATTATAATGCATAAATGTTAAACCAAGATTTCCACTTCCTGATCTTCTTTTGAACAATTCCATATCTGCTCTTAATCCAAGCATTGTTTTTGTAGCAAGATTGAATAAGTCATTTTGTTCATATTCAATGCTTAAGTTAGCATTTGGTAATGATGCCCTTGGATTTGTTAATGTAACTTGTCCAGTAAAGTATTCTACATAATAGTCTTGATTTTCTTTAAGTGGTGAGCCATCTAATGTTACTTTTACGCTTCCTGGTGATAAATTGAATGCTCCTAAAGAAATTTTACCTCCACCAGTATTCATGGTTCCTGTGGCTTCTCCACTGATTAAAAATCTATCTTTATCATTGGATCTTTTAGCAATTTCCACTATTTCATTATATACTTGGGGATACCGATATCGATTGGCTATTTGTGGAGAACCCTGCGCAGAAAAATAACGAACTAATCCACTATCAAAAGGCATCCTTTCAGGAAATATGATTTCGCCTCTTACTGGATTAAAAAATGGTGATCCTTGTTGTTGATATTGAACTGGCAATTGTGAAGTTGGTGTTGTAACTCCTGTTCCACCAGTATTTCCAGTATTCATTTGATTCTGTTGATTCTGTTGCTGTGGACTCCCTAAATCGAACATCCCATCTGGTTTTGCTGTTCCATCAGAGTTATTTACTCTGTCTACACCAAGTATTGTAACTACTTTATCACTAGAGCCTTCTAGTACATCAGAAGAGTCATTATTTGCCCTCATATACCATATATTTAATTTCAAATCTGCTAGATTTACATTGGTTTGGCCAATACTAAAGATATTTCTCATTTGGCGTTTCCATATAGTAGAAAAACCAGGTTGCATATTTGGACGATATACCAATTTTAATAATAAAGTATCTTTAGGCTGTAATGTATTAGAAATAGTTCCAAAATCAACATCATCTGATGCATCGCTGGTAGGGCCTTCTACTCTATATGCAACGCCATAACTTCTATCTGTTTTAAGGCCCGTAATTGTTAATCTTCCCAAATTCTCATCATATTGATAGAATTTAGGATCTAATTTTAAATATTTTCCTCTTTCTGTAAATCCCGCTATAGGTGGAATACTTTTTAATGAAGCTGGATAATAAGAGGGGATTGCACCTACACGATTAATTGCACTTAATGTATCAATTAAAATTCCTTCTGCTGCCTGGGATGCTTGCTGAACATCAACTGTTGATTCGTATACTTCTAGCAGTTTTATTCGATTATATCGTGCTTGCGGCGTATTTGGTAATAAGGGTATCTGAGCCTTATAATATGTATCCCAAATTCCAAAATATGCGGTATCTAAAAAGAAATTCTTTTTATCATAATCATATGCATTTAGTCTGAAAGGTTGTCTTAATGTACCGCCACCCGATACATTTACTCGCTTTGATTCGCCGCGTCTTTGCGATACAACAGTTTTAAGATATACAGGTCCAAATTGAAAATCGGTTCTTATCCCAAATAAGCTTTGGCTTCCCCCAATAAGAGTAGATGGGGTTGGAAATTGAATATTTCCTACTTCTACTCTTTTGAAAATATCGTCATCATTACCAGAAAATCCAACATTAAATCTATTATTTAAGTCAAATTGCTGCCTGGTATTCCAATCTACACCTAGCTTTAACTTATCACCAATCTTTCCGGTTACATTTAAATTGATGTCTTGTGTAAAAAATGGTCCAGACTGCGTTTGCCCAAATGGAGAAGCTGTCCCCATTTTTTGTGAATCCCATTGCCATCCTGCCCTTACATTTACATCGCCTGCTACATTGATACTAATTTCAGGCTTTCCAAATATACTGGAAATTGGATTGGGTGGAACCGGAATACTTAATCCTGTAGCTTGACTTAAAATTCCAGCTATATCAGATGTCGACATAGCTTTTTTTAAATCATATGATTTAACCATTGAATCCCATATTCTGCCTCTCTCTTTTTCTTTTCTAAGAGCTAAATATGTATCTAATTGTATGCTGTTTCCTGCTGACATCGATATATCATTATAAGATTCTGTCTTCCTTACATCCGTAAGTGTAGAATCTATTGTCACATTGATATCATAACCAGGTGGGATTTTTAATGAATTGAATCTGTCTTTGCCAAAATTTCCTCTGAAATTATTTTTGGGGACAAAAATTCCAGATAATGGTAATGGTTGTTTGGCTGATGAGTCTTCGGCTACTTGATATTCAAGATAAGAAAAGGAGGGCCTTAAAAAATAGCTATTGCTTATTAAAAATGCAGCCCTTATTGAAGTAAGAACTAAATCACTGCTTTCTATTTCTGCACTATGCATAGCATAAGAATTCATGCTCAATACATAAATTGAACCCAGAAGTATAGAGAAAAAACATTGACCTATCGTTCGCTTCATTCTTTCAACAATAAAAATGCAACCAAAACAGATTTGTACTGCTAGTTGAATTGAATAATTAGATAATCTATTCAATTGCTATTAACGTTATACAACTCAAAAACACAATAAAAAATTGTACCAATGGCGCAAATATTGACTCAATTTGTTGAAATAATGATATATAATTGCTGCAAATTACTTTGTGAGAAGCAACCCAGCAAATATTTTACAAAAAAACGATAGTTTTTTACTTATCTATTAATTATTAATGGTTTACAGCTTGTATAAATTCCTGCCTTAAAGATGCAAAAATATATTCCTGGCGACAAAAAATCTGTAGAAAACGGAATAGATATTTGCTCATTTGATTTCATTTGTCCATTATATAATTCTAATAATTCACCGCCTTGTATCGAACAAATAATAATCTTGCTTGGCATATCATATGGTGCAGAACAATGGATAAGCGCTTGCTCCGAATGATTCATTGCATGGGTTACATTAAATGTAAATGGTATAGCATTATGTATATTTTTATAGCCTTCTCCACATACTGAATCTAATGTAAATGAACCATTTATGGGTGGATTAACTTTGAAAAAATTAGGGCAATCTCCTCTTCCAAACT
>JBMOIC010000029.1:0-24720 GCA_049317525.1 Bacteroidota bacterium | reverse complement strand
TATTATTCGACTGTGACAAATTATTTAATTCTTGCTGTTGATTTTTGCTTGTGATGATTTAAGATGTTTCGATAACTAATAATCAGATTGATATTCATTATACTTCTCATATCGTAATATTGTTTTGATATTCTCTTTTTCTATATATGTTAATTCATTTTTAACATTTGTAGAAACTGGTATATACCATGGCTGAGATTCAAAATATATACGTAATGGCCTTTTCTTAAATGCATATCCATGCTTTGCAAAAATGATATTTCTTAATAACATTAAATCATTTCCAGACAAACTCTCTGCCTCATATGGGTCGATTATTGATATACTTGGGTTTATTTCATATACTTGCTGTGAATGACCCTTAATTGCATTATATAAATCTCTGTATTCAGACTTCATTCTTATATTTCTAAATAATGAAATATCATTCCTTATAGCAGCTCTTTGCATTGGTATTATTGGATTATAATTAAAAAATCTTTTCTTTAATGATAGATTTCTTTCCTTTAATATGATGTCTTTATATGCAAGCCAAGTTCCACTCATCATCGATGTTCTGCTATCTATAAATAAATGATATGTACCGTCATATTGCTCTCTGCCAGGCTCTACTAAAATTATATCAAAACCATTTTCTGTCTCTTGAATTGTCCCTTTTAATGGTCTGACAGTGCCTGCAATTATACTAATTCCATCTACTCTATTTTCTTCTATATGTTGTATCGATATATTTATCTTATCTTCAATATGCCAAGGTTGTCTGCCATCATCAAATATATAAGCATTCATATATGCTTGTGCCACATTAAATGAACCTACCCAATTTCCTATAATATCCTCTGTACTGTTTACTCTTTTTAAAGTAACATTATCATTTTCTGGATACGAATATTGTTCTATCATCGAATCTAATGCATCCTCTGCCTTAGCACCCTTTTTATGAATCATTTTATCACAAGATTCCAGTAATATCAATGATGTAAACAATAGTAATAATCTTAATATCATAATTATCCCTCATAATGTGTATTTCCAACAAATTACACTATATAAATATGATAGATATTACACATTATATACTTAGTACGCTTATACCCTGATTTATTCTTTTAATTCTAATTGTAAAGACAATTCTATTTCTTGAAATGATTTATAACCATTAGAAATGATTGTATATTTCCCATTATTGTTTAACAATAAAGCAGGGAATGATGTAATCCCTAATTGTTCTGCTTTACTAAATTCTTTAATTGCTGCATTTTTATATTTTATATTTTTCATCTTTAATAAAAATTCTTTTTCTGGGATATTAAATTGTTTTGCTAATTCTAGATATGATTCATCTTTAGCCATGTCTATTCCATTGATATATATGTATTTATGTAATTCTTCTATGAATGATAATAAGGATTCAGGCATCATTTCTTTACATATCATAATTGCTATAGAACTTTGTACAGAAGTCATAATTCTAGAAGAATCAAGCATCACAGTATCGATAAAATATCGGCTAAATTCTGCCCCTGTATGTTGCGTAACTAATGCTGTTGCCTTTTTTAAGAAAGGAGCTTTTTGTTTGATAAAACCTATCTGATCGTCGGTAATCATACCACCGCAAACTGTTTCAATTGAAAATATATCTTTATATGTTGAAGCAATTTTCGAAATCACTGGAGAAAACCCATAACACCATCCACATAAAGGATCGAATACATATATTAGTGTCGGTTTTTTACTAGAGTTTTGAGCAAGAGATATATTCGTGTTGCTTGTAAAAAATAATAAAGAAATAAATAACAGAATAAAGAAATTCATATATAATTAAAAAATGATATTAATTGAAAATAAAAAAGAAATAAAGAAATACATAATAGGATCATTCCTTCTAATGTGTGGCATTGCCATTTTTGTTGGAAGCTTAATAATGTTTGGTTATTGTGTTGCGCCTACATTATTTACAATATTGCCAACAAAAGATTTGGCAGGAATGGTAAATCAAGCTATCCTGATTAAATTTAGAATATTGCAAGGTATATCTATTTTAATGATGCTCGGTGGATTTATTATATGTAAGAATAAATTTATTACCAAAGAAAGAAATATACATATAGCATTTATCAGTTTTATAATGATTCTATTTCTTTATTATGGAATATATATTCATAATACAATGTTTACTCTAGCCCAATCAATAACAAGTTTTGATACTATCTTAGAACATGAAAAGGCTCTAATTCAGCAATTTAGACAATATCACAGATATTATTCAGCAACTGCATTGATAGCAGCAAGCTTAGGCTTGGGACTTACATTATATCATCTATCAATATTAATTATTGCTGGTGCAGAAACAATTAAGGATTAATGATTATCGGCATATGAAAATATCCATCAGCAGATAGTAATTCTAACAGATATATTCCAGGATGAAGATCATGAGAAGAGAATGAAGCTTGATAATGGCCACTTTCCATGACACCGTTTGCCAATATAATTGGATGAGTATTATTTAATACAGAACGAATCTGTAATACTGTATTACCAGCTGTAAGAATCCCAAAATCTACTTTGCTAATATCAATAATTGGATGAGGATTGGGTAAAGACATTAATCCGGGCAACTTCGCAATATTAAATTTTAATTGTATATCACATTGTGATGCATTCTCAGACTGAATCGATTTGCCTTTTCCAGATAATGGAAGAAATTTGGAAGCACAAGAATAATAAAATGCTAAAGTATCTCTATCAATAGTATCTAAAGCAGATATTGCCTCTATTGGATGATAACAAACAGCAATTCTTGTTTCAGTTAAGGGGGATAATCGAATAGGTAATTGTTCTGGTGGGACAGAAAAAGCAATATTATTCATCATAAATAAACTTGGAAAATTAATTCCATATCTACCATAATTTAATATGATGATAGTATCACATATCGTATTACCTAATAATGTTGTATCGTAAATTAATTCATCTGCTAGAGTACCATTTTTCAATGAAATACTAATAGTTAAACCTGGAATAGTATCACTGATAATAGATATATTTCCAATTGAATCTTTAACCATTAATGTATAATTAGCATCTTGATAGGGGTCTTTAACATTAATAGAAACTGTGGATGAAGAACCATTTCCTTTAATAGTATAATCACAATTTTCTGTAAGTGAATCTATAAAACCCACAAATTCTAATCCTGAATCTGTAATTCCATCATCTTTTATTGTTATAATAGCTGGCAAGCCACAATCGGCTGCAGATGAAATAATTACAGGTGGTTTTGTATCTGCCTTAGCCCTAAAAGTAATATCAGCAATTGTACGGCTTCTACAAGTATCACCCATAGATAAGGTCTGTTTATAATCACCTGCACTGTCTGCTTTGTAACAAATAAGGATTTCTTTTGTACCACCGCTTTGTAAATTGATAGGGAAGCTTGTTCCTGAAATAGAAAAATTCTTATCTAAACCTATAAAATCAACCGAATTTATTATTTGAGAGAAATTCCCTTCATTAATTAATGTAATGGGAAAGCAAAAAGACTTTTTAACAGGAATTTCTTGATCGATTATTAATGGAATTCCATTGCCAGCTAGCCTAACAGTAAAACCAGGAATAGCAAACTTTTTAATGGAATTATAACCAGCAGAATCTTGGGCTGCTATCACAAAATAACCATCTTTAAATTGGTCTATTAAACTAGCTTCAAATGAGACAGAATCGGCATATTTTGTAAAAGGAGCAATAGATACATTAGTATTAATTTGAGAATCTGCAATATTAACTACAGAAGCAATACGAGAATCACCAGCTAATGTGTCAAATACAGTTCCCTTTATAAAAGAACATTCGCGCCTAGAATTATATGATGGAGAATGAAAATCAAAGAGTGTAAAACTCATTCCACCGATATAACCATAAGAATTGGCAGGACCATATCCATACACATAAATGCCAATTGGCTCTGTTGCATTAATAGAATGCACGCCATCACTAATGTTAATAGTGGCATAATAAAAATTAGTTTTAGCAATTCTTGAAAAAGAGGTAGAAGGAATTAAAGCACCATCTAAAATAACAGAACTTATTGCATTCTGAGGGGCCACAACATTGACATATTGATAATTATATACCTTAGAAGGCCGGCCATCACCATTTAATTGAACAGCTTGGGCACTTATAAATCTATAATTAGTAAGGAATTGCTCGAAAGGAGGAATAATCATCATAAAAGGATCGCTATTAGCAAGCCCAGTATTTGATGTGCTTGACGTTTTTTTATACTGAGCCACCATAAATGGTTTATTGCTATAAATTTCAGCAGCTCTTGATAAAACACCAGTGAAATACTGTCCCTGATTCAAAGTTGCTACTTTAATAGAATCCACAAAAATAGCTGTGCTGTCTAAGGCAGCTAATACTCTATAAACATCCCAACCAATAGGAGATGCTCCACTAGGTAATGGATATGGAGTTAAAAAGGCACTTTTTCCAAAATTTGCAGTTGGTACCATTTGTTCAACAAGACAATCCCTAGAATTTAATTGATCACTTGCTTCCCATGGAATTCTGGCTCTTTGATGTCCTGCAAAAACTGCAATAGGCTTTGAAGAACTAATGCTTGTTCCAGTTAAATCATAATCTTTAGATAAAGAAGGTAATGCTTGAATAAGATACACATCACCCTTATTTAGCACTATAGGAGAGGGATTTAATCCGGATAATAATAATGGAGCAGATGGATCGATAGTAATGCGGGTATTATCTTCTACAGCAATAATAGCACATTGGGAAGGCGTTGTTCCGGCAGAAAGCCCGCCTCTTCTATCATCTAAAACATTATCTGTAGGATAACTCATTATCATATAATCTCTTTCTAAAGCTGGACGTGGCAATACCAAAAATGCATCGCTAGTTGTCCAAGCTTGATTAAGAGCATACACTGTAATATCTTGTTCACTTGTAATATGAAAATATTGAGCTGCAATTTTCTCTGTTTGCCCGCCATTTGCTAATAATTGATTGCTTGTATTAAAACCCTGTAACTCAAAGTTCTCCCATAAAACACTAAATGAATAAATCTCATTAGGATTGTTAATCGTAAAAGTGCGTGTAAATTCGCGTCGATTAATATCTCTATAGACAATAGATCCCTTGGTGGGAATTTCTGAAGCAATAAATATATATAAAGAATCTGTCTTTCTTTCTGCTTCTTCTTGTGTTCCTGGTGGTGCTCCTACGCCTCTATGGACATTTGGCATAAAAGTTAACCAAAAATCTTTGCCCTTGCTGCTTCCTGCAACTTGTGAAAACGTAGTATAATTCTGAATAAAACAACACAGAATAATAGCTAAACATGTAAAAACAATATGTAAACGGTTAAATTTCAAAGGTGCAAGATTAGTTTAGTAAAAATTAATAGAAGTCTGAGACGTATTATGCTAAAAAAAGTTTATTACTTTTACTTATTGCAAAGTAGCGAAAACATATGCAATTCTTATTTATGAAATATTATATAATGCTTAATAACATAAAAAAAGTGATTTGGTTTCCAATACTCTGTGCTTTGTGCATAATACAAAACAATGCTGCTTTTGGACAACTAATAATAGATTCAATAATTATAGAACGAACAAGTATACAAAAGACAGGTTACATTCCCGAATGGCAATCTATGTTTTCTAGTAATTTGTCCGATACACATTTTTCTACAATTGGTGGATTACAAATCGGGGATTATTCATCAGAGTTAGAATGGTCTAGAGCAGAAAAAGCACTTAGATCGACTTCACTATTCTCATCAATAGCAATTGAAACAGATACCATTGATCAAAGATACATACAGCTTTATATAAAAGCTCAACAAGTTCCTGGCGTGAATTCAGTTGGATTAGATGCACAATATGGTGGAGGAATTCTATCTTTTGGACCATTCTCCAAAACAAGTGTGATTTTGGGTGATTTTATTCAAAGCTATCTAAGAATAAGGCATAGAACAGAAAATTCTATTGGAAATGAACTTTCTTTTTGGGGAAAATGGAATGATATACTCGATAACTTTACTCTAGAAACAAATGTATTAACACATAGTGTAGTTTCAAGAATTGGTGTTTCTTTGCAAAAAAATATATATCCACAAGGTGGCCTTGGCTATGGTATATCTTATGATTATTCACATGGAAGTGATTTTGTATTTACCAATGAAACTGCTACAAAAAAGGGTTTTTCTGCCTATTCTTTTGATGGCTGGACTACTTTGCTTCTACCTAGACAAGATAATTTATATCTTACCATAAAAGGTGCTTATCAATTTGCTGATAGACAAGATGCAGCATATATGAAAAGAGCTTTCGATAATACTTCTGAATTGCTTGTTTCTTTCTCCTCTTTGGCTGATAAAACCAAACAAATTGAAGGAGTTGACATACCCTTAGGAGCTTGGGGATCTGCAATTTTGGGTAGAGTTATTCCTAAACATCAAGATGGATATTATTATGTAGGTGGTTCTGTTGAACAATCTGCTTTAATGCTTCATGATAAATTATATATGTATGGAAAACTTTCTGCTGGTAGTGGACTCAATACTGGTTTGGCTATAAATACAGCATTAGAATTTGAAGGATTGGCTCATTTTATGATCAATAGAGGGGTTTTATTAGCTGCAAGGATACAACAATCATCCGTGTGGAATTGGGATGCATTTAGGCAGCAAATATTAGATAATGATAATGGAATTCGTGGTTTAAAAGCAAATAGTAGAACAGGCGATAATCGAATTATAAGTTCCTTGGAATTAAGACATCTACTAAAAGAATCTTTATATGGTTTTGAATTTGGTTTTACTTTGTTTTGTGATGCTGGTACTGTATGGGATAAAGGTAATTCTCTATTTTTATCTACATGGTCAAACTCAATTGGAGCCGGGATAATTGTGCTGCCAGCATTTTCTCGTTTACGATATGATTCACCATTATTAAGACTAGAATATGCTTTTAAAACTAATAATACATCAGGCAATGGAATAGTACTATCAACCAATTATTCATTTGATTTGATTAAAAGACATGCTTATTCGAAACCACAGGTTTTTGGAACTAAAATTGATTTAGAATAAGTTATACGATTACATTTTGATGAGCTTAAAAATATTATTAGTTTTCGCTTCTTCAAAATACTATACCTATAAAACAATACAATGATTCAATTTGAACACAGAGTAGAAAAAAATGTAATTCGCACATTGTTGTGCGCATGTTTTATTCTATTTCTCATAAATTCTTTCACTTTTGAAGCATATGCCCAAAGCAAAGCTAAATCGTCAGCTGTTTCAAAGACACCAATAAAAAAAGAACATACCAAAGTATTTCAGGAAATTTCACCCGATATATCAGGAATTCATTTTTTGAATTTGACACCGGGGCCTTCTGAAATGAAAAAGGAAAGTCGTCTTTTTACAATAGCAAGCGGTGGAACTTCAGTTGGGGATATTAATGGTGATGGATTATTAGATATCTATTTAACCTCTTTCAAGGGGTATAATTCTCTTTTTATCAATAAAGGTAATTTAACTTTTGAGAAAGCTCCATTATCAGCTGGTGTTACAGATTCTGCGGGTTCATGCTTTGGTTCTACCATGGTTGATATTGATGGAGACGGAGACTTAGATATTTATGTTACTAAATATAATTTTGATACCAATAAATTATACATAAATGATGGTAAAGGTAATTTTACTGATAAAGCCAAAGAATTTGGATTGCAATTTATAGCAAATGGCATTCAATCAACCTTTTTTGATTTTGATTTAGATGGAGATTTAGATGTATTAGTAGTTAATAATGGTATTCAAAGAGCTGGCTATAAGCATGTTGGTGTACAACCAAAGTTGATGCGTAATAATGGAAATAATACATTTTCTGATTTTTCTGATTCTTGTGGAATAGACCACAAAGGATTTGGATTAAGTGCCACTTCATCTGATATTAATAATGATGGATGGCCAGATATTTATATAGCTAATGATTTTGAAGAAAAAGACTATCTGTATATCAATAAAAAAAATGGAACATTCGAAAGAATGACCAAGGCGCAATTACCTCATACTGTAATGTTTGGAATGGGCAATGATATTGCTGATTTTAATAATGATGGTTTGATGGATATCATTGCCGTAGATATGTTGCCAGAAACTCATATACGTTTAAATACCCAATTCGACAATTTCACCACTTTTAATTCCACTTTTGACTCTTCTCAATTTATTCAAAATACTCTGCAATTAAATCGAGGTAATGGTAGGTTTAGTGATATTGCTCAGATGTCTGGAATTGATGCCACAGAATGGAGCTGGAGTGTATTTTTTGCTGATTTCGATTTAGATGGTAATAAAGACATCTTTGTTGCTAATGGATTAAAATGGGATGTGATGGATAAAGACTTCAATAGATTGGGCATTACCCATGATAAAATGGAGCAAATTAGCAAAGAAGCTATGAAAGAAGCTTCCGATTCAGCCCAAATTAAAGGTGATATTAGGGCCATGGCCGAAACCTTCGATATTGGTAATCTTATTCGCCAAGTAAAAAGAACTCGAGTACCTAATTATCTTTTCCGTAATAATGGTGATTTAACTTTTAAAAAAGTATCAGATGAATGGGGAATGGATATTCCTTATAATACGTGTTCATCAGCTTATGCTGATTTTGATAATGATGGTGATTTAGATATGATTCTAAATACTATCGATTCTACTGCTGTTTTATATAAAAACACAATGATGGAATCTGGAAATCATCATTATTTAAAGGTTCAATGTATAGGTAATACACCAAATACGAAAGGTATCGGTGCTAAGATTATTGTTAAAACAGGAAATACTGTCCAAACAGTTCAATTAACTTCTACTAGAGGCTTTGCTTCTGGTATTGCTGCAATTGGACATTTTGGGCTTGGTGCTAATGTAATAGCAGATGAGTTAACAATTATATGGCCAGGTGGTGCTCAGCAAACACTACTAAAAATCAAAGCCGATCAAACATTAACTCTAAAACAAGCAGATGCAATCAAAGTTGAGCAAAAACCCTTAGAAATTAAACCATTATTAGAAGAAATTACTGCCAAAGATTCAGGCGCAATCTCTTTCCTTCATAAAGAAAATGATTTTGATGATTTTTATAATGAAAGACTTTTACCAAATCAATTGTCTATTAATGGCCCCTCATTAGCCTCGGGAGACATAGATGGCAATGGTTTAGATGATATTGTTATTGGTGGACCTCAAGGATTTCCATTACAGATTTTTTATCAAAAGAAAGAAGGCGTTTTTTCACAAGCACAAGTACAAAATATTTTTGCCAATGATTCAATGTATGAAGATCAGTCTATTCTGCTTTTTGATGTTGAAAATGATGGTGATATTGATATGTATGTAGCTAGTGGAGGTAATGAGGATGCAGCGCAAAATCCATCATTAATGTTTGATAGATTATATCTAAATGATGGAAAGGGTGGATTTACTAAGGGTATTTTACCAGAAATGCCAGTATCTAAATCTTGTGTAATAGGTTCTGATTTTGATAATGATGGTGATATTGATCTATTTGTTGGTGGCAGAAATATAGCTGGGAACTTTGCTAAACAAACAAGAAGTTATATTCTACTCAATAATCAAGGATTTTTTACAGATGTAACTGAAGTTTTGGCTTTTCCTTTGTTAAATCCAGGACATGTTAAATCTGCTTTGTGGTCTGATTATGATAAAGATGGTGACCCAGATTTACTTGTAGTTGGTGATTGGATGAAAATCCTTGTGCTGCAAAACAATTCTGGCGTTTTCTCTGATAAATCCCTTTCTGCAGGAATAGATACATCATCTGGAATGTGGAACAGCATTAATGGTGGAGATATAGATAATGATGGCGATATAGATTATGTAGTAGGAAATGTTGGTACTAATACTCGCTATAATGAACCAAATGAACAAAATCCTTTCGTATTATATGCTGCTGATTTTGATGATAATGGAAGTACTGAATATATTCAAGGATATTATGAAAATGGTATTTTATTCCCTTCAAGAGTTTCAAATAGTATTATAGGACAAATGCCAACATTGCGCAGAAAATTTGTCAATTTTGATGATATAGCACCTGCAAGTCTTAGTGTTCTAGTTGGTGGAGATTCTGTTTTAAAAAATGCATTGTATTCTAAAGCTGCACATGGCCGAAGTATTGTTTTGATAAATAATGGTAATGGAAAATTTACTTGGAAGGACTTACCAGTTATATCACAAATTTCACCTGTTTTTGGAACTATATTAGAAGATATCAATGAAGATGGAAATCTTGATATCATTCATGCAGGAAATTTTTATGGTCCAGATAGAGAAATGTGGCGTTTTGATGCAGGTGTTGGACAAGTGTTACTTGGAAATGGCAAAGGTGAATTTTCCCCTTTAAGTGTTTTGGAAAGTGGTGTATATGTTCCAGGTGAAGCCAGAGCTGCGATAACTGTTCCGTTGAAAGACAAAAATGCAGTTCATTTTATCATTGCTTCATGTAAAAATAAAGTTCAAACATTTCAGAAACGATTATCAAACGGTTCTAAAATTATAGGTATAGACCCAAAAAAGAAGATAAATAAGGCTATTGTTCAGTTTAAAAATGGACAAAAAAGAATGACAGAATTTTATATGGGTTCTGGTTATTATTCTCAATCATCACATTATGTACTAGTAAATAAAGATGTAAAAGAGATTACCTTTATGAATGGCGAAACAATAATATCAACACTTAAATATTAATATGAAATCAATCTATCTTCTATTCTTTTTATCACTAGGTTTATTTCAATCATGTTCAACTCCTATATCAACAAAAAAGATTGCTTCATCTTGGTGTGATTGTATAAAATCTGCTGAAAATGACCCCGTTGCTTTAAAAGATTGTGATGCATTAGCAATTAAAGACATGAATGTGATATTTATGAAAAAATGGAAAGAGATTGAAGAAAAAAAAATATCCATGGATACATTAAAGGAATATAAACTGTCTATGGATAAAGAGATGTTTAAGTTGACAGAAGAATGTGGAGGTTTTTCTGTTAGTATGCCAATAAATCAGCAAAATAAAATGGTTCCACCAGGAATTAAGTAAAGATTATTTTGTAAAAATTTATGAGACAAAAAAAAAATCTTTGTCTATAGCATTGATTTTTAAAATTTGTTAGTATATTGCCCATTGAAATGTACTATCTAATTGGGCTTAAAGCCTATTATTTAGACATATACGTTTCGTAACTCATTGATATTAAAGTATTTACTTATAATTTATTTTTTACTTCTAATAAAGAGGTTTTTATGCTCAAAACAGTACGCCCTTATGTATTGGCGCTGTATACAGCCGTAATTGGATTCTTGGCATCTTTTGGTGTTCAAGAGGCAAATGCACAATATTGTTATCCAGGATCTTTTGGATCTTGTGTTGGTTATGATTACAATACTGCTGTTTTTAAAGTAACATTGGGAGCTTTGAGTAACTCTACAGCTTGTACTGGTATTTTTACATACTATACTACACCACAATTTCAAATTATTGGTGGCTCACCTACTACACTTACACTTAATGTAGGTTTTCCTAATGGTCCATATTGGATTGGTGTTGGTGGACCTGGATATGTGTATTGCTGGATTGACTTAAACATGAATAATGTGTATGAAGCCTCTGAAGTAGTGCTTCAAGGTCAAATAGCATCTACTCCACTTGATATATCTACTACATTAACTCTTGCAACAAATTTGACCCCAGGCTTAAGAAGAATGCGTATCAAAACCAATTATTATAATGATGGTGGCGATCCTTGTGGTTATACCTATGGTGAAACAGAAGAATATGATATTATGGTTCTTCCTCCATTGGCAGATGGTTCACCAACTTCAATTGCTTTAATTGATCCTGCAACTGGTAATGCTGCTTCTTTACCTGCTAGGTCTGGCACATATGACTTAGGTTTTACATTAGCATCTTTATCAGCTGTACCTATGACAAAATGTCAATATGATTTTACAGTTTCTAAAGTTTCTGATGGTTCTATTATTGCTTCAGGCGTAAACAAACAATATACAGGTCCTTTGGCATCTGGTTCTACAACAAATTTAGTGCTTGCAACAGGAGTACCTGTTAATAATCCTTTATCACCTCTACGTGTTAGAGTAACTGTAAAGAATGTAGAAAGTGCTTTTGCGGTAGGCGATAATAATAATAATAATAATGTTTTAGATGCTTTTGTTGGACCAGCTTTAGATTCTGGTGCATATTATATTGGTGGTACACCTACACCTACAAATTGGTTTAGTAATCCTAGTGATGCTGCTGTTGCGGTAACATATGGCGGAGTTCTTGGTCCTGTTACATTTAATACACGACCAGGAGCTTATAATAATACACAAATGAATTTGGGCCAAGTTAGCCAGACAGTGAATGGTATTCCTGGTGCATCTGCTTCTAATAAAGTTATATTCAAAGCAGATCCTGCAAATCCAGGTACTATTGTTTTTCAGGCAAAAAATAATGCAGCATATGCAGTACCTGATACAAATTATATAGTACTTGCTCAAGGTAATGTATATACAGACTTTATCGGTATAACATTCCAAGCAAATCCATTACAAGTAAATTCTCGTTTAATTTGGATGAAAAGTACTACAAGATCTTTAAATTTCACAACATGTACTTTTACCGGACTAAATAATATAAATACTGGTGTAGGTAATACATTGGTTCACTCTGAATCAGGTAATGCATTTCAACAAATTAGCTTCATTAATAATTCTTTTAATAATGGAGATAATGCATTATTCCTAGACGCTGGCTTTGCAGCTCCAGGTGCATCTGGTTTAACTTTCACTGGTAATACTGTATCTAATTTCTACTCACAAGGTATATTCCTTCGTGGTATTAATGATCAAATTGTAAGTAATAATACTATTACAACTAATTCTGTAAATGCAATTCCAGTATTTGGTATCAATTCTGAATTTTCTAGAATTGGTGGACAAATCAATAATAATAAAATTTCATTTAATAGAACTGGTTCTGGTATCCGTTTCAATACTAACTTTGCTGATATCGGAAGCCCAACACAAATCTTCAACAATATGGTTATCGTTGGAAATGGTACAGCAAATACTACATTTGGTTTAACTGCTAGTTCATTCCAAAACACAAATATTTACTACAATACATTTATCGTAAATGCACCAGTTACAACATTAGCAGCAGCATTCAATTGTTCTAATGCAAGTGCTACTGGTACAAGAGTTGTCAATAACTTATTCCATAATACTGGAGCAGGTTATGCATATTCTATTACTTCAGGTTCAGCACCATTAAATACAGACTTCAATAATTTATGGAATAGTACAACTTTAAGTGCATTTTCATCTACCAATTTGGCCTATGCTAATTTTGCTCCACAAGGAACATTGTCAGCATTTAGAACAAGCATTGGTTCTAAAGAATTAAGTTCAACAGCATCACCAGTTGTATTCTTCCCTGGTACTGCTTATGTTAATTCAATTAACGCATCATTACGTGGTACACAGACAATTAATAATATTGCATCTGGTAATACTAATGTTGATATTGATAATACATTACGTCGTAATCCACCACTTAAAGGTGCACACGAATTAGTACCTATTGTTTCTTATGCAGCACCTGCATTTGATTCTACATGTTTCAATCGTACAACAGTACTTAATGCAAATCCAACAGTTACAACCAATAAACCAGCCCCAGGTACAGTAATATCAAATGGTAGTACCTTTATATCATATACTTGGGAATCTACAACATCAAGAGATCTTGCAACTCCTGGTAAATTTGTTGGCTTTAGAACATCAATTCTCACAATCAATAATACAGATGAATTCGATCAAGGTACTTATACATGTACTGGTCGTATCTCAGATGGCGCTTTAGAGTCAAACGGTGTAGATCCAACAGTTTCTGTTTATAAAATTGATTTAAAGATCAATCAACCAGTTGAAATTCAACGCCATCCAATATCTCAAGTAGTATGTAAAGGCAAAGATGTTGTTCTTAACTTTACTACAAAGCGTGGTACTACATTAGGTTATGAGTGGTTTAAAGATGGCGAGAAAATTCGTCCAGGGATAAACTATCCATTCGCTTCTTCAGTAGAAGGCGCTAATAACTATGTATTGATTCTTCGTAATGTTGACTTTACAGCTTCTGGCCGTTACATGTGTAAAATTAAAACTGCTTGTGGTGCTCAAACTTCAGACAGTGTAATTTCAACATTAGAAGCGGTTGTTTATGTAGCTAAAGGAACTCAAATCGATAAAGAACCAATCAGCCAAGTTGTAGCAGCTGGCGCAACTGCAAAATTTGAAATAGCAGCAGCAGAAGCAACAACAGGTTATGGTATTTCTCCAGTTCAGTATCAATGGTTTAGAAACAATGCATTGATTACAGACAATACACGTTATAGTGGCGCAAATTCACCAGTATTAAAAATTGCTCGTGTTTCAAATGCAGATGCAGGTAACTACTCTGTTAAAATCATTGGTGCATGCGGTGAAGCAACTTCACAAATCTTTACTTTATCTCTTGGCACAGTATCTGTAAATGTAGCTTCTGCAAATATTAAAGCATGCGAAGGTTCAATGGCAAAACTTTCAGCTATTGCAACTCCAAGTGTAGCTGGCTTAGGCGTAGAATATGCATGGTATAAGGGTACAACTAAACTTGTTGAAGGTACAAAGTACACAGGTACTAATACTGCTGAACTAATGATTAACAATGTTTCTGCAGCTGATGCAGCAGCAGATTATAATGTTCAAGTTGCAGCAACTCCAGCAGTTGATGTAAAAGCTAAGTCTTCAAATATTGATTTGTCACTAAATGCTCCAACAGTTATTGGAACATCTTTAGATAACAAAACAGTTTGTGAAGGTACTAAACATACTATGTCTGTAGTAGCTACTGGTGAAGGTACTTTATCATATGCTTGGACAAAAGATGGAGCAGCAATTGCAAATACATCAAGCAGTTTAGATATTGCTACAATGGATGCAGCTTCTGCAGGTAAATATGATGTAACTGTAACAGGTGTATGTGGATCTGTAACATCTTCAGCAGATATTTCATTCTTAACAAAGCCAGTTATCGTAGTTAGCACAAAAGCAACAAGTATCAAACAAGGTTCTAAATTAGAATTAGGTGTATCTGTTAATACAACAGGAAATACAACATTCCGTTGGTTCTTTGGATCAAAAGAAGTAACTAATGATACAATTAATAGAAACTTTGTAAAATATGATGTTACAACAGCTGATGCTGGTAAATATCGTTGTGAAGTTACAAATGAGTGCGGTACAACAATATCAGAAGATATTGATGTTCTTATCACTCCATCTACTAGCGTAAATGAAGCAATTATTGCAGAAGGTTTGAAATTGTTCAATAATGAACCAAATCCATTCGCAACAGGAACAGCAATTCGTTTTGAATTACCAAAAACAGCATTAGTTACTTTAACAGTATCTGATATCTTCGGTCGTGAAGTTGCTAGTTTAGCATCATCACAATTTGAAGCAGGTATGCATACAGTAAACTTTGTGCCTTCTGAATTTAGCTTGTCAAATGGTGTATACTATTATACTCTTACAACAAGTGGAACATCATTAACACAAAAGATGCTATTTGTTAAGTAATTCTTAATTGATATATATAATAAGAGCCGATTTCGTTTGAAATCGGCTCTTATTGTTTTAAATAAAAAACCTCAATATTTATTATTGAGGTTTTCTATTATATACTATCTGAAGATTATATCATTCACTATTGGTTTTCCTAACTTACTATTGATTAACTTTATATAGTCTTGTCTTCTAAGGATAAGTTCATTTCTCCAAGGAGCAAGTGGAACCTTTATATAGATAATTCCATTTTCAAATCGTTGAAATGTAGCAATCGATGAAACTTTTTCACCAATAGATGATTCCCATATCGAAGGAATAGATTCAATTAGAATTTGCTCTTCCCAATGATGAGAAGTTATAAAATCATCAATAATTGATTTAATATGCTTAGGATTATTCATGTACATTAAAAAGTATAACCAAATCCAACGCCGAATGTATTTTTTAATTGAGTAGCTGGACCTTTTGTACCATCATCACGCTGTATAATGATTCTATCATCATAAAATGCGTCTGCAGATAATGTAACTTTGATAAATGAATTTACTTTTAAAGTAATCATATTTTCACAATTTACAATCATCCGCCAAGGAGAATCAAAAGGAGAAAATATATTTAATCTTGAAGCTATGATTACATTGTCAAAAACTTCATTGTTAAAATTAGCATGTAATAAAGATCCAGCATTAGCACGGATATATTCACCCTTTTTTACATTAAATAACCCTTTTTCCGAAATATCTTTATCGGCAATAAATGTTAATCTTCCAGTAATTGGAGATAATAAGATAGACATATATTTCTCAGGTTTTAATTCAATACCAATACCAGTGGTTAAATATCCAGGTGAAAGAAATCTTGAAGTAATAGGATAATCACCAGTTAATGTATCTATTCCGCTAGAATAGTTTTTACCTTCAGAAAATTGAGTTCTAAAATCTATCAATAGAGAGTAATTCATAGTTTTTCCCGCAGCAATACCAGCTTGCGAAACAAAAATGATTCTATCATCACTTTTTCTAAATTGATCATTGCCGATTTTAGTTAAACCATATCCCAATTCTAGATAATTATTCCATGAAATAATATTATCAGCATAATTTGCTTTATAGATACCTAAACTAATAATTGAAACAGAATTCTTTCCACCTGCTGTCCAATTTGATAATCCAACTTGACTAAAAGTAAAATTTGTAGTGCCAGTAATTGACCAACCATTTGCATTTGTTGGAATAACTACTTTTTTTAAAGAATCTATAAGCCCTTGACTAGCAAACTGAGCTATGGAAGCTTGAGAAAGCGTAAAACATAGATAAGTGCTTATACTGATACTTATCTTTCTAAACATGATATATCCTAAATTAACCTATACAAATATTGATAAACGATAAATAAAACGCAATTTTATAGCAAAAAAAAACCCGAATAATTTCTTATCGGGTTTAATAGGTTAATGCAAAGAATTACATCTTAAGTAGCCAAGCAAAAATGAGAGGTGCAACAATAGTAGCATCTGACTCTACAATGAATTTTGGCGTATTAATATCTAATTTACCCCATGTAATCTTTTCATTTGGAACAGCACCGGAATAAGATCCATAACTAGTAGTTGAGTCTGATATCTGACAAAAATAGCTCCAAAAAGGAATATCTTGCATTTCCATATCTTGATAAAGCATCGGAACAACACAAATGGGGAAGTCACCAGCAATACCTCCTCCAATTTGAAAGAAGCCAAGTCCTTTACCATCAGAATTCTTTACATACCAATCAGCTAACCACATCATATATTCTATACCAGATTTCATTGTTGCGGGTTTAAGCTGTCCTTTAATGCAATAAGATGCAAAGATATTGCCCATGGTTGAATCTTCCCATCCTGGAACAATAATGGGTAAGTTTTTTTCTGCAGCCGCAAGCATCCAAGAATCTTTAGGATCTATTTCATAATATTGCTCTATTTCGCCTGAGAGAAGCATTTGATACATAAACTCATGCGGAAAAAATCGATTATTATTGCTATCTGCTTCATTCCAAACGCGATATAAATGTTTTTGTAGACGTCTAAAGGCTTCTTCTTCGGGAATACAGGTATCAGTAACTCTATTATAATGATTTTCTAGAAGATCCCATTCATCTTGTGGAGAAAGATCTCTATAATTAGGAACTCTTTTATAATGAGAATGAGCCACCAAATTCATGATATCTTCTTCAAGGTTTGCACCAGTACAAGAGATGATTTGCACTTTATCTTGTCTAATCATTTCAGCTAATGTTTTACCTAATTCGGCAGTACTCATAGCACCAGCTAAGGTAATCATCATTTTACCACCCTCGGCTAAATGTAATTCATAGCCTTTGGCAGCATCCATCAGTGCAGCTGCATTAAAATGCAGATAATTCTGCTCTATAAAATTTGAAATAGGACCACGTTCCATACAACTCGAAGAAAAAGTGATAAGAATAAATTATGATACAAAATACAGTATTTGATAGACTTCACAATCTTGTTATTATGTCAAGATCTCATCAAGAGCTAGAATATAGCTTTTTACATAAGCTTGATAATTGTTTACATTCATCTTCAGAAAGAACAGCAGAAATGGTTTTTAGTAAGTCCATAAATAATGGATCAATATCTTCTAATTTTTTCATTCCATCACTTGTAATTTTTGTAAGAGAAAGTCTTCTATCCTTACTTGTACGAATTCTTTCTACAAATCCCTTTTTTTCTAAACCATCTATAAGCCTTGTAGTATCAGAAGTCTTTTCAATCATTTGCTTCACAATATCGATTCTTGATAATCCTTCTGGATATGATCTTTTTAAAATTCTTAAAATGGAATAATGCCCACCATTAATACCTAATGGCTCTATGGCTTTATCCAGTAATTGCTTTAAATGCTCGGAAGCAATACTAATCTGAATAATAGCCTCTAAAGCAGGATATTTAACATGTGCTGGAATTGAAGTAGAATGCTGACTCATATTATTTCTCATTTACGATTAATCACATACATAACAAAATACAAAATTTTATATGTTCAATCGAGTATATGTCAAGATATCTTTTGCAATTGATTTATCATGTACAATGCAATGTTATGTACCGCTCTAATCATATGTCATTGAATCAAAAGATAAGGCATATGCTATTAACAAAGACATTATATAAATAATTAACAATACAATGTAACATCTTAGCATTTTTCTACTCTCTGCTGATAGAACAACCCACTATTCCTAAAAGCATGAAGCTCATCATCACAATTTACATCGTTCTTATAAGCTCATTTTCTGTATTAGCTCAAAGTGCATCATTTGCTGATTTGATAAGAAAAGGAAATTCTTTTCATGATAATGGACAATATGAACAGGCATTAGAGCAATATAAAAAAGCATTGAAATATGATTCAGTATCTGGTATAGTTCATTATGAAATTGCTTATACATTATTAGCGATGCAGAAATATGACGAAGCATCAGAATATTGTAAAAAAGTAATTAATCTTGATAGTAAGCAACAACAGGGCGCATATCTTTTGTGGGGAAGTGCTTTAAATTTAGGAGGCAAGCCACAGGAAGCTGTTAAAGTATATTTAGAAGCAATGATGAAGTTTAGGGGCTTGCATCAATTACATTATAATTTAGCTCTTGCATATTTTGAAGCAGATAATTTGGTGAAGTCTGAAGAAACCCTGATTCATTCTTTAAAAATGAAACCAAATCATGTAAATAGTCATATCCTTTTGGCTAAGATTATGATGATTAAGCAGCAATATATCAAGGCACTATTAAGCTTAAATTATATTTTATATATAGATTCACAATCTAATCGTTCAGCCGAGATATCAGATTTATTACATCAAACAATAAAAGTAGCATGTACATCTTTTACAGAAAATGACTCTATTGAAAACAGCGATGTATTTATAAAGGCTCAAAAGCAATTAGTTAATAAATTTAATATATCTGATACAAGCAATCAGGATAAATTATTTGCAGAAATGGAATGTCATCTATTTTCTGAATTAGAATCAATAGCACAAAATAATATTCCTATTTGGTCTGACTTATATGCAACAATATTTCATGATTTGTATAAATCAGGTCATTGTGAGTCATTTTCTTATGTAATATCTCGTCCAAATGCTTCCCCAGCAATTGAAGTATGGATAAGAACAAATCAAGGAAAAATGCAATCATTACAATCTTGGATTGGTTCCCATCAGCCCCCAGCTAAAGTTAATCATATGATGATTGGCAAATCAGTATTTAAATAGGGGATATCGCTCCATCTAGTTGTCCAAGATGGAGATTTTTTATCTCTTCGCATGGACCATGTACTCTTTCCAGAATTGTTCCCTCCAGAAGCCGCGCTATGTACAGTGCGTTTTCCATATTTTTGATTTATGTTATCCATGGCTTGCATAAGAGAGGCATCTCTGACAACATGTTCTGGTGTAAAAAAAGATTGTTGAACCGCATCCGCATTACAAAGATCATGCAGCATAATGCCACACTTTTTATAATGAAAACCATCTTTGAAAATTCTTTCAAGTCCTTGAATAGCTGTATCTACTAAAGATGGAGTAAATTGAGTAGGAAGTTCAAATTGCACGGTAGAAGAATTAGAATATTGGGGATATTTGGGAGAAAAATAATTAGTTCGTATAAAAACAGTAATTGCAGCACAAACAGAATGTTGCTTGCGTAATTTAACAGATGCACTTTCTGCATGTTTAGCAATTGCTTCGCTTAAATCAGCAAATGAAGTTACATAATCACCAAAACTTCTGGAGCAGACAATTGTTTTTTGTGGTGGATGATGATCTTCTAGTTTTAAACAAGAAATTCCATTTAATTCTTGCACCATTCGAAGCCCTACAACAGTAAATTGTTTTTTTATCCAATCCTGCGGAGCATATTTAACGTCTTTTGCTGTTTTAATTCCTTGTTGTTTAAATTTAGGAGCAGTACGATATCCAATGCCCCATATATCCTCTACAGCAATTTTATCAAGCCATTCATCTTGTTCTTCTAATGATTCTGGCAGAATAAATACACCATCAAATTCCTTCCACTTTTTTGCAATTCTATTGGCAAGTTTTGATAGTGTTTTGGTAGGGCCAACGCCAATACCAACTGGAATACCTGTCCACTTGAAAACAGTATTCTTCATTTTCCTACAATATTCTTCTCTGTGTTCTAAAGGAATATGGTCTAACCCTAAAAATGATTCATCTATCGAGTATACTTCTATTTCTGGTGAAAACATAGAAAGTGTTTCTACTACTCTATGGCTCATGTCTCCATATAATTCATAATTAGAAGAAAATACTTGTACATTATGCTTTTGGACAATATCCTTTATTTTAAAGAGTGGTTCCCCCATCTTAATACCTAAGGCTTTTGCTTCATCCGATCTGGCAACAGCACAACCATCATTATTAGATAAAACAATAATGGGAAGCTTGCGGAGCTTTGGCTGAAATACTCTTTCGCAGCTTACATAAAAATTATTGCCATCTACTAATGCAAAGGTCATAGTGAATATAAGTGAAGTATAATGTTATCTAAATTTTTGAATACAGGAAGTGACAACGCCCCAAATACAATCGCCTGAATTTTCATCCATAATTACAGATTGATATTCTTTATTCTCTGCCAATAGATTGCATAAACCATTATGGATATGAAGTCTTTTAATCAAGAACTCATTCTGCACAATTGCAACTACAATATCGCCAGATTGAGCATTGAGTGATCTATCTACAACTACCAAGGCACCATCGTTGATACCAGCATTTATCATAGAATTACCGCTAACTTGAACAAAAAAAGTAGCTGTCTTATTTTGTATTAAATGCTCATCTAAAGATAGTTTTTTATCTATATAATCTTCTGCTGGTGAAGGAAATCCAGCACTAACGCCAGAAAGGAATAGGGGATATGTACTGTCTGGAGGGGATTCTTTAAATCCCATGATAGCTTGGATATTAGACGTCGATTTCATTCTATTTAAGGGGTATTTTTTATTGGTATTACTTCGATGCAATGTACACATTTGACAACTTTTAGTATACTATCAGAATTGTTTATTCTATTATTGTTCTAAATGTGCAATTGATTCGAGCATCCTTGATTTTTTTTGAAATTGGTAATGTATGTACCCAATTATGCTGCATAGAACCTTTCATTATTAATAAACTTCCAGGTTCAAGTACAATATCTATTGTATGATGTGATATACGATGTTTGCATCTAAATCTTCTAACTGCACCTAGAGAAACCGAAGCAATAATGGGATTATTACCTAGTTCTTTTTCATTATCTGCATGCCAACCCATACCTTGAATGCCATCTTGATAATAGTTTAACAGGCAAGAATTAAATGAATGTAGACAAAATAACTCGCATTGCTGCTTAATGTTTATTAGTTCCGGTGTCCAAGAAATTGGGCTTCTACTAATACCAGAATATGAATACTTTTTATCCGAATCACCATACCAAGCCATTTTTCTATTTAGGATATGTGTCTTACCAAACATTTTTACAATATCTCTTTGCCATTCAATAGAATCTAGAAGAATATTATATAATATTGACGCTTCATTTTGTTCAATAAAATTGGGGATATATAATGCTATACCATCATATGGTAAAAGATTTTCTGCAAGCGTAGAATCATTCATGAGTAGAAGAACATATTATAATTTTATGTGGTTCCTGTTTGAGTGAAAACTCATCCGACTATACAAACATTTTTACTATTTTGTATGAAGATTCATTAACTAACAAGTGATATGCTATGAAATATTTAATATATATGTGTTTGGCACTTTGCAGTGTTGGTATGCTGTATGCACAGGTAAAACTACCAATGCCAATTTTTGGAGGTATTCAATCTCCAGACAAAGGGCTTCAAGAAGAAATTAATCATTTAGAAGAACAACAAAGAAAAGATCCTTCTTACAATAATACATTGCGCATAATACAAGAATATCTGGCTAAAAATAATGTTTCTAAGCAATCAATGCCTGATACTTCCTGTGTTAAAATTATACCAATTGTATTTCATGTTTTTCATCCTGCCGGAAAATCAGGTGTTCCAATATCTCAATTAGATTTTGCTATTGATGACTTAAATAAAACATTTGCAGGTACTAATGAAGACTTCGAAACAGTCAATAAAGCATTCGACTCTATAAAGTCTTATACTTCCATTCGTTTTGCAAGAGCATTGATTGACCCAGAGGGAAATCCAACAGAAGGTATTGTGTATTATCAAGATAAGCAACCAGGCTTTGGTAATAGTGGCCAATCGTGGGATAAGCAAATTCAATCCTGTGCATGGGATAATTATAAATATTTTAATGTCTATGTTCAAAACGATCTATTTGCAAATAATGCTGTAAATAATTCTGGTTATTGTTTTTATCCATCTACTTGGCAAAGTGATAATAGATTAGCCAGAATGGTATATAATTATGTGTATTTAGGAAAAGGTGGATCTTCATACAATTATCTTGAATTCAATCAAACATTTACTCATGAATGTGGACATTATCTAGATTTACGTCATACCTTTGAAGGAACTAGCTGTACCGGCCCTGGAGATTTTTGTGCCGATACCCCGCCAACAGATGGAGCTGGTAAAGGATGCGAAGCAATTCAATGCGGTGGATTGATAAATGGAGAAAATTATATGGATTATAATACCTCTTGTTATAAAAATTTTACAGCTGATCAGAATAAAAGAATGGAAGCAGCATTATTAACTCCATCTAGAAAATCATTATGGCAATATGATAATGCTGTAGCAACAGGATTATTATCTTATAATTCAAATAATCCATGTGTTAATGAATATCCATTTATCAGCTATTCTAAGAACTTTGTAAAAGAAAGTGAAAGTAATGATGGATCTATAGGTGGAAATCCAATTAAAATATATGCATCAGCAGGAGTGAAATTTACAGAAGCAGGAAGAAATCTGGAGCCAGGTATTCATTATATACTACAAGGAGTTCCACAAGGTTTAACGGAACAATTAGAAGTAGATGAATCTGGAGAAATAATAATATGCTCTTTTAAAGGCAAAGCACTATATCATAATCAAAATAATTCTGTTCAATTGTCTTTTATCCTTAAAGATCCAGCTTTTACAAGTGGTGATGCAGAATCAATAAAAAATATAGAAAAAACATTCTCACTAACATTTTTAGATCCATGGAAAAAAACCTGTGAACAAGTGTATGCAGTAGCAAATAAAGATACATCATGGAATTC
Organism: Bacteroidota bacterium; assembly: GCA_049317525.1. Taxonomy (GTDB): domain Bacteria; phylum Bacteroidota; class Ignavibacteria; order Kapaibacteriales; family UBA961; genus UBA961. Next base: position 701 of record JBMOIC010000029.1, on the reverse strand, counting down.
ATTCGAATTATCTGGGCCAATAAATAGATTTTATGGATTGCTACGTAAAGACTCAGTGTATTACTTAGAGAATTATGGCAGAGCAATAATTACTCAAAATCAATCAAATGATAATGTAGTTTTCATAGAACCAGGAACAGAAATTGGATCTTCAAGTTTATGGAGATCTGGTGGTAATCAAGGGATTTTATACTCTTCATCATATACAGATTTAGATGATAAACAAGGATATATTGGGTTTAGAACACAAGCGGGAAATAATTTCTTTTATGGATGGATGAAAGTGTCAGTATCATCTAAAAATGGCTGTAGATTATTAGAATATCAATATAATGAAAAGCCAAATGAAGCAATCATTGCTGGTGCTCCATGTGATGTTCCATTATCTGTAACTGAAACAAAAGATCACATATCATTTGATATATATCCCAATCCCACAAATGGAAATTGTAATATTAAGATTCATGATTCAGAATGTATCGGTGGAAATATTGTTGTGTATAGTATAACGGGAGAAAGAATATTATCAACTACTATTAATGGAAATACAGTTGAATTATCAACAGTAGATATCAATTCAGGAGTATATTGTATTGTAATTCATAATAGATATGGAATGAAACAGTATATTCATACATTGATTAAATCACAGTAATGTATATGCTAATAGATATCTAATATTTAGGAAATTTTATGAAAAC
>JBMOIC010000028.1:0-25006 GCA_049317525.1 Bacteroidota bacterium | reverse complement strand
CCTAAAATTGTTCTTTTTCCAGTTTTACTTTTATTTGGCGATCTAAATGTTCTATTATCTAATAAAAATACTTGTACATCACCCCATTGAAAAGTAGTATAATTACCTTCTGCATCATACGGTTGAGGATTGCCCCAAAACATTGAAAAAGCCTGTTTTGTATATGATTTTAGTGTATATCCTCTATCACCATCATTTGGTCCATAATCATGATCATCCCAAATTGCATAATGATGGGTAGAGGCTAATAATGGCTGTAATTCTTTTAATGATCTAGTATGTGTATAACGATTGATGATACCGGTTCTTGAGCCATAGTCGGCTTCGCGTAAATATGTATTATCTCCTAACCATAGCATTAAATCGGGCTTTTGATTTGCTATACTTTGAACTATTTCATAATTAGTTCCATATTGTTTACCTGGTCTATCATATTGCTCATCATTAACATAGAAACAACTTCCCAAAGCTATTTTAAGATCTGGTGGATCTGTTCTCCATTGCCAAAGGGCAGGTGTTTGAAATGTTAAGGGATATGAAAATTTTTGTTTTTTATTATCAACATACACTTCATATATATATTTTTTACCAGATTCTACTTTGTCTGCAATGCACTTTACAGTGAATGCATTCTGGGCAATTGCTTTTTCCACTTTTGTAGAGTACTTTTTGGGATCAGATTCAGATATATATTCAATTCTACATTCTGCTTCTTTGATTGTTTGTAGCCAAATAGTTACTTCTTTCATTTCTCCATGAGCAATCATAGGTCCGGAAGCAATAATTGATTGGGAATAGATTGTTCCTTTATGAAAAAAAGGACATAAAATGACTAGAAAAGTTATAAATTTCAGGTGATTCATATTGTATATTATATCTGTTTAACATTGTAGATTAACGGTTTACAAAACTCTTTGTTTTTTTTGCCAACTTCAAGATAATTTCACATTATATAGGGAATATTATATGTCATTCGAAGAGATATATTCTTATTGCATGTCAAAAAAAAGAAGTGTTGAATCATTTCCTTTTGATGAATATACGATGGTTATAAAAGTTGAAAATAAAATATTTGCACTTTTATCAATAGACAAGCCCGGTTTCATAAATCTAAAGCATCATTCTTTACTCATTCCAGAATTATTAGAACAATATCAGGCTATACAACCTGGTTACCATATGAATAAAAATCATTGGATAACAGTGTGCTATAATGATGGTAGCCTAAATGATACTTTTATATATTCACTCATTGATATTTCTTATTCATTAATTGTAGAATCTTTACCTAAGCGTAAAAGAAGAATTTTGCAAACAACATATAAAGTTATATCATGTAAAAGTGAAGAATACAAAGCCGCTTTGTCTATAAGAAATGAGGTTTTAAGAAAGCCTCTTGGATTATATTTTACGGAAAAAGATATTTCTGAAGATGATCAGGATATTCATATTATAGCCATTATCGACCATCAAGTTATTGGATGCTTAATTTTAAAGGAGATAGATAAAACTATAGTAAAAATGAGACAAGTAGCAATAAGCCCCACATTTCAAGGAATGGGTATAGGTAAAGAAATGGTTGAATTTGCAGAACAAACAGCTATTCATTTGTACTATTCTACGATAGAACTTCATGCTAGAATCGAATCGGCTTCATTTTATGATTCTTTGCTATACACCAGAATTGGTAATGAATTTATAGAAGTGAATATTCCACATATTAAAATGTATAAGAATCTCTAACTATTTGGATTATATGGTTTTACCATAATTACTTCTTCTCTTTCCATCACTACTGCTCCTGGATTTGACCCTTTTTTCTTTCTAATATATTTTTTAAATGTATATGAAACAGGAGTATAACTAGCATTTCTTGATAGAGAATAATATGCTGCTATTGCTGCTGCTTTTTCAATGATATGTTTTGGGGGTATCCCTTTTCCTTTAATAATGGCATGGCTTCCGCTAACTCCCCTTGCATGAAGCCAAATATCATTTGGTTTAGCAAATTGTTTTGTTAATTGATCATTATTTTCGGCATTTTTTCCTAAATACACAGTAAAATCTTCACTTAATTCAAATACTCTATATGGTGAATCATGCTGAGTTCTTGTTTTTTGTACACCTAAAACAATTGAAGAATAAATACTATCTAATGATTCTATCTGCTTAGTTGAATTATACGTACTTATATCTTTTTTTAAACTTAGTAGATTCTCTAATGTTTGTAGTAATTGAGGTAATTTTTGTTGATTGATTTTTTCTTTTACTTTGTTTTTTCTAGCTTTTTCAAAATATAATTCTGCGTTTTCAATGCAAGTTTTATTTTTAATCACTGGTATAGAAATATACTGGCCTTCATGATCAACACATTGCAAAGTATCTATTACTATATTATGTGATTGATGTGTCTGTTCTAATAATAGATTACCATATAATATTGCTTTTGCAATTCTTTCAGATGATTTAGATTGATCTTTGATTTGGCCTAATGATTTCTGTATTTTTTCTATAGACTGACCAATTTTCTTTTCTAAGTTTTCTTTCGATTTTAGGAATGAATTGCTATTTATTTCTAATCCTTTTGCTCTTCTGATTGCTTCACTAATAGATTCCCCTTTCCACACAAACTCAGGATACTGTTCCAATTCGATGCAAGAGATAATGGATTGATTTTCAGAATTTCTATATAGATAAAATTGCTTTGAAAAAAGGGCCAGATCTTTTATCTCTGTTGCACATAATAATAATTCATCAATCTCATTTGAAGGAACATCATCGATAGTTAATGTGTCGGTAAAATATTTCCCTTTTTTTACATAAAATCTATTGACAACTTCCTTGGCATAGATTGGGCCAAGTAATAATGAACAAGAAGACAAAGCATCTATTATAGGTGTATCTAGAGAAAACGAAGTAAAACTTTTTGGTGGCATCGTTACAGGTACAAATGGATCACCAATATTCAATGTAGTTTTCTTAAATGAAGAAATCATAGTATCATTTTTACTAAAACTATAAATAGCATTAGATGCCCCTCCATAAAATAATGCCACAATAGAAGCACCAGTTAATGAAATCTTAATAATCCTGTCAAAGGGATGTATTGTACACTCAATAAACTGCATACCAATTAATTCAGGAAAAATTGACACGGCATTATGTTTTGCTTTATGTGATTTTCCTTTTAGATACATGCATGAATTACCAGAATTCATTGAGAATTCTAATGCTTGAATAATACCTTGATATTCAAATTGTATAATAAGAGTGTTTTTTTCTTGAGAATATATATCTGTAATAATATGGTTCTTAAGATTGAGAGAACATTCTGTAACGCATTGATATAATGTATAATAATGTCTATGTAAGTACATAATAAAGATTGAAAAAGAGAAATTCTAAATGATCATCAAAACAATTTAACCGTATGGCTTTTGTATTTTTACATATAAAAATAGTTTAATAGCCACACAATAATACACAATGCTTCAGTTACATGAATACAGTTAACTCACAAATAGAGACTAAGACATTACAAAGAAACCTTGGATTTAAGGAATCTTTAGCATTAAATATGATTGACATGGTAGGAATTGGACCATTTATAGTTTTGCCAATGGTTATTCAATCTATGAATGGCCCACAAGCAATTATAGCATGGATTGCAGGTGCATTACTTGCATTTGTAGATGGTTGTATTTGGGCGGAATTAGGAGCTGCTATGCCAAAAGCAGGAGGAAGTTATGAATTTCTAAAAGAGAGTTATGGTAAATTTTCTTTTGGTAAGATTATGTCTTTCCTATTTATATGGCAAACTGTCTTTCAAGCTCCTTTAGTTATCGCTTCTGGTTCGATTGGTTTTTCTCAGTATTTCTCCTATGTAATGCCAGTTTCTTTGATTCAACAAAAAATGATAGCTGGTGGGATTGTCATTCTTATCTTTCTTTTATTATATCGAAATATAAAAGATATAGGAAAAATATCTTTAGTGTTATGGATTACTGTTATTGGAACAATGGGATGGTTAATATTTGGAGGAATAACTCATTTTAATTATGCTTATGCTTTTGATATTCCTACCGAACCTAGTATATTTTCTTCCTTGTTTTTTGCAGGATTAGGACATGCAATGTTAAAAACTGTGTATTCATATTTGGGGTATTATAATGTTTGCCATTTAGGAGGAGAAATTTCTGAGCCAGAAAAAATTATACCTAAAAGTATTTTCTACTCGATAGCAGGAATATCTATTTTGTATTGTGCTTTACATATCAGTATTATAGGAGTAATACCTTGGCAACAAGCTGCTCAATCTCAGTTTATTGTAAGCACATTTGTTCAAAGTATTTATGGATCTACTGCAGCCTATATTGCAACCATATTGATATTAATCATTGCTTTTAGCTCTTTGTTTGCCGTCACTTTAGGATATTCAAGAATCCCTTATGCTGCAGCCAAAGATGGAGTTTTTTTTAAAGTTTTTGCACAACTGCACCCTACCAAACATTTTCCTCATATATCATTAATTATCTTATGTTCTGTTGCTTTTATTTTTAGTTTACTGTTTAGAATGAGTGAAATTATAAGCGCAATTGTTGCAATGAGAGCATTAGTTCAGTTTATAGGAGGTGGTATTGGGCTAATATTATTAAGAAAAAGAAATGGCAAAACATTTTTTCCATGGAAAATGAAATTGTATCCATTACCTATTATCATTGCAATTGCTATTTGGTTATTTCTATTTATTTCTACTGGAATTTTTGCCTTATATGGCATTGGATTTATAGCTTTGGGACTCATCATATATTTCATCAGAGCATATTCATTATCTGAATTTCCATTTTCTATGAATAAACATCATGAATAATATAGATAGACGATCATTTATTGAGCATGTATTTGGTTGGACAGGCATTCTTGCTTTGACTACTGTAGTTTTGAAATATATATCTAGTTCAAAAAGCAAACAGTCTTCAATAAGCAAAGTGGTGATTGGAAAAAGAGAAGAGTTATTTGCTAACTCGGATGCAATAGAATATATGATTGGAAATGATAAAACAATTATCCTTCAATATGATAATGAATTAAAAGCATTTGACGCTGCCTGTACTCATGCAGGATGTCCAGTTAATTGGGATTCACGTTTAAGAAATTTCATCTGCAAATGCCATGGTGGAGTATTTAATGAAAAAGGAGATCCAATCTCTGGACCTCCTAAAACATCTCTTCAACAGTATAAAGTTTTATTAAGAGAAAACACAGATGAGATTATTCTCTATAAATAGTCTGCTTTGATTATACTGCATTTGTAAACTCCACTTTGCCAGTTTTTACATTATGATAGGCGCTTACTATACCAATTTCTTGAGCTTCAACTTGTTTTCTTAAATACTCTGATAATCGTAATACTTCTCGAACAGAATGTTTTACATTTTCAATTGCAACTTGTTCAATTTGACTTTCTATGGTAGTATTTTCAGTTAAAGGATATAATCCAGCCTGTGAAGCAACATCTTGAATAACCGAAGTAATAGATCCAATACTATGCTCTTTAACATTTTTTACAGCTAAAGCAACTGCTCCACAATTAGAATGAGCTTTGATAACAATTAATTTAGCACCTAATTTAGAACAAGCTATTTCTAAGCTTCCAACAACTTCTTTAGATATAATATTTCCAGCAATTCGAATAGTAAGGATTTCTCCTATTCCAGCATCAAATAATATCTCAGGTGTGGCCCTAGAATCGATACAACCTACTATTGCACACATTGGACTTTGTTCATGTGCAGTAGCATGAGCTTGCTCTAGAAAATTTTTATCTGAGATAGTGCCAGAACAAAATCTTTCATTCCCTTCAATAAGTAAACTTAGCACTTTTTTATAATCTAATTTTTCTCGAGTATCCTTATCTAGAACATTGACAAATTCAATTTGATCCTTGAGAATATATGTTTCTTTTTGACCTAATATATTTAATTGAATATTTTTTTGTGGAGCAACAATTTCTTTAAAGTCTTCAATTACTTCTAAAATATCTCCATCTATATAATTTGTATTTGTAGCATCTAAAATCACTTTAGAATGTTCTGGTATATTCCATAAGGTTTCTTTAATAGAGGCTTTATTTAAGAATGAGACCTGATTTGGCATCACAATTTTTATAATCTCACCAACATGAAGACGATAATCCTCTCTTTGGAAAGGATTTCTAAAATTATTTCTTAATAAAAAGAATATTCCTACTCCTAAACCAATCAAAACCCCAATAAGTAAATCTGTAAACACGATTGCTAGAACAGTTGCAATGAAAGGAGTAAATTCTTGCCACCCTTTTTTATACATAGAAGTAAATATTGATACTTTAGCAAGTTTATATCCAGTAACTAATAAGATGGCTGCTAAAGAAGACAATGGAATTGCATTTAAGATATCTCTGAATAGTAGAACACTAAGAATAATGAAAAAGCCATGCAATATTGATGACATTTTTGATGAATTGCCAGCTTGAATATTTACCGAACTTCTTACTATTACAGATGTTATAGGTATTCCTCCGAATATTCCTGCACATAGATTACCTATTCCTTGAGCTATAAGTTCTTGATTTGGTGGTGTATGTCTTTTCTGAGGATCAATTTTATCAACAGCTTCAATATTTAAGAGCGTTTCTAAAGAAGCAACAAGTGCAATTGTAATTGCTATTGTCCAAATTGACGGCATCATTAAATATGATGCTTGTGGAATATGTAAAAATGAATCTAGATTATTAAATGAGATCTGTGGTATGGCTACAAGATGCGAAGACCCAATTGCCATTGAAGGGATGAACTGCATTAATAAGCTATTAATCAGTACTCCAAAAATTACCACAAAAAGAGATGAAGGGAAAAACTTCATTTTTTTTAATGGCGTTTTGTCCCAATACACTAAAATTAGAATAGAGATTGCACAAATAATTAAAGCTGCAGGGGTAATATTATTTACTGAGTTAAGTAATTCTGAAAAAGAATTATTACCATCCATTTGAAAGAATTGAAAATCACCTTCCATATCAGCATCATAACCAATTGCATGTGGTATTTGTTTAAGAATGAGAACAATGCCAATTGCTGATAATAGTCCTTTAATGACATTTGTTGGTATAAAATCTGCAATTAATCCTGTTTTAGTAATCCCCATTATCAATTGAATCAGCCCTGCAAGAAACACTGCTGTTAAGAATAATTCGAATGAACCTAATTGATGTATTGAGGCTAAAACAACAGCAGCTAATCCAGCTGCAGGGCCACTAACACTTGTATCTGACTTGCTTAAAAATCCAACGATAATGCCACCAATTATACCGGCAATAATGCCCGATAACATTGGCGCACCCGATGCAAGTGCTATACCTAAACATAAAGGTAAAGCAACTAAAAATACAACAATACTTGCGGGTATATCAGATTTTAAATGTTGAAAATTCACTATTGTTTCTCTAATAATTAGGTATATAAGTAGGCAAAAAATCGCACGATAATCAATAAAAAAAGGTCGAATAAAATTCGACCTTTACAATTTATTACTTTTTATTTGATTTGGTAGGGATTGCTAATTCTTTATCCGGTATTGGGATTTCAGATAATAACTCATTACTAGTTTTGGGTTTGGGTAAGACAATAAATACTAATTCATTTTTTTGAGAATCCAATTCAACACTCACAATCGTGTCTTCTTTTACCACAGATTTAAGTAATTCTTCAGCCAAAGGATCCTCTAAATATTTTTGTATGGCTCTTCTTAAAGGACGAGCTCCATACTTCTCATCATAACCTTTATCTACAAGAAATTCTTTGGCTTCTATCGTTAAATGAATCTCTATATTCATTGCTTGCATACGTGTAAGCAATTTAGAAAGCTGAATATCGATGATTGAAAATATATGTTCTTTCTTTAATTGACGGAATACAATATAATCGTCTATCCTATTTAAAAATTCAGGATTAAACATTTTTTTCATTGATTCTTCAATAGTATTTTTCATATGATCATATTCTGCATCAGGTGCTTTTTCTGAAAAACCAATAGAACCACCAGCTTTAAGATCTCTAACCCCTACATTAGATGTCATAATAATGACTGTGTTTTTGAAATCAATTTTTCTGCCTAAACCATCAGTTAATATCCCATCATCAAAAACTTGAAGAAGTATATTAAAAATATCAGGATGTGCTTTCTCAATTTCATCAAAAAGTATAATACTATAGGGTTTTCTTCGAACTTTCTCTGTAAGCTGTCCACCTTCTTCATAACCTACATAGCCTGGGGGCGCTCCTACAAGTCTTGATACAGCAAATTTCTCCATATATTCACTCATATCAACACGAATTAAAGCGTCTTCACTATCAAACATATACTTAGCAAGAACTTTAGCTAATTCAGTTTTACCAACCCCTGTAGGACCTAAGAACATAAAAGAACCTATTGGCCTTGATGGATCCTTTAATCCTGCTCTGGCGCGCCTAATTGCTCTTGCAAGATTATCAATAGGTTCATCTTGCCCAATGATTTGCTTTTTAAGTTCTTCTGCCATGTTCAATAATTTTACAGTTTCACCCTCGGCAATTTTATTCACAGGAATATTTGTCATCATAGCTACAATATCAGCAATATCTTCTGCAGATACCGCAAACACAGAATTAGCAGCAGATTTTTCCCATTCTGCTTTGGCGGTTTCTAATTCTAGCTGATGTTTTTTCTCCAAATCACGAAGTTTTGCAGCTTCTTCAAAATTTTGTGCTTTTACAACTCTATTTTTGTCTGCTCTGGCTGCTTCAATCTTTTCTTCTAATTCTGTAATTTCTTTGGGAACATTAATATTAGACAAATGAACTCTTGCCCCAGCCTCATCTAATACATCAAGGGCTTTATCGGGTAAATATCTATCACTGATATACCGTTCAGAAAGTCTAACACATGCTATTATTGCCTCATCAGAATACTTAACGCCATGATGAGTTTCATATCTATCTTTTACATTATTGAGTATTTGAATCGTTTCATCAGAAGATGGTGGATCTACTGTAATTTTTTGGAAACGCCTATCTAATGCACCATCTTTTTCGATAAACTGTCTATACTCATCTAATGTTGTAGCACCAATACATTGTATCTCACCTCTTGCTAGAGCCGGTTTAAACATATTTGATGCATCCAAGGAACCAGAAGCACCGCCAGCGCCAACAATTGTATGTAATTCATCAATAAATAGAATGACATCTTTTGCTTTTTCTAATTCATTCATCACCGCTTTCATACGTTCTTCGAATTGTCCCCGATATTTTGTTCCCGCAACTAATGCAGCTATGTCTAGGGTAACTATTCGTTTATCAAATAATACTCTTGAAACTTTCTTCTCCATGATTTTTAACGCTAAGCCTTCTACAATTGCTGTTTTACCTACACCTGGCTCGCCAATTAATACAGGATTATTCTTTTTTCTTCTGGAAAGTATTTGAGAAACTCTTTCAATTTCTTTTTCTCTTCCTATAACGGGATCAAGTTTCCCTTCTGATGCTAATTTTGTTAAATCTCTTCCAAAATTATCTAGTACAGGTGTCTTTTGCTTTTCTTGAACGGTAGGGCCTTTAGAAGTAGACTTTAATTTTTCAGATTTAACAGAAGTGCTTTGACGTCCATTGATAATATTATCTAATTCTTTTCTAATGCTTTCATAACTTAAAGAGAACTGAGAAAGGATCTGAGCAGCTATATTATCATCATCTCTCAATAAAGCTAAGAGTAAATGTTCTGTTCCAATAACATCAGACTTATAAAGCTTTGCTTCAAGGTATGTAATCTTTAATACTTTTTCAGCTTGTTTGGTTAAAGGAATATTACCTATGGTAAGAGTTCCAGAGCTTGATCTAATAGTATCTTCTATTGCCTTCTTTAACTTGAATAAATCAATATCCAAATTTCTTAATACTTTTACTGCAATACCTTCGCCTTCACGTATTATACCTAAAAGTAAATGTTCAGTCCCGATATAGTCATGCCCTAAACGCAAGGCTTCCTCGCGGCTTAAACGTATTACATCTTGAACTCTATTTGAAAAATTTCCTTCCATTTTCGTTCTCCAATAATAAAGGAGATTATTTAGATTATGTTATATGTATTCATGCAAATTCTGATTGTAAACATATGCATTATAATATAGTTATCTTACATAGAAATGTTTTTAGATAGCTATGATTTGTGTATGCCTAAAGCAGTCAACTTTGCATAGTGGTTGGACGTGTTAAACTAATGATTATTGCATCATATTGGCTTTTCTATAAGATATTATTCTTTGAATATTTTCCAAAATGATATTAAATGATAGATTTGTAAATATTACTTTATATACTTTTCAGAATATATAAATGACAGATACTTTTTCAGATAAAGAATATTCTTTGAGGATATTAGCAGAATCGGGCACAAGATTTATAGTTGCTCATAGGGGATCTTCTGGAACTGCTCCAGAGAACACGCTTATCTCATTACAAAAGGCAATTGATGCTGGTGCATCTGTCATTGAAGTAGATGTTCAATTGACTAAAGATAATCAAGCAGTATTACTTCATGATCCTCATCTAGGAAGAACCACATCTGGCAAAGGACTAATAAGTAATTATACATATTCTGAATTACAATCTATTGATGCTGGTTCATGGTTTGATACAAAATACTCTGCAGAAAGAATACCTTTATTATACGAGGCAATTGAGCTTCTTAAAAAACATAAGGTTTTTGTTAATATAGAGATAAAACCTCCGCAACCTCAAGAAGACTTTAAAAAAAGGGTTGATGCAATTACCGATATAGTTATTCAAGCTAATATGTCAGAGGCAACTTTATTTGGATCCTTTCATCATCACTCATTAGCATATTTAAAAAAAATACATCATCATCTTTATACTTCGGCTATTAATGTTCCTGGAGATAAAAGACTTCCTTCTGAGATTGCAAAAGAAATAAAATGTGATGCTTTTGTATGCTCTCTTAAAGAATTAAATCATAGACGAGATGATGATGCTTTTAAACATAAACTTATGATGGGTGTTTATAGTATAAATTCAGAAAAAGATTTTGAAAAAATCATGAAATACAAAGCATGTGCTTTGGTATCTAATTTCCCTTCGAAATTGTCGGATTGGTTATCTCATTGACAATACAATAATCCAATCTTTTTACTTGAATTACAGATTGATAATTTTCCCTTATTATTTGGTACGATTAATTTCATGATTATTATTTCTTTGATAGGATATACAGCCGCTTTTTGCTCTACTTTTGCTTTATTACCGCAAGTAATCAAAGTGTGGAAAACAAAGGAAACAGATCAATTATCTGCTGGCACTTTTACTATGATGTTTGCAGGTGCTATACTTTGGCTTTTATATGGTTTGTTTAGAGATGATATCATCATCATGTTAGCAAATGGTGTAGCTCTCATTTTTATTGGTTTTATCTCATATATTAAATTGATCTATAATAAATCATCTTAATTCTAAAAAAAATGAATTATTTCTTAAAGACAACTCTTTTCTTATCCGCATTTTGTATCCTTTGTAGTTCTGGATATGCCGGAGTTTCTGCAGTACATATATTTCCAGATAAACCAGGCCCGAACGATACTATTACCCTTATCTATTATGCAAATACAGGTAATCAGGCTTTAGCTCATTATCAATCTGATATTTTTATTCATACTGGTTTAATCACATCTACAAGTAGTTCTGCAACTTCTTGGAAACATGTTATGGGTGAATGGGGAACATCCGATCAAAAAGTCAAAATGAATCGAATATCCGAAGACACATTTATGATAAGGATTCATCCTAGAAGTTTTTATTCTGTTCAATCTGATGAAGATATTTTAAAGATTGCTTGTGTTTTTAGAAATGCCGATGGTTCTATTGTTGGGAAGGATGAAAAAAATCAGGATTTTTTTATTGACTATCCTTCCGAAGAACTTATTGATAATGATAAACACTCTTCAATGAATCCACTCTATGATACGATTCCATTTCCAGTTCAGTATCAAAATTTTGAAGGTTATTTTCAAGATAGCAATGGCATAGTTTTACATCTTACAAAAGGTAAAATCTCTATACAAAGACTCCATTATAAGGCATTAAGAGTTAGCTTTTCAGAACAACCTCATCCACCATTACAAAATCCTTATGGAATAGCACCTATACCTTCTTCTATTCAATTTATCTCAATTGATTTTGGAGATTTTATGGAGTTTAGATCTTTTGATAATGAAATTATTTGCAAAGTGGATAAAAATCCTGTTCGATTATCTTTTATACACAAAAAACAAATATTGCTAAGAGAATTCAATGGATTATTTGAACACCATCAAAATAAAGCTGTTTCATTTGAATTAAGTCCTGATGAATCAATTTTTGGTGGTGGATCTAGGGCATTACCATTAGATAAAAAAGGATACTCTTTTCCTTTATATAATACTGCTGTATATGGGTATGCTAATGGGGCTGAACAACTTAATGCAACTATTCCTTTGTTTATTTCCAATAAAAATTATGGTCTTTATTTAGATACTTATTCTGCAGGTAGGGCAGATATTGGATTCAAAAATAAATCCACGATGAAATTTACTATAGAATCAGGAAGCTTATCTTATATAGTATTTTGGGGTGAGTCATTTGCTGATATTGTTTCATCTTTTACTGATTTATCAGGACATCAACCTTTACCACCCATTTGGTCTCTTGGATTTATACAATCAAAATATGGTTATAAGAATCAAAATGAAGCAATTGACATTGTAAAAAAGTTTAAAAAAGCTCAGATCCCTTTAGATGCCTTAGTATTAGACTTATATTGGTTTGGGAAAAAAGAATTTATGGGAAATTTGGATTGGGATAATGAGCAATGGCCTAATCCAAAAGAAATGATTGCATCTTTTGATTCTATTGGTGTTAAGACAATTCTGATTACAGAACCTTATTTTATTAAAAGTTCTTCTCAATATTCTTATGCTTCTGATCATGATTATTTTGCAAAGAATGAATTTAATCAACCATATATTATTTCGGATTTTTGGGCGGGTCCAGCTTCATTATTAGATATTTTCAATAATGATGCAAAAAAGTGGATGAGCTCATTTTATAAAAAACAATTATCTCTTAATGTTGGTGGTTGGTGGAGTGATTTGGGAGAGCCTGAAAATCATCCTAAAGAAATGGTACATACTTTAGGAAAAGCTCGTGAAGTTCACAATATATATTCTATGTTTTGGAGTGAAATGCTTTGGGATGTATATAAAGAATATGCTCCTCAAACAAGGCTTTTCAATCTGTGTAGGGCAGGATATACAGGGATGCAGCGCTATTCAACATTTCCTTGGTCGGGCGATATTCAAAGAAGTAATGAGGGTTTACAGGCACAAATACCAATAATGCTAACAATGGGACTTAACGGTGTTGGTTATATGCATTCTGATTTAGGTGGATTTACAGGAGGCCCACAAAATGATGATTTGTATATCCGATGGCTACAATTTGGAGCATTTTGTCCAATTATGAGGGCTCATGGCGAAGGAGTTCCATCTGAACCTGTTAATTATCCAGATTCTGTACTTTCTATTGTTAGGGAGTACATTAAACTTAGAACCAGATTTCTTCCATATAATTACACATTAGCATGGGAAAACTCACAAAAAGGTTTTCCTTTAGCAAGGCCAATCTTTTGGAATGATATTGCTTATTCCAATTATACAGAGATTCAAGATGAATACCTTTGGGGTAATAATATTCTGATTGCACCTATTTTAGAGGCTGGAAAAAGAAGAAGGAATGTGATTCTTCCACATGGTAATTGGTTTGACTTTTGGAGCAATACTAAAATCACTGGAAATAGTTCTTTAGATGTTTTGGCTCCAATTTCTGCTTTGCCAATATTTATAAAAGCAGGTACAATTCTTCCACTTACTAAAGTACTTGAGAATACACAACAATATAAGGCCGATACATTCTATGTTTTATACTATAGAGATACGACTGTAAAAGAGAATACTTTTGATTTATTTACCGATAATGGGAAAGATCCGATGTCTATGAAAGACAGCACATATAGGCTGATTGAATTTAAAGCTATTGAGTCTAATTCTCATAAGGAAACTCAATTTTCAATTCAGTATAAGCAAGGGAAAGGATTTACTGGAGAGCCTTCCAGAAGGGCTTTTCACGTAAATCTTATCAATGTAGAGCATGCGCCTATATCTGTTAAAGCTAATAATATATCGATTAAGTTGGCTAAAGATGAAGGTTCATTCTTAAGAAGTAAAGTTCCAATTGCATGGTATACAACAACTAAGAACAATAAAAAAGTTGGAGAATTACACATTCGCTATTCAATGAATGGAGAAAAAGCACCAATGCTATCTATCGTTCATTCAAAATAATTTATTCTTTTAATGCACCTGCTGTTAAACCTTCAATTATTTTTTTACTAAAGAGAATAAATAATAATAATACTGGAACTGCAGAAATACTGGCGCCAGCCATAAGATGTCCCCAATCTATAGATTGACGTCCAATATAATATGCCAAGCCCACAGGCAATGTGCGCATTTCTGGTGAATTTGTAAATAAAAAGGGATAAAGGAATGAATTCCAACTTCCTAGAAATGTGTAAATAGCTAATACTGTTATAACGGGTTTGCATAATGGCAATACTATTCTAAAAAAGATATAAAGTTCACCAGCTCCATCTATTCTTGCAGCATCTTCGATATCCGAGGGTAATGATTGAATAAATTGACGCATAAGAAATACAGCAAAAGGCGCTAATATTCCCGGAATTATTAATGCCCAAAATGTGTCAATCCAATCAAAAGCAACCATCATTCTATACAGTGGAATCATTATAACTTGCTGTGGCACCATCATTAAACCCATAACTGATGCAAATAATATATGTTTCCAGGGGAAATCGTATCTAGCAAAAGCATAGCCACATAAAGATGCAAAAAATACATTGCCAATCGTAACAATGATTGCTATCATTAATGAATTAACAAAATATCTACCAAATGTATCGGTAATAAAGATATCTGCATAATTCTGAAAGGATGGCGTTTCTTGAAAGAATTGCCAAGGTGAAATGAACGATTCTGGATATTGAAATAAGGAATAAGCTAGCATGATGATCATTGGAATAATCATAACAATAACAGTTGCTATTAATATTCCATTAATAATCAATGATGATACAATCTTTTTACTTACTATGGGTTTCACAATGATATCAATTATTTAATGACGCCTAATTTTTTACCAATCTTTTCAAATCCAGCAATTGCTTTATCTAAATGTTCTTGTGTATGAGCAGCGGAAATCTGAACACGAATTCTGGCTAATCCTTTTGGTACAACAGGAAAAAAGAAACCTACTACATAGATATCTTCATCTAATAATTCTTTGGCAAATGTTTGAGCCAATACTGCATCATAAAGCATAATTGGTACAATAGGATGCGTACCAGATTTAATATCAAAACCTAATGCTTCCATTTTTGAACGAAAATACTGTGTGTTTTCTTCTAAAGTATCTCTTAATTGAGTAGTTGTGCTTAATACATTAAATATTTCAATTGATGCTCCAACTACAGAAGGTGGTAATGAATTACTGAATAAATATGGACGAGAGCGCTGCCTTAATAAGTCGATGATTTCTTGACGCCCAGTAGTGAATCCACCAATTCCTCCGCCTAGTGCTTTGCCAAGTGTTCCAGTGATGATGTCAACGCGTCCGGTGGCATTACATAATTCTGTTACTCCTCTGCCTTTGGCACCCATAAATCCCATAGAATGACATTCATCTGTCATTACTAAAGCTCCATAAGCATCTGCTAAATCACAAATTTTATCTAATGGTGCTATTGTTCCATCCATAGAGAAAACGGCATCTGTGGCAATCATAATAAATCGAGCATTTTCAGCTTTTGCTTGTTGTAATTTTTCTTCTAAATCAGCCATATCCGCACATTTATAGCGATATCTTTTTGCTTTACATAAACGCACTCCATCGATAATAGAAGCATGATTAAGTTCATCTGAAATGATAGCATCTTGTTCGGTAAGTAATGGTTCAAATACTCCCCCATTTGCATCAAAACAAGCAGCATATAGGATAGTGTCATCTGTACCACAAAATTCTGCTATCTTCTTTTCTAATTCACGATGAATATCTTGTGTTCCACAAATAAAGCGCACGCTAGACATACCATAGCCATGTGAATCAAGTGTATGTTTTGCAGCTTCTATCACTTGTGGATGTGAAGATAAACCTAAATAATTATTTGCGCAAAAGTTTAATACTTTACTATTTCTTCCTGCAACTTCTATTTCAGGACCTTGCTCAGAAACAATAATTCTTTCTGATTTATAAAGTCCATTTTCTTTAATAGTTGCAATTTCATTCTGTAAAAACTGTTGGAAAGAACCGTACATATAGATCACTTATTGATTAAAAAGTAGGAAATTCACATTATAACATTAAAAGAGTTGGTTTTCCGAATACCTTGATTTCTGCTGTATCGGTACACTCTGATAATAATTGTTTGATATTTTTTTTGAGAACAGGATGAATTCTATCAGGAGATATATCTGATAATGGTTGTAAAACAAAAGCTCTCAGATGCATCCTTGGATGAGGAATTGCTATGTCTTCGGAATCTAATATACAATCTTCGAATAAAACTATATCTATATCAATCTCTCTTTCATGCCATTTTGGCCTTGATTGTCTGCCTATTGTATATTCTATACTTTTACATATTTCAATATGGTGCTCAGGGCTTTTATCGGTATATCCGCATATAGCACAATTAAGAAAAACCGGCTGATTATTATAACCAACCGGTTCTGTTTCATATACTGATGAACATTGTATATCTGTGATAGATTCTGAAAGTAAAGATATTGCTCTTTGTATCGATGATAATCTATCACCAAGATTAGCACCAATAGAAAAAGCTATAAATGATGTTGAATTAGAAGGCATCTCTAGACATCGATCTTTCTACTTCTACATAATCTATTATATGTCTAATAGGAACAGTCAACTTTCTTAATCTTACCGATAATTTTTCTATAGCCGAAAATTTATCCATTAATTCACTAGCAATTTCATAGCTTAATGTTTCTATAAGGCTATAAGAATCCCCATTTACTATTTCATTTATCGAATAGACGATTTCTTCATAATTCAATGCATTTTGTACATCATCACTTAGAACAGCAGTTTTATCAGAATAATATAAATCAATATCTACCTGATATCTACCACCCAATGTTTGTTCTTCACTTCTTACACCATGATTAGCATAGAATTGTATATTATTGAGTGTTAATCGTGTTAAGCTTGATTCTTTGTTCATAAAAATCCAATAAATAAAAAATTAAAATCCCTGCTTTTGAATAAAGACACCTTTATCAACTTTTACAAAGAAATCTTGATAAAATTTAGCATCCTCAACTTGATATACTTCTTTAGGATTTCCTAAATTATCAAGAACTTTTACCTGAAAATTTGCTCGCACTTTAGTTTGCTTACCAAATTCAGAAATATTGACACTTGATTCAACAATTTTAATTTTACTATATGTTAAATCAGTGTTATTTCTTGATCTATTTCTATCGATTCCTTTAAAAAATTCCGACCAAAAATCATTCGAATTACCTCGTGATTGAGATAGGTCTATCTCTTTTTGAGCCGTAAGTAATCCTAGATCCAATTGTGCATTTTTGACAATAAAACCATCATCTTGTAAAACATTGATAACAGCTTTCATTATCAATTTTACATTATTTGTATCAAATTCTCTGGTTTGTACTTGCCTGGTTTGTAATTGCGTTTTTGGTGCATCAGGTGGCTGAAATGTATTTACAATTGTACAGGCCGATATCATGCTTACAATTCCTATCAATGCAAGAATAAGTATGGAATTGTTTTGCACTGTTTGATTCTCTTTTTTTTGAAGGTTATTATTCATAACAGATCTCTTTTATATTGTTATAAATTATACACTTAAAACTTAGAGGCATGATATGAGAATGATTTCACTTTACTATTCGTATCAAATTTTATCACTACTGTTAATGTTTTTTGGGTTACTGCAGCTGCGCCTGATCTGCCACCAGATGCATATAATACCAAGAATAATCCACTTGAACTTTCTGAATATGATGCTTCTGTTGCTATTTTGTCAAAAACCCATGTTTCATCGCCACCTTCATCTTTTGTAACAATATTTGGTGAACCCAATGCTTCAGCTACTTGTGCGCCGCTCATTCCTACTTTAATTTCTTTTTGAACTTTACCTACTGTTAGTTCTTGTTCTTTAACTGAATGCAAATTGGAACGATGGTCAACTGATGTGCAACCTGATGCTATAATGCTGATGATTGCGATGATAGCTAAACTTTTGATAGTTTTCATGATTATTCTCCAAGAACTTGTAATAGTGAAAGAGATTATTCTATAAAATGTATTAATGATTTTGCAAGGATACCACTATCTTTTGTGCGGAATATTACTGTATAAGCTCCAGAAATAATCGCATTCGGCTTTGATAATGTTATCGTATTTTTTCCAGTCTCGATATTCCACGAACCAAGAGCATGTTTATTACCTATGGCATCAATTAATTCTATTTCTGTTGAAATATGATCTTCTGACTCACAATACAATGTAACTGTATTAATTGCTGGATTTGGGTAAATAAGTAATGTCTTTATCTGTTTTCCAGACTGAATAATCATAAGATCTTTACATAGATTAATGATTCTTATTTCGCCCGATTTCCACAATATAGGAATAGAAGGTCCTATAAATCCATTTGATATAGTAAAGTCTAATGCTGATTGCGTTGTTTCTGCTATTCCTGCAGGTCCTTCTAAGGTAACAAAAGCAGAAGAACTTGATAATTTACCAATATATTCTATGCCAATAAATCTGATATCATTTATTATTTGATTTTTAATAAGAGATGCCCTTCCACTTTGTGAAAAAACAGTATCTGGCAGAAATATGCGTGGATTTACCTGTATCTCAATATTTGCCTTTAATTCACCTTTATAAGGAATTGTTTCTTTAATGTCTAAAGCAATAGGAATACGAGCTCTCTCTTTAGGATCAACTTCTATAATTGGTAATTTCAATGATATTTCAGCTGTATAAGGAATAATTGTTATTGAATTTCCAGAACCACAGGGGTCAAAATTAGCATCTAATTGTATACCATTTTGAGGGATTACTCCATTGACACCAATATCCAAAAGTAAGGTTTGTCCAGGTGGTATTTGCACAGGTAAAGGTGTATATACAGTAACTGAACCATTCTTAGTTTGAATATTTGTAAGATTTACTGGATTTTCAGATTTATTTGCTATTGGTATAGTTCTTCTTGGTGCATCCTGCAGAAAAGGTATAATTGAAGGAGCGACAATATTTGCACCAGATCCATATCCTAATAATGTAATTGCTATAGAATACAATGACTGATTTGAATGTTCAATTTTGAGTTCGGCTTGATCTGGGCCTAAAGCTGAAGGTGTATACGATATGTTTACAGATAATTGCTGTCCTGGTAATAATATCGTGTCTTTAATCACAGTATTAACAAATAAATGTAAGCTTTTAGCATACACTTTATTGATAAGCAAAGGTTTGGGATCATCATTTTTAATTAAGATAATATCTTTACTTACTGTATCATTAATACATAAAGAATCTAAAAATATATTATTAGCTAAGTTCTTAATATTTCTAGGCTTAGAAAATACTTCTAAGGGCAAATAAAACTCTTGTGAACAATAGCCAAAAAAGACGGTATCAGCAATCATTCCGGTATCAGTTGGTTGAACTTTAAATGATAAATCGATACAATCATTTGGCTTTAATACTATGCCATTAGGAAAAGGTACTGCAAATGTAAAATCCTTTCCTTTTCTTAGATATGCATATTCAAGTATAATATTTCCAGGACCTTTATTACAAAAGTTCTTAGATAATACAGTATCCTTTTGTTCCATTAATAATAGATCTGATATTATTCCCTTTATAACAATTGGTTGCGAAGGAACAATTCTGAACAAGTTATCTGTGGTATCTTTTTCTGGATATGAAAAATTCCTCATCTTTACATTATCAGGAGAATTTGCCGAAGATGCGATGGCTTGTCCATCTGGACTAAAAGCGATATCTGTTAAAAATCCATTATGTCCACTTATAGAACCTAAAAATTTATCTAATGGTAATTGCCACATTGAAATTTGTGGAATTCCTTCAAAACCAGTGGCCAAGAACTGATTGGTTGAATTAAATGTAAGGCCAATAGCATCACTAGAAGCTGATCTTAAACTTCTTACAATTGTATGTGTGGGTATATAGGCAATATGAACTTCGCATTCGGCACCAGAAGTTAATGTTGTTTGAGACGTTTTTGTACCCATAGCCAATAAAGATCCATCATCAGAAATACCTAAGCGATTGATCAAAGCTAATTCAGGAAAAAACAAAGAATCTATCACAGTTAAATTTGTAGACTTAGCTAGTAATACAGTTCCATTCAATAAAGAAATAGCACAAATAGAATCATTTCCAATAGTAAAACCTGTAATTGGAACATTGAAAGAATAGGACTGTTCAATATTTCCATTTAACGATATTTGCTGAATCTGAGATCCTTTTTGGGGAATAATTAAGAATGATTTTGTTTCTGGATTGAATAATACCTCCTTGGTACCACCCTGCATAGAAATCTCAATTTCTTTTACAGGAATTGGATTACCTTTTACACATAAAGCTATCACTTCTTTTTTAGTATCTGATAACTGATATGCACCAAATAATAAAGAATCATTAATATAACCAAGGCCTAACCACACAGTATTTACTGTTGGGAATGTAATATTTGCGACAGTATATTCATTAATGACTGAAGTACTTATTTTATCCCAATCACCAATCATTCCATTTTGATAACCAGCTAATAATCCAGTACCAGAAGCATTCCAAGCAATATTAGAAACTCCCCCTTTTAATTCTGGTTTTAGCAAAGTAAATTCTTCGAATCTTTGTAATTCTTGTCTGATACGAAGATACGCTGAGTCTGTAAATCTTGCAGGGATTTTCCACATAAATGTGCTATCCATGCTAAAGCCCAAAGTATCCCAAGATTTACCAGCATCAGGGCTAAAATCGACATATGTTGGAGCACCAACCCGATACCCTTTCCACTTTAACATGATGTCTTCGCATGGAGTATATACATTTGGAGAATTTGGAGAGAGTAGCGTTAAATTTCTGTTTTCCTGCATAGTAAAGCCATTTGCTCTCAATTGCAGATATTCTGTTTTCCCACCTTCATAGTACAAAACTGCATATTCTTTATAGTATATATCTTTTTTTGGAGAAAATACGATATCGAAAAAATATCCTGTAGAAGGAGCTAATCCAACTGGAGGTGGATTTGTAGAAACATAGCTTCCAATCCAACGTATAGAAAAATCTGGAGAGGAAAATCTAATTGAATCTAGGCGCGTTGTCAGTTCTTTTTTTGAAGCATCTTTATTAGATGAAACTGCTCTTACCATAATGGTAGAAGCTTCTGTTTGACCAGGTTTTACTGTCCCAAAATATAGTTCTCTAATTTGTTCATAGAATGGATCGCAAAAACGTAATTGACATCCATTATCCCTTCTATGTTTACCAAGAATACTAGCAGTTTGATTAGTATAAGTAAACACAAACTCAGTTGTTTCTGCAACACTTTGGGATTTAGTAATCCAGGTAATTATTTGATATCCTAGATTATCAGGCGGTGCGATACTGATAGCCCGAGAGCTTCGATTATCATCTACAATTAATAATTCATTAGGAAGAATGATATGGGATTGACCATTCACTGTAACTTTAAGAGACGCTTTCAATAAAGGAAATGCAGCAGGATTTACCGTCTCTAATATATTTTGTTGTTTTATTTCTAATTGAATTTGGGCCTCTGCATCTATGATAAGCAGAGTGAATAACAAAAAAAATGAGAAGAATTTGGAGAAAAGCATGATACTACGTTTTAACATGAAAGCTTTATAAATGTAATGTAATAACAATAAGAATCAGATTATTGTTGCACAGTTGTAGTATCTTTTAAAAAAAACACCCTAAAAAAAATATAATCAGGTATAAGCACCAAAACCAAAGATCCAGTATCTCTTGTAAACCACGCGGTATATCCTGCTTCAGGAACTAAGATTTTGACGATTTGTCCGGTTAATGTCCACATTATAATAAATACTAAAAAGAAAATAGCTAATGCCATAAATCCTTCTGTTAACTTGGCTTCTTGCCATCTTTTTGTAAATGCAAAAAGTGCCGCCATGATATGTAGATGAAATACAAAGAGTTCTATCATATTTAGTATTTTAGCTAGTAGAGTTCATGAACTAATTGAGTGCAAAACTATGGAAATAGATGCGAATTTCCGCCTTATGTTTGTAAGTGTTGGAACATATGAACAAGCTAAAAGGATTGCTGAAGTGTTAATTTCACATAATCTTGCAGCATGTTGTTCGATTATTTCAGGAATTGAATCAATCTATAGATGGAATGATTCAATAATGAGTGAGAAGGAATATCTTTTAAAGATTAAGACATTTAATCATGCTATTGAAAACATAGAAAAAATCATAAAAGAAATTCATTCATATACAATACCAGAAATAATAGTAATTCCAGTTGAAGGAATATATGGGCCATATCTTCAATGGGCAAAAGAACAAGTAATTAAGGATGTAAAAGTAGATATTTAAGGGGGATTATGAATAATCAAGATCGAAAAACAGTAGAATATGAAAACAAATCTGCGAGTGAGTATTTGACGATTAGAGAATGGCGTCAAGACGATAAACCGCGAGAAAGGCTTCAATTGTTTGGAGCACACTGCTTAAGTGATAGTGAATTATTGGCAATTTTAATAAATACGGGTATGCAAAATTTTTCTGCATTAGATATTGCTAGATCTATGTTAAAAACATTCAATACTATCTCTGATTTAGGTTCTCGATCGGTTAAAGAAATATGCACGATAAAAGGTATTGGGATGGCTAAGGCTATTGGCTTAGCCGCCGCTTTTGAATTAGGAAGAAGATATCAGCAGGAAGAATTTAATCCATCGCATATTTTACACACTCCACAAGATGTAGCTAAGTATTTTATTCCACGAATGAGAGGAGCAAGGACAGAAAGTTTTTACATTGCAATGTTGAATACAGCAAATATTGTGATTTCGATAAAAAAGATAAGTGAAGGTTCTTTAAATTCTAGTGTAGTCCATCCACGAGAAGTGTTTAGAATTGCTGTTATCGAAAGTGCTGCTTCGATAATAGCATTGCATAATCATCCTTCTGGAAATACAGAACCAAGCAAAGAAGACATTTCACTAACAAAGCAAATTGCATTAGCAGGTTCTATGATGTCGATACAATTACTAGATCATATCATTATTGCTGGAGAAACATTTACTAGTTTGCGTGAAAGAGGATATTTAGAATAAGGATTCATATTATGGCATTTAGCATTGTTGATACATATTTACAAGGAATCATGATCATTAAACCAGATACATATGGTGATGAACGTGGTTTTTTTATGGAATCATATAGAGAAGATTATTTTAGAGAACTTGGTATTCCAACTACTTTTAGACAAGAAAATCATTCTAAATCATGTAAAAATGTATTGAGAGGTTTACATTTTCAATGGGATGAACCGATGGGAAAACTATTAAGAGTCATTTCAGGAAAAATTATGTTAGCTGAAGTTGATATAAGACATAATTCACCTAGTGTAGGCCAATCGATTATGGTAGAACTATCAGCCGAGAATGCATATATGGCATGGGTTCCACCTGGTTTTGCCAATGGTTTTTTATGTTTAGAAGATGATACACAAGTAGTGTATAAATGCACATCAATATATAATCCAAAAGCTGAATCTGGTATTTATTGGAATGATCCATCATTATCTTTACCATGGGAACTCTATCTTAATGGTAATCAACCAATTATATCGGAAAAAGATCAAAAAGCTCAACTATTGGATGAATGGTTGCAAAAGCCAGAATCATTATTGTTTTAATCTTGAGTAAGATTTTATTTTGTGAGTTCATGAATAAACCATATTTTCGCCTTCTGTTTTATATGAATCAGTAAATGGTTCGGTAGCTCAGTCGGTAGAGCAGCGGACTGAAAATCCGCGTGTCGGGGGTTCAATTCCCTCCCGAACCACATTCCCATTTTCAAAAAGACATTATTCTCGCTAATAATTCTTTCTAAATGGCTTAAAATCAAAGGTTTTCGGTGTTTATCACTGAAAACCTTTTTTTATTGTACCAAGTTCAAAGCCCAAGATTCTGACAATTCTGTCCCACATACCTAAAACTATAGCACTATGTGAAAATAAGGATAATACTATTTTACCGGGATAGACTATGCTTTATCAAATGACATATGTGTTTTAGCTTATAATATGAATTGTCATGCTAGATTATTGAGATCTTATTCAAGTTATAGATTTTTTCATGTTAGCGTATCTATTCATCCTAATATCTGAGACTTTTCTTAAGTTCTATTCAATGGGCAACTATTCAGAATGGACATGATGCAATGAAAACTATTAACTATTTCATAGACCGTGGGGCTGATTATAATCCAGATTTGCTCATGTCACTAGCTCATGACTATGAATACCATGATTTAACAGAAAAAATCTATTCTCAGCTTCATTGCTCTGAGAATCTCTACAAAGAATTAGTACAAAAAGAAAAAGAAAAAAGCACTCAGGACGATGGAAAGCCCAAAATACATCTCTTTTTTCCTCAAAAAGTGTATTGATTATGGGTTGCATATTGTCAGATTTACTGTGCAGTGTACACTTCACTT
>JBMOIC010000027.1:0-27277 GCA_049317525.1 Bacteroidota bacterium | reverse complement strand
ATTGCTGATTCAATTGGTACTATATTGACTGATTCAATTGGTACTATATTGACTGATTCAATTGGTACTATATTGACTGTTTCAATTTCTTTATTACTAGAAATAGGAGAATCTGTGATGATTTCTTTTATTGATTGAGGTAGATCTTCTACCTTGGATACAGTCTCTTTTTTAGGAATAAAAGACTTTACATTTGACACTTTATTATTCTTTTTGTCAAATGAATTATCCAGAGCTATTACAGATCCTACAATATGCCCCTTATCATTGGAAGTATGTATGGGTTCTAAAGAAGAAATTTCGGTAATCTGGATATGTTCTGTATTTTCAATTGTATCAGAAATTGGAGCAGAATCAGAAATATCTACAGTTTGAGGAATTGGATTTGGAGCCTCGATAGGAATATCTTCAATAGCAATCTCTGGTTTTTCAGGATGGCGTGCAGTATGATATTTTTCTAATTTTTCACGTTGTTTTTCGGCTGCTTTGGCCTCGCGTGCAAATTTATCCATAACAACTTCAACCATCTCTTCAGATAGCATTGTTGTAGGTTTATTTTCAATAGTGAATCCTTTAGCTTGTAAGAATTCGACAATAGCATCCTTTCCAATATTAATTTGGGAGGCTAGCTTGAACAGACGTGTACCTTGTGATGCTGACATACAACCTGGGGCTGATGTGAAAAAAATACTGAAAAATTTATAAGTGTTGTTTAACCTTCTACGGAATCACCTTAAATTCATCGGCTTCCAATATTGCTTGAGTTATTTCGCTTTTTTCCTGTTCATCAAATTCAGTAAGAATTATCTGACGGATTTCAAGCAATGTTTGCTTACTCATTTCTGGTAAGGATAGTAATTCATAAATATCTGCTTCTAAAAATTCTCTAGCTGTATCAATTCCAAGATTAATGATATTGTCATACATTTCTCTTCCTAATTCTTCACGGAATTCAATGAGCTCAATATCTTCTCCACCTTCTTTAATCAAGGTGATATTATATCCTGTTAACTTTGATGCAAGCCTTACATTTTGTCCATTTCTTCCAATTGCCAAAGAAACTTGATCATCTGCTACTAATACAGTAGCCGATCTAGTATCAGGCGATACAGCAATATCTTTAACTTTTGCAGGTGCTAAAGCTTTGGCAATAAATACTTTAGGGTCTAATGAGTATTCAATTACATCAATATTTTCGTTATTTAATTCACGTACAATAGAGTGAATTCTTATGCCTTTCATACCAACACAGGCACCAACTGGGTCTACTCTTTCATCAAAAGATTGAACAGCTACTTTAGCTCTTTCGCCTGGATCTCTGGAAATAGATTTAATCTCAATGATTCCATCATAAACCTCTGGAATCTCGATTTCAAAAAGCCTTGCCAAGAATTCATCGGCAGATCTAGAAAGAATGATATCAGGTGTACCACTTCCTTGCATTCTTCTTACTTCTTTAATTATTGCCTTTACAGACATATTCTTCTTATAACGCTCATTGTGAATTTGCTCCTCACGGGGCATTCTCATCTCAATCTTATTATGCATTACAAGCAAACTACCCGGGCGAACCTGATATACTTCGCCAACAATAATTTCACCTACTTTATCATTATACTCATTGAAAACATTGTCTTTCTCTACATCTCGAATTCTTTGTCCAAGAGTTTGAGTAGCTAATGCTATCAATCTTCTTCCAAAATTCTCTGCAATATTTTCAAGAGTGATTTCCTCGATAAATTCATCGCCTAATTCATAGACTTCTTGAGTTCGAGTAGATACTTCTTTTAATGATATTTGTAGAGATGGGTCTTCTACTTCTTCAACAATAGTGCGCATTAGATAAATCTCTAAGTCACCTTTATCCATATTAACAACAATATCAAAGTTTGCTTCCTGACCATATTTCTTTCGAATCAAAAGAGATAGAGTCTCTACTAACATACCCTGGAGCAAATCTTTATCTATGCTCTTTTCACGGGCCATATCTGCAAATGCTTCAATAATAAGCTTCTTATCGTACTTTGGTTTAGCTTTGCGGCGTGCCATTGTTCACTTAACAAAATTGATGAGATTAATATCTAATAAGAAGTTTTACATATGTAAAACAACTATTGCTTTTTGTATTTCATTATAAGGTATTGTCAAAATAGTATCTTCGTTTTCAGAAGATTTCTTTTTTGTTTTAATTTTTTCTTTAACAGAGCAAAATTCAGAATTAGCTTCTACTAATGTAAATAATCCAGTATTTTGAGTATCGCCCTTTGCATATGTTATTTCCAATATTCTTCCAATATTTCTTGGATATTGCCAATGATATTGTAAAGGCCTTTCAGCGCCTGGAGAAGAAACCTCTATGCTTCTTATTGCATTAATGAATTCATTTGTTTCAGAAAGTTCAATTAACCTGCGATTGATTTTTTCACAAATATCTAAAGTAATGCCTTCAGGTGTATCAATGTATAATTCAAGCATCATAAGTTCTTTTGTACCTCTTAGCACCGTATCAATAAGAGTTGCATCAAAGGTTGTACATATGTCTTCCAAAAGAGTTTTAATATCTGAAGGAAGTTGTAATGCCATAATAAATAGGATTAATACTAATAAAAAATGGGCAATCGCCTTTGAACGCCCACTAACAATTGCAAATATAATGAAGTTTTTCCACGTATTGTCCTATGTTTAGGTTTTTTTTGTTAATATATCCTATAATCCTTATTGTTTCTATGCATTGTATGTTTGGATATTTGCCTATACATGCTCAAACTATTCAAGAGAGCTCTCCTTTTTTAAAGAATAAAGATTCCTTACAAACATTTACTACCAATTCTATCATAAAAAGTGCTAATGGAAGTATTGATACGATTAATCGAGTACCATTATTTTCATATGTTAAGATACATTCTCAAGATATGCAGTCTTTATCTTCGCGTCGATTAGATGCTATTGTAGCATTAATACCTTCTGCTGATTTAAGAGATTATGGTGGGCCAGGTTCACTTAAACTTATTTCTAATCGAGGCTTAGGGCCACAAAGATCTGTTGTATTATTAGATGGTATTGCTCTAACTTCACCTCAGAATGGCATGTTTGATATTGGAACTATACCAATGATGAATAATCAGGAATGTATTGTTCAAAAAGGTGGATTTTCTACAATTGCCGGAAGTGGTGCAATCGGCGGGATTATCAATATACATTTACCTTTTAGAAATACAGACAAAAATGCTTTACTTCATTCTAGTTTAGGATCTTTTGGTGAGCGATCATTACAAGGTTCATATCAATGGGGCAATAGTACTTCACATTATTATTTTCATTCAGATTATCTTTCATATGATGGATCTTTTCCATTTCAATTCCAGCCTGCAGGATTCAAAGAAACAATTGAGATGACAAGACAAAATGCTCAATCTTCTTCTTTACATATTTTTGCAAGGGCTGCTTTATCTGATTCTTTAGAAAAACATAGTTATTCAGCATTTACTATGTATAGGCAAACAAAAAGGGGAGTACCAGGGGCTGTTTTGTCGGGTAAAGTAGAAGATGCACAAGCGGTTTTCTCGGAGAATGAATCATTAACAGCTTTCCATTATTTTTTTAATCGTACTTCTCTGCCTAGAATTCAAAGTTCCTGTACAATAAAAAAGGGTATAATGAATTTTAACGATCCATTCGCAAAATATGCTGGTAAATCTGGTGTGCAATCTACATTCCTTAATTCTGAATATACCAGTACCACTACATATGATGATAAAATAAGTGAAAATATATTGATGCAAAGTTCTTTTCAATGTGGTTATACTTCTTTATCTGGAGAAATGTTGCAACCAGATGCAGGCAATAATCCTAGCAGAAGATTTGCAGCAATTTCAATTACAGCTTCTTACAGTTATCAATTGTTCAAATGTGAATCTGGAATAAGAGCCGATTATTTTTCAGGTGATATCGGAAATGCTAGGTCTGGCTTTATTTCTGCAGGTTATTTACTTTCTGACAAAATCCTTATTAAATCTAAAATAAGCAAGGATTTCAGGGCACCTTCTTTTAATGAACTTTATTATCTTAATTATGGAACTTCGCAATTAAAGCCAGAACATTCTGTTAATGTAGAAGCTGGTATAGCATACAGATCTTCAGGAAGGTCTTTGGATATAGATTTGTATCGTATCGATCTAAGTAATCAAATATTTGCAATTCCTATATCTCCTTTGCAATGGAGTGCAAGAAATATAGGAAACACATATTCATCCGGATTAGAATGTACTTTTCAAGATAATATTAGTATTTCGAATCTGCATCTTAGAGCTGCTTATTCGTATAGAAAAGTTGTAGACAATAGTATGGATTCTTTTACAAAAGGTAAACAGTTGCCCTATACGCCTTCACATCAAGCTTCTTGCAATATGTCTTATCATCTACCATCTTATTTATTAGGATTTTTAATCAATTATACTGGCTCTAGATTTAGCCTGCCTGATAATAATAGCGATTCAGAGTTACAAGACTTTATTTTATTGTCTTTTTTCGCTGAAAAGTCAACTAGCCTCTTTAATGTCAATACAATGATAAGACTTGATATTAGGAATGTACTTAATACACGATATGAGATGATTGATAATTATCCATTACCTGGATTTTCACTATTGGGTTCTATTTCAATGAGAATATAGAGTAATAATGAATAGATAGATATTGAATAATGAATTTCAACCTGTATATTTGTAGAAAAAAGTTAGGGATTCCGTTCTGGAGTTTTTGGAGTTACAATGATAATCATCATGTTTGGTGCACCAGGAGTTGGTAAAGGAACTCAAGCTGCAATTGCTGCTGAAAGAAAAAATATTCTTCATTTATCAACCGGCGAAGCATTTAGAAATGCTATTTCTGCCGGAACAGAAATGGGGAATATTGCTAAGAATTATGTAGAATCTGGAGGTTTAGTGCCAGATGAAATTGTAACAGGCATAGTAAAAGAAGCATTACAAAAACCTGAATATTCAAAAGGAGCAATCCTTGATGGATTTCCAAGAACATTAGTACAAGCTAGATCTTTGGATGATATGCTAAGTGAACTTGGAAAAGAGATAAGAATGATTATTAATATTACTTTAGATGGCGAAGAAATTGTTCAAAGAATGTTAAAAAGGGGAAGGCAGGATGATAATGAATCCATTATTCGTCACAGACTCAATGTATATAATGAACAAACTGCTCCATTATTGGAGTACTATCAATCCACTGGGAAAATGGTTAATATAGATGGTAATGCAGATGTAGAAACTGTCTATGCTAGAATTAATCAAGTTTTCCCTACAGAGTAAACTTTTCTCTTTTCAATACTGTTAAGTCTCGATATATAATCAATTTCTATTTCGAGGCTTTTTTTATGCATTATTTTGAAAGAAGTATTATCATTAAATGTCATCAAGAAGAAGCATTTCTGTTTCATACTGATGTAAAGAATTTATTAAAAATATCCCCAAAACATTTAGATATATCAGTGAAGAGGTGTGATGCCATTGGAGTGGGACAAGAAGTCCACCTAATTGTAAAGCACTTTAAGCTAATCCCAACAGAAATGCATATGAAATTTGTAGATTTTGAATATCCTTGCGTTTTATCTGATACACAATTAAAAGGGCCTTTTAAAACAATGATTCAAAGAAGGGTTTTCGAAGATATTGGGGACGGATATACCAGAATGACAGACTATTTCCAATATGAGTTACCATTTGGAGTTTTTGGCTTATTTGCCCATATTTTATTTGTTGAATCTATGATAAAATCAATGTTTATTTTCAGACAAAATGCAACAAAAAAAATACTAGAAAGTAATTAGCGATAAGTTGCTTTGGCGATTTCTATAAAGCTTTCTGCTTTTAAAGATGCTCCCCCTACTAATGCTCCATTGATATCTTTCCTAGAGAAAAACTCTTTGGCATTTGTTTCATTAACACTTCCACCATATAAAAGTGGAATAGTAAGATAGAATTCGGGAAAATACTCTTTTAATAATGTTCGTATATAGATGTGCACTTCCTCTGCTTGTTCTGGCTTAGCTGCTATCCCTGTTCCTATAGCCCAAATTGGTTCATATGCAAAAATTATAGCATGAGCAAATTCATGGTGCACAATGATTTCATTCGAGCAAATAGCATGTATTTGAGACTTAATAATTGCCAATGTTTGGCCTTCCTCTCTTTGTTGCATAGATTCTCCTATACAAACAATAGGAATAATTCCTGCATCTAATGCTTGAATACACTTTTTTACTATTGTATCATTTGTCTCATTAAAAATGGTGCGTCTTTCTGAATGACCAATAATAATATATTCTACATCCAAATCTCTTAACATTTGTGCTGATATTTCGCCGGTAAATGCCCCATGAGATTCTGAGGAACAGTTTTGAGCACCAATTCTTAATGGTGCTTTTAGATGCCTAATTAACTCAGAGCATACTACTAAATGAGTAAAAGGAGGGCAAATCAATACATCCACGGATATATCTAAAGATTTCATATGAAGACATATGTTATCAACTATTCTAAGTCCCTCACTTGGAGTAGTATTCATCTTCCAATTACCAACAATCAAAAAATTCATAGGATATTTCTAGTTTTTTACCAGGTTGCAGAAGGATCTATACTAAACACTTCAGTCATTTCTTTCAATAAAGGATCTAAGTATTCTGAATGATCTCCAGTTCTTCCGCCATATATTGGAGTAATATCATTAGGAATGATAAGATTTGCCTGAGTTAATACTGTTGTTATTCTTTCTATCCAATCATTTTTAATAGAACTTTCTCCAGTATAAATTCCTGAAGATATTAATAGTGCATCAGATGCAATGTCCTCAAACATACCTAATGCTAAAGGATATATGAGATTAAGTGTTGTTTGCATTCTTTCATGGCTTTCTTCATTCCCTTTAGCTCCTAAATGAACCATCCACGTATTTGCATGGAATACATGATATTTGATCTCACCAATAATCTTTTTTGAAAGTTTAGCAAGAGGCTCATACGTGCTTGATGTTAAGGAAGTAAATCGAATCAACTCGGCAGTATCATAAAGAAAATGTCTTAATAAACTGAAATCATAACCCCCAATTGGATATTCCACAAATTGACAACAGGTAAAGTCTTTTGTATGTCTAGTAAATGCAATAATGTCGGGCTCTTTTTCACCCAAATTATTCAATAAAGTATATAATGACAGGGCATGCCCTAATTTGTCTTGAGCTATCGAAGAAAAGGCAATGTCTTCTTCTAAAATAGGCCCTAAACCTGTCCATTCAGAATTTCGATGAGCAATTATTAATGAATCATCAGCCATTCTATACAATAAAGATTTTAGTGCCTGTAGGGTTGCAGAATCATAATTCATATTTTATGTCTTAATAAATGAAAATCAGTTACAAAAATACATGCTTGTTTTTATCTTTCAACTACATTCATAAAAAGATTCATTGCACGAAAAATGCAATGGTTTTTCTATTTTGTAGAGAATATTAGTAATTGAGTAAATATCATGAAAAAAATCTTTATATCTATCATTTTCTGTAGCTTCATATTCTGCAATATAGATCAATCTTTAGTTAAGGGTGATATTGTTGATATTACAAGTTTTGGAGCTCCTCCTTCATCAACTGGTGCACCCAGAGAATCTACTTGCGCGCAAAGTGGATGCCATGATGATTCTCAAATTGGCGACCAATCGAAGGCAGAGCTACTGTTTGACAATTCATCAATTTCTTCATATTCACCCGATGAAATCTATCCTTTATCTTTGCATGTACAAGATCCATCAATTAAAAGATTTGGTTTTCAGCTTGTAGCATTGGACGATAATGGAGACCAATGTGGATCATTTATTGTTTCAGATTCAGAACATACACAGATATTATTTAATGAATTGGAAATTAAAGACAGAGAATATGTAACCTATAAACATGCTGGAACTTACCCAAAAATCCCTGGATCTCATTCATGGAATATGAAGTGGAAAGCTCCTTCTAAAGGTACAGGAAAAGTTCATTTTTATTTTGCAACCGTTTCTGCCAATAATGATAATTCTGACAAAGGAGACAAGGTATTTCTTCATTCAATTTCATTAAAAGAGCAATTTCAAACAGATTGCAAAGATTTATGTAAAGAGCTAGGGGCACAATATCAGATCAATGCATTTATAAATCAAAACAATTTGATTATACAGAATGATAATCCTTCAATTCCTATTCTTTCTACTGCAATATTTTCAATTAATGGCTCATCGATCTTGAATCAAATGTCTTCTTCAGATATAAATGCAGAAATTATTGTGCCATTGCATGAGTTTCAAAAAGGATTATATATTCTAAGATGTACTACAAGTGCATCAATTAATGCTCATACTTTTCTCATTCAATAATTAGTAATATTCATGAAAAAATATAGTGTATATACCCTTATCGTAAGTCTTTGTTCTATCTTGATGTATGGTATGATTAATGGCGCAATTGATAAGGATGAAATGTCTTTAAAATCAACAGGTGCACATGAAAGTTCAACGGGTGCACCAGGCGAAAAAACATGTTCTCAATATGGATGCCATGATCAGTCATTTGTTCAACAAGATGATACAACAAATACATTTCAGTTTGGCGAAAAATCCAATTCATTGTATGCTGATGATACAGTTGGAATTAAACTTACTGTAAGAAAAGCTGGAACTATGAAATTTGGTTTCCAAATAGTTTGCTTAGATAGCATGAATCAAAATGCAGGTGCATTTGTCATTTATGATGGTGAGAGGATACAATCACAAAAAGCGGATGATTTTATAACTGCTGCTAAAGGAAGAAAATATTTAACTCATACCTATAAGGGAAATAAAGCGATTATTCCTGGACAAATAGAGTGGTCATTTTCATGGATACCTCCTCAAAATGGTTATAAAGGGAAAGTTACTTTTTATATGATGTCAAATTGCTCTAATAATGATCAAACAAGTTCTGGAGATGAGTTCTACTTTTCTAAATTTAGCGCTAATTATCAGCAGATATCTTCAGTGCAAGACCAGGTATCATATCCAGTACATACCATTTCGGTTTTATATAATAGAAATACTCAATCATTTGAAACTGTATTACCAATACACGATGATATTCGAGATATCTATTGTTTTGATCTTGTTGGTAATACTTATCAATTGCAATGTCAGGAAAAGTCATTGGATGGATTTTGTCAATTATCTATGCCAATACAGAAACAAATCATTCCTGGCTTTTATGGAATAAGGATTGTATTGAACAAAGGCGCTGTATATACTGGAACAAGTATTGTTTATTAATAGTATGATCGATATCTTGTAAGGAAATACATTTATTAATGTCATTGTTACAAGTAAAACATTATGATATAAGCATATATGGAACATTCTGAAGATACATATTCAATAAAAGAAGTAGCTAATTTAATAGATGAAGAACAACATGTAATTAGATATTGGGAAAGAGAATTTAGTCAATTACACCCCAAAAAAAATAGTTCTGGCAATAGAATCTATAGCAAAAAAGATCTTGCATTATTACAATATCTTAAGACGCTAATACGTGAAGAGCGCTTAACTATATTAGAAACTAAAGCAAGATTAACTACCTTAAGCTTTAACAATAATAATCTAACGTATAATGATGGTACATCACAAGACTTATCTATAGAATCAATTGAAGATCAACTTTCAACAATCATAACAGAATTAAAAGGAATTATTTATACATTGCGATCATAGATTTAATAGGGAAAACAGCTTTAATATTATGTCATTTATATTTATTTACGGTTATTCATAAAATTTATTCATTATTACACCATGTAAAAAGAGGTTTTTCATGCAAAAAAGTTTGTGGAAGATATTCTTTGTCTTTATGCTTTCTCTATTCAAAATAGGGGACATGATAGCACAACAAAGAGTATATGAGATGAAAGTCATTGGGAAACATGACGATGAAGTATTGGGAGTTTTTGTTAATGGGAATGATTCCAAGTTCGCAACTTGTAGTTTAGATGAAACCATAAAGATTTGGTCTATTCCCGATGGTAAAGAATTATTAACAATTAAAGGACATCTAGGTCAAGTTAATAATATATCTTTTTCAGGTGATGATAAATCTATTGCTAGTGCAAGTAGTGATAGAACAGTTAGAGTATGGGATGTAGAAACAGGAAAACAAAAATATTTATTAGCTGGTCATACCGCAGAAGTAATTGGTGTTTATTATAGTCCTAATAGTGATTTACTTGCAAGTACAAGCTTTGATGAAACCGTAAAACTTTGGGATACAAAACTTCAAAGCGAGGTTAAGACTCTTCGCGGGCATACAGAAAAAACAAATGATGTTGCCTATAGTTATGATGGAAAATTGATTGCTTCTTGCAGTGATGACAAAACAATTAAAATTTGGAGTACAGATATTGCCAGCAAAGAGGCTCTATTAACTCTTACTGGACATGATACACAAGTTTTAACAGTGTTGTTTAGTTTCGATTCTAAAAGAATGGCCTCTGCTGATGAGCATGGCATTGTTAAAATTTGGGATATGCCTTCAGGAAATTTATTAAGAACTATCAATGCTCATAGTGAGATCGTACAAAGTGTATCTTTTGCAGCAGACAATAAAACAATTGTAACAGCAAGTTTAGATAAATTTGTTAAACTTTGGGATATTAATACAGGCGCAAATATTATGTCTATGGATATTGGAACAGATATCTGGGGCGTTGATTTAATAAGTAATGCTGAACAAATTTTTGTTGGATGTGCCGATGGTACAGTGCGAATTCTTAATGAAGTAAAACCTGCTGTAAAAGGAAAAGCTAAAGGAGGAAAAAAATGAGAACAATATATAGTATGATTGCTGGGTTATGTATAATAAGTTCTTCATTATGTGCTCAAGAGGCTATTATGAGTGTAACAGGAACTGTTATCGACCAAACAAATAGAAATTTTACATCTGTAATGGTTTCCTTTTATGATGAAAACAATAAAAAGGCTGGATCTTCTAAAAGTAATTCTTCAACAGGATATTATTTTGTTACTGGGCTAAAGCAAGGTAAAAAATATAGAATACAATTAGAGTCACCCGATTATTTTAAAGATGAAATGGAAATCAGTCTTCCTAAAACAAATAAGTATGCTGAAATATCTCGTGACTTTACGGTAAAACCTCTTGCTAAAGGAACAAAAATATTGCTTGATGTTCCTCCTTTTGAACTAAAAAAATCAAAATTAAGGGTAGGTGCTGAAGATTACTTAGCAGATATTCAGAAAATGATGATGCTAAATCCTGGTGTTTCTATAGAAATTCAATCGTATCCAGATATGGCTTCAGAACCAGAATTGATGCAAAAATTTACTGATGAAAGAGCAAATGCAATTAAAGCTTTTTTAGTAGAAAAAGGTGTAAAAGATACTCGTATTTTTCCTAAAGGTTCTAATGCTATAGATTCTGTAAATCCACCTCCAATGCATAAAACTGCAAAAGGAAAACGATATATAGGTACAACTTACATCGTAATAGTGAAAGCATAAACATGAAATAATTGAGTATTGAGATATTATATTTAATGTATATTTTTGGGCGTTCAAAGTTTTTTTGAACGCCTTTATTTTTATTTGATATGTCATTTAACCAAAATTCTAGAAGAGATTTTTTAAAAATCTTAATTGGTGCAACAGGTGCTTCTTTTGTTACATTGCCTTTAGGATGTTCACAAAAGGAAGCGTCGAAAGCTATGCAACGATTAAGTCCTTCTTCTGTATCGACATTACTAAAAAGACAAACTTTTGAATCTGCTCATAGATATATCAGAGATACTAAATCATTACCACAACACTCCAAAGAAATTACTCATACATGTGATGTGCTTATCATTGGTTCTGGGCCTTCAGGATTAGCAGCCGCATATTCTCTACAAAAAAAGGGGTATTCGGTACTAATAGTAGAAAATGAGAGTCAATCTGGCGGTACTGGAATTAAAGGTTCTTGGAATGGTATTAGCTATCCCTATGGTTCTGTGTATTTTGTTTCGAATGAAGGCCAAATCAAGGAATTTATAGAAGCAGCTAATGTTCAGCCAATGATTGCTCCAGAAGATGCTGTATTATTTAATAATGTGTTATATCCAGATATTTGGTCTGATGCTACTATATCAACATTGCCAATCAATAAGCAAAATAAAGATGGAATGAAACTATTTCGTGATTATTTACTTATCGATTCTCATATTCCTTCTTATCCACTAGAAGATACCCTATCTCCAGAGTTTTTAGCTTTGGATAAGCAGAGTGGACGAGACTTTTTAAGTCAATTTCATTCTCCATTTACAGAAACACTGCTTAATCTTTATAGTAAGTCTTCTATGGGTGCTGGAATAGATGATACAAATGCTTATTGTCTGTTAAATTTTTATAGAAGTGAATTAGGAAAGAACTTTGATGCTTTACGATTTACTTTTCCTGGTGGCATGAATGAGTTATATGCAGGTATAACACAAACTATTGGTTCTGATGCATTTCTATATAATCACTTAGCAATCGAGAGTAAAAATGTTCAATATGGAACTGAAACTATTTGTATCACTCATGATGATCACATTGTAAGGATACAATCTGCTTATACGATTATGGCTATTAATAAATTAACAGCTTCAAGAATTTGTAAAGATGTAACTACTCAACAAATTAGTGCGATGCAGTCAATTCAATATCCTCCATATATCACTATTCATCTACATTCTGATAAACAATTATTTCCAGAACAGTATATGGATATTTGGACAGTAGATACAGGTGATTTTTGTACAGATATTATCTGCTCTAATGCTATGCAAAGAAAGCCAAATGCCAATACATCATTTGTATACTCTTTGTATGGAGCCTTGCCTCTTAATAAAAGATCAATATTACAAGATGATATGCTGATGGCTGAACATGCTTATGACATTGTTTCTAAACTTGCAAAAACATTAAAAAATGGAATGATGGAACATGTTCACGAGATTGAATGCTTTGCTTGGGGGCATAGCGTAGCGATACCATCTATAGGAAGTCATTCAGGTATTGCCCAATTATCTAGAAAAAATATTGGAAATATTTTCTTTGCTGCCTCTGATAATGATAATACATCAAGTTTTGAAAATGCAGTTTATTATGGGTTTAATGCTGCTGAGATTATTGGTAATAAGTTAAGAAGCTGATTGTAGTTTGTATACATGTTTAATGGGGGATACATGTTTCCAGGGGAATGGGATATCATTGATATCATAGTTCTTTCTTCATATTTTAAATGTAATAGTAGTACCATTAGAAAAATCGTCAATACATTCGAAAATCTTCATGTGTATTGTTTGCAATCACTATCTATTAATCAACAGAGTATTGTTCCTAAAATTCAATATTCAATTAATGAAATAAGAGATAAAGCTTTAGAATTTCTTCATCTTCACAATAAAAATGGAATTTCCATACTAACATTATATTGTGATGAATATCCGCCATTATTAAAAGAAATAGCATTTCCACCAGTACTTTTATATGTAAAAGGAACTATATGTTATGAATTAGCAATGGCTATTGTTGGAACCAGAAAGCATACTGTATATGGATCTGAAATAACTAAACATTTTACCGAAGTACTTGTTCATCATGGAATTACAATTGTAAGTGGTCTTGCAAATGGTATAGATAGTATTGCCCATAAAACCACATTACAGTGCAAAGGAATTACTTGTGCTATAATAGCAAGTGGAATTGATAGTATTTCTCCATTTTACAGCAATGTCTTAGCAAATACTATTATCGACAATGGTGGAGCACTTATCAGTGAATATCCTTTAGGTACAAAAGCCATGCCGGCATATTTTCCACAAAGAAATAGACTTATTAGTGGTATATCAAAAGCGGTTTTAATAGTAGAAAGTGCAAGAAAGGGAGGTTCTATGATAACTTGTCAATTTGCATTTGACCAAAATCGTGAAATATATGCTATTCCAGGATCTCTTAAATCTTCAAAAAGTGATGGACCAAATATGCTTATTAAACAAAACAAAGCAGCATTAGCAATGAGTCCAGAAGATATTTTACATGATTTTAACATTAAAACTGAAATTAAACAGCAAAGAATTCCTATCTTTAATGAAGAAATATTGATCCTTAGTCTTTTATCTGATTCACCAAAACAGGTAGATGAATTAAGCTCTTCTTTGCACATGAATTCAAGCACTATACTTGCATATTTATTATCATTAGAATTTAATGGATATATAAAGCAATTGCCTGGTAAATTTTTTATGAAGCTGTAACATGAATAATATTTCAAAAAGAAAACAAGACCATGTTGATTTATGTGTTAATCACAATATGAATCATAAAAGTAAAACAACTGGTCTAGAATGCTATGAGTTTATACATAATGCTCTTCCTGAAATTAATTATGAAGATATATCAACAGCTTCTTTTTTCTTAAACAAAGAAATTGCTGCTCCTCTTTTTATTTCATCTATGACAGGTGGCTTTAAAGGTGCCATTAGTATCAATCAACAATTAGCAGAGATCGCATCTACTTTGAAAATTCCTTTGGGAATTGGATCATTAAGAATTGCTCTTCATGATATGTCGGTACATGACTCTTTTACTACTATAAAACACATAGTTGGTGATACTATACCACTTTTTGGTAATATAGGCGCAGCTGAAATTGCACAAAAAAGTAATCATGCACCTATTTTATCGATATTAGAAAAATGTAATGCGGATGCTATTGCAATTCATTTAAACCCACTTCAAGAATTACTCCAACCCGAGGGAAATCCTCAGTTTAAAGGTGTATTACATGGAATAGAATCTTTCATAAAACTGTATGAGAAACCTGTTATTATAAAGGAAGTAGGTGCCGGTATTTCTATGAATGTTGCCAGTAAATTATTAGATATTGGTGTTTCTGCAATTGATGTTGCTGGAGCTGGTGGAACCAGCTGGGCTGGTGTTGAATTAAGTAGAAATTCTGATACATCTTCTGAAAGCTTTTTTTGGGATTGGGGAATTCCAACTTCTGAATGTATTCAGATGATAGCACCTTTTAAGAATACACATGCATTCGAATTATATGCATCTGGGGGCATTCAATCTGCTTTTGATATTGCTATGTCAATTGCTTTAGGAGCTGATTCTGTTGGAATGGCTGGTAGCATTATTAAGTCTTTAATAAATGATGGGAATCAAGCGACTTTAATAATGATAGAAAATCTGATAATAAATGTAAAACGAATCATGTTTTTGACTGGGTCCCACAATATTGAACAATTAAAATTAGCAACAATTAAAAAGAAATAAGCAGCTACTTATTTAAAATGGGAATCTGCTATACCTTTATTTATAATATACTTAGAATAGGTTATAGTTGCTTTTCCAACAGCATTTTTCTTTGAAGCATCTTTTGGCTTATTATCTGTCAACATATCGCCTGTAATAGATTTTGGTAATGAAAATTTAGGCATATCAAAAGACAGAACTACTTGTTCTGGTAAAGCATATTGTAGGTATTGCTTCCCATATTTCATTTCCATTAACATGATACCTGATTTGGTAGTAATCTTCATTTTATGAACGATATTAGTAGCTTCTTCAATCCACATTGTAGAGGCAATAATTTGTCCTGTATCTGCTAATGGTATTACTTTAATAACCCGTAAATTTTTTCCATTATACATTTCATCTTTAAGGGCTGCTGCAGAATATTCAGTTTCAAGAATAGAAGAAATCGGAAGCCCTGCTCCTTGTTTTGGAAGCATAGAAAATCCATCAGATTTAATACGAACTTGTCCTGGACTTCTATAATAAATGGTAGCATGAGAAACAGGAGCTTTTAAAAAATCTATATCAATCTTTATATCAGCTTCAGCCTGGAAATCTTTGACAAGTCTCGTTTTTGAACGAACTTTTATTAGTAATTCTTCTGGGGACACAGAAGCAATGATATGTGAAAATTGAAAAACAATCAGAAATAATAAGCAATGTTTGATCAACATGAATAAGCCTTTTGGGGTGAAGAAATTACCAACATATATCTACTTTCAAACGGTTCCCTCACATTAATGTTCGGTATAATTCAAATCTTTTGCAAAAGTTTCTTTTAGTGGAATTAACGCTAATAATGCAATTACAGTACATGCTATACCAATACTGAGTGCTGAAAACTTCATACCAAGTATAGGAATTAAGGTTGCAAATGTTATAGATATGATATTAAGAGAGCCCCTTGCAATATTGGGAACAGTTGTAGCAACGGTGGCTCGAAGATTTGTTCCAAATTGTTCTGCAGCAATAGTTACAAAAATTGCCCAAAATCCAACGGAAATACCTAAAAGGAAAATCCATCCATAAAAGATGGCCACAGATGTAAATGGAAGCAAAAGATATCCAATAACACAAATAATATTAAAAACAAGGAATTGCTTCATCACTTTTTTTCTGCTTTGATATTTTTGGCTTAGCCAACCGGTTAAAAAATCACCAATGGCAAGCCCAGCATAACAAAAGGCTACGGCATCTCCACCTGTAATACCTGACATAATACCATGTTGCTTAGCAAATTCTGGGGCTAAAGTTACAAGTATGCCAACTACAAACCACGTTGGCATACCAATCAAAATACAGTAAAGAAATTTCTTTAATAAAGCAGGAGTGGTTAATAACTGAACAAAACTACCTTTTTTTATAGTAGAACTTTTTTGAGCATGCATATTAGAGAACATTGAAGATTCAGACACTTTAATGCGAAGTAAAAGAAGAGAAAACCCCATAATTCCTCCAACAAAAAAAGCAATTCGCCAATCAAATTTAGCTACAAAATTAGCTAGTATAGCACCTGTTACTCCAATCCCAGCTACTATCATGGTTCCATAACCTCTAGTTTCTTTAGGTAAAATTTCGCTAACAAGCGTAATTCCTACTCCTAATTCACCTGCTAAACCAATACCTGCAATAAATCTTAATACTGCATATTGATCTACTGTTTGCACAAAAGCATTAGCTATATTAGCAATAGAGTATAAAAGTATAGAGCCAAATAGAGTGGAAACACGTCCTTTTTTATCTCCTAAAATCCCCCAGAATACTCCGCCAATAAGCATACCAGCCATTTGCACATTTAATAGAAGTAGCCCTTTACTTGTAATTTCTTCTGATGGTATTCCAAGCGCGATTAAACTTGGAACTCTTACAACACTAAAAAGTAATAAATCATAGATATCTACAAAATATCCTAAAGCTGCTACGATAACAGCTGCATTGAACAAAATATGTTTCGATTGAGGTTTCATGTCTTTTATATCTTTAATTAATGCCTACCACTGAAATATGTATTCTCCATGAAATCGTCTTGATAATCTATGGACTTTTTATCCTCGAATTCATCTAATTTTTCAGGAATATCACTGTACTTATATGCTATTCCTGTTGCTATTTTTATCAATTGCTGCGCTTTCTGAATATCTTCTTGATATTTATGAATTTGTAACTCTAATGATTTTCTATGATTCGATATCCATTGATCATCCTGCAAGCCTAATTCATAAATAAAAGGAATTTGTTTTTTTAGCTCTTGTAATTTCTTTTCTTCTATTGATTTGATATGTAAAAGTCTTTCTAATTCTTTTTGTTGATCAAGTATAGACATCTCAAAAGATGTATCCGGCTTCATTTTATCTATTAATAAAGAGTACAGAGCTCGAATTGAAGTGATATTACGATCAGTAAATCCTTGTTGTAGCATATGCCAATACTTATCAACTAATAGTTGATTTTTATTTGTATCTGGATGCAGTAATTTAGCTAGCTCTCTATATTTCTGCATTAATTCTTGAGAGTTCTGGGGCTCTTGCAGAGATGAAACATACGCTTGTTTCTTTTGAATTCTATCAAAAGCATCATTAAGTCGTGATTTTATGGAAAGATATTCTTTATCTACAATTTTATGAACTAAAGCAATGATTTCAGGAGTTAATTTCTCACCTCTTTGATGCTTCATCATTAATAGTTCTGCTCGCCTTTGTAATTCAGATGATTCCAAAGCTTTTCTTTGGATTTCTATTTCTAATAATCTGAAATTATCATCATAATCTTTAAGCAATAATGGTTTTACTTGCTGATTTAAATAAAAATACTGCTCATGAATTGAATTAATCTCTTCTTTGATTGTTTTGATTGAGATCAATATCGATTCATCAATTAAGAGTGAATTATTCTGTTTAATTAAGTCCTTTTGCATTTATTTACTGTAATTATCTAAGGGCATAAATGATGTAAAAACGAGTCCTATATCTTTACTTGTATCAAATAATTGTTTTTGTTTTGTGATGATACATGTATGAAAAACTGTAGAACTTGATACAAAAAACTCACTACAGCCATATAAAGAATCTTGTTGCTGAAGTGGAAATGCATAAAAAACTCGCAAACCATGAAATTTCTGAGATGTGCTTTGTTTTATAATTGGCATCGATATGGACGTTTTGCCTTGTAAATCATGTATAAATGCTGTAGCAGACATCTCAAGTATTTCATTTGATGTTCTTTTAGAGATAGTCTCTTTGCCGTATTCACTTTTACTGATAAACAGTTTTAATTCTTTATTGGCATCATTTGCAAAAACAGTATACTTTGCTTTGCCCAATTCTGTTTGAATGATTTCAGGATTACTATACTGCAAATTTCCAAATGGTTTACTAAGATGAACATTAAAACTAGAATCAGTATCAAAAAAAGAAATAGATGCAGGCCATTGCTGGCTTTGTATTGTTTTACTTTTTTTTGATGGTTCTAATTCTTCTTGTTGATTGCACGAAGTAAGAAATCCGCATGATATTAAGAGTATACTAATGATCAATGAGGCATATTTTGTAGGTTTCATTTTTTCTTTTTGTTTATAAAAAACAGGATAAAACCTATAATAGCATACAATGAAATACTAGATACACTAATCATTTTACCTTTTTCATACGATTCAGATTCGAAGAACATTTCTACTATATGTTTGCCTTTGGGTATTTCTATTGCACGTAATGACCAATTAGCTCTTAGTAATTCTACATCCTTACCGTCTATTTTTGCCTTCCAAC
Source organism: Bacteroidota bacterium (assembly GCA_049317525.1). Classification (GTDB taxonomy): domain Bacteria; phylum Bacteroidota; class Ignavibacteria; order Kapaibacteriales; family UBA961; genus UBA961. The sequence continues at coordinate 8,112 of JBMOIC010000027.1, read as the reverse complement.
CCGGATACCATATCTCGCTAATACATAATAATCCCGGTTCATCTGTAGATACTGTAAAGGATTGTTTTGTTGCATTATAAGAATCGAGTTTAATGGTATGTTGAACAGAGTCTGGGTTTTTCTTAGAATAGTTAAGAAGTGGTTTTTTTTCTAATAATGCTTTATGTGATAATTGAGTAGTAATAGAAGATAAAGCAGATTGTAAAGCAGGTTCATTTTCATAAACCTCGATATCATATACCATTCGAGCATGGCCTAAAGAGGAAGTTCTTTCTTTAAAATAGATGCTATTTTGTGATGAGTCTAATGCTAATTCATATCTAATATTCAAGACATCAAACATATCTTTTTGTGAAGCAATGGGAGGATTTCTTCTTTGCAGCAAGATTGGATTATATCCTTCATACAGCATAATACCTGATGACATTCCGCCATTTCTTTGCATTGCCATCCCTAATTCTCTACTACGCATAGAGACTCTAAATATATTTTTTGGTGGTTTAGCTGCTAATTGTTGTGTGATATCATTTTGCATTATATATAGATCTTTGGGATTTTTTTTAGATCCATGAAAACCGTGATAATTATAATACAAATCTGTAAAAGCAATGATACAAAGAAGCGCGCCAGCAATGTGAACTTTTATAATTGATTTTGCATATAAGAATACAATAAAGAGGACTAAACAACTGAATAGAAGAATGATACTACTTTGAGAATTTATATAGGAAAGCAATCCATCAGATTGTTGAATAGCAATTGAAGACGGGATGATACCAAGTAGTGAACTCAATGAGATAATCAAAGGTAAAGACATAAGAGAGGGAATTAGATAATTATTTTTATTGTCATAAATGAGTTTTTTTAGAGAATCAAATCCTAATCCAGCCAAAAAAGAACATCCAAAAGACATATAAAACATCATTCTTCCGGGATTTCTGAATTGTCCAAATATTGGTACACCCCAGAATAGATGATGTAAAAATCCATTATTACCCAAGGCATATAAATAAGCAAAAAAGGATAATGAAAGTACTGTCCCAACTATGGGGAGTGATATATTTGAGTATATAGCCAATATTGCTAAAGCCAATGCTGTGATGCCAAAATAAAATCCAGTGTCCCAATACCAGTGAGATTGAACAGGTTGATCATCAGCACCTAACATAGCAAATGTTTCTTGCTCAGATTTTGCATTTGGATTCCCTGTAATATGGCCATATAAATTAGGAATTATTGCTGTGAAAATTTGTCCTGGATTCATTGATCCATCGGTGGTTTTTTCATAGGTAATTTCATTTCTTTCAGAATACGAAGCTAATTCTAATCCAGGTACATATTGAATTGCTGCAATAGAAGATGCCATCATTACTGGTAATGCCATTGCTATGAGATGATATATAGTTTTTTGAACACTTCCTGCTTTTGATTGCAAAGAATGAACTAATAACCACAATCCATAAACAGCTAAAAAGATTAAGATATATGCTGAAGTTTGCGCATGTCCTGCCAATACTGCAATTCCTAATAGTATTCCGCTATAAAGAGTATTGAGCCAATTTGAGGATAAAATGCCTTTTTCAAAATGATAAAGAATAAAAGGAAATAGTGATAATTGATATACTATCATTGGGTGATTTGTCTTTAAAGCCATAGACCCACAAAATGCGAATGAAATTGCAGATAAGATTGCTCCCCACATACTGATATTTTTGGACTTAGCATAAAAAGCCATACCAAATTGTGCAAGTACAAAATGAAGTATAATGATATATTCAATAGTTTTGGGGGTAATTAAACCAGTTTCAGGATTATAGAAAAACTTTAAAAACCAATGTCCCGGATAAAAATATTGCGCTTGAAAATCTGCTAAGAAAGGCATTCCATTAAATAGGAATGGATTCCATAATGGTAATTCACCTTTATAGTCCATGCCAGCACCATAACTCAGCATTGGGTATACATATTCAGTGATATCATCCCAAAAAAAAGACTTCCCGAAAAGGATATCCGAGAAAAAAAATATGGTTGTTATGATAAAAATGGCAGATGCAATTGGCCAAGAAAAGCTTTGTTTATCAGTATGAGCAGGTGATGTAGATTTCATATTATATGTTCAAGATATGCAATGCAAAAATTCAATAGTGCAAATTACCTTGTGCACGTTCTATTTCCAAAGAGGAATAACTTGAATGTGATGTTTCAACAAACTAATTTTGCGAAACATTAATAAAAAGGACATATCATGCAATTTGAACAATTAGTAAATGAGCACATGAAAGAGGCAATGAAATCTGGTGATAGACTTCGCCTTGACACATTAAGAATGCTTAGAGCTTCTATTATAGAGTTTAATAAAAGTGGAAATGCACAAAATGGTATGACAGAAGAAGATGAACAAAAAATCTTACTCAATGCCGCAAAAAAACGTAAAGATGCAATTGAAATGTATAAGCAAGCTAATAGATTTGATTTACAAGAAAAAGAGGAACTCGAGCTACAAATCATTCAGTCATATCTTCCACAGCAATTATCTGAAGAAGAGATTTATGCTGCAATTAATGCATTAATTACTCAAACTGGAGCTCAAGGTCCTAAAGATATGGGTAAAGTAATGGGTTTAGCCATGAAAGAGCTAAGAGGCAAGGCCGATGGAACAACAGTTCAAGCAATTCTTAAATCAATCTTAAATCCTGCTTAAATGAAGGGCATAAAAAAACAATTTCTTCCTACTAAAACGTGCAAAACATGTTCTAGAGAATTTTCATGGAGAAAAAAGTGGGAGAAAGATTGGGATGAAGTACTTTACTGCAGCAAAGCTTGTAGTAAAAATAAATATATAAAAGATTCTCATTGAGAATATGCCACCCCTCTCTAATATAGAGCGTAATCTATCTCTTATTCCCCTCGCGTGAGGGGAAGCCCGAAGGGCGGGGTGAGAAAAACAACACAACCCATCTACATGAGAGGGGAATCCACTTCTTTTTCCCCTTTGGAAGGGTGCCCGCAGGGCGGGGTGAGAAAGTCTATAGTATCTATATAACAAAAAAAGCTCCATGACCGGAAAATTCTTAAAAATACAAGTCTAATATAATCATATATTTACAAGCATAAATGAAATTTCAGGTACAAATCAGGTACAAATCAAAAATAATAAATGGGGCAAAAAAGTAAATCTTTTTCTTAAAACAATCTACTTCAAAAATATATTGATAAGTAAAATTAGTGTATGTACTGAGTATATAAAGTGTATGCTTAGTTCATAGGGGATACTCTAAGTTTGTAATCATAATTGCAGGATTGAATAGATTCTTGATTTTATTATTCAGATCAAACATTTAGAAAGTGGGACGGTTCTGTAATTCATCGTTAGTAGAAACGGGTAAAAAATTAGAAAAGGATGATGCTAGTTGAGTTTTATATTCAAACATTTTAAGAAAACGAAAAGTAATGTATTATATGTTTCAATATTCATATTACTTTTTCTCTTATTTGGTGTACAGGCTTTTAAAGTTGCTTTTGTAAGACATTGGCCAGATTTAGGGATATATCTTGCAGCTTCTAATCAATTTCTACACGGAAATAATCCATATGTTATCGTAGTTCATGGTGGATTTATTTACCCATTGACTTTAACCTATTTATTAATTCCTTTAGCTCTAATTCATTCATACATTTCGCAATTTATTTGGTACATTCTTTCTGTTGGTGCTTATATTTATTCAGTTGCAACATTTCAGAAAATATTCAATATTCCAAAAGAAAATCAGTTAATTATTACCTTTATAATCACCTTGTTATTTGTTTCAATTATTCAAGATGATCTTATTCATTCGAACATAAATCTTATCATTCTTGCACTCACTATAGCTTCATTCTCGAAATTATTAGATAATAAAATCTTTCTGGGTTTAATGCTATTGTCACTTGCAATATCAATCAAGTTATCACCTATAGTATTATCCCTTTGGGTTATTCTGTTCAGTTTATCAAAAAATTATAATATCAAAAGTGCTTCTATTAATCTTTCAATCCTTATCACTTTAATATCCGTATTTATTGTTCTGATTCCTTTTTTAGTACATGGCACAAAAGTACTAGAATGGTATAAATATTATTACGATAACTTTCTTCTTCAACAAATGAAGTTTTCAGGGGTTTCAAAGTATAATTTTACACTTGCTGGTGGAATTAATACACTGTTAGGGCAGGGAGCATATCCATCTTTTACGTTAAAATTAATGAGTGGACTTTTACTCTGCAGCCTTCCTTCATGGATAGCTCTTTTTAGAAATCGGATTATACCTTCTTTTTTACTGTGTTTGCAGATTATTCCTTTAACAGGGACAAATGGGGAGCAACATCACTTAGTCTTTTTGATACCCTCATTTGTTTACATATTAAATATAGCTTACAAGAATACACTAATACTTAATAGATCGGAATTAAAATTTAATCCCAAATACTTCACTTTATTGTGCTTAGTCTTAGCCACTTTTCTGTTGATGATATTATGGGGAAATAACGTACCATCTATTCCAATAGAAATGTTTGGATTATTAAGTGTTTTCGCCCTTACAGTTCTATTTGCTCTAAATGAAACAAAATTTGAAAGGACTAATATCTACTGTTAGTTTCAGAAATAAATCCAATAATTTAAATGTCTTACTCAATTTATAATATCTTGCAAGTCTAGCAGATTATATGTCAGTAATAAGACAATTTTAAAGAATCACAGTATTTAGTTGGAAATTAAAAAATGAAAATATTAATAAAATAAATTCTATTTCTATGATAAATCAGGATCACTCTCAATGAATACATTGAAAATCAAAGTATTACTAATCGTTTTCTTATTTACGATGTCATGTTCTGAATCGAACACTAATGTGGACGAAACAGTAAATCTGCCACAAGTTGTAATTGGCAATCAAATATGGATGAAAGAAAATTTAAGTGTTAGCGTTTTTAGAAATGGTGATCCAATTCCTTACGCTTCAAATTATGAGGAATGGGGAGAGTCTTCTATAAATCAAAAACCAGCATATTGTTACTATGGTGATAACCCTTTAAATGAGTCTAAATATGGAAAATTATACAATTGGTATGCAGTTAATGATCCAAGAGGTCTTGCCCCGAAGGGATGGCATATACCTTCAGATGCTGAATGGACTAAACTTTCAGATTATTTGGGTGGTGCACCAGTTGCAGGTGGTAAAATGAAAAGTAGCTATGGATGGTTAAGTCCTAACTTAGGGGGAAATAACTTAAGCGGGTTTAATGGCTTTCCAGGAGGTTTCAGAGATTTAGATTGGATATTTAAAGATTCAAGTAAAATTGGGTCCTGGTGGACAACTACTGAAGCCATAAATGGAGTGACTTCTCATAATAGAAGTTTAGTTTATGATTATACAGTTTTAGATAGATTCTCATATACACAGTCAGGTGGACTTTCCGTTCGTTGTATAAAAGATTAATTATCTTCTATAATTTCCAATAATCTTATTTCAAGGTTTTCAATGAAGCACAAAATTATTCTCATAATACTATTAACATTATTTTTTAAAAATTCTAGTTTTGCTACTGATTCGGATATTAAGCTACTTTTCACCAAAGGTGATTGCAAGGAAATAGAAGGTCGTGGATATGATAGCAAAGGACGAATTATCAAACTTGCAGGTGGTGATTCTTTTGAATCTCTATATCATGTTTGCAATTGGAAAAATTATCGCATAATTACCGCAATTTATCTTAATGCTACGTCTGGCAAATCTTCACATATAGACGAATTTATATTACAAAAGAAAGAAGGGAAGAAGGGGAAATATCAAGAAATTGATTTTAGAAGTGTTTTTATCGAAGATAGCATACAACCAATGATGAAACAAATTAATGCATCGATTCATGAGTCTTTAGAAAATGATCCAATCAAAAAATACATAAAAGATATAAATAAGAACTTTGATTTTGAAGAATTAGGATTTGTGCCCGTTATTCCAGAATCTGATATTGCTCATCTTATTAGTCCAAGGGTAGCGATTTACTTTACTATAGAAATAGATTGGGATAAGATTGGAGAAAATGAGGAAGATATGTATGAGGGCAATGTTGATTTAGTGCGTTTTATGGATTATATACCAACAAGGGATTTTTTTGAGTGGTTGAAGTAAATATCATCTCTATTATCTTTTATCAATTGGGAGTAATTCAATGTCAAATTCAATATGTAAACTTATCATTATTGGTTATACAATACTTAATATTTCAAACAATGTAAATGCACAGAATACTTTTGTTGACTTAATATTAGGTGATATGTATGGTAAATCGAAACTAGAAGTGTACGAATATCTCAAATCATTTCCTATTAAAAATGATACTGGAGCATTTGATTATACTTATTTAGAAGCACTTAAAGAAGAATCTATGAAGGCAGATGAAATAGTATATCTAGGTTTAAATGGAAATGGTCTTTTATACTTAGATGAAAAGGAATCTGACATATCAATCTATTTCTATTTGGGAAGGGCTTATCGTGTAACAATTAGTGGAGATTGGGCTTGGGATTCTTTACTAAATGAATTAACAGCCAGATTAGGAAAGGGTAAAGTCAAGAAGATGAAATTGGAATTAATGGGTGTAAGTTTTACTAATTTATATTCTTGGAATACAAAAGATTATGAAGTAGAATATCATGATGGTATTGCATATCCATCTTCTCTTGCAGTAATCTACAAACCAATCTTTACAACTATACAAAAACCAGTTCTTAAGATCTTTATGCGAAATGGAGATTTTCGACCATATCAGGTTGAATGGAGCGCTGATTCAAATAATGTTACAAATGGTTGCTCATCATTACAAAGGCTTGAATTACTTGGAAATGTTAAGAATCTCTCCTTTATTATTCAATGCTTGAATGGAAATGAAGTATTTCGTAAAGATATACCTCAGTCGAAAGGAAAAAAAGTCATACTAACCTATAATGATTTGCCAGAGGGATGTGAGCCAGTTATAACTCATGTCATTAGTCCAGATGAAAATTTGTATTCTACTAGATACGTTTTCAAACTACTAGAGGGAGAATATGAACATTTTTCCGGGAGTTTGCATCTTGATGATTGTCGTGATTGATATATTTATATATAGAATTTAAAGAAAAGTGATCAAAGAAGTGGTTGTGTTTAGCCATAAAAAAAGCTTTCAAAAGGTTAGATACAGATTAAATAATTAATTAAACAAATGGGAGACTTTAATGAAAAATACGATGATATTTTTCTTTTTCACAATGATGTTTGTGGGTGGATGCAGCGATAATTCTACAAATAATCCAGATAATACAGTTTCTGATACAGTATTTACGGATCCACGAGATGGAAAAAAATACGACATTGTGAAGATAAATTCACAAGTATGGATGTCTGAAAACTTAAATGCGAGCACATATCGAAATGGAGATCCAATTCGGTATGCACGTACTCCAGAAGAGTGGGTAGATGCAGCCGAGAAAAAAGAGGGTGCTTGGTGTTACTATGATAATGATCCCAAGAATGGTGAAGTTTATGGTAAACTCTATAATTGGTATGCAGTGAATGATTCTAGAGGTTTAGCACCTAAAGGATATCATATACCTAGTAATGCAGAATGGACAATCCTTACAGACATGTTAGGAGGAGAAGATATAGGAGGCCAGAAGATGAAGAGTAAATCAGGTTGGACTGGAGGTGGTAATGGAAGTAATAGCAGTGGTTTTAATGGTCTGCCGGGCGGGTACTGTAATTATTATGGAAATTTCCGAAATGTATCAGAATTCGGTTACTTTTGGAGTTCTTCAGATGATGGTATAAATAATGCTTGGTTTCGAAATTTGTTCAGCGGTAATACAAAAGTAAGTAGTTTCGACTTTGACAAGTGGTATGGCTTATCCCTTCGCTGCCTTAAGGATTGACACTTTGAATTCATTTGAGGTCTAGGGCTTAGCCCCAAAAAATAAAATGCAAGGGTTCTGATACATTGATATATCAGAACCCTTTGTTTTAAGTATTCTTAGTGATTTCTCCTTTTTGGGTACTCTTCTAATAATTGTAAAAGGAAGTCTGCTGTGTAGCTATC
>JBMOIC010000026.1:0-27831 GCA_049317525.1 Bacteroidota bacterium | reverse complement strand
ATAATAATATTGCAGCTAATGCTAATTATTCAGCAATAGTAGGTGGTTTTGGAAATAATATCGCATCCACATCGACCTATTCATTCATTGGTGGAGGAGAATCAAATACTACAACCACAAATGATGATTATGTAACGGTAGTTGGTGGTTATTCAAATGGCATAACCGGTGATTATTCAACCATCGTTGGCGGAAATGATAATACAATTAATGGTTCTACTAGCTTTGTGGGTGGTGGTGCATCTAATTCGATTACAGGTAGCCATGGAATTGTGGGAGGTGGACTATCGAATGTGATCAATAATAGTGCGCTATATTCAACAATTACAGGTGGAAGAAACAATACTGTTTCAGCAGATTATGCAACTGCTTCTGGTTTTAGTAATTCTATTGGATCGGGTGCATCGTATGGTGTAGCAATAGGTAATTCTAATTCAATTTCTGGTGGAGTTGCAGCAACATATGGTGTTGCAATAGGAAATTCTAATAGTGTTACCGGTACACAAGGGGTGGCAATAGGCTATAACAATACTGCTGCTGCAAATGCTATGGCTCTTGGTAATAGCGCTAGCGCAGGTGCTAATGAGTTCCATGCAAAATATTCAGAAGGTTTTTATTTCACAGGTGATGGTGATGCTTCAGAAGCAGCTGCTGATCAATTTACTGCAACCTTCACGAATACCAATGCCGCTGGTAATGGTATCAATATCAAATTATCCAGTCAGTCAGCACCAACTAATGCAAATGACTTCGTACGTTTCACAAATTCTGCCGGACAAACAGTAGGTAGAATTGAAGGACAGGTTGTTCCGATTGGATCCAAGAATAATCCTACTTCCAGTTCTGCTGGTTGGTCTACAAGTGATAGTTATCAGAGAGAATTGGCATTATATAACTATATAGTTGAAGATGCAAATGGCACAAAAGATGCTGCTTCGAGAGACTTGGGAATTGGTATTGCTAAAACCGTTCTTGAAGCTGTTGAAATTGGTATTGCATGGGCCGATGTTGGTGCCAGATTTGGTTGTGGATGGGGATTATTCTCTATTCCATGTGTGGCATTGGGTGGTAACGGGATTGCAATAGCTGTTTCCAAAATTGCTACTATCGTCAGAATGGTGCTTGATGTTACTCAGTATTCAGTGAATTTCGCTGAAGCAAATCAAGGCGTAGCAGATGCTAATAAAGTAAAAGCTGATTGGGCCTGTAACCGCTATAGCAATCAAGGCGTGACCTATGAATCCGGCGCAGCTGACTATGCTGAATGGTTGCCAAAGACTTTGCCAGGCGAAAAATTTGTTGCATCAGATATCGTAGGTATCAAAGATGGAAAAATTTCTAAAAATACAATCGATGCAGATCATTGTATGGTAATTTCCACAAAGCCTATTGTTCTTGGAAATACTCCTGAAGAAGGCAAAGATAAAGAATATGAAAAAGTAGCATTCATGGGTCAAGTTCCTGTTCGCGTTATTGGTAAAGTAGCACTTGGTGATTATATCTTGCCAAGCGGTAAGAATAATGGTCTCGGAATCGCGCGCAAGCCAAAAGATTTGTCACCCTATGAATATCGAAAAGTTGTTGGTGTGGCATGGAGTGCAGGTGATTCTCCGGCTGGTTTCAATGTGATTAATGTGGCAGTTGGCATGAATCATAAAACAACTGCACAAGTGATCGAAGAGCAAACAAATCACATTGTTATCATGGAAAAAGAAATTGATCAAATGCAAAGTGAAATCAAAGATATTAATGATGCGCTTATCACTGTAATGCCTACCTATAAAGATGTTCGTGGTTTGAAATCAAATGGCACATTGATTGAACTTTTCAAAGGTCTTGATTTTGATCAGCCAAAAGTTGTAAGTGCAAGAAAATTGAAAAATCTTGAAAAACAAGATGGTATTATTTCTGAGCAAAACCAACTCAATCAAATGGATGTGCAAATCGTACCACAACAAGAAGTTGAAAGAGGTTATTTAGAAGCTCGTCAAAAATTCATTGATGCCGGTGGCGATACTGAAGCTGATCCATTCTATTCTCGCATGGAAAGAGATCCAAAGTATAGAGAAATCATGCTGCAAAATATTAATCGCATGCTTAATAAAAGTGCTTTGGAAGCTCAAACTAAAGAGCCAGCAAATAAACCGAAGAATTGATGAATTATTTAGCTTTTTAAACTAATCATAGAATTATCATGAAATATATTATTGTAACATTGTCATTGGTATTTTTGACAGGAATTTCATCTCTGTCAGTATATTCCGGTACAATATCGGTATCAGGAACTTTAAGTAAAGAAATTACAACCACAACATATACTGCTCCAATTGAAATAAAAAATTGTGATGGTGTTGTGTTAAGCACTATACCTAGTGAGTCTATAACAACAAAAAAGTATGAACCCTATGCAAAAAGTGGTCAAACTCTTCGCTTCACAGTCACTCGTTTGGAAAATCCTGAAGTGACTATAGTTACCATCGACACAAATATTAATAACATAAATTATAATGCTTCCGATGGACAATTCTCCGTTGATTTAGTAAGAAGTCTTATTAGTGAAAGCAGATATAATTATAAAGTAAAAATCGGAATCTCTGAAAACAGCTATGCAACTGTTCTCTTTGAAAGGGAATATTCTATTGCTCCTGCTGGTAGTGGTAGTGCATTTCCAATCGGTTCTGTTATTGCATACTTGGGTAATAATGGAAATATTGCCGGCATGGAAGCAAATGGTTGGTTTAAATGTGATGGTAGAAGCATTTCTGGTTTAAGTGCATTGTCAGCTGATGAAAAAACCGCCTTTACAAATATTCTCGGTGGAAGCTCCAATCTTCCAGATTTACGTGGTATATTTTTAAGAGGTCTTGATGATGGTGTTAGCGGTTACCGTGATGAAGATAGACTAACTAGAACTGGTGGAGAAAATACAACAGGTGTGAGAAGTACAGAAGATGAGTCTATGAGAAAGCATACGCATTTAGCTGCAGGTTCTACTAGTACTGATGGTTCCCATGGTCATAGTTGGAGGTTTAATACTGAGCGTGATGATGAAGGTCAAGGGGGTAGTTACAACGAATATACACAAGGTGGCTCTGGATATGCAGCTGGTGCAGATAATAATCCTATTTCGAGTACAGGTAGTGAACATTCGCATGCTATGAGCTTTTTAACCAGAGATCCTTCAAATAGCGAAGCAAGTGTATCTTCATATGCAGGTAATGAAAATCGTCCAGACAATACTGCTGTTTATTATTTAATTCGTGGTCGCTAAATTATCTTTGCCCGTAATATAGATAAATACTATATTTGCAATTCCAAATTGAAAATACAATAAACAATAAAGATTTGAAATGAAAAGAACCTATCAACCAAGTAAGCGTAAACGCAAAAATGTACATGGCTTCCGTGCACGTATGAAAACTAAAAATGGACGTAAAGTATTGGCAAGAAGAAGAGCCAAAGGACGTCAGCGTTTAACAGTTTCTGATTAGTAGAAACATAACTATATTTTGAATATGCCTCCGTTTTGCGGGGGCATATTTGTTTGCACCTATATGATGAATATTAAAACGGTTAAAGGCAGAATTCAAGTTACATCAGCTTTTAAAAAAGGCAAGAGGTTTTCTTTGCCAGAAGCTATGGTTTCTGTAAGACCGCGTTTCTATGCTCAAGAATATGATGCGCCAAAGAATTCAGAGAATTCACTGTTTATTGTATGTTCTGTCAGAAAAAAGATAGCTCCACATGCAGTAATAAGAAATCGCTTAAAACGCTTAGTAAAAGAAAGTGTTCGACAATATATTCGCACACATGCAGATAAGAAAAATATTTCCATTCTGTTAACACTTGCATTTAATTGGAATATTGCTCCAAAAAGACCTCGTGATATTGCTTTGCAAGATATATATCCAATTGTACAACAATTATTAGAAAATGCTTGTGAGTATTTTGCACGCAATGAAAAGCAAAAAACAAAAGGGAAACAAGAATGAAATATCTTTTTCTGCTTATCTTGCGATTGTATAAACAATTGATATCGCCATATTTAGCCCCATCTTGTCGATTTCATCCAACATGTTCTGTTTACGCAATGGAAGCAATTCAACAATATGGTGCCATAAAAGGTGCTTTTTTAGCTATAAAAAGAATAAGTAAATGTCATCCATTTCATCCTGGTGGATTTGATCCTGTTCCATAAAAATTTATAACTCTATGAATGAAGTATATATAATAGAACCTGTCCGCACACCAATAGGAAAATATGGTGGGGCATTAAGCAGCATAAGGCCTGATGATTTATGTGCATTAACGATAAAAGAATTAATAAAAAGAACATCAATTCCTATAGATACCATTGATGATGTGATAATAGGTTGTGCAAATCAGGCAGGAGAAGATAATCGTAATATTGCAAGAATGGCTTCTTTATTAGCAGGATTGCCATATTCTGTCCCAGGCGTAACTGTTAATAGATTATGCGCATCTTCGCTAGAAGCAATGATACAAGGAGCCAGAGCAATAAAATCAGGAGAAGCAGATCTTATTATTGCAGGTGGCGTAGAATCAATGAGTAGGGCACCTTATTCTTTCCCAAAAAATGCAACAGGATCACCATTATTTGGCAATCTAACAGCATATGATACAGCATTAGGATGGCGATATCCAAACCCAGCAATGGCATCTATGTTCCCACTAGAACCGATGGGTGAAACAGCAGAAAATATAGCAGAGCGCTGGAATATTTCAAGAGAAGATCAAGATATATATGCAGTGAATTCACATAAAAAAGCATGTGAAGCCCAAGAGTCTGGCGCATTTATTGATGAAATTGTCCATGTTTCAATACCAGGAAAAAAGGGTCAGATATCGTATGTCGAAAAAGACGAACAACCAAGAAATGACACATCAACAGAAAAGCTTTCAGGATTATCAGCAGCATTTAGAAAAGGCGGAACAGTAACAGCAGGAAATTCATCTTCATTAAATGATGGTGCCACAGCTGTATTACTAGCAAGCAAAAAAGCTGTTGAAATGTATAATTTACAACCGATAGCAAAATATATAGCTTCTGGCACAGCAGGAGTAGACCCAAGAATAATGGGAATTGGGCCAGTATATGCAATACAAAAAGCATTGCAACATAGTGGGCTAAAAATTTCAGATATAGGATTATGTGAAATAAATGAAGCATTCGCAGCACAAGCACTAGCATGTATAAGAGAATTAGGATTGAATCCAGACATAGTAAATATACATGGAGGGGCAATAGCTTTAGGACATCCATTAGGAATGAGCGGCGGAAGAATAGCAGGCCACTTAGCTAGAACAATGAAAAAAAATGATATTAAGTATGGAATTGCATCATTGTGTATAGGCGTAGGACAAGGCCTAGCAATAATAATAGAGAAAGTTTAAAGCAAGACATAAAAAAGAATATCTAATAATCATGAAAAGTGATTGGTAATTAAACCGCGATGATGTATTTTCGCATCTTCTATTTTTTAGAAATATACCGATTTCGAATTACTGCCGATTTATCGGAGGAACAGCGTTGAACAGTAAAAAATTCTGGCGTTATGTCACCATTATTGGACCGCTATTAGCGGCTATCATTATTTTATGGCCAACATATACAGCCTATGATTTAGAGCGCGAAGAGCAAGAAGCTCAAAACCGTGCTATTAATGGCAAAGACAGTACAGCTCTTGCCACATTTGAAAACCTGCATGGCGAAACATTTCGTACAGCTAAGCTTAATCGTATTAAGTTGGGCCTCGACTTACGAGGTGGTATGTATGTTATGATGGAAGTTGCCGTAGATACATTATTGCGTGAAACAGCTGCAAGAGAAACTATCGATGAAATATTCGATGAAGTTATCAAGGCTACACACAATGAAGCAGAGGCATCAGGTGCAGATTATTTAGATGTATTTTATGCCAATTTTGACAGAATAGCTCGTCCAAAAGGCAAATCACTTATATCTTATTTTGATGTACCAGGTGTTCAAGACGTTACAGATGAAAAAGTGAAAACGAAACTTCGTGACGATGTTAACGGTGCTATCGATCAAGCTTTGGAAGTTATTCGCCAACGTATTGATAAATTTGGTGTTAGCGAGCCAAGCATTAGTAAGCAAGGTTCACGTAGAATAGTATTAGAATTACCAGGTGTAAATAATGAGAAAGAAATGCGTCAGCTTCTTTCTACTACTGCACGTTTGGAATTTAAACTTGTAAGAAACAATGCAGATATTATTAAAGCATTGTATCGTGTTGATGAATATTTAGCACGTTCTTCAAAAAAAGCAAATCCTACAGCAGACACTGCCATTGCTTTAGCAGATTCTACTATTAAAGCAGATTCAAGTGCAAAAGTAGATACAGCTAAAAACATAGCAAATGCTTCAGCCAAAAAGGGTAAGAAAGATTCTAAATTAGCTGATGCAGCCAAAAAGGGAGATACTACTAAAGTAGATTCAACCAAAGTGGATTCTACAGCTAAAACAGCATCTGCAGATTCTTCAGATCCATATAAGAAAGTAAAAGACGCAGATAAACCTAAAAGATATCAGCAAGATCATCAGTTAACAACATTATTGCAAATCTTCCCGCTAGATCAAGAAGGTAGATTTATAAGCAAAAATGGTGAACCGATGTTATTATATAAAGAATCACAAGTTCCAGATTTGGAATATGTGATATATGTATCGTCTAAAGGTTATGCTAAATTTAAAGAATTGATGTCAAGAACAGATTTAGCAAGAATAATACCTTCAGATTTACAATTATTGCGTTCTGCTAAACCATTTAATGTGTCAAAAGATGGCCGTGATACAACATATGCATTATGGTGTGTATTGGCAGCCCCACAATTAACTGGTGAATATATAACTGATGCAAGAGCTTCTTCAGATCCAATGAGTAATCAACCAGTTGTTATGATGGAAATGGATCAAGAAGGTTCTGAAAAATGGGCTGATATTACTGGTAAAAATATCAAAAAGAAAATAGCAATTGTATTGGATGATCAAGTGTATTCTGCACCTGTAGTTCAAAATAAAATAGCGGGCGGAAGTTCACAGATTACCGGTATGGATAGTCCAGAAGAAGCAAGATTATTAGAAATTGTATTGAAAGCTGGTGCCTTAAAAGCACCTGTTAAAATAGTAGAAGAGCGTCTTGTTGGGCCTTCATTAGGAGAAGATTCAATCCGCAGAGGTTTAATTGCATCTGGCATAGCATTCTTCTTGGTTATCTTATTTATGACAATGTATTATTCAACTGCAGGTGTAGTTGCCAATTTGGCAGTTATGATAAATGTTCTGTTAATCCTTTCTATTCTTACACCAGTTGTAATTGCAGGAGGAGGAACATTAACATTGCCAGGTATTGCAGGTATTATATTGACAATCGGTATGGCGGTAGATGCAAATATCTTAGTATTTGAACGTATTAGAGAAGAATTATCTAAAGGTAGAACATTAAGAGCCTCTGTCGATGAAGGATTTAGAAGAGCATTAAATGCTATTTTGGATTCAAATACAACATCATTTATGACAGGTATGATATTGTTTCTATTGGGAACAGGTCCTGTACAGGGATTTGCTTTAACATTAATGGTTGGTATTCTTACAACACTCTTTACAGCATTTGTTGTATCAAGAGCAATGATTGAACTTATGATGGCAAGCGGTAAACCAGTCAACTTTGGTCAACCAATTGCAACTGCACAATAAGAAAACGGAGATTTATACATGCAATTCTTTTCAAAAACGAATATAGATTTCCTAAGCAAACGAACAATGTTTGTGTGGTTTTCAATAGTATTAAATATCATCGGCATTGTTGCCCCTTTTGTCTTAGGTTTACGCTTTGGTATAGATTTTTCTGGTGGTTCAGAAATTGCACTTCAATTATCCAAAACTGAAAATGTTTCTTTGATACGTGAAGCAATTGAAAAAGCAAATTTGGATGGTGCTGAAATCAAGTCCTTTGGTGCGGCAAATCAATATTTAGTAAGAATTCCTGCAACTTCTTATACAAAAGATCCTTCTCAGACAGTTGTTGATGCTATACAAAAAGCATTCCCTTCTGAAACTGTAGTAATGCTAAAAAAGGATAGTATTGGCCCTAAAGTGGGCGAAGAATTACGTAATAAAGCATTGATAGCCGTTGTATTAGCAATATTTGCAATCGGATTATATATTGCTTTCAGATTTGAATTTTTATATGGTCTTGGTGCCGCTGTAGCTTTGTTACATGATGTTTTAGTGACATTAGCTTTAGTAACAATCTTTAGTAAATTAGGTATCATAAACTTAGA
The DNA here is from genome assembly GCA_049317525.1 of Bacteroidota bacterium. GTDB lineage: Bacteria > Bacteroidota > Ignavibacteria > Kapaibacteriales > UBA961 > UBA961. The sequence continues at coordinate 19,506 of JBMOIC010000026.1, read as the reverse complement.
AATTAATCAGTCTATGATAGCGGCTTTTCTTACAGTTGTGGGCTTTTCTGTTCATGATACAGTTATTATTTTTGACCGTATCAGAGAGAATAGAGAACATCACAAAGGTATGAATTTAATAACCTTAATGAATTTAAGTATCAATGAAACCCTTAGCCGAAGTGTAAACACTGTTATGACTGTGGTTTTGGTATTATTAACATTGGTATTATTAGGTGGTGAGGTTCTTCAAGGATTTGCATTTACTATGTTAGTTGGTATTGTTACCGGTACATATTCCTCTATTTATATTGCAAGTGCTTTTGTTATCTGGTTTATGGATAAAGTTAAGCATTCACATTTGGAAGAAGATTTTCAAAAGAAGAAATTAAAGCCAGCTAAAGGATAAGTAATCTAAATTCTATCAGAATGTATTAATACTTCTGTATAGAACAATATATAGAAGCCCCGGCTGATGTAAAACTCAGAACGGGGTATTCTTTTGTATACATTCTAAGATAATAGCATGAGTGTCAGAATTGTTGTAGGTGCCCAATGGGGCGATGAAGGAAAAGGAAAAATAGTCGATTTACTTAGCGAACACACCGATATCGTTGCAAGATATCAAGGTGGAGCTAATGCCGGCCATACAATAGTAATAGATGGTAAAAAATTTGTATTACACCTTATTCCTAGTGGAATATTACAATCTGATGTGCAATGCGTAATCGGAAATGGTGTGGTAATAGATCCAGTGGCTTTAATGGAAGAAATAGCAATGTTGGAGTCATTTGGTATTTCAATGAAAGATAGACTATTTATTAGCCATCAAGCTCATTTGATAATGCCATATCATAAAATGTTAGATAAAGCCCGCGAAGAACATGCAAGTGCAGCAATAGGGACAACAGGCCGTGGAATCGGCCCAGCATATATTGATAAATTTAGCAGAGTAGGAATACGAATAGTAGATTTATTAAATCGGACAGTATTTGAAGAAAAATTAAGAGCAAATATTGAAGAAAAGAATACTGTTTTAACAAAAATCTATGATCATCAAGAATTACAAGTTGAACAGATTGTCCATGAATATCTAGCATTTGATACTCAAATTGATCCTTATATAAAAGACACAGCATTATTGTTAAATCAAGCAATTGCTGATGGAAAAAGTGTGCTTATGGAAGGAGCTCAAGGAGCTTTATTGGATGTAGATCATGGCACATATCCATTTGTAACAAGTTCAAATCCAACAAGTGGTGGGGCATGTACTGGATTAGGAGTGCCACCAACTAGTGTTGATAGTGTTATTGGCGTTGTAAAAGCCTATACAACACGCGTAGGGAATGGTCCTTTCCCATCAGAGCTTCACGATGAAATGGGTGCTCAATTGCGTGCTACAGGTGCAGAATTTGGAGCAACTACAGGCCGACCCAGAAGATGTGGCTGGTTAGATGGCGTCGCTTTACGATATTCTGTAATGATAAATGGTATTTCTGAAATTGCATTAACAAAATTAGATGTGTTGGATGATATCGATAAGATTGGTTTATGCATAGGTTATGAAGTAAATGGTAAATTATTGAAATCCTTCCCAGCAGATGTTACTATTTTATCGCAATGTATTCCAGTATATGAATATCACGATGGTTGGAAAGAATCTTTAGCGGGAATTCGTTCATATCAGGATTTACCTGAAGCAGCAAAACAGTACATTATTGCAATTGAAAAAATAGCGGGTGCAAAAGTGTCCATAATCTCTTTAAGTCCAGATAGAGCAGATACAATTATCAGATAGGACGATGTTTTTGAATATCTAACCATTTTCTAACTGATTCATATAATATGATTCCCGATGCAACGGCAACATTTAAAGAATGTTTTACGCCATACATCGGGATTTCTATTGCGCCATCACATAATTCTAACACTGATTGATCTACACCAGTTATTTCATTGCCAACTACTAAGGCTAAAGGGAAATCTTGCGAATTAAGAGAAGTATAATCTCTGCTTGAATCTGTTAACTCAACAGCAAATACATGCCACCCTTGTTCTTTCAATATGCAAATAGCATCTTCAGCTTTCTGTATATATCGCCATGTAACAGTTTCATCTGCCCCAAGGGCTGTTTTAGAGATGTCTTGTCTTGGTGGATAAGGACTATACCCACAAATAATAATTTCTTGAATTCCAGCAGAATCAGCTGTCCTAAATAATGAACCAATATTATAGGAACTTCTAATACTATTAACAATAAGAATAATGGGATATTTTTGTGAAGTTTTAGCGAGTTCAGGAATTAATCTTTGTTCTAATAACTCTGCATGCTGTAATTTGCGTATGGACATATAACTATATTATGGTATAACAATGAAAAGAAGATCATTCCTATTTAGTGTATTAGCAAGTATTCCACTTGTAAACATATATGAATTATGGGCATCTGAAGTTAAGAATGCACCAAAAGAGCTAAGACAATATAAGGATATTCAAGATTTTGGCGATGAAATCCCTTTTAGATGTTTGGTGCTTGGGGATTGGGGGACAGGTGGCTCTCTACAAAAAGATGTAGCTTTTGGGATGAATACATATGCTGAAAAAAATCCTATTCAAGCAATTATATCTACTGGTGATAATATTTATGGTAGCGGGGTAGAATCAGTTCATGATAAGCAATGGAAAACTAAGTTTGAAAATATATATACCGGACAATCTATACAAAAACCGTGGTATGCAATTTTAGGAAATCATGATCATAGAGGAAATACCGAAGCACAAATAGAATATGCAAAAATCAATAATGCATGGCATATGCCTTCCAACTATTATTCTACGATTTTTCAGGCTGGTAAAGGATCTGTAGAACTATTTGCAATAGATACCACACCTTTTACAAAAGGCAAGCAGGAAGCACAATTAACATGGCTTGATACATCATTACAGAATTCAAAAGCAGATTGGAAAATAGTAACTGGGCATCATATGATGAGATCTTATGGTGTCTATAAAGATCAGCAATTCATGCTTAAGTATATTAAACCAATATTAGATAAACACAAGGTAAGTTTATATATGTGTGGTCATGACCACGATATGCAGCTTATTAATAATCCTGATGATGCATTTATTCATGTAACATCTGGTGCTGGAGGTGGTTCACGAGATACTTCTTATGGAGAATTTTCTTTATATGCGGCAACGAATGGAGGATTTGCTGCATTAACCATTAGTTCTCAAGTATTATTAATCCATATAATGGATAAAACTGGAACACTTCAATTTGCACATGCTTTAAAAAAATAAAAGCCTTTGAACACGAATTCAAAGGCTTGAAATATTTTTAATGATAGAGAAAATTATTGGCCAACTAAAGCTTTATATTCATCTACATTCATTAAAGCATCTAATTCAGAAAGATTAGATAATTCAATTTTAATAAGCCATCCATCACCATAACAATCTTGATTAACCATTTCTGGGGCATCATTCAAAGCTCTGTTTACTTCTATTACTTTTCCACTTGCAGGTGCAAATAAATCGGCAACTGTTTTAACTGCTTCTATGCTGCCAAAAACCTCGCCATTTTCGATAGAGCTTACAGAATCGGATATATCCAAATAAACAACATCACCAAGTTCGCCTTGGGCATGTTCTGTAACACCAATAGTGCCAATATTACCATCTACACGAATCCATTCATGATCATTTGTGTACTTAAGGTCTGCAGGAAAATTCATAGTATACCTTTGATTCAATATAATTAGTTCTTTTTTTGCCAGCCATGTGTATCAAGATACTTAGTATCAAAATCACCCGAAATAAAATCTGGATTATCCATCATTACACGATGAAAAGGAATAGTAGTATGTACGCCTTCAATAATAAATTCATCGAGAGCTCTGCGCATTTTTGCAATAGCTTCTAATCTTGTTGGAGCAAAGCTAATAAGTTTTGCAAGTAATGAATCATAATAAGGAGGAATAATATAACCTTGATAGATATGTGAATCTACTCGAATACCATGTCCACCAGGGAAATTTACAGTTTTAATCATACCAGGTGAAGGACGAAAATCATGGAATGGATCTTCGGCATTGATACGACATTCGATGGAATGTCTAATAGGAGGTGCACTTTGTAGTGATAGAGGATATCCACCAGCAACTAAAATCTGCTCTTTTACTAAATCAATACCCAATGATTCCTCGGTTACTGGATGTTCTACCTGTATACGAGTATTCATTTCCATAAAATAGAAATTAGAGTGTTTATCTACTAAAAATTCTATTGTTCCAGCGCCTTCATAGTTTACTGCTTTGACAGCTTTAACAGCAGCTTCGCCCATTTTTGCTCTTAATTCAGGAGTCATAATTGGAGAAGGAGTCTCCTCTATCAATTTTTGATGACGTCTTTGAATAGAACATTCTCTTTCGTTCAAATGTATTGCATTTCCATGGGTATCGCCAAAAACCTGAAATTCTATATGGCGTGGTTGCTCGATAAATTTTTCTATGTACACATCTGGATTATTAAATGCAGATTCAGCTTCATTTCTTGCCATTATGAATAAGTTCTCTATTTCATCTGGATTTGGAACAAAGCGCATGCCTTTGCCACCTCCACCAGCAACAGCCTTTATCATAACAGGATAGCCCATTGACTCTGCTATTTCTTTGGCTAATTCAATAGTTTCTACTATGCCATCGCTACCAGGTATAACAGGTATGCCAGATGCTTTCATTGTTTCTTTAGCAACTGATTTATTACCCATATTGGCAATAGCATGAGCACTTGGACCAATAAATATGATACCAATTTCTTTGCAAATATCTGCAAATGTATTGTTTTCAGCTAAAAAGCCATAACCTGGATGAATAGCATCTGCGCCAGTTATTTGTGCAGCTGTGATAATTGCAGGAATGTGTAAATAGCTCTCTTTGCCAGCAGCAGGGCCAATACAAACAGCTTCATCTGCAAAACGGACATGTAATGAGGTTCTATCGGCGGTTGAATATACTGCAACGGTTTTAATTCCAAGCTCTTTACATGCTCTAATCACGCGCAATGCGATTTCGCCTCTATTTGCTATGAGTACTTTTTTAATCATTAGAAGTTTTTCTCAGTTGTACAAAATGTTCGAACAATCGAAAATTAGTCTAGCTGAACAATAAAGAGAGGTTGATCATATTCAACAGGTTGTGCATTGTTTGGTATTACTTTGATGATAGTACCAGAAACATCACTTTCAATTTCATTCATCAATTTCATCGCTTCCACAATGCATAATCTTTGGCCAATAGAAATGTGGTCACCAACAGAAACATAAGGAGGTGAATCTGGATTTGGTGCATTATAAAAAGTACCAACAATTGGCGACAAAATTGAATGTGTATTAGCGGAAACTGCTGCAATTGGTGCTTCTACAGGAGTTAAAGGTGCAGGGGCTTGTATATATGGAGTTTGGATAGGAACTTGTTGAGGGAAAGATCCATAAACATTAGTTGGCTCTGCGGGCCTACGCGATAGAGATACAGAACATCCATCTTCTTCGATCATTAGATCTGTTGCTGAACTAGTATCAAAAATAGCTAGTAACTCTTTTAAATATTGTAAATCCATGAATATCTCCAATAATAGAATAAAAAAAGCGTGGAACTGAAATCAGCTCAGCAATCACGCTTTTTTATAAGTGTCTGAACTATTACTCTTTAACGCGTTCAATATATTCTCCTGTTCTGCTATCAATACGAAGTAAATCACCTTCATTAACAAAAATTGGAACTTGAATTGATGCGCCAGTTTCTACAGTTGCTGGTTTTAACACATTTGTAGCTGTATCACCGCGAACACCAGGCTCTGTATGAACAACGCGTAATTGTACATGTGATGGTAATTCTACATTTAATACAGAAACTTCGTCAAATGTAAGCTGAACTTCTTGATTTTCTTTCATCAATTTAGCGACATTACCAACAATCGTAGAGTCAACAGGAATTTGATCATAATTAGATGTATCCATAAATACATAAGAATCTCCATCTCTGTAAAGATATTGGAAATCTCTTTTTTCTACACGTACAAATTCAATTGTCTCTCCAGAGCGATAACGATTTTCGAGTAATTTACTGGTTCTAAGAACTCGTAATTTTACTTGATAAAATGCACGTAAATTTCCTGGAGTGCGATGCTCGCTTTCTAAAACTTGGCAAAGTTCACCATTATACTTTAAGAATGCTCCAACACGCAAATCTGCTGTAGATGCCATAATCATTCCGATAAATAAATTGATACAAGGTGATCACCTTGTTTAGTCTTGAGGTCTCGAGCGGATTCGAACCGCTGTAGGGGCTTTTGCAGAGCCCTGCCCAGCCACTAGGCGACGAGACCAATAAATGATATACAGAGTATTGATACTCTAAAAAAACAGAAAGCAAAAATACTTTTGTTATGCCTTAAAACCAAATAGAAAAACAATTGCTTTGCAAAAAGAGACTCTATTTATGAAAGAACTTGGTAAAACAGTTTCTCTTCCTATTTTTGCGTAGCAGAGCTTAATATATAAGATTAATTTGTGACTTTGGAATATATTTCAATAAATGTAAGGAAGGCAAAAATGGCCTCTTCGAATCCTCTTTTTCTGACTAAGTCTTTGCAGTCATTGCAAAAAGAAGCTGATGGTCATGGTGAAGATCAAACGCTTAAAAGAACACTTGGCCCATTAAATCTAGTATTGCTTGGTATAGGAGCAATAATTGGTGCAGGTTTATTCTCTTTAACAGGTATAGCAGCAGCAAATAATGCTGGCCCAGCTGTTACAATTTCATTTGCAATTGCTGCTTTGGGATGTGCTTTTGCTGGTTTATGTTATGCAGAATTCGCTTCAATGATTCCTATTGCTGGGAGTGCATATACATATTCTTATGCAACCATGGGTGAATTCATGGCTTGGATTATTGGATGGGATCTTGTTTTGGAATATGCTGTAGGAGCTGCTACAGTTGCTATTAGTTGGTCTAAATATCTTGTTAAACTGTTACATATGCATGATTGGGCTTTACCTGCTCAATTAACGATGTCTCCATGGGAAACGCCTATTGCAATGCCCGATGGTTCGCTTATTCATGGTATTATAAATCTTCCTGCGGTTTTTATTACTGTTATGATGTCTTTGCTTTTGATTCGGGGAACCGAAGAATCAGCTAAAATGAATGGTATTGTAGTAGGATTAAAGCTGGCTGTGGTACTTGTATTTATTGGTTTAGGATGGGGTTATATAAACCCAGCTAATTATACGCCTTATATTCCTGAGAACACAGGTGTATTTCAACATTTTGGTTGGTCTGGTATTGTAACAGGTGCTGCAGTTGTATTTTTTGCTTTTATTGGATTTGATGCTGTTTCAACGGCAGCACAAGAGGCAAAAAACCCACAAAGGGATATGCCAATCGGTATTCTAGGTTCTTTGGTAGTATGTACGATTTTATATATTCTTTTTGCACATGTTATGACAGGTTTAGAGAATTATAAAAACTTTGCTGGAGAAGCTGCCCCGGTAGCATTAGCAATTATGCGAACTCCCTATCAATGGCTTCAAGAAGCGATTATTATTGCTATTCTTGCTGGATATTCATCGGTTATATTGGTAATGTTAATGGGACAATCAAGAGTATTTTTCTCTATGGCAAAAGATGGCTTATTGCCTAAAGTATTCTCTGATGTTCATCCAAAATTTCGTACTCCATTTAAATCAAATCTCTTCTTTGCAATATTTGTTAGTTTATTTGCTGCTTTTGTGCCGGTTACTGTTGTTGGTGAAATGACATCAATTGGTACTTTATTTGCATTTATTTTGGTATGTATTGGTATCATAGTGATGAGAAAAACGCATCCAAATGCAATACGCTCATTTAAAACTCCATTAGTACCTTTAATTCCAATTCTTGGCATTGGTACTTGTTTTTACATGATGTATGCTTTACCATTTGATACATGGATGCGATTAATTATCTGGATGACAATAGGTTTAGTATTATATTTTGTATATGGTGCAAAACACAGCGTTATCCGAAAAAATGCTGCATTGTAAACTTTGTACTGTTTCTTATACATACCGTCTGCATAATATGTCAGACGGTATTTTTGTTTTAGATCATTATGACACATTTTGATGCCCAATCTTATTGGGAACAACGCCTATCCACTGGGCCAGGAGTGCACAAAGTTGGCCATTTAGCCTATGGATATGTGTTTAATGCTGCATTGTATTCTCTTAGAAAAAACTTGGTAAATGCAATATTACGAACATTATTTACAGATGTTAATCCTAATACTGTAAGCGTTTTAGATATAGGTTGTGGAACTGGGTTTTATCTTTCTTTATGGCAGAAATTCGGGGTTAAACATATTCAGGGTATCGATTTCACTCAATCTTCAATTGACTATTGTAAAGATAGGTTTCCACAATGTTCTTTATTAAAGGCTGATATTTCTGATGAAGCATCACTTTCTTCTTTAGGATTATATTCATGTATATCTGTGTTTGATGTTCTGTTTCATATTGTAGATGATGAAAAATATAATCGGGCTATCCAGAATATTGCTAGTCATTTGCAGGAAGATGGAATATTACTGTATTCTGATAACTTTTTACATTATGATACTATAAGAGAAAAACATATTGTTCATAGAAGTTTACAGCAGGTTTCGGCCATATTACAGAAGAATGGTTTTGACATTATAAAAAGACAATCAATGTTTTATGTGATGGGATATCCTATCGATATGAAATCACATTTATGGGGTAGATTATGGAATATATGCATGTACCCTGTCCGCAAAAGTGAACTTATTGGTGCCCTATACGCTGTAATTCTATATCCGATTGAATGGATATTGATCAGAATATTTAATGAGTCACCAACAACTGAATTAATGATATGTAAAAAAAAAGCCCGGTAAACCGGGCCATGAAAAGGAAGGATACTATTTTTAACCTAAATAGGCTCTTAAAGCTTTAGATCGAGAAGCATGACGTAATCTGCGTATTGCTTTTTCTTTAATTTGCCTTACACGTTCTCTTGTAAGATTAAATTTCTCACCAATTTCTTCAAGAGTTAAACATACACCGTCAAGCCCAAAATACAATTTAATTACTTCAGCTTCTCTTGATGATAGAGTAGTTAATACTTGTTGAACTTCCACACGCAAAGACTCACGCATTAATTCTGCATCTGGTGGTGGTTGTTGATCATTTGGAAGAATATCTAGAAGTCTATTGTCTTCACCTTGAACAAATGGAGCATCTACAGATAAATGTCTGCCAGAAATTTTAATTGTTTCTGAAATCTCTGCAACACTCATATCTAATTGTTCTGCTAATTCAGAAGCGGTAGGCTCACGTTCAAAGGCTTGTTCTAATTCACTGAACTTTTTACCAATTTTATTAAGCGCACCTACACGATTTAATGGAAGCCTAACAATTCTAGATTGTTCTGCTAATGCCTGTAAGATAGATTGTCTAATCCACCACACAGCATAAGAGATAAATTTAAATCCACGAGTTTCATCAAAACGCTTTGCAGCTTTGATCAATCCTAAATTACCTTCATTGATTAAATCGCCAAGTGATAAGCCTTGATTTTGATATTGCTTAGCAACACTTACCACAAAACGTAGATTGGCTTTTACCAAACGCTCTAGGGCTAATTCTCCATCAAAACCGCCTTTTCTAATCAATCGGGCTAAATCTATTTCATCATCGCCCGTTAGAAGTTCAACTCTTCCGATCTCTTGTAAATATTTATCAAGAGACTGGCTTTCGCGATTTGTATACTGTTTCGTAATCCTCATTCAGGGCACCTGATATTTATCAATCTAAGTTTGTAGTTCAAAATTTTAGAACACCCACAACGAATGGCAAGTGAAAATATTGTACTTAGAAAAAAAATTTATATATAAAATGTTATTCTAACACTTTTGGAACCTTGAAAAATGTCTCATTTTTTTGAGGAGCATTCTTAAGTGTATCTTGAATTGGAAGTGAATCTTTTATACAATCTTCCCTGAAAATATCTGGAAGATCTACAATATGTTCCAATGGTTCAACTTCATCTAATTCTAATGAATTGATCACATCAATTGAAGAAATGATATTTTTAAACTGATTGATAATATCATCTTTTTGTTCGATTGACAAAGACAGCTTAGAAAGTTCTGCGATGCGTTCGATGGATGCTGAATCTATATGTGAAGAGTTATTCATTTTAATAGAATATGGATGAATTGTACTATTTTGATAAAAATACTTCGCAAAAATACAAAAAACACAGCTAAAGTTAGAAAAAACACTTACTATGTATTTGTGCTTTCAACACTTTATCTTACTTTTGTGATGCCCCCCGCGTGTTAAGCACGTATTTACTCATGGTTTTGCAGCATGAACAATGGACAAATTAATAATTGAAGGCGGACAACGCCTAAGTGGTACCGTACAAATATCAGGTGCCAAGAATGCTTCATTGGCATTAATTCCAACAGTGCTTTTAGCACCGGGAATATATCGTTTTACCAATACCCCCAGAATTAAAGATGTTTGGACAATGACTAGGCTTCTAGGAGTTATGGGTGCTCATAGTGAATTAAACGATAATGAGCTTTTTATTGATTCTACAGCTGTTAACTCATTTGAAGCTCCATATGAATATGTTAAACAGATGCGAGCATCCATAAATGTACTTGGGCCCTTACTTGCTCGATATGGACAAGCTAAAGTGTCTTTGCCAGGTGGTTGCGCCTTTGGCCCAAGGCCAGTAGATTTACATCTTAAAGGTTTTGAAAAATTAGGCGCAGAAATTACAATTGAAAATGGTTATATCTATGCAAAGGCAAAAGAACTAAAAGGAAATCGTATTCATTTCGATATTTCTAGTGTTGGAGCTACAGAAAATGTTCTTACAGCTGCTGTTATGGCTAAAGGAACAACAATAATGAGTAATGCAGCCCAAGAGCCAGAAATAACTGCTCTTGCTAAAATGCTTGTTAAAATGGGAGCCAAAATAGATGGAATAGGAACCACAACCTTAGAAATAGAAGGTGTTTCTGAGCTACAAGCAGTTGATTTTGAGAATATTTCTGATAGAATAGAAGCAGCTACTTTTTTGATTGGTATTGCTATGACTCAAGGCAAAGCTATTCTTGAAAATGTAAACCCATATCATCTTACGGCTGTTATTTCTAAATTAGAAGAGGCAGGTGTAAGTATTGATGTTAATGGTAATACTATATCGATTGAGATGAATGGTTTACCAAAACCTACAGATATTACTACTGCTCCTTATCCCGGATTTCCTACCGATGCCCAAGCACAATGGATTGCATTTATGATGTGTGCACAAGGCGCAAGCAGAATAACAGATACAATCTATCCAACAAGATTTCATCATGTTCCTGAACTACAAAGATTAGGAGCATCAATAGAAATGGCTGATAATTCTGCAATAGTATTTGGTGGAAAACCTTTAACTGGTGCAACTGTTATGTCTTCAGACTTAAGAGCAAGTGCATCTTTATTACTATCTGGGCTTATTGCACATGGTAATACAGAAGTATTAAGAGTTTATCATATTGATCGTGGATATGAACAAATTGAGAAGAAGTTTCAGCAATTGGGTGCTTCTATTCAGCGGGCCTCCACAGAGGAATACTGATATTAGAAGTTATAGTATGCGTGCAGCTTTTATACTCCTTGTTTTTTGTTTTATTAGTACAAGTACTACTGCTTTTACAAAAAAACATGCACGCACAAAAAATCACATCGTGACTAAAAAAAAGTCGGGTAGAAAAAGTACTGTGTTGTCTAAAACAAAATATTCTGTTCAACATAGTAAAACCAAACTTCAAACTTTACATCAAGAAATTGCAAAGGCACAGCAAAAAGTTTATCGATTAAATGCTAAAGAACAATCAACTATTTCTACTTTGCAGGAAACTCAAAAAAAGAAAGTCATTATTTCTCAAAAAGTTGGAAAACTCGCTGGAGAAGTTTCAAAAATTCAAGATACATTAACTGTTATTCAAAGAACAGAGTCTTCACTTAAAGAAAAATTATTAGCTACAAAAACTGAATATGCAAATCTTGCTAAGATATATGTGAATCTTAGTAAACAGCATGTTTCTGGTGCGCAATCTAGTAATGATTTATTGCCAGGAAGTACAGGGCCATCATCAGGAATTTTACAAAGATTGCCATCATATATGCAATTATTACACAAAAAATTAACAACATATCTAACAGAAATATCAAAAGTTCAAGGGGCGCTTTCATATCAACAAGCACAGTTATCGCAATATTCTTCACTTCAAGAAAAAATCTTAAAAGAGAAAGAAAAAGAGCAACAGTTTTTGCAAAAAACTATGAATGCCCAAAAGCTGACATTAAGTCAGGTAAGATTAGATAAAGCACTCGTATTAAAAGAATTAGAAAAGAAACAAAAAAGTGCTCAACAGATTGCTGGGATGATTTCATCGCTTGTGCATCAAGAAAGCAAAAAACAAGATGAACATGTGAAAAATAAAAATATAGAATTGAGAAAGGATCTATCAATACATGAGAAAGGTGAGAAAAAGAGTATTTCTGAAAAAGTCTCTAAAAGTATAGCACAAAAAGAGATCATAAAGAATGATATACATGAATCAGATATACAGTTTTCTGGCATATTCAAATGGCCAACGAATGCAAGGAAAATTTTACGTTCTTTTGGACAATACCGCAATTCAGTAACAAATACCATTATGGATAATCCTGGTTTAGATATTGCATGTTCGGAGGGAAGCTCTGCATTTTGTTCAGCTTCTGGTAAAGTTTCTTTAGTTCACTGGTTGCCAGGTTATAATTCAATGGTGATTGTTGATCATGGAAATTCGTATCGATCTGTTTATGCAAATCTTTCAAATTCTTTGGTGAAAAAAGGACAAATCATCTCTGCTGGCTCTGTAATTGGTAAAACTACGCAATCAGTTGATGGCGAATTTTTACATTTTGAACTTTGGAAGGGTAAAAATCGTCTAAACCCTTTGTCATATTGCAGATAATAAAAAATGCACAATGATATATTATCTATTTCGTATTATCGCGTCCACGTCAGATTACAGTATCATCGAATCTAAGCATGAAAAACATCTATGCTAAAATAATTCGTCGCTCACTTACAAAGTGGCAAATCAAAGTATTCTTAGCATTTTTTGCTTTTGCTATGGTTCTAAGTGTTCTGTTGTATACTCAAAAATTAGCGCATGAACTTATAGAGAGGGAAAAAAGGGTAGTTACTTTTTATGCGGATATTTACAAGCATTATTTATCGGATGTTAATGCAAATGCAGATGACTTCTTATTTCTATTAGATAGAATTATTCCTACAATTTCTTTTCCTGTTGTTTTTACAGATGCTGAAGGCAATCCCAATAGGCCATTCTCTCAATTTACCTTGAATGTTGATGTTGATACCTCTTTATCCCCATCAAGAGTTAAAATTCAAGAAAAAAAGATTGTGGAATTACTCAAAACAATGAGTTCTTCCTATCCTCCAATTCAAATTAAAGATGAAGAGGGTATGGTTTTGGGAATGATTTATTATACTAATTCATCATTGATACGCCAGATGCAATGGTTGCCATATATAGAAATCATTATTGTTTCTGCATTTATTTTTATTGGATATATCGCTTTTAGTTATCTCAGGCGCACCGAAGAATCAAATGTATGGGTCGGTATGGCTAAGGAAGCTGCTCATCAGCTTGGAACTCCTTTGTCTAGCTTATTGGGTTGGCTAGAAATCTTAAGAATCAATAGTAATGATTCTCAAGCTGTATGCGAAACAGCTAAAGAAATGGAACATGATTTATATAGACTTAATACGATTGCAAATAGATTTTCGAAAATAGGCTCAGAGCCTGTGAAACACAGAGAAAATGTTTCTGAACTTATTGAAAAAGTTTGCATGTATTTTGAAAAAAGGGTGCCTCATTTAGGCAGAAAAGTACAAATAGAAAGATATCTTCTTGATGATATCTGGGTGAATGCTAATGGAGAATTATTCGAATGGGTAATAGAAAACTTGTTGAAAAATGGCGTTGAATCAATTGATAATCCACATGGAATAGTATCTGTACACATGAAATTAATTTCTAAAGATAGAGTTCTTATTACAGTTAAAGATAATGGGAAAGGGATGTCTGGTCCTGTAAAAAGACAAATCTTCTTGCCTGGCTATACTACCAAAAAAAGAGGTTGGGGGCTTGGTTTGTCTTTATCTAAAAGAATTATAGAAAAATATCATGCTGGCAGAATATATGTTAAAGATAGTTCTCCTGGTAAAGGAACTACATTCGCTATAGAAATTCCATCCACTATATAATGCAAGTAATATGAAGATATTTCTATATGTATGTACCTATATCATCACTTGTTTAGGATATTTTATATTAAGTAGTGGATACCTAAATTCTCTATATGCTGGCCAACACAGTTTGATTATTAAATTTACTACTCAATCAGATGAATATATTCAGTGGAAAAATAATGAAAGAAAGGGAATTATTCAGTCGCTTGTATCTACACTTGGGAATCATACTTCTAGACCAATGCTTAGAAGCCAAATATTCGATTTATTGATATCAAAATCTAATGCCAACGGCAAAGTAAAGGATAATAGTTTATCTGTACTAAATCTAGAATCTTTAGCAATTATCGAATATAATGCTGATATATCACCAGAAATTGTCTCAAAAAAAATAAGTTCTTATTCTTTTATTGAATATGCAGAACCAAAGCCTGTACATACTTTCAATACGGCTCCAAATGATCCAATGATTTCGATGCAGAATTATCTTAAGCAGATTCATGCATTCGAAGCTTGGGAATACTATGAATCATCATCAAGAAAAGATAGTATATTAATTTCAATAGTAGACACTGGAATTGATACAAATCATGAAGATTTATTATCAGCTTTGTATGTAAACTCTGGAGAAGATGGATTAGATCAAAAAGGTGTTTCAAAAAGAGCAAATGGTATTGATGATGATATGAATGGCTTTATCGATGATTGGAGTGGATGGGACTTTGCAAGTAGCACCAATATTGTTTCTGGAGATAATAGTCCATTTCCAGGGCATTTTCATGGTACTCATGTGGCAGGAATAGCTGCAGCGATTTCAAATAATGAAAAAGGAATAGCAGGTATCGCTAGAAGAGTTAAAATTCTTCCTGTAAAAGTAAGTAAAGATGATTCTACAAGCTTGACTGTAGAAAACAGTTATGAAGGTTTATTATATGCTGCAGCAATGGGTGCAAGGATAATTAACTGCAGTTGGGGAAGCCCTTCGCCATCAATTGCAGAAGCAGAAATAGTTGCAAATGCGCAACAATTTGGTTGTTTAATTGTAGCTGGTGCTGGAAATGATGGAAAAGAAACATCATTTTACCCTGCATCTTATCCCAATGTATTGTCGGTTGCAGCGGTATATTATGATGCCACCAAAACCTCATATTCAAATTTTTCACCAAGTGTTGATATTTCAGCTCCTGGGTCTTCTATATTTTCTACTTTAAAAGGCAATACATATGGATATTCAAGCGGAACATCTATGTCTGCCCCAATTATCTCTGGAACTGCAGCCCTTATTGCTTCGGTATTTCCTTATGCTGATGCCCAGCAAATCGCAGCACGCATTATTTCGTGTGCAAAAAATATAGATAGTATCAATCCTTTATTTGCTAGAAAAATAGGATTTGGCCAGGTTGACTGTATGGCTGCGATCTCACAAAAAAATCCACAATATATTGCCATTATTCAGAAGCAAATTACCGATGAAACTGCTGATGATATGTTTACACCAGGAGAATCAATAGATATATCTTTATCTATCAAAAATGTCTTAGAAACAGTTGATTCAGCATTTATTATAGCTTCATGTACTGATTCGAATGTGAATATTGTATTTAAAAAAGATACCATATATGCTGGAACTTTGCAGCCATCTACGGTTTATTCTTTACCATTTCCCTTATCTTTTACTTTGCCAGAAAATCCACCATATAATTATCCATTACTTATTCATTTAGATATATATAGCGCTTCATCTTTGATTGCAAGAGATGCAGTACAATTAGTAATCAATCCCACATATAGAACATTAGCAGAAAACGATATAACAGTAACTATTAATAGCCAAGGAAATATTGGATATAATGATTATCCTTCAAATACTCAAGGACAAGGTTTAGGTTCATCGTATAGTCCATATTCTGTATTGTTTGAAGGCGCTTTTATGGCTGGTATATCGCCAAATAGATTAAGCAATATTGCACGAGATGCTTCGGGAGACTCACAAGATCAGTCTTGGATAATAAAAGATCCCATTAAAGTATTGATTCCAGGAACTATAGCAGACCTAGAAGCACATATTGCCTTTAAAGATGAATATAAAGCAGATCAGGCCGGCTTTACTGTTGATCAAAAAGTGTATCAAAGCAATGATGATTCACTGAAAGACATTCTATTCTTATCATATGAAATAACAAATAATTCAGGTGTAAACTATGATTCTGTTTTTGCTGGATTGTTTTTTGATTGGGATATTGGGCCAGCTGGACAAAATAATATTTGCGGATTTAATCAATTGAAAGGTTATGGTTATTGTTATAATGATGTATTAGATAAGTTGCCTTATACTGGTGTAGCATTGCTAACAGGACAATCCTTAAATTATTGCTCTATCGATAATGATGGTGGGGGTGGTTATATAAATATTTATGATGGCTTTTCTAGAAATGAAAAATGGCGGGCAATGTCGGGTGGATTAACAAGAGCATTTTCTCGTCCTACAGATGTATCTATGGTAATTTCAGGTGGACCCGAGAGATTAGATGCCGAAGAAACAAAAAAGTTTGTTTTTGCTGTTTTTATTGGTGCTAATGAACAAGAAATAGATAGAAAGATGGAATCTAGTAGATCCTATGCTGCAGCTAACAATATTGGTTCTGGATTTATGTGGAATCAAGTGCCTAGAAATAATCAATTAAAGGAGATTTTGATTGGAAGGGATCAGGCTATTTATATAGATTATCAAGTTTCAGCAAGAACCAATATTCACTTTGAAGTAAATGATATGCTTGGTAAATTGATTAAAAGAATATCGATTGGTGAAAAAAATGCTGGGATATATACTTCCGAAAGAATTTCATTCGATGGATTATCATCTGGAACATATATGGTAAAATTTATCACAGATGATGGATATGATGCATTACCATTTGTTCTTATTAGATGAAAAAATTTAAGGCACAGTAATTCTTTTTCTTACAAATTTATCATTACCTAATCTTACTTCTGCCACATAATCGCCAGCAGGCATTGGCCTGCCTTTATCATCTCTTCCATTCCATGCTAATTGATATTTTCCAGGAACTTGTTGTCCTTGAAATACAATTGCTATTTCTTTTGCAGCTGTAGAATACACAACAACTTTTACAAACATAGAATACTCTACTGCATAAGTAACTATTGGAGAAACATCTTCAGTAATACCTAAAAATGAACCGATGGATGATAGTGGAATTTGTACTCCCGCTCCTATAGTACTTGGCCTACCAGTAGGAATTTGTTGTGATCTAGCTATCATTTCTTGTCTTTGTACTATCTCTGAACCTCTAGGTAAATAATACTCTGCCGGTAAATCCATATTTCTTAATAGAATTTCGAATGGATTTTCTTTTGCTTCTGCTAATCTTTGCTTAAGGCCAAAAGCAATGATTTTAGAGTGTAATTGTGCTAATGTGCCTGCAGGAATCCCTAAACGTAACATTCTATAATATGCTGAATCTTGATCTGCAGTGTATTTACTTGAAGAGCCAGGAACGATTTGTATATCTTTTTTTACAGAATCTACTTGAATTGTATCGCCTGTAATCGTTTGTACAGGAGAGTAAATTCTCTTCTTTTTAATAATTGTTTGGGATGAGTCTTTAATCGAATATGCTTGTAGATCTACGTGAGAAAAAAATGTAATACCTGCACTTATGCTTAGTATACAGTACAACATCGTTTTCCATGTAAACATATAGTAATCTAGTAGAAATGAATAATTAATTCAAAATTACATTATCTAAGTTCAATCAACAAAAAAGGCCGTCAAATAGTAAATTTGACGGCCTTAACATTTTGCTGAAATCTATTAATTGCCTTTCAGATTGCTTTTTTGAGCTTCAGAAAGCAAGTCCATAATAGTTATAGTTGGTGTATCAGGTAAAGTTACCTTTGGGTCGCCACTACGATTATCTCGTGGTGATCTTTGTCCACTATTTTGTCCACTATTTTGATTGCGTTGAGGAATAGATGCTAATTCTTCATCGGTATATTGTGGAGCTAAAACTAATGATTCTGTATCTCCATTAGAATCTACAATTGTTGCTTCGAATGTATCACCAATTGCAAATGCATTCTTACCTGAAACATTACGTACTTTTGAACGAGGAATAAATCCATCAAAATCTTCATTAATATTAACCAATAATCCATTTGGATTAACTTGTGAAACTGTTACAGATACATTAGAGCCAGCTGGATGTGTATCTTGAATTGTTTTCCAAGGATTTGGTTTCATATGCTTTAAGCTTAAACCAATGCGTTTTTTTTCGGCAGAAGAATTAAGTACTGCTAAATCAATTACTGAACCTTCTTGTAATAAATCTTGAGCGGAAACTCCTCTTCGACCCCACACAAGGTCTGCATTTCTTAATAAGCCTTCTAATCCTGGTTCAATCTCTACATATGTTCCAAAATCAGTAAATCGTTTTACTGTACCTTTAACAACTGTACCTGTAGGATATTTCGTTTCTACTGCATCCCAAGGAGAACTAACAAAGTCTTTGGTGCTTAATGCTAAACGACCTTTTTCTGGGTCAATACCAGAAACAGTGGCTTTTACATGATCACCTTTTTTGAATAATACCGATGGATCAGCTATACGATACGAAGCCATACGGCTTATATGTACCATGCCTTCAACACCATTAATATCAACAAAGATACCGAATGTTGTAAGTGAAGAAACTGTTCCTTCTACAATATCACCCTCTTTTATTGAACCAAAGAATGAATCTCTTAATAATTTTCTTCTGCTTGCTACTACAGTTCTGCGTCCATTCTCATCTTTTTGAATTTCAATGATCTGAACAGGTATAGCAGTTCCAACCGCATCGGTAAGTTCTTTGTCACTTGGCGCACGTTTTAGGCCAAAATGAGATGCAGGCATGAATAAGCGTGTACCATTATAATCTAATCGTAATCCACCTTTAATTCGTTCTGCTACTGTAACTTCGATTACAGATTGATCTGCATGGATAGTATCTGTGATTGCAGCTTGTTCTTCTTCTAATTGCTTGCGCTTCTCTTTTTCTTCTTTACGCTTATCAGCTGCAGATGTATCTTGTTCAATTTCTACAGTCGCTGGAATTGTTGGTGCTTC
>JBMOIC010000025.1:0-33106 GCA_049317525.1 Bacteroidota bacterium | reverse complement strand
TATACATGATATTGATAGCGCTGTTGAATATGTTCAAGGGCGCTTTTTTTATACTATATGGTAATGTATGAAACGTCGTACTTTTTTATCTTTTTTAGCATATTCTGCTACTTTCACCCACTTAATTGGAAAGCAAGCATATATATTCCAAGATTCTGATAGGGCTAAGGCATTATCTGATGCTGGTAATGTACTGTTAGCATTGCAAAAACAGAAAAAGAATGTCATATCTTTAGTATTACATGGAAGAAAATTTAAAAGAGATGTAGATCATCATTATCCTCATCCAAAAGGTGTGCATGACGAGGTTTCAGGTTATAGAGTATTTTTTCATGGACATCGTAATGGAGAATATGGACATTTCCATACTTTCAAATATCATCCTAAAGGATATACTCATTTATTAATGATATCATTAAATAAATCTGGAATGCCAATCATGATAAGCACATTAAATCAGTGGGTAACAGATGATGTTCATATGGATGAACAAGAAATGATAGAAGCATATAGTAATTTTTCGATGGATCCAGGTTTATTTCCTGATAAAAGAAGCTACTATTTTTTATCATATTTACTACAAGGATACAAAACAGAAATCATTACTTTGATGAAAGAAAGAACATTAGCTTTACGTTCATATTTTGATATTAATGGAAAAAACCCCGATACAGATGAAAATCTGGAAATATTATCTTCATTTCATATACATCCATCAGATTTAGGAGTATAGATAATGAAAAAGACTCTTATCAGAAATATTGGAACTTTACTTACTTGCTCTTCTAAAATTCTTGGTGCACCTAATATTCTTGATACTATGGGTGACTTATCTATCATCAATAATGCTGCAATGTTATATGATGAGAATATTCTGTGGATTGGTACAGAATCTTCTTTGCCAGTTGATATGGTTTATGATGAATTAGTTGATGCACAAGGACAAGTAATGATGCCTGGCTTTGTAGATTCCCATACACATTGTGTTTTTGCAGGTAATAGAGCAGATGAATATGCTAGAAGATTAAGAGGAGTTTCTTATCAAACAATAGCAGCTGAAGGTGGTGGAATATTAAACACAGTGTACGCAGTTAGGGATGCATCAATTGATCAATTAGCTCATCAAGGAATTATTCTAGCATTGAATGCTATGAAACATGGAACAACAACTATAGAAATGAAAAGTGGATATGGCCTTACTCTTGAATCGGAACTTACATTATTAAAAGCTATTAAAGTGGTAAGTAAAGAAGTTCCTTTGCGAGTTATTCCTACATTTTTAGGTGCTCACGATATTCCACCTGAATATAGACATAATCCAGAATTATACGTAGATATCATTTGTAAAGAAATGTTGCCGGCTGTAAAGGAAGAGCAATTAGCAGAGTTTTGTGATGTATTTACCGATACTGGCTATTTTACCATTATGCAATCGGAAAAAATACTTAATACCGCAATAGAATTAGGGTTTAAGATTAAAGTCCATGCCGATGAGTTAAGTCCATTCGGAGCAGCCGAAATGGCAGGTTCGCTAAAAGCGGTTTCAGCAGACCACTTACTATATATTAGCCAAAATGGAATAGAGGCTATGATGAGAAATGGATGTATCGGTACATTGTTACCTGGTACTGCTTATACTCTAAAACTTCCTTATGCACCTGCAAGACACATGATTGATAGTGGAATGACAATTGCCTTGGCTTCAGACTGTAATCCGGGATCGTGTTTTACAGAAAATATGCAAATAATTCTATCTTTGGCTTCTACAAATATGGGAATGTCTATTGAAGAATCAATAATGGCTTCTACTCTGCACGGCGCATATGCATTGAATATAGGGGATAAGTGTGGTAGTTTAGAAATAGGGAAAAGCGCTGATTTTCATATACTGAATACAGACAAATATCCAGAATTACTATATCATTTTGGCATTAATCACACCCAAAATGTATGGATTAAAGGCAAAAAAGTTGTCTGATTATGGCTTTTGAATGATAAGTGGACTACAATTACATTGTTCCTTAACAATTTCAATTGCATCTTCTGCATTCTTTTTTGACTTATATTCGCCAATTGCTACTACATATCGCATAGATCCATCAGCAAGTTTTCTTTCTAAAATAGAGCAACGCAATCTTTTTTGTGTATAATCTGCTAATTCTGTTTCTGCAGCTTTAGAAGTTTTAAACACTCCTACCTGAAGCGTGAATATTGTCTCTGATTTACCAGACTTTACAATTTCAGCAACTACTAATTTTTTAGAAGAAGGCGAAATACTATCAGATTTTGAAGATTTACCATCACTTGACTTTGTACTAGTTTCAGTTTTACTAGTAGAATTCTTGCTTATTGATTTTGTTATAACCGATGAATCAATTCCTTTTTTTTCTGGAATACTTTTAGAATTGGATAGTTGGCTTGTTATTTTACTTTTGGGTTCTGGGTTTTCAACAGTAAATTTTCCTGCTCCAACAGTTGCTCTTATCAAATCATAAGCACTTAAAAGGAATTCAGATTGAGGATAATTTTTACGATAATTTTGTAATTCAGCTCTTGCTCTATTAGTATCTCGCTTCATTGTATAATAATGAACTATTCTCCATTGTGCATCATCGGCCCATTCACAATCGGGTTTCCCATTAACAATCTTTTGATAAATAGGTAAAGATTTATTTAAATCTTCTAATACAGACGCATGTAAAAACTGTATACCAGGATCTTCAGGAAATTCGGCTAATAAATCTGGCAACTCTTTTTTAACGTCATCTATTTTACCCATTGCAACTAATTGCAATCTATTCCTAACAATAGAAGCTTGACTATATGCGGTATTATCTGCTGCTAAAAATCCGATACATGAACACACCCAAAATAGTATTCTTATACTATAAACAGTTGATAATATTGAAGCCTTCATTTGTTTGTCCTAAACGTTCTAAAGAAATAGATATATCACAATATCTTCAATCAAATCACCCTACTTTTATGCCAATTTTTATAAATATATAGTAGAATAATAAAAACTAAGAAATAATAGGATAATATGTCAATATTCCTATAATATAGACTCAATTAAATCAGCAGTTTTTGTTGTAGCTAAAGGTTTGCTCATCAAAGTGGCATTATTACTCATAGTTTCTAATAATTCTGGATTATTAATACATCGATTAATAATGTATTCAAGTTCAGTTTCTAAAGCATTGTCATGCACTAATAGAGCTGCTCCATGAATTTCCATTAGATGCGCATTTTCTTCTTGTTCATTATTAGCTGCCCCAGGTAAAGGAATAAGAATGGATGGCTTTCCGCATACAGCTAATTCAGCAACTGTTCCACCACCTGATCTACAAATCACTAGATCTGAAGCCGCATAGGCAGAAATCATATCGTCGATAAATGGAAGTGTATGAATATGTGGCGGTAAATCAACTGGCACTGAAAAAGATGTTCCAGTTTGCCAAAGAACTTGAATTGAATTCTTTTCAAAATAATCTATATGCTTTACTACTGCATGATTTATAGATCTGGCACCCAAGGAACCACCAAAAATCAGTATTGTTTTCATCTCTGGATTAAAACCATACATTTCCGCTGCTTTTTCTTTTGTAGGTTTTATCTCTAAAAAAGAAGCCCTTAAAGGATTGCCCAGATGATGAATTGTTCTTTGAACTTTCTGTGGAAAAAAAGAAGCAGTTTCTTCAAATGCAGTGATAATGAAAGTAGCAAAGCGAGATAAAAAAAGATTTGTTCTGCCAGGCTTCGCATTCGGTTCGATAATAATTAATGGAATATGATGAAATCTTGCTAGTAGCCCGGCTGGAAAACTAATATAGTTTCCACCACAGATTATACAGGAAGGTGGAAAATCTTTAATAATAGAGAGAAGTTCTCTATATGCATATAACAGTATAAAAGGGATAGAAAATAGAGAAGAAGAAAGACCTCTAAATCCTTTTAGACTATTCATAGGACGAAATTCATAGCCTTTAGATGGTATAATCGAAGCCTCAATTCTATCTGGACTACCAGTAAAAATAGATTGCAGAGTAGGATTTCTTTTTTGAAGTTCTTCGATAATAGCAATTGCTGGGAACAAATCTCCGCCTGTTCCTCCGGCAGCAATCAATATTCTTTTAATAGAAACTGAATTCATAAATACATGAGTTATTGAGACAGTAAATCAGTTAATGCATCTTTGCAATCTTTAAATTCAAATACGAAACCACTTTGTATCGTTCGTAAAGGATGAACATTTTGTCCGCCAGTTGCAATGATTGCTCCCTCTCCCATTAAAACAGATAAAGCAATGTCTGGAACCGAAAGCCAGGAAGGACGATGAAGAACTTGTGCTAAAATAGAACTGAAATCACCCATTGTGATAGGTTGAGGTGCTGTTAAATTGTATATTCCGTGCACATGAAAGTTTTCTAAGCTATAGATAATAAATGCAATTAGATCATGGGGGTGAATCCATGATAGCCATTGATTACCATCTCCAATTGGGCCACCTAGATACAATTTAAAAGCAGGTAACATTTTGGATAAAGCACCTTCATTTGGATCTAAAACTACACCTATCCTTCCAATAATTACTCTTGCGTTTTCGGATGCTAATAATGCTTGTTTTTCCCATTCAATACAAACATCAGCTAGAAAACCAGATCCAAAAGGTGAGTTTTCGTCAAAAATAGTAATGCCTGAATCCGATCCATATATACCAATTGCAGAGGCCGAAAAAAATATTTCCGGAGGATTTTCAGCATTATTGATAGCTTTAACTAATCCAATAGTGCCATTTTTTCTACTTTCCATAATTCTTTTTTTTCTGTCATCACTCCAGCGCTTGGCAACTGATTCTCCTGCTAAATTTATGACAGCATAAGCACCATTGATATACTCTTCACATTCTGCAGACATATTTTGTTCTGCATTCCATTGGACGGCTTCTTTTATATATGGCAGGCTGCGTTTAGTTTTTTCTGGTGATCTAGTGAAAGCAATGATATCAAAGCCTTTTTCAGATAATAGCCTTGTTAACTTTTTTCCAATAAATCCAGAGGCTCCTGTAATAACAATTCTATGCATCAGGGGCTCCATTTATAGTAAGTAAAGACTCAATAGATTTTCCTGGCCTAGCATAATTATATCTATCATATGGTATAGTTGAATAATAGGCATCTAATCCAGCTACAGTTAAAGTTCCTGCTTTATGTAAGTCTACAAATCCATCTGCGGAAACACAATTGTCTGGGGAATGAATCTGAATGATTTCACCTATGATCAAATTGGTATGATTGATATCTAAATGTATATGTTGTCTGTACTTCATTAACAACTTTATTCTACTCTCTCCAATAAATGGAGCTGGAAAACCAGAATCTTCTACTGTAAAACCACATGCATCAAATTCAGAATCAGTATCCAAGAATGCAGCACTTGCCAAATGAGCTTGTGGCATCATGCCCGAATGAACATGATTAATAGTATAATAACCTTGTAGAAGAATGTTTTCGAGGGTATGTCTTCTTACAGAATCTGGTCGTATAATCATTCCTAATAAAGCTGGTGATGCTCCTATGTGAACAATAGAATTAAATACAGCAAGATTATGAATGCCACTTATATTTTGAGTGCCAATTAATGCCAAAGATTTAAATCCAGAAATTGAATTTAGATATGTGGATCTATAGCGTTCTTCCATTAATGGAAAATCTGTGGCAGATACTATCATAGTTTTTTGCAATTAATGGTAATGAATCAACAAATTATTTCCAATCGAGCATACCACCAAGTAGATTTACTACTTTATAACCTCTAGCATAAAGATATTCACAAGCTTTGGCGCTTCGGCCACCACTTCTGCAATACATAATAATTTCATGCTCTTTAAAGTGCTCTAATTCCTGAATTCTAGTAGGCAAAGTATCTAAAGGAATGAGCATAGAATTTGGAATATTACTTTCCATATGTTCTTCTGGCAAACGAACATCTATCAATACAGGCATTTCGCCTATATCTAAACGTAATTTTAGCTCTTCGGGAGTTATGGTTGCATAGCTCATAAGTAAATCCTTAATTATTTTTTTACATCAAAATGATGTTTTAAAACCGAGTGAAAATCGCAAAGATGAATAATTCCACTCTCCATATCCATTTTGTAGCACAGAATGAAGAGTATAATTAAACGAAGTTTCGCCAAATAATATAAGATGAGGTTGAATCTTTTTCTGTATGCCGATTCCTGCATTTGCAGATAACCATAGCATTTTAACTTGATCTAAACCTGTATTTGAAATTGGTAATTCTCTTGTGCCGGATTGTGCATATGCATATGACAAAGGAGATTCAATCTGTCTGTAAGATTCTGCAGATTTACTTAAGATTATTGAAGATTGAATGTCTACAAATGTGTAAAGCAAAGGATGTAATTGATATTCTATTCCAGTAGAGAAAGAAATCATTGGCAATGTGGGCTGCAATACAAATGCTTCTTGATAGTTTAAATATTGATTGGAAACTGAGTCATATACTCTTTTTAATAATGAATCTCTGCCTCTTAAAACAATACTGCAAGGTAAATATTCAGCTTTTAATGATACACTAATTGAGGAGCCAACATATTTATTAAAACGAAAACCTAATCCTAAAGGAGATCCACTTTCAGCTTCAAATTGTCCAGTAACAGAGGTACTTCCAATCGTTTGAACATTGTTTAATGTGTGATATTGGCTAGATGCGATTGCATAAGAACCCCAAAGCCAAGTTTCGGTAATCTTAGACAAATCTGGAACGGGTTTTTCTTCTAAAGCACCTAAAAAATTAGTTCCATCATAGTCTAAAGTATAGGTAGAAATATTCCCAGATAAATCTTTTGCCTCGATTTCCATTTTCCCTTTCACAAAACCGTTTAATGGCCTTACGAACATAGTATATTGAGGAGTGCCTGGATTGATACTTGGTTGATCGATATAGTTGTTTCCATACATTGCCGCTAATCCTACTGCAGAAATAAT
This sequence comes from Bacteroidota bacterium, assembly GCA_049317525.1. GTDB lineage: Bacteria > Bacteroidota > Ignavibacteria > Kapaibacteriales > UBA961 > UBA961. The sequence continues at coordinate 26,093 of JBMOIC010000025.1, read as the reverse complement.
TCTAATGGATTGCAAGCCTTTATCAGTAGATTTATCATCTCTGATAACAAGATTAATTTTTTTATCTAGATTTCTTCTTTCAAAAGTTGGGGGTAATGAATCTCTGATTTCTTCAATTTCATCAAATCCTTGCCCGATCATATTTCCATATGCATCATTTGTAGCAAATCCATATGAATATAATCCAAAAGGTACATCAGCCTTTACTGTGTGGACACCAAATGGAATATCTGTTTGAATACATACATAAGAACTTAATCCTACGAATTCTGGATAATTTTTCACTGTATCTAAAACCCTTCCATTTAATCGTAAAGATCCTACAGCAGAACTTGGTATCACAATATTTATGAAATGTCGCCAATTGGTAAAACTGGTTTTTGGCGTTGCAAATCGATATTCACGTAAAAATTGTTGGGTAGGGCTTACAAGCAACATCATGGGGTCGCCAATTAAATCACCTTGGATAGGTGCAGATTTACCGTCGGTTTTGGTAAATCCACCTAAATATCCATGAGAAAATTGAGCTACAAGCACAGGAGATGATGCTGTTAACATGATATTTCTAGAACCAGCAGATGAATTTTCATACATTTGGCCTGCTTGAAGTTCTTTTACTAAAACTGAATTTTCAAATATTTTAGTATTATTTGTAGACGCAATTACTCTATAAGCATAACTGGATCTTTTGGCAAATTTGCCTAGAATAAAATGCATCCCCCAAGAATTAACAGGAGGTACCTGTTCAACTAAATAATTGCAGAACGGAACTCTCATAGGAATATCAGCACATTGATGTCCACTAAAAACCGCAACTGGTTTTGTAGCTTGAACTCTTGTGCCGGATATATCAGGATTAATAATAGAGTCTGTGCCTCTCTCTGTTTTTGTATATCCTTGCATATTTGATGCTGCAATTTGATATACATCTCCTTTATTCATAATTACTGTAAAAGGAACACCTGCCGGACGATTTCTTGAAGTAATAAAAGAAGGAGTTACTTTTACAATTGTGCTGTCCTTGGTTGCAATAATAGCCATATGAGGTACTAAGTCATTAGTTGGCGTTGAATGATAACTTATGGTATAATATTCTAGTCCAAGCGCTTTACTAGGCAATGCAAGATAAGAATCGGTGGAGCTTCCTCGTTCATTAAGGCAAGTAACAGAAATCGGTGAGTCTGAAGTAATTCGAACTGCATTTGGCTGTAAAGTACCATCACCAGTTACTTCGGCAGATGAAGGTATTTTTAGTCTTCTAACGCTACCGCCAATAACCATTGTATCTAATTTATAGCGTATGCCTACAATCTCTATTCTCACTCTGGTTGTAGTATCACTACTTAAAAATAGTTCGAAATTAGAAATACTTCTATCTTCAACATACATTTCTTGTCCACGTGGATCAGTAAGTTTCATTTTACCAACTCTTTCTAAAGCATGATGCCAAGAATTTTCTTGAAAACACACCCAAAATTCTGTCCCTTCAGATGTTTTTTTTACTGTATTTACAGTTTGTGCAGGTAAAATAGTAGTAGTACTAACGATACAACATATAGATAGTATTATAAGTAAGAACTTATATATCAAAGGCTTATTGATAAAATGTATAGGTGTAAATGTGTTCTTTGTCATTTTTTATGTACCATACTTAAATGATACAATCCTCTTGGAGTGTGCAAACGTAAAATATATACACCACTTGCAAAATCAGTTGGATTATCTACAGTAAGATTGAAAATATGTCTACCTGCTTTTGTAAATGTAGTAGGGAAGATTTTTAATGCCTTTCCATTTGTAGCAAAAAGACTAAATGTAATATCGCTATCAGCAATAATATAATAAGGTATTTCTGTAGTATACTGAAAAGGATTTGGACTATTGATTTCCAATCCTTCTTGTCCAGCAGGTATTACAGTAGGCTCTGGAAATCTTAATAATCCACCTTTTTGATTTACTGTGAGGAATTCATTTTCTATATTTATTGACAGTACGGCTATCCGTGATGATACTTCTTTACCAGCTAAAATTTCGCATTGTACAAAACAAAGCAATCCTGATGAATCGCTGAGTCCATCTTTACAAGAAATAGAAAATTCATTCATTGATGGATTTGAACTAATCAATGGTTTTACTACAATATCCGGGCAAGAAATAATCGATTGAGAATTCTTTGTAATACCTTGAAGAAAAATTCTATTCTTGGGGATTTGAATAATTATTTCTATCGGTTTATTAAGTACATTTTGTGAAAATGTACCATAAATAGGAATCAATACAGAATTACCCTGATACACGGTACTATCCGGTATTTGAATAGAACTTGTTTCTCCAAAAACTTGATTGCTGAAGAATAGTAAAAAACTGATGATAAGGAGAAAAAAACTATTGAGCACGTAGAGAAACTCTGAAATATAAATAGAACTTATGTCGCCTAAACAAGTTGATGCAAAGATACAAATTTTGCTTAAAAAGGATACGTGAATTACCTTATCTAAGGCATTCTTACTTACTAATACAACATATAGTACTCACTAATACAATGTCATCAATAGAGCAGCCTCTAGATAAATCGAAATATGGTTTTGATAATCCTTGAATAATTGGCCCGATTGCTTTTGCTTTTGCAAGACGTTCCGTAATTTTATAAGCAATATTCCCAGCATCCAAATCAGGAAAAATACATATGTTGGCTGTGCCTTGTAGTATAGAATCTTTGATCTTCATGTGTGCAATTGATGGTATTATTGCGGCATCAAATTGCAATTCACCCTCTGCTATAATGTCTGGATGCATATGAGTAAACAATGAATACGCATTCTGAACTTTTTCTATATCAGGATGTTTGGCACTGCCTTTTGTAGAAAAAGAAAGAAATGCTACTCTTGGCTGAATTCCCAAAATAGTTTCGATATTTTTTGCTGTTGAATATGCAATATCACAAAGTTGCTTACTATCTGGTGAAGGAACTACTGCACCATCTGCATATGCATATATTGTTCCATCTGGTAAAACCATAATAAAAAAACTACTAATCGTATCAATACCTATCTGCTTGCCAACAGTTTGTAAACCAGCTTTTATAATATTAGCAGTAGAGGAAATATTACCTGCAACACAACCATCAATCTTTCCTTTTTTAAGCATGATGCCGGCACTGTATAATGGATTATCCATTAATAAAGTAGTAGCTTGTTCATATGTAATACCTTTGGATTTTCTTGATTCAAAAAAGTCAATAATATCTTCTGTATTAATACAATCTTTAGGATTTAATATTGGAATATTATCAATAGAAATTGATAATTCTTTTGCCATTTGTTGAATCTGATAAGGATTTCCAATTAAATATGGTTCAGCAATAGAATGTTCAATTAAGTAATGACAAGCTTTAAAAACACGTATATCTAATGCATCAGGAAATCCAATTTTGTGTGTGTTCTCTTGTGCTTTTTTAGTTAAAGAATCAATTATTGTTTGAAATGAAGAATTATTTTCTGAATTAGACATATTTTTCATTGATTTAGAGTGATTTTAGTAAGCAGAACAATTACTAAAAAAGCAAAAAGAACTATGTTTGTGTTATTACAAAAATGCAAAAAAGGCATATATGAATGTTATGAAGTTAATCCTTTCTTGTTCGGCAATGGTATTATCTGTTTTTTCTATCATTATAGATAAAGCTAATGCTCAGGGCAGTGCAGGTTCTAAGGCAATGTTTCCACGAATGAATATAGTAGATATGCCATCGGCAAGGGTTATTCCTGTTGGAAGCTACCGAGTATATGGATTGATTATGCAATCATCCGGGATTGTATCTTCTTTTACTTTTGCACCTGCAAAAAATATTGCTTTTGGTATGAGTTATTCAATGATACCTTTCTTAGGAGAAGGCAATCCAGAAGCTCAGCCAATTCCTGCATTTGAAGTAAAAGCATTATTGTTTCAAGAAAAGAAAAAACGTCCAGCAATTGCAGTTGGATTAAATCTGCAAGGTAGGGGGCCTTGGACAAATAATCGCTATCAAACATTGTCTCCTGGAGCATTTATTTCTGTTTCAAAAAATATTAATTGGGAAGCTGGCATTATGAGCTTGCATGGAGGTATTTCTTATGCTATTATGCCTTCACCAAAGAAAGACTATCCAATTGTATATGCTGGGATTGAACAATCGATGTATAAAAATGTTACTCTAAGTGCTGAATATATTGGAACATGGAATGAAGATCCTATATTTATGAATCAAAATGGATTAATGAATATGGGAATCCGGTATTCTCCTATAAAGGGATTATCTATAGAGATTCAAGCAAGAGATTTGTTGCAAAGCAGAGCAAATGCCAATGGTTTTATGCGTTATGCAGGTATTGAATATATTGGCACATTCTAATGATGAAAAAAGATATTATCATGTTCGATTTGGGTGGTATTCTTTATTCAATCAAACATAGTTATACTCATCAGGCATTAAGAGCCTTGCAAAAAAAAGATGCTGAACCCATCGTTTTTTCTTTAGAACACGCTGATCCTATCTTTGGGCTTTATGATTCTGGGTACATAAACACAAATGAATTCTGTAATCATTTAAGAAGTCAACATCATATCATTGCAACAGATCATGACATTCATCGTGCGTGGAATGCAATGCTGATTGGGATTTATGATTATGCTGAAGAGTTAGTTCTAGAAGCAAAAAAATATGCTCAGATTGCTTTGCTTAGTAATATCAATCACATCCATTATTCTGCTATACAAAAAGAATGTTCTTCTTTGTTTTCTTTATTTGACTTTACTTTCTTCTCTTTTCATGTAAAGATGAGAAAACCTCATAATGATATATTTAAGTATGCCTTAGAAACGGTAAATGCAAAACCAGAATCTATCTTATTTCTAGATGATACTCCTGCTAATATTAAAGCAGCTCAATCATTTGGTATAGATGCCCGTTTGATAATTCCTGATACTAAATGGCATGTTGATTTTATGCAAGAATTTACTAGATATTGATGATGCGAATACTAATACTTGGTTTTATCTTATGTGTTTCATATACACATATAGAAGCGCAAAACACATTGTTTACGCCTTATCTTGCCTCTCCTTTAGAGGCAAGAATTGGTTCATTTTATCAGCCTACTAAAGATAAAATGAGATTAGATATTGGAAATACAGTTGATTTGTTTGTATTTGATAAAGATTCTACTTGGAATTATAGTATTGGCACAGATGCGTTTATTTTAACAAGGCTTAGAAGCGAAGGTAATTTAAAATTCCCAGTAGAAACTGCCGATTATTTTTTTGGATTCAATTGTGCAGCAAAAGGCATATTTGCTGGAAAGCCAGTAGGATTAAGGCTTAGATTATCTCATATATCAACTCATTTAGTAGATGGTGCGGCCGATAAAAATGGAATATTTGTAGATAAAAAACCTTTTGTATTTAGCAGAGAATTTGCTGATATCACAGCATATATGCAGTTGAGCTCATTGCGATTATATTCTGGTTTAAGCTGGGTATGGTCTACTCAACCAAGAGACATAGGAAGATTAATCCCGCAATTAGGTTTTGATATGTCGATTCCACTCATCAAAGGGATTGATTGTCAAGCTGGATATGATCTGCGAATAAGCACTGTTCAATCGATTACATTACCAACTCATTCTTTAAGGGCTGGAATTGCTTTCATAAATGAACAAAAAAAGGGAACATGGATAGGTGTAGTAAGTTCTTTTGGAAGGAATATTCATGGTATGTATTTTACCGATCAAGATGCATATATCGGATTTGGATTTAACCTTTTATACTAATCATGCACATATTAAAAAAATACATTCATTCTTTTTTTTTGATTGCTTTTGCATTAGCCAACTTATGCATTTCTCATTCTTTATCGGCACAAGATGATAATACATCAACATTGGCTGATTCATTAGCTAGTGCTCTATATCCGCAATTAAGGTTTATGAGAGTTTATGGTGCTCAAGATGAAACTGCCCCTCCTGTAGTATTGTGTTCTCGGCCTGGCTTAGATAGTAAAGTTAATGTATCATATGCATATAAGTTTATTACTATTCAATTTGATGTACAATCTAAAATACCACCTCAAATGTTTGTGGTTTTTAAACATTGTAATGCAGATTGGTCAGAAGATAATAATTCTTTTTTGAATGATCCAGCCTTATTAAGAACAAGTTCTGTAGATTGGATGATGGCTCCGCCTGCTTCAATATGGTATAATTATCGTGGAACTTTACAAGTGCCTAATGAGCAAGTAAAATTTAATTTTGCAGGTAATTGGAAAGCTGAATGTTTTTTGTTTGATGAGCCTGATAAGCCATTTGCTGTGGCGAAATTCTTTGTGGTAGACCCCAAAGCAGAGACAATTTTAAGGGTATTTGGAGATTTTTATTCACCTCAAGAATCGATATTCTCATCAGGTGCTTATACTTTAGAAGCTACTACAAGAACTATAAATTCTATGCCTGATGGACAATTAAATACCGCCGTATTTTATAGAATGAATAGGTATCAAGAACCTTTTATTGTGTCTGATAATTCATCATATGAAGAATTATCTGCCAGAAGATATCCTTATGAAATGCCAACAATGATTTCTGGATTTGGTTCTATTGGACGTAGATTCAGAATTGAAAAAATACCTGCGGAAAATGAATATCGAGTTCTTGATTTAACTGATTTTTCTCTATATCCACGTACAAATTCGCCTTTAAGAATGTGGAGGCCAGATTTGTGGCGAAATGGATCATTTTCCGATTTATCAGATGGTGGCGCTATGATTACTCGCTATTTATCATCTGGTGATTTAGATTATTTGAATATCGAGTTCTTGCTTAATCCTCAAAATCGTCTTGCCAAACACGAGGTATTCATAAGTGGTTCATTTAATAATTTTCAACCCGATGCCTCATGGATGATGTATTATGATGAAAATGTACAATTATATCGATTAAGACAATGGATACCAAGGGGAAGGCATTCATATCAATATTCTACCGGAACCATAAATGCTGATACCAGATTAGCAGAACAATTAACCACCGAAGAATTTGAAGGGAATACCGCAAGGGCAGCTCATAATTTTATTGTTCTGATATATTTTAAAGAATTTGGTTTTGGGGGATACGATTCGATCATTGGGATAGGTGGAGGAAATGTAAATGGATCGTGGTAATTCATCTTATCTATTACATTCAATTGGATATATAGAATCCTTCGTTTTATCTATTTTACGCCCAATTATAATGAGGTTTTCTGCAAAATTTGCAGAAAGAGAACTAATTGTTGATCAGCAAATTATTGAAAGAGAATATGGTCCAAAATCTGTGTGGATACATGTTGCATCTTTAGGAGAATTCGAGCAAGCTGTTCCCATCATAGAGCATCTGAAACAAAATGGTTCTATAGATATTACTCTTACTTTTTCTTCTCCTTCTGGATATAATATTCGTAAACATTATGAACTTGTTGATAGAGTTTTATATCTGCCTTTAGATACTAAGAGAAATACCCAAAATTTTATTCATAAGCTGCGTCCAGATTGTGCAATCTTTATTCGATATGAATTATGGGTAAACTATCTTTTAGAATTGAATGCACAAGATATTCCAGTGTTTTATATTAATGCAACTTATCCACGATCTGTTTTTTGGCGCTTTATTCCCTTTATTTTGAGATCTATTTTGCATTGTTTCTCTTATATTATCACTGTGAATAAGCAAGAAACAGAATATTTCCTTGAATTACATCTTGATACACATATTCAAACAGGCAGCGATACTAGATTAGATAGAATATCTTCCAGAGTTTCTCAAATCTTACAACATCCATTATTGATTCATGAATTATGCCCAATTGATTATTCTGACGAAGATACTGTGATTGTTTTAGGTAGTTCTTGGAGTAAAGATGAACATCTATTTTTGTCTCAATTACATAAAATGCCAACATCTTTTCGATTAATTATTGTACCACATGAACCAGATGACTTAACAATTTCTAGATTAAAGAATGAATGTCCACATAGTGGTATTTTAAGTGAATTGAAATATGGAGATAATCCCAAGCATGTGATTGTAGATTCGGTTGGCAAATTAATGGTTTTGTATGCTATTGCTGATGCAGTGTATATAGGTGGTGGTTTTGGCATTGGTGTTCATAGTTGTGCAGAACCCGCTGGATTTGGTATTCCTTTGGCATGTGGCCCCTTTGTTCATAGATCTCCAGATGCTATAGCTTTACATGCTTTAGGCGCTTTAGATATTATCCATACCGAAGAAGAAGCGTATAGTTGGATGATGCAGATAATAATAGATAATAAAAAACATGCCGCAGATGCATCTGCAAGATATATAAAGGAATCTGCAGGTATGACAAGTAAAGTGATAGAACTTTTATATCAAGAATTACATATCTAGTTAATCAGCATGGAAAATATTAAGATGAAAAATCAAATGTGAATGAATTATTACACTGATTTTGTGACAAAGAATGATCCTTTAATATATTTTACAATCGATATTCCAAAAATAATAAGTCCAATAGAAATCCACTGAGCTTGAGATAATCCGGCATATAAAGGATTAATACGAATAAATTCAACACAAAATCTCTCTATCCCCGCTAGAATTAAATATATCCCAAAAAGATTACCATCTATTCTTATATTTTTTCTCATCGACCACAGAATTGCAAAAAAGACTAAAGCTATTAATGTTTCATATACTGGTGCAGGATGTACTGGAATATCATCTGGAATTGGTCTTCCGGGAAAAATGTTCTGATAATATTCTACAAGTTCACGATTTTTAGAAGCTAAAGTAGATACCATTCCATTGGGAAATGTCATGGCAAATGGGGAGTCTGTAGGTATGCCATAATCTCCATCTCCAGCTAATTGACATCCAATTCTTCCAATTCCATAGGCTATCATTAATGATGGAGCAGCTGCATCTGCTGTTCTAAGAAAAGGAATTCTGTTTTTTCTTAGATAGATGGCAATCATTCCTATAGCCATAATTAATCCACCAAAAAATGTTAATCCTTCTCCGCTAAACAATGCACCTAAAGGATCGGCAATGAAATGTTGAGGATTTTCAAATAAATGGAAGGTTTTTGCACCAAAAATACCGCCAATCAAACCTAATAAAGTAATGGTTGAACTTAAGGCATCAGCATTTATGAAATTTTTTCTATGTAATTCTTTTGTAAAAAGATAATTGGCAATAATAAATGCCAATGCAACCATAAGTCCAAAACTATAGATCGCTATAGGCCCGATTTGTAATAATTTGGGATACATGAAAAGCCCCACTATGCTATGATTGAATATACGAAACAGAGATTTATTGCAAATACTTTTGCAATAATAATGTTTTCACAATCAATACCGGATTATTTAGATGGTATCTCTACATAATAAGCACCAGATTTTGGCGCAGGTAAAGAGCGTTTTAATATCCATGGATTAAGAATTTTGACATCTTTATACGTGGTTCCATGTTGCAATGCCCACTGTGTTAAGTCTGAAATACCTGAAGTACACTTAACAGACACTGTTTTTTCTGGATGATATTGATCATTTGATTCTAAGTTTAGACCATACTTTTCAGAATGAGTCATTAACTCTTTAATAATGGCAATTCTTAATAGATATCGAGAAGTTTCTTCGTTTAGGAATAGATCATAAAAAGTTTCAGTTTTTTGAAAATCCATATTCTCTTTTACGCTTCCATGTCCCATATTATATCCAGCTGCAGCCAAAGACCAACTTTTTGAATAAGAATATCCAGATCGTAAATAGGCTATTGCAGCGCGAGTACTTTTTTCAATGTGACGTCTTTCATCAACATAATCATCTACTTGCAATCCCATACTTTTTGCTGTAGGAGCCATAAATTGCCATACTCCAATAGCATCTTTAGGGGATCTTGCCATAAATAATGCGCTTTCTGCAACAGCTAAAAATTTAATATCTTCTGGGGCATTTTCTTCTTTTAAAATTTTCTCAAACATAGGGAAAAAACGTCCGGCCCTTTTGATATACAGTATTAATTGTCCAGGACTTTGAAGATTTAAATAGAATTCTCTTTCTGCTCTTTCTCTTACTTCTGGGATTTCTAATGGTACTTTCTCTCCACAAAATGTAAGTTCATCTGGTAATTTTAATGAAGATAAGTATGTTAAATAATTCCCCTTTAATTGAACAGGTATTTCATCGTTAGATGGCGGCTTTGCATTACATGCTATTAATGAAAATAAGCATGTACAGCCAATAAGAAATGGTATATGCAATGAGTTTTTGAGTTTTTTTATCATATAGTTGTTAGGTGAATCACAGATGAACAAATTTCTGTTTCCGATAGATCATTAGTGGCAATTATTGTGCCACCTCCCAAGTTTTTATGTGTGTTTATCAGCTCATAAATAGCCTCTGTTCCTTTGCTATCAAAATTAGCTGTTGGCTCATCTAAAAGAACTATTAATGGTTTTCTTATAAAAGCGAGAATATATTTCATTCTTTGTTTCATCCCAGATGAAAAATTTCTGATCTTCTCATTTCTTTTAGAGAAAAGCCCCATGATGGTTAATAATTCATGAGTATATGATAGGTTAAATGGAACACCGGATAAATCACAGTATATTTTTGCATGCTCTATTGGTGTGAATTCTTCATATACCTGTAAATAGGGAGATACCAGGCCAATGTGTTCACAAAATTCACCATAATGATAGATTTCATTGTTAATTTTTAAATGGATGCTTCCATTACTAGGTTTTAATAAACCGGCTACCATTTTAATTAATGTAGACTTACCAGATCCATTCCAACCTGTTATGCCAATAATTTCTCCATTATGTAATTCGGCAGAGCACGGAGAAAAAACGAATTCATGATTATTATATGTTTTTGCGCAATTGTGGATAGTTAATGCAAATTGGGGTTTCATTCATATCGCTCCATTCTGAAGGTTTCCCCTAAATATCTTTTTCTTACTTCTTCATTATTAGCTATTTCAGATGCCGAGCCCTGATAAAAAATTGTTCCATCAATCAAGATATAGGCTCTATCGGTAATGGATAATGTTTCATGTACATTATGATCTGTAATCAATACCCCAATTCCTCTTTGTTTCAAATTAGCAACTAAGTGCATTATTTCTTCAACCGTGATTGGATCTATACCAGCAAAAGGTTCGTCTAAAAATACAAATTTAGGATTTGAAGCTAAAGAACGAGCAATTTCACAGCGCCTTCTTTCTCCTCCGGATAGCATATACCCTTTACTTTTTCTAATATGAGTAATACTAAAATCTTCTAATAATTGTTCTAATTGTTGTTTTCTTTCAGAGCGCTTTAAATCTTGTAATTGAAGGATTGCCATAATATTATCTTCAACAGACAATTTTCGGAATATGGAGGCTTCTTGTGGTAAATAACTCATTCCTAAGCGAGCTCTTTTATACATTGCTAAAGAGGTAATATCTCTAGAATCCATAAATACTCTGCCAGAAGTGGGCTTTACCATTCCAACCATCATATAAAAAGATGTGGTTTTTCCTGCGCCATTAGGACCAAGTAGGCCTACAACTTCACCTTGATTTAATTCTAAGGAAACATTATTGACAACTGTTCTTTTGGCATATCGCTTTACGATATTCTCGGCTTTTATACAATGTTGTAATTGATCAGTTTTCAAACAATAACCTTTACTGGAACATGAAAATCAGCGTTTAATAGGATTAAGATACATTTTTTTTGTGAGAGTCTCGCCCGATCTTAATATCTCAATTTTTAAGGTTTGGCCTACCACTCCATCACTAATTGCAATAACTAAATCATCATCTTTATGAATTGAAGTATTATCTACTTTTAGGATGATATCGCCTGGTTCTATACCAGATTTCTCTGCAGAAGATCCTGACTTAACTTCAATTACTACAACTCCATCGGTCTTATCTAGTTTGAAGTATTTTGCAATATTATCATCAATCTGTTGAACGATAAGTCCTGGATTAAAATCTCGGTCAATTTTACCGTTCTCTTTTAATTGTTCAGCAATTTTTTTAACCCTATTTATAGGAACTGCAAATCCAATCCCTATGCTACCAGCACCTTGAGTACTTTGTGAAGTTGAATAGATAACAGTATTAACGCCTATTACTTCTCCACTAGCATTCAGAAGTGGGCCACCCGAATTACCTGAACTTATTGCAGCATCTGTTTGAATCATATTCTTATAGATACGATTTTCTTGAGAAAAACTGACTCCTACATTACTTACAACCCCAACAGTTACAGTAGGTCTTGCATTGATATCAAATAAGCCGAAAGGATTTCCAAAAGCTATACTCCATTCTCCTACAATCACTTCGTCTGAATTAGCAAATGTTAAATAGGGAAGATTCTTACCTTTGATTTTTAATAATGCAACATCGCTTACTGGGTCTGATCCAATAATTTCTGCATTATATTTTTCACCATTTGTTAACGTTACAACTACTTTAGATGCATTACCTGCAACATGATCATTAGTAACAATATATCCATCCGATGAAATAAGAAAACCTGAACCCAGACTTCTTACTTCCATTTTTCTAGAATATTGTTTTCGGAAATTATTAAAAAATTGGTCAAAAATTGGATCTCTAAATGCACTCCCAAATGGGTCATAACCAACTTGTCTTACTTCTGTAATATTAATGCCAACAATTGCAGGACTTGCTATTTTAACTGTTTCGGTTATTGCATTATGCCTAGAATTCGAGATATCTGCATTTGCTTGAAGAATTTCTGGACTCTGCGTCTGTGTATGATGTTCTTGTAAAAATGACTCAGAAGGTTCATTAGAACATCCAGCAAGTATTATTGAATGCGATAAAAATAATAAACCCACTAATATTGAAACTGATAATTTCGAAGTTTTCATAAAACTTCCTTAAAGAAATGTATGATTGCTATCTTTGTACTACTTGATTTTGATAAATACTGATTCAGAATCTTATAGCATGAACTTTGACGATTTGAAGTGGAAATAATTTTCTGCTAAGTAGCCTTCTTTTTGGAATATAGTGATTACCTTTTTAACTATAGCATTGCCTCTTCCTGTTCATAAATTATTTACCTATAAATATGAACATACTGATAAAGATAGTAAAAACTTTATTGGTTGCAGAGCTTTATTGCCTTTTGGCAAGAGAATTATGACAGGGATAATCGTTAAAAGTGATGTAAACATTCCTGAAATAAAAGGCATTAAATCTATTATAGAAATATTAGATGATATGCCAATATTCTCAGATTCGATGCTAGAACTTACTAAAAGAATGAGTGATTATTATTTTTGCTCATGGGGAGAAACATTAAAAGCTGCTTTGCCACAGGGAATGACACCCAAAAGTGTAATGTCCATTTCATTATTATATACTCCTACTTCATCTGAATTAGAAGAAATGGAAAAAAAAGCTCCGAAACGAGCTGCTTTATTGCATACTCTTATATCTCATCAAGGGCCATTAACTGTTGTATACCTAGAAAGAATATTAAAAACAGGTTCAGTGGCCGATCAATTAGATGCTTTAGAACGCTCTCATATCATTGTTTGTGAACATTCTATTCAGAAATCACATAAAGCCAGAACTCAAAAAGCTATTTCATTAGAAGAATCATTACTACATGATCATAATAAATTAAGAGAAGCCTTAGATGTATTGGATACAAAACACCCTAAGCAATCTGCTTTATTAAGTCATATATATATCCAAACTTCACATTCAACTCATCCGCTTTTATTACATAAAGTATTAGAAGAAACTTCATTATCTCAATCAATTGTACAAAGCTTGCTTAAAAAAAAGTTTATTACCATTAAAGATATTGAAGCTCCTTTGGTATTTGATGAGCAGCAATCTTACTCACTTGCCTCCAGAGACGAGTCTAAACTTGGTTTAACAGTTGAACAACAGCATGCCCATGTTCACATTGTACAGGCATTAAAAGATGCAGAGCATAAAACATTTTTACTTCATGGAATAACAGGTAGCGGTAAAACCTTAGTATATATTCAAGCAATTAAATCTGCAATTGCATATGGAAAAAATTGTTTACTTCTCTTGCCAGAAATAGCATTAACGCCACAATTAACAGATAGATTTAAGGCTGTTTTTGGAGGAGAGATTGCAATACTACATAGCAAGATGTCTGCAGCTGAACGTTATGGGCATTGGCGAAGAATACAGAATGGTAAAGCTAAAATTGTTATAGGTGCTAGATCTGCATTATTTGCTCCATTTCCTTCACGAAGCCTTGGACTTATCATCGTTGACGAAGAACATGAACCATCGTATAAACAGGAATCTCCAGCACCTCGCTATAATGCTAGAGATTCAGCTGTGATGAGAGCAGCTATAGAAAAAGCAGTTATTGTGTTAGGTAGTGCAACACCTTCTATGGAAAGTATGTTTAATGCTCAACAAGGAAAATATCATTATCTGCAGATACAATCGCGAGCAGATGGTGCACATATGCCAACAATTCATTGTATTGATATTAAACAACAACGCAAGCAAAGGGCGATGATGGGTAATTTCTCTTTGGAATTGTTGACGGCAATAATGCAAAGATTAGCACAAAAACAAGGTGTAATATTGTTCCATAATCGTAGGGGTTTTGCAAGATTTCAGGAATGTATCGATTGTGGAGCAATTCCAATGTGTAAACATTGTTCTATATCGTTAACTCTGCATAAATCCGCAAATATGCTGAAATGTCATTATTGTGGATATGCACAACCTGCCTTAAAGATATGTTCTATTTGTGGTGGAACAGATATCAAAGAAACTGGTTCTGGAACTCAAAAAATTGAAGAAGAATTGCAAGAAACTCTTCTGCAAATGGGATATACAGCTTGTATTCAAAGAATGGATTTGGATACTACTACTCAAAAAGGATCACATCGTAAGATTTTAGAGGATTTCCATAAAGGAATAATCGATATATTGATTGGTACTCAGATGGTAGCAAAAGGGCTGGATTTTGCACGAGTAACTTTAGTTGGGATTATTGATGCAGACCAACAATTATTCATGCCAGACTTCAGGGCGTCTGAAAGAACATTCCAATTAATTACTCAAGTTGCTGGGCGCGCTGGTAGAAGCGGAGAATATCCTGGAGAAGTTCTCTTGCAAACAGCACAACCTTATCACCAAACCATCATTGCAGCTTTAACAAACAATTATGAAACTTTTTATTCGGATGAATTGCAGATAAGAAAAGATACTTTTTTTCCACCCTTTTCTAGACTAATAAGAATAGAATTTTCTGGCATTGATGAACAAAGAGTTCATGAATCATCTCAACATTTTAATGCAGTTTTACCCTCATTGCCAGAAATCTATGAGAAATTAGGTCCGATAACCCCATTAATTGCAAGGCTAAGATCTCATTATAGAAAAATAATACTATTAAAATCTAATAAATTAGCTGATCCTAGCGGAGAAAGAGTAAGGCATGCAATTCGATTTGCATATCATCATTATCAAGAAAAGTATGCTAATCCCAATATTAAATTGATTATTGATATTGATACTTTTGATGCAGTTTAATATTCATCATCTTCTTTAGCTTGCTGTCTTGCTAAATCTAATAAGCCTTCCATCATATAAACAGTTATTGTTTTATTTAAAATATCCGTTGATAGAATCACATCATCAATCACAGGTAATGGAATTTCACCTTTCTCTGTTTGCATAACCCATACATCATTTGCCGGCATAATCCAGACATCAGAAATTATTCCTAAATGCTCTCCAGACTTATTAATCACAGAACATCCAATGATTTCACTAATATAATAGTGCTCATTTTTCCTTAATATATAATTCTCGTCAACAAAAATTCCAGTTTCTATCAATGATTTTATATCCGAACTTTCAACACCTTTCAACTGGATTTTTAAGGTATTTTTATAAGGCGAACAAGCAATAATTGTGTATTCCTTGGCAAACTGTGCAGAATATCCTAATAATACTTTGGTGCCACTGTTTAATTGTAAAGCTGTGTCAGGACATTCAGATAAAATAATTTCACCTTGAGTGCCATATTCTCTACTTATTGTACCAACATATCTAAAACCCATTTTTATCCTTGATTATACTAGTCTGCCTCTTTCTAAGCATTTCATAAGCCAATTTCTTTTGTCTTCAAGCTCTTGTAAATTCATTTGATCTTGAGATTTTAAAAATTTCTTTTTTGATTCAAAGTGAACAACTCTTACATCTGAATTCATGCCTTGCGACTTCATGTTTAAAGATAATTTTACAGCTAATTGAGAGCATTCTTGTCTTAATTGTTGCTCTAAACTAATAATATCTATTGCATTTGATGATATATCAATATATAAGCTAGGGGATATTCTTTGTTCTTCGATTAGTTCTTCTTGTTTGATTGATGAGTTTTTATCCGGAAATAATTCCCAATCTAATGTCTCGGTGCCTTTATGTTGAACATCTGCTAATACCCATGATTCTATAGATTCAATGGCAGTTCTACTTTGCTGAAATTCGCTTTCTCTTTTTGTTTGCAATTTTATCCCTATTTGCTGCTCGGATAATAACCAATCAAAAATCTGAGATAAAGCCGCATCATTAGATGTAAACAAATCACATACATTTTGCTTTTTGCTAAAACCTGTATAATATCTCATACCCCTAAAGATTTGTTGCATTGTTTTAGAAATAGCTCTTACTAAATCAGCCTTTACAATAATACTTATTGGTTTGATATCGGTACCCTCGCCAATCATATCAACCTGCACCATGATATCAATTAATCCATTTCTATATTGTTGAAGTAATACTAATCGTTCTTGTGCTGGGATATCTTGTCCAATTCTTGCAGAAATAAATTCTGGAAAATGTTGCTTTACAAATTCTAAAATTGCAGCCGAATGATTATTGCTCATTGCAATTATCAACATCTGATGATTCTTGAAAGAATTGTTATATCCCTTTGTGCGCTGTTTTTCTTCAAGCCATTGATTTCTTTTTTCTTGAAATCGAACAAATGCTGGCCTTAATAAAGAATCAAGATAAACGGTATGAAAACGCATTTTTTTTCTAGCTAAAAAAGCATCAATATCTTGTTCAGAACCTGCCATTTCTTGCATTTGAGATAAAGATAATTCAATCTCATCACCAGATTCTATATTCCTCAATTTGATTTTATAATCAATCATATTTGTAGAAACTCTCTTTAAGATGCCACCTTCTTCATGTGCATCCCTAAGTTGAACTTCATGCAAAGCCTTATAAAATCGTTCATTGCCATTACGTATCTCAAATGGTACGCCAAACAAAGATTTATTGTCCGAACGAATTGGTGTACCCGATAGAGCAATACTACAACTATGTTCTAATCTTCCTAAAGCGATTGCCCAGGTTCCTTCATCTGACAAATGATGTACTTCGTCATAGACAAACATGCATGAATGGTGTTCTGCAAATTTCTTGATTGCTTCATTTCCACTTTTTCCGCATGCATATTGATATGTGGTTATAATTATGTCTGTTGATGAATTCTTAAGAAATGTTTTTTCTGAATCTGCAGTACAAAACCGTAATGGAACAGACCCTAGATTTCTTAAAACTCGGCTTAATTCTATTGGGTCTGCATATTGATCTCGCAAGTTTCCTCTGGGAACAAATACAATTAATTTTTGAGCTTTACCTAAATGCTTAGCTATTACAAATGATGCTAATGCAGTAATAGTTTTTCCATATCCTGGCACAAATACGCCAAGATGATTGTTCTCGCCTTTTTTTAGACAAGAAGCAAGCTTATGTAAAAAATGTAATTGTCCTGTCCTGAATCTAAAAGAATCATGAAGGTTTATGCCAGGTAAATCTACAAGATCACCAAGAACGTGTAAATTATCCCGATCTGAACGAAAGTTCAACATGGATTTTGTATTCGGATTGTAAATGCTGCATGCGCAAAATACTGTTTTCATCAGTGTTTTACAATCTGTACTTATCCCCATTTTATTATTGTGTACATCGTTTTATAAATAATGCACTATCAAAGTTACATGCTAGATTCCATTAAAATTTTGAGTATTTTTTCGATATGAAAAAACAAGAATTACGATCATATTTTTTAGAGAAAAGAAATACACTCTCTGCTGAAATTCGTGAAGAATTATCGGTATTGATTTGTAATCATATTCTTTCTTCGGCTATATGGAAGGAATATGATGATATTCTTATGTATATTCCATTTAGGTTTGAAGTTGATATTTTTCCTTTAATTGATATCGCTTGGCGGGAAGGTAAAAAGGTTTATTTACCTAAAATTGATACTCAACATAGTATGATTATACCTATAGAATATAAAAGATTTTCTACGCTTATTAAGGGCCCTTATGGAATTATGGAGCCTCAATCAGAAAACAATGTTCACATTAACCCAATTGAATTTAGGGCACTTTGTTTAGTTCCACTATTAGCTTGTGATACAAATGGCTATAGATTGGGCTATGGAGGCGGATATTATGATAAGTTTTTTGCTTTGTACAGTAATCTATTCAGATGTGGTATTGGATTTTCATTTCAGAAATACAATAATGATTTACCAAGAGAACAGCATGATATAGCTATGATGGCATTTTGTTGCGAGAAACAAATGGAATATATACAAGAAAGGTCTGCTTATTAGGCAGACCTTTTTGTTATTCTGTGCTGAAAGAGGATTATTTCATAATAGCTTTTAGGGCATTTACTCTTTTTACTACTTCAGAGGGAGGAAAAGATCTTGCAAATCTTTCAATGTTTTCTAATGAATTATCAGTAACAAATAAAGCATCTCTAACCGATCTATCAGCAAAATCAATAGCTTGTTTTTTTGCACCCGCTTTAGCATAAATTTCTGCTAACTGGTATTCTAAAGCATACGATAATGGGAATTGATCTGGAGAAATAGTTTGATTCATTTTATCTAAAATGCGAATACACTTTGCATTATCGCCTTTATCTTCAAGAGTAAAGACTGCATATTGTAAAAAGACTAATCTATAGCTCTCCATAAATCTACGATGAACTTCATCGTAATAAACAGATGGATTATTAAGATTTCTGAATTTAAAACTATAAGAAGGCTTTGTACTAAATTCATCGCCATTTGATTGTTGAAATAAACATTTATCCATAATGCTTATTTCATATTTAGATGAAGCTGCTTGTGGAACAGGGCATACCCTTTGGGCTAAGCCCTCCCAACGAAGATAAGCATCCAAGCCTACATAAGAGTCTGCACCGGCAGTAAAGTAAACTGGCCTTGTAAACTTAGTAACTTTCATTATATCGGCTACAAGCTTATGTTGTGGGCCTTTATAATAAACAAATTTACCATTTTCTGCATCTCGCGCTTGGCCATCACCTTCAAAATCGTAAGACATCTCGCCGGCTTCTAAAGTTGCGGAGTCTGCACTAAATTTTTGAAGGATTTCTCTATCAACAGGAATGGTAATTCTTTCACTTGCAGACATCTCAGGTGAAATCGAAGCTGGGTCTGTTTCATCTGCTAATAGCGATTCATCAGAGAATGTTAAAGGAATCTTTTTGGCTCCCCAAGGCGAACGATTCTTTAATTCATACATATACCAGCCAGTTTGCCCTAAGCTTAAATTCACAATTCGAACATCACGTCTTACACCAGCTACATCTTGCATATACCATAATGGGAAAGTATCATTATCACCATATGTGAAAACAATCGCATCTTTTTCTAAACTTTGTAATACATTATAGGAATAATCAAATGGTAAGTAATTTCCTGCTCTGCTATGCATTGCCCAGCCACCACTAGCCATATTAATAGGAACCAAAACAAAACACATTGCCATAATTCCAATTGAAGGAGCAAGTGAAAAATTGGTTTCACGTTTAGTAAGCGTAGAAATCAAACCATATGTTCCTAAGCCAATCCACATACACCAGATAAAAAACGAGGCTACATAAAAATAATCTCTTTCACGTGGCTGAGGATTCTGTTGATTTTGGGCTATTGCAGCAAGTACACCTGTCAACAAAAACAATATTGTATAAACCATTGCCATTTTGGGGCTTTTTCTGAAATGGAATATTAAACCAAATAATCCCAGAATGAATGGTAATGCATAAAAGTTAATGGGAAACAAATGTTTATAACCCGACTGATAATTGAATTCTTTATACTTTCTTGAATTTCTACTTTCAATAAACGAAGCAGGTGAATCTTGTATATCACCAATGCGTCCTACAAAATTCCAGAAGAAATAACGCAAATACATCTGATTAATCTGATAACCAAAAAGGAAACTCATTTCACCAGAAAAGTTCTTTTTCATTTTATCATAATCTGGAACTGTAAATTGCATGCCATCATTACGAGTAACTACTTTACGTCCAGGCTCTGTCCAAGCACCATATTTAAGATGACGATTAACATACATATCATCAGTTTGCCATCTTCTTGGCCAACTTGGTGCATCGCCATATTGTTCTCTACTTAAATAAGAGCTTAGTTTAATCAAATCATTTGGAACATTCTCGTTCATTGGTGGATTTGCATTTGATCGCAATAAAATATGCGTATATGTACTATAACCCAAAATGATGAGAATAAAAGATGAACATGCAAGATTTAAAACAGACTTTTTGTGTTTAGCGCCATAATAAGATCCAAAACCTGCGCCAGCAATAATTGCTAATGCTAGAAAACGTGGTAATGGACTATCCATAATTACATAGTCACGGGCTTCTGTCTTAAATAAATTTCCACCAAGCATTGCAGGTAATACCTTTACAATCCCTGGGTAAATGATTCCAAAACTAAGTACAGTGATTGCACCCATGATGAAAAATGATGTCAGCTTAAAATCATACTTTCTAAAATATACAACCATAGCCAAAGAGAAAATAGCCAAAATGCTAAATAAATGTACACCAGTAGAAAGCCCTATGATATATGCTATTACAAGTAAATATCTTTCGTGTCCCGGATTATCTGCTTCTTCATTCCAACGCATCATTAACCAAACAATTAATGCTACAAGTACAGTTGAAGATGCATATACTTCTGATTCTACAGCATTAAACCAAAATGTATCACTAAAGGTAAATGCTGTTGCCCCCACAAAAGCAGAGCCAAACACTGTTACTGCATCTCCAACAGAAGAATACACTTTGCCCCTAAAATTCTCTATCACTTGTACGATAATTAAATAGAGAAGTGCAATCGAAATAGCACTTGCAAATACAGAAACAAGGTTAACTCTCCAACCTGGATCGCCAAATGGTAATAAGTGAAACAGTTTGCCAACCATTAAAAATAATGGTGCTCCAGGAGGATGAGGTACTTGTTGTTCTGCTACGGCTGCCGAAAATTCCCCACAATCCCAAAAAGGAACTGTTTGCTGAACAGTAAGTAGAAAAGTAACAAGTGCTACCGCAAAAGACAAAAAGCCAAATGCGCGTCTTAATAATTGAGTATTCATGCTGAAATGCTATTGTGAAACATAATTTTTGTAGAATGAAGCCTTAGGCTGTAAAGAAAAAAACAAAAATACAATTTTAAGTTTATCTGTACATGTAAATACTCTTATATTTATAACAAAT
The DNA here is from genome assembly GCA_049317525.1 of Bacteroidota bacterium. Classification (GTDB taxonomy): domain Bacteria; phylum Bacteroidota; class Ignavibacteria; order Kapaibacteriales; family UBA961; genus UBA961. Next base: position 4,425 of record JBMOIC010000025.1, on the reverse strand, counting down.
CAGCTGTATATTTTGTAAATATGCAATCTAATGTGCTTTCAATCGACACTACACTATATTTTTCACATTCTTAAAGTCTAATCATCATGATAAAAATAATTGTTCTATGCTGTGCATTGTTAACTTTTTACGCGTCAAATTCTATTCTTGCAAATCAAATAAAAGATACTGTGATTTCTGTTCAAGGAAATTGCAAATCATGTAAAAAGACAATTGAAGCAGCTGTTAATAGCTTAGACGGTATTCAAAAAGCAAGCTGGAGTACATCAACAAAAAAATTATCGATATCTTTCGATCAGTCTATTATGTCACTTCAAAAAATTAAAGATAAAATTGCTGCTTCAGGTTATGATACCGATGATGTAAAAGCAACCGAAGAAAGTTATAATTCATTGCATTCATGTTGTAAATACCAAAGAAAACCTTAATCTTTTACTTAGTATTTATTCTTTGTTGATATGTTCCAAGGCAAATTCTTGCTATTTTGCATAAATGATAATAACTGAACATAAACCTTCTATTCACGATGCCCAATTAACAATTGGAAAAGTTTCGGTGAAAAATGGTATTCTTCTTGCCCCTATGGAAGATGTTACAGATATGCCTTTTAGGGTAATTTGTAAAAGAATGGGTGCAGATATTGTATATACTGAATTTATATCTTCCGATGGACTTATCCGTGATGCTAGGAGATCTTTAGAAAAACTTGAACTATCTCCAGAAGAGCATCCTGTAGCTATACAAATCTTTGGTGGAGAGCTAGATACAATGAAAGCTGCAGCTTTAAAGGCTGAATCTTCTTCTCCAGACTTTATTGATATCAATTGCGGATGTTGGGTAAGAAATGTTGTTGCCAGAAATGCAGGTGCTGCTTTGTTAAAAGATCCACCAGCTATGGCAGCTATGACAAAAGCCTTAGTTGATACAGTTGGACTTCCTGTAACTGTAAAAACTAGATTAGGTTGGGATAAACAATCAATTGTAATTGAAGATGTGGCAAAGCGCTTGCAAGATGCTGGTGCTTCTGCTATTACTGTTCATTGTAGAACAAGAGATATGGGCCATTCTGGAGATGCTGATTGGCATTGGATACCAAAGGTTAAGCAGGCAGTTTCCATACCCGTAATACTGAATGGTGATATTGTGCATGCACAAGAAGCTTTGCGTGCATTTAAAGAAACAGGTTGTGATGCTGTTATGATTGGAAGAGCCGCTGTTGGTAATCCCTTTATTTTTAGGGAAGCCAAATATCTGCTAGAGCATGGAAATGAATGTGCTCCACCAACTTTTGAAGAAAAAATTAGAACGTGTATTGAACATCTAAAACTGCAACTTTTTCGTAAATCTGAAAGAAAAGCAGTATTAGAGTTTAGAAAGTTTTATGCTGGTTATCTTAAAGGATTGTATTGTGCCTCTGGTGTTAAACAAGATGTACAATTGTATGAGTCCTTTGCCGAGGTCGAAGACCGCCTCGAGCTTTATATAGAATTTTTATATCAATATCAGGATGCAGGTGAAGTTGCTTAAAGGCATTCCCGCGTGTATCCATAAACAAATGTGTTCGCATGGCTAAAAAATCTACACCCAAAATGGGTGCTTCTATAAATATAGAGGCTGTCCCTATTATGCCTGTACAGGCAGATAAAAACCCTTTGAAAAAAAAGGAAACTCCTGCTTTGACTGCAAAAGCAAAAAAAACTTCTCAACCAAATCCTGAACTTGAAAAAAATAAAAGTAAAGCTAAAAAGGCAGATGCTTTTGTCCAAGAAAATGGTCCGATTGCGAGTGTTGCCAAAAAAAATAAAGCAGTAAAAGCTAAAGAATCTTCTGATATAGTAAAGAAAAACAATAAGACAAAAGGAATTGTAGACTCAGATATTGTCTATAATACTTTAGATAATGATGTTGTTTCAATTGCCGAAACTATTCCAGAAAAGCCTATTAAACCAAAAGCGCCAAAAAAAACGAATAAAAAACAAATTGTTCCTGCACTTGAGAATTCAGAAAAGCAACAGCTTCAATCTTCTCCATTAGATGAATCTACATCAGATATTATTGATGAACCAATTAGTCCAAGCCCTGTATTAGTTCCAAGAAAAATCATTACTTCTGATTTTAAAGTGATTGTTCAAGAAGTTCCAGAAGAAGATATTGTTTCCAAGCCAATCGTATCAGATACTTTAGAAGAAGATATTGAAATCCAGGAATCAGAGTCAGAAACCGAAGAGCAAACTGGAGATGAAAAATTATCTCGTCGTGCTAGAAGGCTTAGAGAATGGCGAGAAAAAAAGAAATTGAGAAGAATGCAAGGTTCAACAGAAAAATTACTCAATAATGAAAATGTAACTGAAGAAATAATAGAGGATTTAATTCCATTACAATCAGAACACATTGAAGTTATTCCTGAAAGCAATGAGATTGCTCCAAAAAAACAAGCGCCTGGGAAAAAGGGTAAAAAAAATAATCAAACAAAGAATATTATCTCACCTGTTGAGCTTGCTGACATTAAAGAATCATCTGTGAATGATGTTGTAGAAAAACCCAAAACTATTACTCTACAACAACATCCTCCATTATTACCTTTGGATAAAGTTGGTGAAGATTTCCCTAAGCTTGTGCCAATAGATTATGGTGTTAAAAATCAGAAAGTAAAAGTAGATCCATTGCAGGTAGAACTTCAGTTTATACTAAGTAGAACATTGCAATTCCTAGAGCGAGACATAAGGCTAAGTAAACCGGCCACAATCCTTGTAGGGGTTAGTGGTGGCGTAGATTCAATGGTATTACTAGATTTATTAGCTCATATCAGTACTAGAGGATGGTGCACAATTCATGTTGCGCATTGTAATCATAATTTACGGGGCGAAGAATCAAAAAAAGATGAGGACTTAGTAAGAAGAATAACTCATAAATATGGTATGCACTTTCATCATACCTCTGTGGATGTAAAGTCATATGCCAAGCAGTATTCTTTAAGTATAGAACAAGCTGCAAGAATATTACGTTATCAGTTTTTTGACAAAGCAGCAAGGGGATGCCATGCAGATGTAATTGCAACTGCTCATAATGCTGAAGATAATGCAGAAACATTGCTAATGAATTTAATGCGAGGTTCTGGCGTAAGTGGATTGGCTGGAATTCCACCAAAAAGAGAATTAGATAAAAAATTGTCTTTAATTCGCCCAATTTTGTGGTGTTCAAGAAAAGAAATAGAAATGTATGCAAAAACTCGCAATATATTATGGCATGAAGATGAATCCAATGCATCTGTGGTATATACTAGAAATAAAATAAGACATGATTTATTGCCAAAACTACGATCTGAGTATGCACCAGGTTTAATAGAGGTTCTGAATAGAACGACTACATTAATGCGAGAAGCTCAAGAATTCATAGCAGAGAAAATTAGCCATATCATGCAAAATGGAGTAAAAGAGATTAATAAAAAGTCTTTTTCAATTCAATTGGGTATGTTTTCTAACTTGAAAGATTTTGCAAAAGGTGAATTGATTCAGGCCAGCTTAAGGAAATATCTATCGATGCAACCGGTACCGATGAGCTCGATAGATAAAATAATTCAACTTTCTTTGGGAATTGTAGGTACTCAAAGTGATATAAATAAAGATTTATATGTAATGCGAGAAAGGGAAGAATTAGTTTTTTCTAAAAGAGAGCCTCATATAGATGTTTTTTTCCCAGTTAGTACGATTGGTACTATGAAAAACAGTGTTTTAATGTATACTGGAGCATTAGTGAAACCTGAAACGATTAAATATGGAGCTAATCCTTATATCGAATATTTTGATAGGGGATTGATAGCAGACCAGTTAATCATAAGAAATTGGAGAGATGGAGATCGATTTAGTCCTTTGGGGATGTCGGGCTCTATGACGGTAAGTGATTTTTTAGCAAATGAAAAAGTAGCAGTTGCAGATAAAAGAAAAATTCAAGTGTTATGCAATGGAGATGATATCCTTTGGGTATTAGGTTATAGAATAAATAATCAATTTAGAGTTACTGAGCACACGAAAGATATCATTAGGATAGATATTCAGGTACATGATAAATCAGGACAAAATAAAGCTGATATAAGCAAAGAATCACATGTAGCTGTAATTCCCAAAAAAGCTATCGAAAATAAAAAAACTCTTTCTAAAGAAATCGTAGTTAAGAATAATCCGCAACAAATTATGTTAGAAGACATAGAAGAGAATAGTCAGAATGAGATGAAAGTGGTAGGAAATAATCCACCCAAAAAAGGTAATTCTAGGAAAAAACCAAAAAATATTATGTAGAATATTTTGAATCGTATAGAGGTATATTGTTCTGAAATTCAGGCACTTACATAGAATTAATTGGTAATAAAGAAAGTAGATAATTGCTTTGATAGTGAAAGAAAATAAAAAACAATTTGCTCAAGAGTTA
>JBMOIC010000024.1:0-36142 GCA_049317525.1 Bacteroidota bacterium | reverse complement strand
GATCGAATTATGGAACAAATTAGATCATATTGGGAAGAATTACCTAAATATGGTAAACCAATGATAGTTACTATTGCTTTTACAAAAACTCTAGTAAATAGTGAACTACCAACTGGTCAATACATTGATGAAGTAGTTGAAGATTGGATAAAAAAGAATTCCAAAACATATCGTATGTCTGTAACAGATAAAACTATGACATTTAGCCCAGTGTATGTTGATTATATTAAATACGAAAGCCCAAGTACTTTTGGAAGGGATATACGAAAATTATTTGACAAAACACTTGGTATGAAAATTAAAGTGCAAAACACAGGTAAATCAATACGTGTTGAAGAAAATTAATTAATAAAGAGGGTTCAAATGAGAAGCTATATAACAACTCTTTTGACTATTTTATTTTGTTTATCAGATGTTGCGATCCAAAGTCAAGACTTTGGATCAGGGTATTTTGTAGTCCCAAATGACGCAATTACCTCATCTGCACAGGAACAACTTGGAAATAAAGTCAAAGTTGCTCTATCAAGAGCTGGCCTTGCTGCAACAGATGGTTTTTTTCCAATGGTCACTGTTGTAAAATATGATGAATTAGAAACAATTGAAATTCCTGGTATGAGAACAATGTATAAAACTAGTGGAACAGTTACATTACTTATGACATTTTCAAATACTAATACCGCACTTGCTGCTACTGAATTTAGTGTTGACGGCATTGGTGTATCCAAAGAAGTTTCTCAGAAAACTGCTATCAATAATATACAAATGCCAGCAGATAAACTTAAAGATATGGCAGAAAAAGCAAAGAATAATTACAGTAGCTCAATGGAATCATATGCAAGTAATAGACTAGCTGAAGCAAAAAAAATGAAGGCTTCTAAAGATTATTACTCTGCACTTTCAGCTTTGAGTGAAATACCTAAAGGAACAAAGCCTTATCCCGATGCACAAAAGATGTATCCTGAACTTGAGAAATTAGTTCAAATTGAATCTGACAAAGAAGCAAAAGCTCAGGCTATAAGAGAAGATCGGGAACATGATTTAGCTAAAGACAAAATGAAATATGATTCAGAGAAGCAAATCGAAAAACAAAAAACACTTAGAACATCGATTGAATCAAGAGCTAGAGTAGATGAAAGGTATTATCAGATGTGGAATTCATACTACAAATCATATTATTAAGGGTAGATATATGTATTATAAATTTATTTTGTGTTTTTTAGGATTGATTGTCTGTTCAACACTAAATGCTCAATATTCAGTTGAAGTTACATCAGGATTAGCTTTACCAGGTGGTGATTTAGAAAAACTCTATAGTTCTTCCCTGGGATATAATGTTAATTTATGTAATAAACTTTCTGGTTCAAGTTCTGAATATTTAGTAAGCTTTGCTTTTCAAACATTCAGTTCTACAAACAGTAGTGAGAATTATAAACCGATCATGCTGGGTTCTAGATATTATTTTAGTGAACAAGCATTTTCGCCATATGTTACCGCTCAAATTGGATATGTTTTTTGGGAGACTGAATACCTTACCTTAAAACAAGAAGGTAAATCATTCTGTTATTCAGTAGGAGTAGGTACGACATATTTGATAGAAAAAAATATTAAGGCACTTGCTTCTGTAAATTATAATGATTTTAATTCTGAATCTAAAATCAATTATATCAATATTCATGCAGGAATACGCTATAGTTTTTAAGTATATTATACATTAATTTTCATACTTGCGTTACAACTAAAAAAAACCAAAAACTCAATATTGCTGATAAAGTAATATTGAGTTTTTTTATACTGTTTATATATCCTATGAATATATAGTAAACTTAAATAGATTTCTGCTTCAGATAACTATATCATGTAATCAATATTTGTTTATATCATCTTTTGCTAATATATGATGTAAAATACCCACATTCTTTTATTACTTGTTGATAGAATGACGTATTTGAATATTCATTTTTTAGCTTAACAAATCCATTCCACGCTACATAATTTGTGTCTTGATTGTAAGATTCCCTAAAAAAACCATCTTCATAATATCTTTCTGTATGGAAAGTATTCCTTTCACATTTAGACATCAGATATACACAAAGTGCTTTCTGCTCATTATTGCTAGCTACTTGTAATGCATTACTAAAATATGAATTCGCTATTGATGAATTCAAAAGCCAAGATTTATATAATGGATCTATATATATTCCATAATTATTGATAATAGGATTAAAGTAAAACTCTCGAGAATTACCGAAATAAGTAATATTATAGAATGCATTTCCTAATGCAAGATAATGTTCATAGGTTCTTTCTCCCTTCGCAATTAATACTTGAAGATCCTTCATCCTTCTTAATAAGTCAAGTTTTGTAAATCTGATATATGGTACATTCCCTTCAGTACATTCATAGATATCTTTTATTCTACCTATAAAAGGATCACAATCTAAAGTATCATTTGCGTGTTGAGACAATTCCATATAATATAAAGACTTATCCAGATTTTCAGGATGTATATACGTATTCCTAATTGATGCATAATCATATATATCAGACAAAGTAAATGCATATTGTTCTATAATAATACTATCCCAATTAGACATATCTTTTTTAGTAAAATATTCAATCATATTATCAATATTATTCTGATTGATATAATAGTTTGTAGATGGACCTAATATCTCGCTAAAGACATGATTTCCTTGCAACTTATATAAAGATGATAAATAATATTTACTCCAAGAAACAGTATGATTATATCTAAATGATTTTATACTATCATTCGGACATTTATTATATAGCCAATCTAGTTCAGAAACTAGCTTTTCTTCATGTTGCTTAGTAATACTATCAATTCTTAGAATATTATTTACCAATTGTAAAAGTCTAATCTGATTTATTGCTAGAGGTTTATTTGATATCAGTTTTGATGATTTTTCTAAGTATATATCAGCTAATTTGTAATTGCCAGCTAATATCTGAAAATAACCTGCCCCCATATACCAAAGAAAAGGTCTGCTTGTATTTTCTTGTCTAGCAATAGAATCAATTAATAGTACTGCTTCTGGATTTACATTTTCTTTTAACGCATTTTTATACTCTACAGCATTTTTGAATTCTGCTTCAGAGTTTAATCGTTTTTCTTCATTATTAATAAAGTGTGCCAGTAAGAAATCTATATGTTCATTCTTAGTATCCAACTTAGAAATCTCTCTGATGGCTTTTAACTCATCTGCATAGTAACCATATAATGTCCACAAAGCAATTTTCTCATTATTATTCGAAGCTAATTGTAATGAACTATCAAAATCGGTTTGCTCTTGAGGATGGAAATTATATGCCGCAATTGAACGCATTTCTTTACAATTATAATATACAATACTATATAGATAATTAGATAGTGTATAATTATGTTGTTTATAATGTGCTCCAGCAACATAAGATAGAGCCCTATAGTATAAATTATTTTTGCTGACCGTTTCTTTTGTTGAATCAAAGAATGATATAATACTACTCTTATCTATACTATAGTATTTTGCTTTTGCTACCTGAAACCAATATCTATTTTTTAAAAAAGGATCTGATTCTATATGATATCGATTTTCAAGTTCTGCTATAATCTCAGGGCTTGCATAATTCCTAGTCATACCCTGTTCTATATCCCAAACATCCAATTGCTGCAATGATATTGCTTCAATCTGTTTGGCATAGTATAAAAATTGAATGAATCCTTTTACCTTAGAATCAATTACAGAAAACCTTCTATTCAATATTCCAGAATTATTAGAATTTTGCACATTGGCATATAGTTCATTTATCTCATTTATAGAATTATTATCTAATAAGAAATATTCTATTTCTTTAATAGATATTCTGTCTTCTAAATATACACTCCATTCATCAATAATATTAGTATTGAATCGCTTTGAGTAATATTCAAAATATGAATAATCATAGAAAAGATCTTCTGAAATGAACATAGGTTCAAAAGAAGAATCTATATCTGAAACTTCAGGGGAAAAATGCGAATAGTAAGTAAAGTCTATACCACTGCATGCAATGATTATCACAATACATGAAGTAATAAATACGCTAAAAAGTATTACACATTTTTTGAAATACTGGCCCATAATTATACCCATTTACATTATTAACATCAAGGTCAAAAAAGATTATTTCTTTAGGCGGAATTTTTACGTGATCTGATAAATCACCAATCATTTTCTCTATATCCATTTTACTTACTGATTCAATCTTTATTCTATCCCCTTTTTTGAAAAAGAATCCTGATTTCAGAATACTATTTTTAGTTAATAGAATATTATGTTGTATCAATGTAAAGTTTGTATCTGTGATAAAACTTTTCTGTTTAATCTTATTAATTAATCCAATTACTCTATTATTCCTGATATGAATTCCCCAAGAATAAATTGGTAATGCTATATTAAGTTCTAAAGGGTACTGTGATAGTTTTTTTATGTATCGAATCGCTATATCTCTTTCATATATTGAGTTTAATGTATCGGCACTTATTTTTCCCATATTGTAATACATAAGCACACCTTTATCTACATTTGGTATACCTGTTCTAGAGGAAAACTTAACCTGATGTAATCTAATTGTGCTCGATATTGTCTTATTACTTAACTTTTTACAAAGATTTATCAGTTTAAAGTAATTGAATTTACTTTCTAAGGTCCAGTCACAATCCAATTGAATTTCTTGATATGTAAGTTTATGATAATTCGATATGTCTTGTATCAATTTTATGATGTCTTGTGATAGTTTTTGTACATTTACAGATGAAACAAGTACTTCATTTTTAATATAGACTACTGGTACAATTTGGAGCTCAGGTTTTTGAATAAAATGTATTGGCGCAATAGGTATTGGTATATTATTTTTTAATCCTATATCAAAGTATCGTATATATAATGTTTCAACATGATTATTTTTTATGACTTCCTTCTCTACCTTTGATAGCTTAAATTCTGTTTTCCAATAATAAAATGAAACTTTAGGTGAATCATTATTACTAGTACAAGAGTTAAAGCAAATAAAAACTACTATAAGTAGTATTGTTCTATATATCTGTTTTAATGAGATAAAATATTGGGTATAGCCTAACATAGATGTATCATAACAATATACATATCATGGATTTGCATGATTTTACTCCTTAAACATCGTTATTTCTCCAGATGAACCTGCAAAATCGACAGCCCATCTTTTATTGGCATTTTTCCATATTCTTCCAACTTGTACATAGCCTGTTTCATCCATTAATTTATTTCCATCTACAGTTCCTGATGAATACATTGCCTGTTCATCATCATATGATTCCCCAAAACCTGTCTTTAATGTCAGTTTACTTATCCATGTATTTCCTGTAATTCTTAATTCTTGCTTGCCACCCATATTTCCAGCTTTTTCATATATATATGTTCCAGAAGGATCATCATCTTCATTATTTAATGATTCTTCATTTATCATTGATTTTGTTTCTTCTATTACTTGTGATTCTATTGACTTTTGTATTTCTTCAGCATTCTTCAATTCATTTTGTTCTTCATTTTGTAAATCAGCAAGAACAGAATCAATCGCTTCATAATTTTTATCTTTTTTTGAAATAGAATCATGTTCACAAGCAGATACTATCAAAATCAATAATAAACATAAATTTTTGAGTGTATTTTTTATCATATGTATATTCTCATTATAATTAAACATATAATCTAAAATTAGTCTATAAGCCTTTAAAATACTCTACACATTATATACTTAAGCTTAATAATTACATTTTGAGAGTACTTTTCAAAATATTAATTGTTTACATTGCAATTACATTTAATATAGGGTTTATATTTTACGGAGTGTTTTTATGTGTTTTTCTGCAATTTCAAGTTTTAGTGCTTCTATTATTATTGGCGGAATTGGTATATCTACTGTTAAGAAAACTACTGCTAAAAAAGATACAATTTTTGCTTCTATCCCTATAATTTTTGCAATTCAGCAAATATTTGAAGGATGTATTTGGCTTAGTTTTTCAAATCTATCCTTTGCTGAATTTCAATCGTTTTTTTCTTATGTATTTTTATTCTTTGCTTGGAGTGTATGGCCTGCCCTTTTACCATATTCACTTTATGCTATGGAAGAAAATGAACAGAGAAAGAAATTTATCTATTATCTTTATATCATTGGCTTAGGCATTGGAATTGGATCTTTATATACTTTGTATTCTGGACAGCCTTTCGCTTATATTTCTAGTTTTCACATTGATTATGCTCTTGCTTCCCCGCAAAGTAATAATGCTTTTGTATCGATCTATGAAATATTCTATGTATTATGTACTTTGGCCCCTATGTTTATTTCTACAGTAAAAAATATGAAAGTATTTGGAATACTAAATGTTATGGCATTAAGTATCTCTTATGTTTTTTTTACAAATTCAATACCTAGTACATGGTGTTTTTTTGCTGCAATATTAAGTGGATGCATTTATTGGATAATAGTAAAGGCACATTCATTATCAAGTAAAACAGTACATATATAGTGTACATGTTTATAAGCAAAAAAAAGAGGCCCTCTTTGTACAAAGAAGGCCTCTTTTCAAATTTGTATGTATAGTATTTATGATTTAGCAGCTATTAGATTTAAAGCGCTACCAGCAAAGAACCAACCTATTTGTTGTTCATTCATAGAATGATTCAATGAAATAGTATCTGTGGTGCCATTAGCATGAACAATATTCATAGTTATCTGCTTGCCAGGCATTAATGTAGTGATATCAATACTGATCATATCGCCTTCTTTAAACAAGTCATAATCTGCAGTATTTGAGAATGTTAAAGGCAACATTCCTTGTTTTTTTAAATTGGTTTCGTGAATTCTAGCAAATGATTTTACGACAATGATTTTACCACCTAAAAAGCGTGGTTCCATAGCAGCATGTTCGCGTGAAGAACCTTCACCATAATTTTCTTCACCAACAACAATCCAAGAAGCTCCTCTTGATTTATAGTCTCTTGCAATAGCTGGAACTTCACCATAATCGCCCGTAAACATATTCTTTATATTATTGGCTTTATCATTTGCATAATTAATGGCACCAATAAGCATATTATTAGAGATATTATCTAAATGACCCCGAAAACGTAACCATGGACCAGCCATAGAAATATGATCTGTAGTACATTTACCTTTCACTTTTAATAATAATGGCATATTATGATATTCTTCAGCTTTAGGAGCTTTAAAAGCTTGTAAAGATTGTAATCTTTGTGATTCAGAAGAAATAGCAACTGATAAAGAAGAGCCATCTTCAGCTGGAGCAACAAAGCCATGTTCATCAGGAACAAAGCCACCTTCAGGTAATTCTAAGCCACGTGGAGGATTTAAATGGACGCCATCGATAGACTGTTTGGTAAAGTCAATTGTTAAATCACCTGTTAATGCAAAACCAATTACAGTTTCTGGAGATGACACAAAAGCATGTGTTTCTGGATTACCATCATTTCTAGAAGTAAAATTTCTGTTAAAAGAAGTAATAATAGAATTTTTATCACCCTTTTGTACATCATGGCGTTTCCATTGTCCGATACAAGGTCCACATGCATTGGCTAAAACAGTTCCACCTACAGATTCCATAGCTGCTAAAAGACCATCTCTTTCGATTGTTGCTCTAACTTGTTCTGAACCAGGGGTGATTGTAAATTCTGCTTTTGTTTTTAAGCCTTTAGATGTTGCATAAGCACAAATCTCAGCTACTCTGCTCATATCTTCATAACTTGAATTTGTACAAGAACCTATCAAACCAACTCTTAATTGAGAAGGCCAATTATGTGTTTTAACTGCTTGAACAAATTCACTAATTGGCATCGCTCTATCGGGAGTAAATGGTCCATTGATGTGCGGTTCCAATGTATTTAAGTCAATATGAATTACTTGATCATAATAATTCTCAGGTTTTTCGAATACAGCATCGTCTGCTCTTAAATGCTCTGCTACAGACAATGCCATTGCTGCTATATCAGCTCTATCTGAAGCATGTAAATATCGAACAATAGAATCATCAAAAGGAAATATTGAAGTTGTTGCACCAATTTCGGCACCCATATTACAAATGGTACCTTTTCCTGTTGCACTAAATGATGCACAGCCATCGCCAAAATATTCGACAATAGCTCCAGTTCCACCTTTTACAGTTAAGATACCAGCAAGTTTTAAGATTACATCTTTTGCAGATGTCCAACCACTCATTTTACCTGTAAGTTTTACACCAATCAATTTTGGCATTTGAAGTTCCCATGGCATACCAGACATCACATCAACGGCATCTGCGCCACCAACACCGATAGCTATCATTCCTAAGCCACCTGCATTTGGTGTATGGGAATCAGTACCAATCATCATGCCGCCAGGGAAAGCATAGTTTTCTAATACTACTTGATGAATAATACCTGCACCTGGTTTCCAAAAACCAATACCATATTTTTGAGATACAGAACCTAAAAAAGCAAAAACCTCATCATTTTCAATTAATGAGTCTGCCAAATCTTTATTTGCACCATGCTCTGCAAGAATAAGATGATCGCAATGAACTGTAGATGGAACTGCTACTTTTGGAATTCCTGCACTCATAAATTGTAATAATGCCATTTGTGCTGTTGCATCTTGCATTGCAACACGATCTGGATTAAAATCTACATAAGAGCCACCACGAATATGGGGTTCAGATGGAATATCAACCATATGTGAATACAAAATCTTTTCTGCTAATGTAAGGGGTCTTCCAAGTAATGTTCTTGCCTTTTGTACACGTTCAGGCAAACCTGCATATACTCTACGAATCATTTCAATATCGAAAGCCATTGTTCTATTTCCGAATATGGTGAAACATGAATATTTTTATTTTACTATCTTAAGAATACAAATATCGTGAAAATACAAATCCCCCGAGAGTATAAACTTCTCGAGGGATTATTTTTTTAACGTATTTAAAACAATTATTTAGTAATAATCAATTGCTCTGAATGTGTAAATATGCTTGTTTCTAATCTGCATGTATAAGAACCAGATGGTAAATTCATTGAATCTATATCTAATTCTAATTCATACTCGCCAGCTTTCATTTGGCCATCAACTAATGTTGCAACTTTTTGTCCCATAGAATTATAAAGACTAATTGCAGCATAACCATCAAATCCTGTGCTGAAAGATATTGCTACTTTACCAGCAGATGGATTTGGATAGATATCTTTTAATGAATATCCTGTTGAAGCGAAACGTACACCACGCATATTTGCAGCGCAATCGATATCTAAGATAATTTTACCTGGACGATTTTGTATTCTTACATAACCTTGTTTTGTATTATCTAGAATTGTAAGATTTGTTCCTAATGGAGAATTCTTATTTGTATCTAGATAACCTTTCATTTTGAATTTGAATAAATTGCCTGTTCCACGAATTGGATTTGCACCAGACATTGTTACAACAAATTCACCTGGTTTTACAATATCTGCACTTAATACATTCCATGTTGATGCAATACCAGCTGGTTGAATATTTTGAATTCCAGCAAGTGGTTCTACTACAGTAGGAACATAATTAATTGTTGCTTTGAAAGATGTAATATCGGCTCTATCAAGATTTTCCAAACGAGCTATACCTAATTTAGCTTCTGTTGTTAATTCAAAATCTAACCAATCACTAACTTTTCCAGGAGCAGAAGAATAATCTTCTCTAGGAATTCTAACAGCAGCAACTATTTCATCTGGAGTGCCAGTTAAAGTTGATATAAATTCACCAGCATTAGTAGTGAAAGCGATTGTAGCAATATCTTTAAGTACAGAACCATTTTGGTCTGTGCTGAATACAGTTGGGCTATAAATAACATCTACAGATAATTTCTCACCTGGTTTTACAGATGCAGGCAATGTTGCAGATACAGATCTTGTCCAAGATACTGCGCCATTTCCTTGTGGCTTACTAATAGCTGTCACAATCAGTGGAAGTGTACCATTATTTGCTAATTCTACTGTACCATTAGAAGTTAGTGTAATGAATTGCTTTAATTCAATATCTGTTGTTTTACCTTCTGGTTTACCTTGTTCTTCAACTAAGCCAATAAGTGTTGTTTGAACTGCTTCAGGCGCATCTGATTCAACCACTAAAACAGCTTGGTAAGGAGTTGCTCTTGCAATTGAAGCATTGAAAATGATTGGAACTTGTAATACATTATTATTTGAAGTTGCATCATTTGATAAAGACAAAGGATATGTACTGTTTTGAGCAATAAAAGCTGGGTCGATACTGAAATAATCTTTATCTGCACCTTCTATTCTTATACCACCAACATTATTTAGTAATGATAATTTCATACTTCCATTACTTGTAATATCTGCATTCATTGTTTTGGTATTGCCTGGGGCAAAAGTACCAAAATCAACTGATGGGGTCATTGCTATATGTGGTTGAACACCAATACCTTGTATAATTGCTGATGTTGTTTTATCAATACCATTATCCTTACCAGCAAGTGTAACTGTATATGTATATGGACGCTCTCCATTACGTGTTCCAGAGATCCATTCTGGCATGAAACTAATATCTAATGTTTTTGTTTCATTTGCTTCTAAACGATTAGCAACTCTATCGGTTGGAACTGTAAAATACTTTCCATCTGTACCACTTACTGTCATAACAATATCAGTAAGTGCAATAGAACCAGAATTTCCATATTCAATGGTTGCAGCATATCCATTAGACTTAACAGCTGGAGTAACAAAGTTATCTAGAACTCTGCGCTCATTCCAATTATATCCTTGAATAATTGGCCCTGCTTCTACAGCCATACCTTGCCAATCTGAATATACTTTTAATTCATCTGTATTACATGAAAGCACTGCACGTGATTTACGAAGAATATTTGTTTCGATACCTGGAGTAAATACAACTTTGAATGGGAATTCTTCACCACTCTTTAATGTAAGAGGGAAATTCTCAATTAAACCTTCTACTCTAGGGAAATATACTTTATCTGCATCTGGCCAATTAATACTTGTGATTTCAATATCTACATTTAATAGATTTCTGATTAATACATCAAGTTTTCTTTCTGAATTAACCGGCACTTTACCAAAATCAGCATCGCCAGTGTGAACTTGTGGTTTTACAGAGCGAATTCTTACTTCTGCTAAAGATACATCAACACAGCTTAATTCTGCAACGATAGAATCAACTAAAACGCCAGAACGTACTTGTAAACTTGTTGCTGCTATTTCTATTGTTTTTGACTCCTGAGGAGCTAATGTCATAGGAAATGAAGCTGAAGGAAGAATAAATTCTTGATTTTTAAACTTCAATTTCAAGTTTTTAACGATTGTTGGAGTTGTTTTTGAAGGATTGGTTAATGTTAAAGTAGCTTTTGAAGTATCGCCCACACCCACGCTACCAAAATTCAATAAAACTGGATTTGCAGTAATTTCTTCTGGGAAATAAGTATATGTACGCTCTACATATTTACCAGAACGTGTTGTTGCTCTAATAACAGCTGTAGCTGGTTTTTTTAGATCTTTTACTTGAATTGTAAAATCAACTTCCTTCATTCCCATTGTAAAATCATTTGGGAAACTAAGAGTAACATTAGAGCTTTGCTGAGCATCTAAGCGTACATTTAATAAGCTAGCACATTCACTTTCTAAAGGTAATACGCTTGCTTTACCATTAATAGTACCACAATTAGGATCGCCAGATAGTAATACAGAATCTTCACAAGGAAGTGTAGCATTTACAGAAACTGGATATGCATAAGCAAAGTTTTTGTATCCACCTGATGGGTCATCCCAATGTCCATAAGAATAAGCACCACATGGAGCTCCTTCCATTATATGGGTTCCAATACCCACTTCTTTAGCTGCATAACTAAATGCAGTACCGGCATATTCTTTGATTTTTGTTCCAAAAAAAGCTTGGAAACTTTTACCATCAAATTTCAATTTGTCTAAGTCTTCGGTACGGAAAGTAACATTTACATAATTGTTATTTTCAGTTGGAGAATAAAAAATTGCACTTGAAGGCCATGAAGCTAAAGGAGTAATTGTAGTTAATTCACCAGTTCCAGCCATCACATGTCCAAGAGTTCCTTCACCATCTTTTGCTGAATATGTATGTTGTAACCATGCTTTCATGTACTGGCCAACAACAATAGGCTTATTAGAGGTGAAATGTCCTGCATCTGTCATACTGATAATTTCAAAAAATTCACCAGCACGTAAAGGAACTGAAATTTGTTTTGCGCTAGAACCATCTAAACGCATTTGTTTAATAATTGTATTGTCTTCAGTAGCAACAAAACGTAATAATTCACCTTCTTCTGAAGGACCTGTGAATTTACGATTTGCAGTAAGTATACGTGGTACAGACATAAATTCAGTACCGGCAGCACTTACAGGCATTAACATTTCTACATAAGCATTACGAATCATATCTGTTCGTATACCATGGAAATTCTCTTCAAAACGGCCATAAGCACCTTTTGTATGACCAGTAATAACGCCAATTTTTTTATTAGACTCTACCAATGAACCTGTTAAATCGCCTTTTGAATTATGATGATACAATGCATTTGTATCTGCTAAAATCAAATATACTTCACCCTTATTAAGTGTTGCACTACCAAAACCCTTTTCTGTTCTAGCATTAGTTTTATAAGTGATTCTAGTATTGTCTTCAGCCGCAATAACTAATATTTGGCCTGGATGACGAAAATCATCATTGTCTTGAAAATTATTAAGTGTACGATAAGATGTTCCCCATAATTCTACAGGTAAAGCCTTATATACAGCGCCAGATGAACGCCAATTTGTTGCTACTGTAACCGAAAATGGATCATTAGCATATACATGAACTCCATTTGGGCGTGCAATTTCACTTTCTGAATTTTGAA
Source organism: Bacteroidota bacterium (assembly GCA_049317525.1). Taxonomy (GTDB): domain Bacteria; phylum Bacteroidota; class Ignavibacteria; order Kapaibacteriales; family UBA961; genus UBA961. The sequence continues at coordinate 23,202 of JBMOIC010000024.1, read as the reverse complement.
TTGCATCTGGTAAACGCACTAATTTTGTTTGATTTGGAGATAAAGCAACTGTTGTTTCAAACCCAATACCCACAGCGCTTATAGTAACAGTTGTAGCAACTTTAGATGCTAACCATAATTCATATGGTGATTGCCCTCCAGATACCACATCGCCTGGATATCTCTGGCAATTTGGTATACCAATATAATAATCGGTACCATCACTAACATCTGCATTTCCACGCTTATCATTATAATCCTTAACCTGCGCATGCACAGATACAGTCACTAATGACACCATAAAAAGAAATAAGGAGAAAAATCTCCTGATAGTAGCATGAGTCATATGCTCTACTCCTAATTCTCAATAATTAAATAAATATTATATGTAAAAATCTCTAGAAATGTACTTCAAATAAAGTACATGGCTTATAAATATTGGTGCTAAATGGCGTAAATACGTGATTGACATACATTTACGAGAGCATTTAGGGCAATAACGATGCATACTACGAAAAAATATTCGAAGATTCAAAGTAATTCTAATATATATTTAGATTGGATTTTTTTCAGATTTTGTCTTACAAAATGGAGCGGAATGCTTGATGAATATTAGCCAAAAAACTAATATATTTTTTGAGCATTACTTTTTCTTTTTGGCTTGTTTTTGGAGTATTTTTTCTAGGTCGCCCCCAAAGCTTTTAATCATTGTTCTTAACACATTATAATCTGAATCTTGGGCTATAGAAAGTCCTTCTACGCTATAGGTTTCATACAATGTTTTTCTTCCACCAGGAGTAGATTGAAATTCAAGTAAAGCTTGAATAAGTTCTTGTTTTATATGTTCAGGAAAATCTTCTCTAAATACAAAGGGATCATTTGGAATTGCTTCTGTAAATCCGATTATTTTTACTTTGTCATATATATCTGGATATTGTTTTACAACTCTTGCCCTTGCATCTAAAATCTCACCTGTTTTTTTATCTGGTGGAGAATAATAAGTTGCCCCAGCATCTACTTGTTTTTGATACACCATTGTAACAACATTATCGTGCTTCATTGCAAAAACTTCATCGGCAGTTTTAATATTATTTCTAGTTAGTAAAGCTTTAGGTAATATATAACCAGAAGTAGATGCAGCATCCACATATGCTATTTTTTTTCCTTTTAAATCAGATAAAGAGTCAATTCCGCTATCAATTCTTGTAATAAATTGTCCTTTATACACAGTTTCGCCATCTCTTCTGATTACTTTAAGTGCTGCTTTAGCGCCATATTTTTCATGAGCTAAAATATAGCTAAAGGTATTCATAGCAGCAATATCAGCTTTACCACTTCCAAAGGCTTCAACAACAGCAATAAAACTTGTTGGAAAGGTTGCAGTAAAGTGATAGCCTGTTTTACTTTCTAAATATGCAACAAGGCTATCTGCACTATTTGTTAGTGTTTGTGCATCTACAGAAGGAGTTAATAAAATTCTAATTGGATTACCTTTGCTTCCAAGAACCCTAGAATCATATAAAGGCTTTACACTTAGATATAGTAAAATAAGAGCAATAAGGATTAGATAATATTTAGCAATCTTCATAAGGATTTATTTGGATTTTGGCTATCCCGTGCAGTTTTGATAATTTTGCACAACTTTATTTCGTTCAGTAACAATTTACTGTTTCCTGATAGAACGTTTGTTATGTTTTTTTGTATAAGTTATTAATTACATTATGAATATCCACGAGTATCAAGCAAAGGATCTTTTGCGTCGCTACAATGTACCTGTTCTTTTTGGCAAGCCAGTTTTTAGTGCCGAGGAAGCTGGTACTGTTACTTATCGCGACTTTGTAACACGCGGAATTAGCACAGTTGTTCTAAAATCACAAATTCATGCTGGTGGCCGTGGCAAAGGTGTAGTTCATGATGTACATACCAATCAGCCTATTGAATTATTTGGCAAATTGGTTCGTGGCGTAACTGTTATTCACGATGGAAATATTGCAGATAAAGTGTATCAATTAGCTAGAGCAACTTTTAGCAATAAACTAGTTACTATCCAAACTGGTGATGCTGGTAAAATAGTACGCAGAATGTTCATCGAAGAAGGGTGCTCTATAGTTCATGAGTATTACTGTAGTATTTTATTAGACAGACAAACCTCACAAAATATCATTATGGTGTCTACCGAAGGTGGAATGGACATCGAAGAAGTAGCAGAACATTCACCAGAAAAAATTCTTCGCGAATATATTGATCCTTCAGTTGGTTTACAAAGCTTTCAAGCACGTAGAATGGCTTTTGGTTTAGGCCTTAGTGGCGAACCTTTTAAAAGCTTTTGTACATTTATTGCCAAATTGTATCATGCCTATGAAGATATGGATTGCAGCATGATGGAGGTAAATCCTTTAGTTGTTAATTCTGAAAACAAATTTATTGCTTTAGATGCAAAAGTAAATTTTGATGATAATGCTCTTTTCCGTCATCCTGATTTTATGGATTTCAGAGATATCACAGAAGAAGATCCTTTAGAAGTAGAAGCTTCTAAATTTAATCTGAATTATATAAAATTAGACGGTAATGTTGGATGTATGGTCAATGGTGCTGGTTTAGCAATGGCTACCATGGATATTATTCAGCTTGCTGGTGGAAATCCGGCTAATTTTCTTGATGTTGGGGGCGGAGCAAATGTAGAGCGTATTGCAAATGCATTCAGAATTATGACTAATGACCCAAGTGTAGAATGCATTCTTATCAATATTTTTGGTGGCATTGTACGCTGTGACAGAGTTGCAAATGGGATTGTTCAGGCATTACAACAAGTGTCTGTTTCTACTCCTGTTATCGTTCGATTAGAAGGAACCAATGCAATTGAAGCAGGAGAAATTCTTAAAAATTCAGGAATGAAATTTTTAGTTGCTACTACTTTAGAAGATGCAGCAAATAAAGTAACCAAAGCTTTAAATTCATTATAGATAATGGTTAAACATAAAAAAAGGGATGCTTAACAAAGCATCCCTTTTTTTATTTGACAATGAATATTGTTCTATACATTTGATTATTAATCGTTGTAATTAGTACATAACTGCCTATATCAATTGTACTTGTATTAAAATCTGCAATCTCTCCATTAAAAATCAAGTGTCCATCATAAGCATAAATAGCAACAATTCTGCTTTGAACAGGAGTGTTTATGGAAAATTCAGATCCTTTTTGAATTGGATGTGGAAAAATATGAATATCCTGCATATCTTGTTGATTAATAACAGCAATAGCATCTAAATCAAATCCACATGTTTCAAAAGGAGTTGGCCAAGGATCATTTATTTTCTTGCCTCGTGAATCTTTAGAAGCATATTGTTCATCTATAGATCCAATGATATCGATAATACGTATATGGGTAATGGCCTGAATATTCAAGTCAGGGTGATTTTTTAATTCGGAAAGATCAAAGGGAGTACCATATCCAGTTTTATATTTTCCTGCTAGATTATGTAGTCCCGTGATGTCTTTTATATAATCAAAAGCACCAATCTGTATAGAATCTTGAGTATTAGAGATTGCTGGGAACCTTGTAAAATTAATTCCATCACTGCTTACTTCTACAAATGCTAATTCTAAAAAATGATCTTCAAATGAGTTTTCAAAAACAGCAAAATCTGCACCTGGGCCATCTACAATCGGTTTGTAAAATGTTACAGTAGCAATTCCCCCATCACCTAAACTTATTACGCGATTATCTGCTTTACCAAGAGCATTATTGCTAATACCAAAACTGGCAAAATCTGCTAATGTATCAGCAAAATGTATGCTTCCCCTTTTGATATCACAATTAATAGCCCAATTTTGTATCAAAGTAGAATGTGCATCTATAGCATCACAACTTGGTGTACCAACTTTATCAGGAAACTGAGCATATATATACATACTATAAAAAAGAGCTATCGAATAAATGGCAATGCGCCTTATCATATATTACTCTTGTCTTATAGCAATTACAGGAAATTGCATGGTATTGCCTGCTATATAGAAACCACCAAATAAAACAGCAGAATAAAATACATCACCCAAAAAACTGCCTTGTAAGAAAGGAATTCCTGCTATATAAGATGCCATTAATCCTTGAAATGTTTGAGGATATAAAGGATTTCCTAACCAAGCGCCAAAATTGGTAATTAAGAAAAATATAGATGTTGCAATGATGCTTCCGGCAAGTATTTTAGGAATAGATATCGTATTAAATAGAAAGTATCCGATTATTGCAATAAGAGCATATGATCCATATTGCCAGTAAAAACCTTGATAAAACCAAGTAAATCCCTGAAAATAATCTGCAAATAGTACATTATTAATAAACAGATCGCTAAGCCACGTTGCTGCCAATGGTAAGAATAAAGCCTGCCATTTTTTTGAAAAAAATGCGGCTCCTAAAAGGCCCATAGCTGCCAAAGGAGAAAAATTATAAGGATGAGGTAGGATTCTACTGAAAGCAGCGATTACCAAAAGCGATGATAAAACCGAGAAACGAAGGAAAATTTTTTGTGTCATGATACCAATACCTAAAATAATCTAAGTGAGGTATATCAACACAATATATTATTGTGAGTATATGCCTGCACTTTACGTGAGTGCTTAATGCATGTAATATCAAGTGAAGTATCTGGCTTATTCTAAAGAACTTACAGTTGCACGACAGCTCGGGACTTACACCCAATTCCTTCTCATCTTATGTTGATTTCTTGATATTTTCTATATAAATGTAAATACAAATTACTCTTTTTTTTATATGATATCAACAAAAAGTCTTTCTTTTAATCAAATTGTTGCAATGCTAATGATAAATCCTTTTTTGGTTCTAAGCCCATCTTTTTTCTGATACTAAAACGATGATTTTCTACAGTTCTTATATGAATTGAAAGTAGATTTGAAATATCTTTAGTAGACAAACCAGACTTTAACAAAGCGGAAATTCTTACCTCTTGCGATGAAAAAGTGGGATATGCCAATAATAAACTTTTAATAAAATTGGTATTCTGTGCTTTTAAATGGGCTTCAAAATAATTCCAATCTCTGTTATTATCTGATTCCTTAGAAATATCCCCAATAATCTCATTTAATTGTATTTTCACATATTGATCAGAATGTGATTTTGTAAGTTTGTTTAACTTTTGAGAAATATTTTGTAATAATTCCTGCTTGTGTACTAACATTAATGCTAATGTCATGATACTTGCAGATTTATTCTCCATCTGAATTGATAATAAATTATTAGTAACTTTTTGATACGAATAATCATCTTTCATAGACGAACTTTGCGAACCCTTTTGCTCGCTTTTCTTCTCCTCCATTTTTCCTCTCTCTATATTATTTTTTCAAACAACCCCGCTAAACCAATTCTGTACCCGGAATAGCAAAAGCAATAAACAGTACTATTAAACCACTATGATTTCTATAAAATCTTCAAATAAAAAAATTATCTTTTGATAAAAACTGATGTTGAAATGTTCGAACCATCCCAGAATATCAATGAATATAATCCCGAAACAAATCCATGAAGAGATAATGTAATTTCATTATCATTATATTTATTTTGTGTTAACTCTCTACCCAATGCATCAATAATTGTTATAATAACTGGCAATCTAAATTGGTGACTAATGTGTAATTCATTTTCACTACTTTGGTATAATTTTATACCGTGATTATTATCTATATTTTTTGATATACCCGATACATCAAATGCATATTCTTCAGATATATTTCCACATAAATTTGTGTCCTGAATATACACTTGATAATCACCACTATTAAGAACCTTTATAAACTGTTTAGTTTCCCCATCTAGAATCTGTTGATTCTTATACCATTGATATTTATGAGATATAGATGCAAATAAAGTATCTTGGATTCTTATAATATTTGGTTTTACAGGTAATTCATTGAACTGAACAAAAAAAGTATCTGATTTTTTTGTACAATCATTTTCATCCCATACTTGAACAGTAAATATTCCACTATTGTTAATATGTATGGTATCTTTATTAGAACCATTACTCCATAAATAAACAGCATAACCCTTTGGAGCTTTTAATATTACTGTATTCCCAATACAAGGTTGAATATTATCTAGCAAGGCAATTACTGGTTTTTCTAATTCTCCTACAGCTATGTCAACAGTTGATTGCGCCGAGCACACTGTTTGTTTTCTTACAACTGCAATTCGCCCATTTGAGCTAGCCCATTGCACAATTAAACTTTCAGAATTTATACCTGAAATAATCGTGCCACCTGTTACAGACCACTCGGTTGTGACACCATTTTGTTTAGGAACACTATAGGTAGCACTAGTATTTATACATACTGATTTAGGACCACTTACTTCTACAATTGGCACTGGTAATACTATTACTTTTACTGTATCTGATACCCTAATACAGCCATTTGATGCGGTGCATTTGCTATAAAAAGACCCATTCTTGCCAACTTTAATGGTTTTGGTTTTTTGTCCATTAGACCATTCATATTCTGCATAATCACCAATAATTTCTAATTGTACGCTATCACTTTCGCAAATAATAGTATTTCCCTTTACTGAAATTGTAGGTTTTGCAATTTTATCTACATTGACATTTATTGTGTCATTTTTTACACAATTCTCTGCATCTGTTACAGTAAGAATATAAGTAGTAGAAGATAAGGGTCTTGCTAAAGGTTGAGAAATTATAGAACTAGATAATCCTTGAATTGGACTCCATGAATATTGATATGGCGGGGTGCCCCCATTTGCTATCGAATTTCCTCCAATCAATACAGAATTTCCCTCGCATATTGTTTGGTCTAGTGATGACTGAACAATTAATTCAGGATTCATTATAATGGAAATTGTGTCTTTTTTAATACATCCTTTCCCATCTATAACCGTACAAATATATGAAGCTGATTGCTGAACAGTAAGAGAAGGATTTGCAGAATTAGGATTTGTTAAGCCTGTTGATGGTGTCCATTGAAATGTTATCGGGGCAGTACCACCCTGTGCTGTAGGGTTTCCTCCAAGAGTTACAATAGTACCTTTACATACTTTTATATCTTGCCCTGCTTGCACTGATACTGGTGGATTCATTGAAATGATAATTGTATCTTTTACCGCACAATTATTTATATCAGTTACTGTACATATATATGTTTCAGATTGATTAACAATAATAGTAGGATTTGCATCTGTTGGATTATTCATTCCTGTAACAGGAAACCATGAATATTGATATGGAGGATAGCCAGAACTTGCAGTTGGGCTTCCACCAAGATTTATGATACTTCCTTTACATATAGATTGATCTACACCTGCATTAATTTGTAATTTTAAATAAGGAAATATTGTATCTCTTGCTACTGATGAACATCCTAAAGCATCTGTTACAGTTAATGTATATATTCTTGTTTCGGGGAATGTACAAAGTAAAGTAGGATTTGCAATTGCTGGATTGCTTAATCCATTTATTGGACTCCATGAATATTGATAAGGCGGAGTGCCACCAGAAGCAGCAGTAGAATTCGCTAATGTAGCAGTTTGTCCACTACAGATTCGATAATATCCTTTTCCAAAAGCCATTGGCTGATTATAGACAGTAATAACATTGTTTTTGATAACAGAATGAGAGCCATTTGAATTTATAGCGGTTAATTTTACCGAATAATTTCCGCTATTGATATAAGTATGTACGGGATTTTTGGTGGTATAATCAATAGTGCCATTATTATCAATATCCCATGCCCATGATATTGGATTTGAGGTGCTATTATCTTGAAATGATACTTGAAGTGGACTACATCCAGCGATTGTATTGGCAGTAAAGTCTGCGCTTGGCGGCAATCCTAATTCACAATTACTGGCATTGAGTTTTGTCATTAATTGCGGGCCACAAGGCTTATTTGCAATACTAAAATCAACTATATCAGCTCCACCTGCAATATCAGATACAGTACTTAATGTTCTTTTATCAGTATTTGTTCCAACTGCATAATGCATTACATATGAATTATTGATTACATGTCCTAATTGATGAGCATGTCCAAGTTCATGAAGAACAACTGTTTCAAAATCATATTTATTGCCTGATGTAGCCCCTGGTCCAAAATTCCAACCTGCGCCAGGTATTGCCCTAAATAACATATCAAAACCATCATTATACCATTGGTTATTGGCACAACTGGCAAAATAATTATATGTCACTCCAAGGGCGCCAGCTGGTAATGCTGCATCATTAAAAGCGATAATATTAATTCCATCATTAGAAAAAGTATTAACTGTTGATGTATTAGTAGCAATCTTAAAATTAACGAAGCTTCCACAACGCCAGCTTTGCAGCGCTCTTTTTACTACACTTGTTGGATCTGCCCCAAAAGCATCATTAAATGTTAAAGTATGACCACCCATATTATCTTGATTAGATAACCAATATCGATAATGATTATTATTATATGTAGTATTTAGAGCATTATAATTAATGGTTAATGCTTGCGAGGAATTTGCTGTTGTACCATCTTTTGCAGTTACTCTCACTACACCAGTTCCGGACCTAGTAGGTATTTTAACTTGAATTTGCGCATCATTCCAAGAAACAATATTAGATGCTAATGCAGATATCCATGAATTACCACCATCATCAGAATTTTTAAACTCTACATTTGCACTTCCCGAATAAGAAGTACCAAAACCTGATCCATTAATAGTAAGTACAGTACCAATCCCAGCAGACGCATTTGTTGGATTAATTGAACTAATAGAAGCTGCTAAGGTTTTTTCTCGTTTATCTTGTATACTTGGCTTTATATATTGTTTATAGAGAGAGCCAGTAATTAAAGATATTTGCTTCAATATTACATTTACAGATTGAATCGGTAAAAATGGATCAGAAATGACTCCTTGATTATCGTATAGAATATGGCTTTGGGGTCCGGCAAAAGGTAGGGTTTGAATAAATTGAGAAGAATGTGGAGATTGTATTTTTACAAAAAATATTCCCTTTGATGCTATTTCGGGATTGAATCCAGGATAGACCTCGATAGCTCTATCGCCTACAATTCCACCTTGAGATATGATATCGATATATGTATATGTTGAACCCTTAAAAGTTTGTTGAACTGCCACTGTAAAAGCAGAATAAATCATAGTTTTATCTGTATTCCAATATGATTTTTTTGCTTTAACAGTTCCTTCAACAATCACATCAGCCATAGTGCATCTATCTTTCAAACTTACTGGATATATCAAGCAATAAGATGAATGGGCTTGTGTTTGACACAGTATAAAAAACAAACAAATAACACTAAGTATGAATGTTTTAGATTTCAAAATAGTACTGATAAATGTGATGAAAGCTAATATATATTAAATAGTTACATTCACTGAACTAGTGTAAATTACTGTAAAAATTTTAATAATCACAATAGAAAGTACAAGTTATCTTTTATTGATATAGACTAAAGATTATTAATCAATAATGAAGTATTAATGCATTTATTTTGCTTGATATTTTTTCAAATATGCATATTTGCTTTTAGTATGTTTTTTTAATTACTCTTAATTGTAAAAAATCCAATGTTTTCTTGGTTATCACTTCCAGCAAATGTATCGATGATTGATATTTTAGGTACTAGTATTCCTAATCTTATCTATTTATATGGATTCATAGTAAAAGATATTCTTTGGTTAAGAATTTTAATTATCGTTGGGATGTCAATAGAGACAGGGTATCATTTCCGTGATTTGCATAGTCCAGAATGGGCAGAAATTGTTTGGTGTTCTTTTTATATTCTTGTAAATGGTTGGCAATTTACGATGCTATATAGAGAAAGAAGGAATTTAAAGTTTACAGATGAAGAGCAAGCTATTCATAATAAAGTATTTAAGTCAATGCCTGCCAATGCTTTCAAAAAATTATTGTCTATTGCTTCTTGGCAAGAATTACCTAAAGACTATATTCTTATTCAGCAACATACTCATGTAGAACAATTAGCGTTAATTTCAGATGGATTATGCAAAGTGGTTATTAATAATAAAGAAGTTGGCTTTGTAAGAAATGGAAATTTTATTGGGGAAATGAGCTTTTTATCTGGGAATGAAACTACTGCTACTGTAACAACAATAGATGATACTAGATGTTTAGTTTGGAATAAAGAGCAATTAAAGAAATTGATGAGTACAGACCATGAAGTAGAAATTTCAATGCAAAGTGTATTCAGTAGTGATTTGCTATCTAAATTAATGGAACAACAAACGCATTAATCAAATATATAGCGAAATCCTTGTTGGGCTAAACCTGCAAAATCTTGGACATTTTGCTGTTGCCAATTATCACCATAATGAACTAACATCAACTTTTGTTTAATTTCTTGTGGCAAGCTCAATAAATCTTGCAATGAGGCATGAACTGGATTAGGGAAAAATGATGTATCATGAAACATTATTTCTGATTTATCAGCATACATATCAATAAGTTCCTTATCAAATTTTGTATCACCTGAAAAGAATACTTTATTATCTATATATAAACCATGGGTGATAAAAGCACTCGAAGCACTTGATGCTTGCTCGGGCACATGATTAGTACCGAATAATTCTATATGAATTCCCTGCCAATTTATTTCTAATCGTAAACGAGGTTCTCTTTCTAAATATGTTGGACGAAAAATAGTAAAATAATCTTCGAATGATAAAGCATTACCTTCGCTACTCATTTCATTTTGCTCCATGCCACCACGTAATGAATTATTCCACAGAATTTCTTGATATTCTTCAGAAATGATCATTGATAATTTTGGCTTCCCTATGTGTGGTATTGATACATAGCGATTCCACAATGCAAGTGATTCTATACCACCGATATGATCGCAATGACTATGCGTAGGTAAAATTGCTGAAATATCGCTTAGTGTTAATCCTGTTGATGCAGCTAAAGCAAATGGACCTGTTGTGCCAAAGTCAACTAATACATGAGCATCGCCTTTAATGATGATAAAGTTCGTATTAAAAAGCGTCTGAGAAAATGCTCCGCCCACCCCAAGGAATACAATTTCCAAGGTGCCATCATTTGTTAACTTTAATGGTTTTACGACAGGTAATATTTTCAAGGTTAACTCCTTTACTTTCTTATTTCTACGAAATTCAGCAAATTATCTGTGAACTACACGGGATTATTTACTATAATATCAATAATCTATAATATTTTCTTCATTTTTCATGCCGTTTTTGTTTTCTTTCTAATAAAATCAATATCATTTATCTCTCGATTTGTTAATCTGAATGCTTCTATATTCAATCTTCGTATTTTTGCACTTCACTATTCATCATTAAGTATCTTTTAATGCAAACAATTATCATTCTAGATTTTGGTTCTCAGGTTACTCAGCTTATTGCTCGTCGAATTAGAGAATCAGGTGTTTATTGCGAAATCCATCCATATACTATTCAGCAGGATACTCTGCTTTCTTTACAGCCTAAAGGAATTATATTGTCTGGAGGCCCATCTAGTGTATATGCTGATGATGCGCCAATTCCTCATTTCGACCTTTTTACTTTTGCAGAACAGAATTCCATTCCTGTTTTAGGAATTTGCTATGGCTTACAATTAACTGCATTTATGAATGGTGGGAGCGTTAATAGATCTTCAAAAAGAGAATTTGGTAGAGCTGAACTTCATATTAGTACTATTGATCCATTATTCGAAGGTATTACAGATCATTCTATTGTATGGATGAGCCATGGAGATTCTTTAACTACTTTACCAGATGGTTTTGAAATTATTGCTCATACAGAGAATGCACCAATTTGTGCTATTAGAAATAGCCATAGAAATATTCGTGGAGTTCAATTTCATCCAGAAGTTCATCATACAGATGATGGAAAAATCATGCTCAGTAATTTTGTTCATAAGATTTGCGGATGCGATGCAGAATGGAGTGCAGATAATGTTATCGAATCTAAATTAAAGTCTATCAAAGAAAAAGTTGGCTCTGGGGGCGTTATTTGTGCACTGTCTGGTGGGGTTGATTCTACTGTTGCAGCAGTTTTACTTCATAAAGCAATTGGCGATCAATTACATTGCATTCATGTTGATTCGGGCCTAATGAGAAATAATGAAAGCAATACTTTGAAAGATTTATTTGCTAAACATTTTTCAATGAGCATTGATATTGTTGATGCTTCCGATTTGTTTTTAGGAAGACTAAAAGGCATAAGCGATCCCGAGCAAAAAAGAAAAATTATTGGCGCTACTTTTATAGATGTTTTCGAGAAAGAAGCTAAAACATTTGGTAATGCTAAGTTTTTAGCACAAGGAACTCTGTATCCAGATGTTATAGAATCTGTTAGTGTTAAAGGACCCTCTGTCACTATTAAGTCTCATCATAATGTTGGAGGCCTACCAGAGCATATGAATCTTGAATTAATAGAACCATTCCGCGAATTATTTAAAGATGAAGTAAGAGCAATTGGAAGAGCATTAGGTGTCCCAGATTGGTTTGTTAATAGACATCCTTTCCCTGGCCCTGGACTAGCAATTCGTGTTTTAGGAGAAATCACCAATCAATCTCTTGATATCCTAAGAAAAGCTGATGAAATTTATCTTGAAGAAATTCGAAATGCTGGCCTTTATGATGATATTTGGCAAGCTTTTGCTGTTCTATTACCAGTTCGAAGTGTTGGTGTTATGGGTGATGAAAGAACATATGAAAATACCTGCGCTTTAAGGGCTGTTACAAGTGTAGATGGCATGACGGCTGATTGGTTCCCGATGCCTTATTCTACTTTAGCAATTATAAGCAATCGAATTATCAATGAAGTACGTGGTATCAATCGTGTTACATATGATATTTCTAGTAAACCTCCCGCAACAATTGAGTGGGAATAAATCGTAAGCCTTAGCAACAATGATATAATTACATGTATACAACTGTTCTCATCTCTGTTTTTTGTTTTTTTTCTATGATGAGAATATCATGGGCACAACAGAGTGAGCAATTGATTACTAAAGGAAATTGGGGTTTCTTTGGGGATATTCATGTCAATCAACATATAGCTAATTTTGCCTCTTTGCCCAATATTCCAAATTGTTGTCCCAGATTTTCATCAGGGATAAATGAAAGTTTTGCCGGAACATTTGGAGCTCATCTTCCATTAAGTAATACTATCGTTTTAAGGCCATCTTTTACCATGTGGGATGGAACTTTACGCTATTCAGAATTCACCAAGGGTGGAATCGGTGGCTCAATCGTGGATGTCGAAATTGGACATTCTATCCAAAATACAATTCGATCTGTGGGTATTGAATGCCTATATATTATTCCATTATTTACATCATTACAAGCTAGCTTAGGGGCAAGGGCTGATTATATCTATAAGAGTTCATATTATCAACAAGAAGAATTATTACAACCTACTACTATAGGTATGTGGAATAATGGCTCTACTATTAGAAATGTATATGCAGGTAATATTCCCAATGCTCAAACCATTGCTTTTGCTCCAAGCGCTGGGTTTCACTATACTTTTGCAGCAAATTCAGCTAAGACTATCATGCTATCACCAGAATTCTTAGCTTCTTATAATATCATTCCAAGTATTAACAACTATCAATGGAATATACTTGCTTGGCGATTTGGTTGCGCTATTACTTTTCATAATGAGAAAAAGATTGATTCACAATCTCAATATGATATTAAAAAACAAACTCCTATCATATCTAAACCAATCATTCCTGCCTGCGATGCTTTTATAAAAGGAATTGACTCTTCTGGTAAACAATTTGATATAAGCACAATCACAATTAAAGAAACAGAAATCAATAGACTTCAACCATTGCTTCCATTTGTTTTTTTTGATGAAGATTCATATACAATTCCGTCTAGATATAGATTATTACAAGAACATGAAGCATCAACTTTTGATATTAATGGATTGACTTCTCAATCTAAATTAGAAGTATATTGGTCTTTATTAGATATTATAGGTTATCGATTACTAAAAAATCCAATGGCTACAATAACTCTTACTGGATGTAATGCACATAAAGGAAATGAAAAAAATAATATTGATGTATCTAGAAAAAGGGCAGAACAAGTAAGATTATATCTGCATACCATATGGCATATTCCTTTAGAACGATGCTCAATATCTGCAAGGAATTTGCCAAATAATGCTTCTGTTTCACATGCAGGGTATGAACAAGATATTACAGATGCTCAGCAAGAAAATAGACGAGTAGAAATCTCTTCAGATAATTTTTCAATATTAGAGCCAGTGCATATTTCTGCGAAAATTGTGACTATCAATCCTGAGTCTATTCTTTATTCTTTTCCAGAGCAAAATGGAGACTCTATCATCAATAGAAATATAGAAATCAAAACCGAAAATGGACAATTAATACAGCAAACTATCTCTGGAAATATTGCACATTTTAAAGCTCATTTGTCTGGAATAGCTACTCAATTATCTAAGCAAAAAGATGACAATTTGATAAATACTTTAACAATGTATGATGCACAGCAAGTGAAATGTAAAACTAGCTTAAGTATTCCAATTAAAAGGATTACCCAAATAGAACATAAGCATAATGATACGATGTATAATGAATATAGTTTGGTTTTATTTCCTTTTAATGCTTCTACGATAGAGCAGAACAATAAAAGGATTATTTCTATGATTAAATCGGAGTTAAATCCAGGAGCAAGTATATCGATTGCAGGTTTTACCGATAGAGTAGGAGTATATCATCATAATAAAACATTATCCTATAATCGTGCTTTAGCGGTATACAAAGCATTAGATATTACATCTGATATATATTCGATTAATCCCTTAACAGATATTGTAGGATATGGAGAACAAGATGTTCATGAATTACCCGAAGGACGTCTTTATTGGCGGACAGTAAATATTTTTGTGAAAAATCCAATAGTAAAACCATGAAAAATCTGTTCATTTTAATGCTCTGTCTATTCTGTTTTTCTACAGAACCTACTCTTTATGCTCAAAAAGACATTTTTTTACAAGAATTTACAGATTCTACAATGTTCAACTTTGTTGGAACTGCGCAATTATTTAATAAAAGAATCAGACTTACAGAAGCTAAGAATTTTCAAGGTGGTGGTATTTGGCTAAAAGATAAAAAAAATGTTGCCAATGATTTTGCCATTGAAATTGGTTTCCACATAACTAATTCGGATTTTTCTGGCGCAGATGGAATTGCATTTGTTATTCAGAATACAAGTGCATTTAGTATTGGACAATATGGTGGTGGTATTGGATATTCTTCTATACCTAATTCCTTAGCTATTGAATTTGACACATATTATAATCCAGAAAGAAATGACCCCAATGATAATCATATAAGCATTCAAAGTAATGGCAAAAATCCTATTAGTGAAAATCATATCTATTCTCTAGGTATGGCTTCTACCATACCCACAATGGAAGATGGAAATCCACATATCTTAAGAATAGAATATGTACAAAAGATCTTTAGTGTTTTTCTTGATGATATGTCTATACCCAAAATTAAAGCATATGTGAATGTTGATTCTTTATTACAATTAGATAATGGAACTGCTTGGCTAGGATTTACTTCTTCAACTGGTGGTTCTTATGCTAATCATGATATTGTCTCTTTTGGCCATTCAAATGGCTTGATTGCCAATGCTGGACAAGACACTACTATCTGTTTTGGAAAAAAAGTGCAGATAGGCCAAAATGCTTTTGGTAGAGCTCCATTTTCTTATAAATGGCTGCCTTCTATTGGCTTATCAAATGATACAATTGCTCGGCCTTGGGCCTTCCCAAAAACGACAACTATATATTATGTTGAAGTAAAAGATACTTTAGGAAATATAGATAATGATTCTGTTATCATAATTGTAGATACATGCAATGCAATTATTCAATTTCCGGATAAAACTGCAAAGTTATTAGACACAGTTTCCTTTCCTGCTTTAGTAATTCCAGCTGTAAATTTTACTACTTTTGACCCTTCACTGTATAGCTATACTGCTTATCTTCACTTTCCTTCTACTATTCTATATCCTTTATCAGCATCGAATGCTAGCATTTCTCATAATTTTTCAGATAATCGATTTTCTATTATAGCAAAAGGTTTGTATAGTCCTCAATGTATTGATACTCTTTTTACTTTATATACTCTTGCTGTATTGGGTAATGATACAAATACAGTTCTCATTATAGATTCAATCCATTGGGAAGACCGACAAGGTAATATCTTGCCATTGGATATATCTTATATTCCTGGATCTTGTACAATCACAGATATATGCAGAGAAGGTGGTGCCCGTTTACTATTTCAGAATAATAATAGTTTTACGATACAGCAATCAAGTTATGCAGATAGATTAATATTTGATATTAAAAGCTTAGATGATGGGCCACATAGCCTTCAACTGTATAATATTAAAGGTGAATTGATAGAACAGTTCTCATGGAAGCATGTTTCTTCTGCATCAGAATCTATTGTCTTACACAAACTTTCATATCCCGTAGGGTTTTATACAGCAATTATAAAAAGTCCTTTTACGCTCTATTCTTATCCCTTTGTGATAGATCTTTATTAATGGATAATTGTCAATTTTTGTATATGATGTTGTTGATCTTTGGATATCATATCAATCATATATAATCCATTAGATAATCCTGTATAATCCCATTCTTCCATTGATTGAGATTGTTGAACCACAGTTCCTGATAATGAATACACAGTAAATGATTGAACTTTTTCTGAAAATATCACTGTATTATTCATCTGAACCATCATAGTAGATTCGCTATCATTCTGTATACTTGAAATTCCATCGATACTATTTCGTATAGCTTTTTTTAGTGTGATATATGTTGGTACTGTAACTCTTCCTTCGCTCCAGACAGAAAACACACCTGTAAGATTTCTTTTCCAATCTATCCATGGTGCAAAACCAAATGCGCCAAGAGAACTTGATTCTAATACTTCATCAGTTGAGTAATCAACTTTTTCTCTCCAATGTCCTAAAGCATATCTAGCTTTTCCATCAAGATCTAAACTTGGATTCAGAATTTTCCATAAAGCAAATGGAGAATAGAGTATTGGCGCTCCAAATGTTTGATCTTTTTTCATTTCTGAAATAATTTCTTTACTAATTATCTGCTTATCTGCGTGCTTTCCATTATTTATGATCATCTGAAGATAAACAGAATACTCTTTAGCATTAGAAGCAACACTTCCTGCAATTCCTGGATTTTTGCCAGGTAAAAACTGTGTAACTTTTAATCCTAAAGGTGTACTCACATATTTACTAAATAAGCTATTCCATGCCTGACCTGTTTCTAAAGGAATTCCTGATGCAATTTCTGCACATCTTCCTGCAATATGCATTCCCCTTCCGCCATAGGCCATGCTTGCACCTGGTTTAGTTGCCAAAGGTAAAGCTAGTATTTGCTTTACTGCAGAATCTAAACTAATATCATTATTTCTCAGAATACTATCTTCAACCCCATTTCCATCTTCTTTTATCCCACTTGTCATAGAAAACAATTGTCTGATTGTCATCCTTGCTTTATCGCCATCAATATATGGTAAGTATTTTCCTGCCGAATCTTCTAATGTCCACAAACCATCTTGCAATAAACCCATTACCACACCACAAGCAAGCCATTTAGAAGATGATGCAATTGGAACAATTTTATTTACTGTATATGATTTTCCGGGTAAAGAAAATGATTTAGAATAGATTTCTTTTCCGTCTTTCATAAGAATAAGCGCGCAACCACCACCGATACCAGATATATTTTGCAATGAATCTTGAAGTATTTTATCTACCAATGAAAAATCATAGGTTTGGGAATACATTTGTGCGCTTAAGCATACACACAATACAGCATATAATAATTTCATAAAGAGATCCATAATATATAATATGGTGTTTAGATATTCTGAAGATTTATAGGTTTAATTACCGCCGGTTTCTACTATAATTTCTACTGTTCTATTATAAAATCTGCCTTCTGGTACATCATTAGGATATTTTTGATATCCTGGAATTCCCTTAATGGATGTGGTTTTAAGTCCGATGGTATTGCCAACAGTATTAGCTCTTTCTTGAGCTAATTGTCTGTTTCTGTCTTCATTACCAAAAATATCTGTTGCACCAATAATTGAAATTGTAGCATCTTCAGGTATTTCTTTAATGATATTAGTGAGTAGCCTTGCATTTCTTGGGTCTAAATATGCTTTATCAAAATCAAATAGAATTAAAGAATATGTTTTTAATTGCTTTGTCCCTTTTTGCAATGTATTTCTACTGATTCTGGCAGAAATATAGTCATATGGTATATTCCAATATGCACTCATACTTCTACTAAGAGAGTCTATGACATTAAATCTAAAGATTAAAGAATCTTTTGTTCTTGGAAGCGTAGCAAAGTCTGGTTTCCATTCTAATATTGATTCTATTTGAAAAATACCATTGCTATCAAATTGATTTTGGCCAGATTCTGTAAAAATACTCATGCGCCATTGTCTGATGCTTGGTCCAGAAACTAGTTTAGGTTCGATTATAACTTTTGATGGACTAATTGCTCTTATTGTATCATTTAAGACGATTGTTTCGAATGAAGATGGATCGCTTAAGATAAGTTCAACTCTTCTATTTTCGGCTTGGCCTTCTGGATACGAATTATTCGATGGATTATCTGGAATTTCTCTGGAACTTATACGTATTCTGTTTGGAGAAATATTCCAAATATCTCTAAGATATGTAGCAATAGTTTCACTTCTTTGTTTACCTATTTCTTTATTGTTTTTTTCATTTCCACTACCCGATGCACATCCTCGAAGTTCAATTGATAATGCAGGATTATCTTTTAACTTTTTACCAGCTAGATTAATCGTATGATAATAACGCTCTATCGTTTGTAATGGAACTAATTCTTGTTCTGAAAATACTTGTGCTTGATATGAACTTAACTGTTTATAACGTGATGGTAGAGTTGCTTGCAATTCATCAAAGAAAATATATGGAAGTAAGGGTTGAGTTTCATAATGAACAATTTCTTCTACTTTTAAGGCAGATAATGGTTGTAATTGATTATTGATATAACCTGAGACCTTTAGTGAAACTGTTAATTGTGGAATTGGTTTAGGAGTTATTTTTATTGGTGGTGGTGGCGGAGGTGGCAATGGTGGAGGCAATTGTAGGGTAATATTATTCCATAAAACAGATATTCCGCCTCTTAATTGCAAGGTATTCCAACCTAATGTACCAGATAGAGAGCCCAAAGTTTGTAATACTGTAAATTCTGGACTTAAGAATACAGTACCTTGATTATTTAATGGTAAAGAGTAATGAATACCAGCTTGTATCCCATGTATTAAGCTTGGTACTTCTGGAATTGACCCACTAAATTCATTTCTAATCCTAGAGCCATTTAAAAATGTTCCAGGAAATACTGTCTCTTTTTGATAAAAAGTTGCTGAAATAGGTATACCAATCCAATAACCTGCATCAATAGATATATCTTTAACATTCAAACCATATGATAATGAACCCGATACTATAGCAATACTAGTTTCCAAAGTATGTGTTAGTGTAGCAGTACTTATATTACCATTATTATTGACATATTGTAATTGTTGTGAGTTAAAATCTGCCCCCATTCCATTAATACCACTTCTAAAACTAAGATAAGAATTGGTATTCAATCGCTTATTAATTAGCAATCCCGTACTACTTCCTAAAGCTGATATTGCATCATATATTGGACAACAGCTTGGTATTCCCTGAAACTTACTAAAACCACCTGAATGAAATCCTGGTCCAATCCCAGAATATACACCATAAGATATATCGCTAGGTATTCGAATTGTATCTTGATTTTGTGCTTGTATATTGTTTTTTTGAATAAAAATACTACATATAATGACACTTATCAGGAGAATATAGGATGGTTTTTTTAACATGCTGTTGATAGCAGGAAAAGAAGTGTTAATCAAGAAAATGTATCTTTTTTCTAAAAAGCATTAACAATTTACATTTTTTTTTCATGCAATATTATCTATACTTAATAGTGCATTTTACAAACCCTGCTTTGTCTGTAGTTCCTGATTGAGTTAAAATTATATATACTCCTTGAGGCACTATATTTCCAGAATCATCTTTACCATCCCAATTAATTAAGCCACTTTTAGTATACAATGATGTAATTGGCATTCCAGAAGGAGTTACTATATGTACTGCGCTTTCTGGTGCTAATCCTTTAATTAATAGTGTATTACCAGTATTTGGGTCAAAAGGTTGCGGATAGCAAGTTAATGATGAATAGTCAGTTTCTGGATTGATAATGGTTGTTTGTCCGATTAATAATCCTAATTCTGTACCTATATATACTTTTCCTGATGCATTATCTAATGCAAGTGCTTTGATATCATTAGTTTCTAAGGGTGCATTGGTCATATTAATCGTTTTTAGGATTTCTGTGCCATCTTCATTCAGTACATAGACTCCATTTGTAGTGGCTATCCATTTATTATTAACTGCATCTATTGCAATATCATTTACATTTAAGCTTGAAATAACAGATACTTTAACAATTGATGGATTTTTTCCTTGTAGTATAATTGATGGATTATAGATTGCATTTAATCCACCAGAAGACCCAATCCACAATACACCATTATTATCTTTTGCTATAACTTTGATGATATCATCCAAAATATTAGAATTGCTTGTAGTTAGTTTATTCCATATATCATCGTTTACATCTGCAGTGTTTTTATCATTAAAATATAGAAGTCCTAAACCATTTCTGCTGCCTAACCATTTTGTAGAATTATTATCAATGGCACAAACCGAATATTTTCTTTCAATAGGATTATATGCATTTTTATAAGAGCCAAATGTTCCGTCCTTCTTTTTATAAATTAAGACAGGTCCAATTTCTCCTGCATCATCATAATTTGGAAACCAAACTGTTCCATTTCTATCTTCGGCTGCCTTGCCTGTAACTACATAACCACCGCCTCCAATACCCAATAATGGAGAATTTGTAGTATTATACACAGTATAAGTAAAACTTGTATCTGAATTAGGTTTAGCTTGAACAATTCCACCACCCCAATTGCTTAACCATATACTGCCATCACTCATTGCGCTAGCTTTGTGAAAACCATTAAAAGCAAAGTCGGGATTGGTTGTATTAGAATAGTTTTTCCACATATTATCCCCAAATGTGTAAAACCCTTGGGGTCTGTCATCTTGGGCTCCCGACCACAGATAACCATTAGAACTAATGGCTAAGAATAGGAAGAGATTTGACTTTGGCGAATTGGGAATATATTTTTCTGAAATACTGTTTTTTAGAATAATAATTCCACCAGACTTCAGATATAAAATTGAAGTACTATCCGAACTAGAGCTATGTCCAGTTAGTATACCATGATTGTTCGAACCTGGAATTACTTGATTATCATCAAGAGCATATAATTGAATATCATCTCCATAAACTACACGATTCCCCTGCAAGCTAATACTATTAATTTTTTGATTTCCTTTGGTATCAATTAATGTACATACTCCATTTTGATAATTACTGATACCTTTTACAGTTGCTATATAGAGTATATCATCTTTTACTATTGAGCCAATTAATGAAGAGTCTGCCAAGCCATTTTTGGTATATACTGTCCATTTTTCAGATTCCCTCATAGAAGTGACACCCATCCATATTTTACCAGCGCCTTTTTCTGTTGTAACCCACAATGTATCTTTTATTTTTTGTAATGATGTAATTGCAGTTCCTTGAGTAATAGATCCGATTATTTCTACATAGTCTCCTGGAGCATAATTTTGGTCATAAGAAATAAGACCAAAATCTCCACCTATAAAAATGGCATTTGAAGTAAATAAAAAGCATCTAATCCTCTTTTTAGGTAGAGAATTAGTGCTTTTAATATCTGTTATATGTTTCCACGATTGAGAAGTAAAATCTAGAATATCTATACTTCCATCGGATGCGCCTACCCATAATTGTTTTTTTACGGAATCATATCCCAATGCAGATATATCAGAGCTAAGCAATCCATTATTAGTCCTATAAATAGAAACTGAATCATTAGCATTTTTTATAATTAAACCACCACTAGTACCTATGCATATAGATTTCGTGGATGGGATAAACAAAGCTGTATTTGTTGAATAGAGCGATGTCTCTATAGTCCATTGTGATACATCAATAGTCTGAGATTGCAGTATATAGAATTGCAGTGCAATTAGACATACTATTATAAACCTATATATCTTCATAGAACACAATCAGTTTGTCATTATTTACTGTAATATATAAATATGTTTTTTTACGATGTACATTATCTGTACAACTTGGCATATAAAAAAAAAGGCCACCGAAGTGGCCTTTTTTGGAATGTTTGTTAGATTATTGAGTAACTACTCTCCAAGCACCACCAGAGTAAACAAATACTGCTACTTGATTTGCAGCAAGAGTATAACCAGCTTGATCATTATCACAAACTACATATATAATTGTACCTGCTGTTCCAGCACTAAAAGTAGCGGCATTTAATGTACCAGCTGCAGCAGTGTAATTATACACTAAAGCATTTCCATCTATTAGGTTATTTGCATTTACTGTAACAATTTCACCTTTTAGTCTAGAGCCAGATTCTAAGTATAAAGAACCTTCGGATACTCTTACAGCAACACCACTAGTTGTAGTATTTTTAAATTCAGCAGCCGTTGCATTTGCATGATTAACTACTGCATATAAAGCTCCACCACTTGTTGAGGTATTAGCAATTGCTGATAAAGCAATACCTGTAGTAGCTGTAGTTTCGAATGTGGAAGTACCATTTGTTACACTAATACTTTGTGCGGAAGCTGCATTACTTACTGTTAAAGTACCTGCTAAATTCAAACCACCTGTATTTAGGAAGTCTGTACCAACATTACCAATATTTTCAATTGGATCAGCAGTCATGTCTAAAGTACTTTGTATTGATGCAGTACCAGTAAATGTAGCATTACCGGCTTGTAATGTTCCAACACTAGTATTACCTGCACTTAGATTTGCACCAACAGTAAGATTATTACTAATATTTGGAGAGCCATTGATGGTTATTGTATTACCTGTTAATGTAAGAGCACCAGTTGTATTACCGATAGTTGTATTACCATTACCAGCAGTTA